>NZ_JARPML010000002.1:1360000-2065000 GCF_030263835.1 Asaia sp. HumB | reverse complement strand
GGTGGAGCAGGGCTGAGGCCGGTTTGACAGAATGAGGGTCCGGTTTTCTGATGGTCGCCTGACACCCACCCTCGGGAGACGATCTGATGAAACCCGCCTCTGGCCAGACACCTGGCCTCGCCCTTCTGGAAAAAGAGGGTATTGCCTACACGCTGCACAGCCATGACTACGACCCCGATGCCAGTCGCAAGGGCCTGCAGGCAGCAGAGTCACTCGGTGTCGCACCGGAGCGCGTTTTCAAGACATTGATGGTCTGGGTAGACAAGGACAAACCCGCCTGCGCGGTTATCCGCTCGGACCATAAGCTGCATCTCAAGGCTGTTGCGGCCGCGTTGGGCGGCAAATCGGCCGCCATGATGGCCCCGCCCGATGCCGAGCGCCTGACGGCCTACAAGACTGGCGGCATCAGCCCCTTCGGACAAAAAAAACGCGTGCCGATCCTTCTGGACCGACACGCGCTTGAGCAGGAAACGATCTTCGTGAATGCAGGCCGCAGGGGGCTGCAATGCGAGATCACCCCCGAACCGACCGCCAGCCATTTTGGCTGGACGGTAGCGGCCCTTGCTGAATGATCAGAACCCGGTGGAGAGCGTGACCATCGCCGAGAACGGCGGGTTGAGGTAGTAGGACGGCTGACCACCTGAAGCGATCATGGTGCCATACACACCCTTGGTCGGGTTCAGGTTGGTGGTGAAGCCATACACACCGTTGCGGAACTTGGCGCCCGTGAGGTTGGTCATGTTCAGCTGGATCTGCGGTGACTTCATGAAACCCTTGTTCTTGAAGCGATAGCCGATACCCACCTGGTTGGTGACATATTGCGGGATCGAGCTGTCATTCATGAAGCTGGCATATTGCTTGCCGACATAGATGACCTGACCCGAGAACCAGAAGCTGCCATCGTCATAATCGAGGCCGAACTTGGCCTGCTTGGACGGCGAACGAATGGCAATCTTGCCAGCCGTCGGCAGCAAGTCACGGCCTACGCGAATGTTGTTGTCGATCGTCGAGTGCAGATATTCGAACGTCGCATAGGGGCGGATATGGTGCCAGGCGCGTGTGGCGATCTGGATATCGACGCCACGCGTAGTCTGGCCACCAGCGTTGACCGTCTGGCTGTAGCTCGCGCCTGCCGTCCCGTCATAGTAGTTGAGGGTCTGCTGACGGTTGGTCAGGTTATAGTTGAAGAACGAGATCGAGCCGACGATCAGCTCACCGTTATAGCGGTAACCGAGTTCTTCCTGGATGGTGTATTCCGGCTTGGAGGCCCCACCCTTCTGGGTCTGCGCGCCTGCCGTGTTGTAGTAATCGACCAGCGAGGTGTTGGACGGCGCCTTGAAGTTGGTGCTGCCCGACACGTAGATCTGGTGCTCCTTGTTGAAGTTCCAGGCGATGCCGATCTGCGGCAGCGGCTCAGGCGTATGCAGGTTGCGGTTGTACTGCGTGCCCGGCGTGTAGTTGTACATACGACGGGTGACCATCGCTTCCTTGAAGCCGATCTGGATGTTCAGGCGGTCATTGAAGTACTTCATCGTGTCGCCGATGAAGATCATGTTAACCTGCGTGAGCGACAGGAAGTCACGGGCGCGGAAAGGCTGGCCTGTGGTCGTCTTGATGACGTCTGTGGTGCCCCAGATGTTGTTCGCCTCACCGGTCGACTGGTTCACGATGCCATAGGGCGAGTACTGGTAGAGATTGGCGTACTCATACCACCAGCCCAGCGAGATATCGTGGTGATGATCGGGCTTGTAATGCAGCGAGATGGTATTGCCGGTGCGGAACTGCTCCTGGTTCGACGGCGCCAGTGCCAGAACGCTCTTGGCACCACCGAGATCAAGCTTGACGGCCTGGTTGCCCATATAGCTGGAGGCATTGATGACCGAGGCACCCGTGCCATTACCGATGCCGTGCCAGAAATACAGTGAATCCTCGAGAGTCAGCTTGGGCGTGATGACGATATGGGTCGGCAGGGCTGCAACCACGTTCTCGAACGGGTTGACGTGCAGCTTGTAATAATTCGCACCCGCTGCGGTCGGACCTGCATAATCCGTGGCGTAGTTGGTTGAATAACCGGTCGTGCGCCACTGGCTCAGATTCGGGGCCAGATAGAAATCGTTGGTCTGGTCGTTATAGGCTACGGTCAGACCGGTATGGCTTCCGTTGCGGAAGTCCTTCACCATCTTGAAATCGTAGTGGTACTTTTCGGCCTGGCCGGGGCCACGCCACGTGTTGCCCTTGGTGTGGCTGAACGCAAACATGGCGCGTACGCCGCTATTGCCGATATCGCCGGAGTTCAGGCGAATGAACTGACGGAACGTGTCGAACGAGCCGAAAGACACATCCATCACCCCGCCGAAGCGATGTGTGGGGTTGCTCATGGTCATGGTCGTCATACCAGCCGAGGCGCTCAGCACCGGGGTATCGAGATTGACCGAGCCCGGCTGCATCGAGACGCTCTCGAGGTTTTCGGATTCGAGCACTTCGTTGGCGTAAAACTGGCCACCACCGATATCGTTCAGCGGCGCGCCATCGAGCAGCCAGCCGATTTCCGTAGTGTCGAAGCCACGTACGTTGGTCTGACCCGTATAGAGACCGAAAGGATCGGCCTGGGTGACGTTCGCGGCGGGCATCATGGCGATGACCTGCTGCAGGTTCACGCTTGGCGCCAGCTTGGCGATGAAGTCATGCGTAATGGTCTGGACAGCCTTGGGGGCCGTCTCGACGCGCAGCAGGCCAGCACCCGGCTGACGGCTACGGCTGCTACGGCCGGTGACTGCAATTTCTTCAGGCTGCGAGCGGGCCATGACCGGCTGAGGCGCCGGGCGCATGGCAGGGGCAACAGTACCTGCGGCCGGTGCCGTTGTAACAGACGAGGCTGCCACGGGCCTGGCTTTTGTCGTCCGGTGTGTGGACGCATGGTGCTTGTTACGGGTCGGCGCGGCGGTCGATACCTGGACGCTGCCTGCAAGGGCTGTGCCTGCAAGAAGCATCATAAGACAACGATGCGTGAAACTGGACGACATAGAGTGGCGTTTCCCTCGGCACTGGACAAAAAGGACTGGCTCTACTCGACATCAACAATATCGTTACGATATCGGACAGAAACCTACTTCCCGGCTACCAGTTACGTTGAGCAACAGCAACGAAAGCCGCGTGACAATTGCGCAGTCATGACAGAATCGTCACGCACTGTTACCCATCTGCATCATAGCGTGCTTCCTAAAGCGTTCATGGGCTGCTAATCGCTCCGCATATCCTGCGATGGAGCCTTGCCCTGCCTGCTTTCCGCCCCGCCGACCGCGTGCCGCCCAGAAACCTCTGGAAGCCCGCACTCACGATTATCGTTCTGGTGGGGCTGCTTGTGATCGCACGCGAATTTCAGGTGACACGCTCTGCGCTGACCCTGATCGAAAGCTGGAAGGACAATCCCGCCGCACCGGTGCTGTTTCTGCTGATCGGTATCCCCTACAGCCTGTTCGGGCTGCCGCGTCAGGCGCTTTGTCTCGCGGCCGGGCTGGTATTCGGCGCGGTCATCGGCTTTGCCCTGTCCACCATTGCCTCGCTCACGGGTGCCCTGCTCGGCTTTATATGGATGCGCCGTCTGGCCTCACCCCAAACGCGTGAGCGCTGGCAGGCGCGATTCAGGGGGAGGCTGCAGCTTATCGGGCATGTTCTGGCGAACTCGCCTTTTCAGGCTGTGCTGACCTTGCGGCTCCTGCCCGTGGGATCTGCCATCATGGTTACGGCAGCGGCTGGACTCTATGGTGTACCGCTGGCCGCTTTCGGCTGGGCCACGCTGCTGGGCGCCATCCCCCAGAATCTGGTTTTCGTCCTGATCGGTGCCGGGGCGCAGCTTGGGCAGAATATCCAGATCGGTCTCGGATTGCTGCTTTTTGCCGGATCATCCTTCCTGGCCTGGTTCCTGCTCGCCAGAGCGCGTCGAGAGGGTAGCGCGCTCGCCCAGTTGGCAGACAAGGCCGCCCCCGATCAGCCTGCGTGATATGCCCCTGCTTCGCGCTCAAAATTGACTCTGGAGAGGGAATTTTCGTGGGTGATATTTGCGGCAGGTCAAAAAAATCATTGAAAAACGGCCGGGCTGCGATATCTGACACCTCATCGCCAGAGACTGGCCAGAAAACTGCCTTCTTATAACCGCCTTCTCCCTGTTGCGCTTGATGAGCGTGACGCCCGGCCGAAACGGGGCATTCGTCCTTATCTCACAGTCCTTTATCCAGCAGGAGCGCCTCATGGCCTCTCCCGACGGGATCTCTCTTTCTGTTACCCCAACATCGGGGCGTCAGACCGACTCAACTCAGCCGCCTGTTGTCATGCCCAGCTGGCTGCCCCTGCTGCTCGGGTTTCTGACCGCGGTGGGGCCGGTCTCGACCGATATCTACCTGCCTGCCTTCCCTGCGCTGGAGAAGTCACTGCATTCCCCCGCAGGAAGCGCTGGCATGACGCTCTCAGCGTGGATGGTGGGGCTTGCCATCGGGCAGATCAGCATGGGGCCGCTTGCAGATCGCTTCGGACGGCGCATCCCGATGCTGCTTGGCATGATCGTCTACACGGCGGGCAGTGTCGGCTGCGCCATGGCGACCACCATGAGCGCCATGTGCTTCTTCCGGCTCATTGCGGCCATCGCCGCGTCGGCCAGTATCGTGATCCCGAGTGCCTGCGTGCGTGATGTTTCTACGGGAAACGAAGCCGCAAAGCTCATGTCGAAGCTCATTCTGATACAGGGAATCGTGCCCATTCTGGCCCCGATGCTGGGTGGCATCGCGCTCGACTATATCAGCTGGCGGGCCATTTTCTGGGTCTCGGCTGTCTATGGCGGCCTGTGCGTCCTGCTGCTGCTGCGCGCCTTTCCCGAGACGCTGCCGCCTGAAAGCCGGCGCGAGCTGCGCCCCCTCTCCCTGCTGCATCGTTATCTTTCCATCGCCCGTGAGCGCTGCTTCATCACCAATGCCCTGGTCTGGGGCTTCTGCGGCTTCCTCTCCTTTACCTATCTCACAGCCGCGCCGACCGTATTCGAGCATATCTTTGGTTTTACGCCCGCCCATTACGGCATGTTGTTCGGCCTGTTTGCGGTCTGCATGATCGGGTCGTCACAGATCAACGGCGCTCTGGTCGGCCGTGTCAGCTCATCGGCCATGCTGGGCTGGGCGCTGGCCATTTCGATTCTGGGGGCCATCGCATTGCTGGTCGTGGTGATGCTGGCCGAGCAATATCCCGGCCCAACACATCATATCCGCCCTGTCATGCTCATCCCCATCGTGGGCTGCATGATGATCACGCTGGGCATGACAGGCATTATCGGCCCCAATGCGATGGTTGGCGCGCTCAGCAACCAGTCGCAGTTTGCCGGGAGCGCCTCGGCATTTGCCGGCACCATGCAATATGCGCTGGGATCGCTGGCCAGCACGGCCATCGGCCTTCTGCCTGCCAACAGCCCGATGCCCATGGCCGCGCTCATGCTTTTTGCCGGGTTGATGATGGGTGTATTTGCCATATTGCGCCCCCACGGCCACAAGACGGTATCGTCAGCAAAATAATCGTCTGGTCCAACGGTGGAGAGTTATCGCATGTCCGATTCGCCTGTCCTTCTTGTCGAGGATGACGATTCTGTCGCCCTGATCGTCGAGACGATCCTCTCCACCCTTGGCAAGACTGTCCTGCGGGCTGGCTCAGCCCAGCAAGCCATTGCGCTTGCGGGCTCTGATGCCCCTGGCCTGATCATTACAGATCTCAATCTGCCCGGTGACATGGGGGGCGATGCGCTTTCCCTGCATCTGCGTAAGGCTCAGCCCGCACTACCCGTCATCCTGATCTCTGGAGATTTCGATGATGATACTGCCCGTGATGATCTGGTGCCTGGCGCGGTGATCCTGCCCAAGCCTTTCCGGCGGGCTGCCCTGCTTGAGGCCATTGAAAAGGCCACGGCTCGCGCAGTCTGACATTTACTTTCGAGACCCGAACCGGCTAGATGCCGCGCCTTTTGATGATCTTGTAAAGCAGGGAAGAGCAGCAGGAACATGACCCAGACACCGATTCATGGCGATCAGCCCGAACTCGACCTCAAGAAGTATATTCGCGAGATCCCGGATTTCCCCAAGCCCGGTATCCTGTTTTACGATATCTCCACCCTGATCCGTAACGCCGATGCCTGGCAGATCGCGACAGCCCGTCTGGCCCGCGCCATCGCACCGTGGCAGCCCGATCTGCTGGCCGGCATCGAAAGCCGCGGCTTCCTCACGGCGGCGCCCGTTGCCATGCGCCTTGGCTGTGGTTTCATCATGCTACGCAAGCCAGGCAAGCTGCCGGGCAAGACAATTTCACTGAAATACGGCCTGGAATATGGCCAGGACGAGCTGCATATCCAGGAAGACGCGATCAAGCCCGGTCAGCGCGTTGTTGTGCTAGACGATCTTCTCGCCACGGGTGGCACGCTTGCTGCCTCGATCCGCCTGCTGAAGAATGTCGGGGCCGAGGTTGTGGGCACATCGGTTCTGGTCGAGCTTGACGGTCTGGGCGGCCGTGAGAAGCTGGACGCCCCCCTCCATTCGCTTTTAACCTACCCGGCCTGAGGGCCAGCCCAAGGCCAGACAGTCGACGCGTATGACCCGTGGGGGACGCATTGTCCCCCCGATACGCTCTGGCGGTCATGGCAGGCCCCGTTCTGATGGAGCCTCGTCATGACCGATCGCCTCTCCTCGCTCTGGCAGCAGCGTTACCGCTCGCCCCTCCCCGCATCACTCAAGACGTCGCAAAACGCGGCCCCCATCTGCCAGAGCGCCGTTCTCGACAGCCTTCTCTCCCATCGCTCGGTCAGAGCCTATCGGCCCGATGCCCTGCCAGAGGGCACACTTGAAGCCGCCATCGCGGCCGCCCAATCCGCCGCAACGTCGAGCAACCTTCAGTGCTGGAGCGTTATCGCCATTGAGTCGCCTGAGCGACGCGAGGTTTTCGCCCGACTCTGCGGCAATCAGGCGCATATCGCCGCCGCGCCGCTCTTTCTGGTCTGGCTGGCTGACATCTCACGTCTGGAACGCCTCGCCACACAGGCAGGCCAGCCTGCCGAGGCACTCGACTATACCGAATCCTTCCTTATAGCGGCCATCGACGTGGCTCTCGCCGCGCAGAATGCCGTGGCCGCCCTCGAAGCAGCAGGTCTTGGAACTGTCTATATCGGTGGGTTGCGCAATCATCCGCTTGAGGTCGCAAAGGAGCTCGACCTGCCAAAGGGCTGCGTCGGACTTTTTGGCCTGTGCGTGGGCTATGAAGATGAGGCACGCCCCGCCAGCATCAAACCGCGCCTGCCCCAACGCGCCGTGCTGCATCGAGACCGTTACGACACCACGCAGGAAGCTGAAGCCATCGCCAGCTTCGATGCGGCTGACAACGCCTTCCAGCAGGAACAGTCACTGCCGCCCCGCCTCTGGTCCGAGACCATGGTCAAACGCATCGTTTCACGTGAAGGCCTGCATGGCCGCGATACCCTACTTGCCTCTCTCAAGGCGCTTGGTTTCCCGATGAAATAGGCTGGTGCCCAGCCGGACAGCATTCCTCGGCCCTCAGGAAAGCTTCGGCTGGGTTGCGTCCGGTCTGGCACCGCTCAGAATGATATCAATGAACTGGACAGCCTGTTCCGGACGGTCGCCCGCAATCGTGCAGACACCATAAACCGCGCGTAGCATGTCCGTCGGGTCCACGTCGTCGCGCAGATCCCCCTGCGCGACACAGGCGGCAGCGAGTTTCTGCATGGTTTCGACAATGGGACCGCCCGTGCGGGCGTAAAGTGCCGATGAACCACCGGAGAGCGTATTGAAGACGGGCGTCATGGCCTGCTTCGTGGCAGCATAGCCGACAAAAAGCCGCATCCATGCCCGCAAGGCCTCAAGCGGGGGATGAGCCGCACGAAGCGTATCGGCTGCACTGAGCAACTGGTCACGCTCGTCTGCATAAACAGCCTCGATCAGGGCAGAACGATCGGCGAAGTGACGATAGAGCGTGCCGACACCCACACCCGCACGGGCTGCGATTTCGTCCATGCGTATATCGGTCTCACCGGTCATGAAGGCCTGGCGTGCCGCGGCCATCAAAGCCTGACGGCTCCGCTGCCCATCGGCGCGGGGGCGCCTTTGGCGCGGCGTCTCGCCCATGATCATTGTCCCCTTGTTAAACGGAATTTGATTCCGTATATGTAAAGCGGAGTATACTTCCGTTTAGCGCGCGTCCTGTCGGCCGGCAAGATGTGTGCGCCTTATGCCCTGCGAGGCTGTTCATGTCTGCTCTCACTTCTTCTCCCGCTACACCGGCAACGACGCCGGACACCAAGTTCAATGCGCAATCCACCACCGATGATGTGCTTGCCGGTCTCTCCCTGGCCGGGAAACGCTATCTCGTCACCGGTGTTTCTGCCGGTCTCGGGGTCGAGACTGCCCGCGCCTTGGTGGCTCATGGTGCCGAGGTTATCGGCACGGCCCGTGATCTGGCCAAGGCAGCAAGGGCGACTGCCAGCATCGACCCGACACGCCTACAGATCGAAGAACTTGCGCTCGATGATCTGGCAAGTGTCCGTGATTGCGCCAAACGCCTGCTGGCGCAGGGCATGACATTCGATGCGATCATTGCCAATGCTGGCGTCATGGCCACACCGCAGGGTGTGACGAAGGACGGTTTTGAAACCCAGTTTGGCACGAACCATCTGGGTCATTTCGTCCTGGTAAACCTACTGATCCCGCTGGTCAGGCCCGGTGGACGCGTGGTCATGCTTTCCTCTGCCGGGCACCGCTACAGCGATGTCGATCTGGAGGATCCGGGGTTCCTGACAACAGACTATACGCCCTTCGGCGCTTACGGACGATCCAAGACAGCCAATATCCTCTTCGCGGTTGCACTGGATGCCCGACACAAGGCGCGCGGCATACGGGCCGTTGCCATGCATCCGGGCGGAATCGCCACCGAACTGGTGCGCCATATGCCCGAAGGCGCGATTGAAGCCATGATAGAGGGCATCAACCAGCAGGAAGCCGAGGCAGGCAGGCCGCCTTTCCGCTTCAAGACCATTCCTCAGGGGGCAGCCAGCGCCGTCTGGGCCGCGACCGTTGCGACGCCGTCGGAGATTGGTGGTCGATATGGCGAGGATTGCAGCATCAGTGCGATTGTACCCGATGACCAACCGCTCGGAATCACCATCCCCGGCGTGCGTGCCTATGCAGTCGATCTCGAGCGTGCCGAGGCACTCTGGACACTGAGCGAGAAAATGGTGGGGGAGACCTTCCCGGCGTCCTGATCTGCTCTGCGCTCATGGCCTCGCTTTTCACGCGAGGCCGTTCATCATGCCCGTCTGATCATGACAGCCCAGATAGTCGAGTATCTGGGCGTCCGATTGAAGCACAGCCACTTCATGATAGAGACGTAACGCCAGTCGACCCTCAAGCGCCTGCACGACCTGCAGAAAATCGCCAAAAATCGCCTTGTGCGTTGGATGATGCTCTGCCCAGTACTCCAGAGCCGCAAGATCGCGCCAGGCGCTCATGCCGAAGCTGCGACAGGGTTTGCCCCCCTCCTTTTCGCTGACACGCATGTAGCGATTGAAGTAACAGCCAATTGCCAGCCCCTCATCACGCAGGAACGCCATACCCGCACGCAATGTCGGCTCGATGCTGTCGTGATAGAGAGCATGTTCCTCACCCATGACATCCGACCAGTCCTGTCCGGATCGTATGAGAGCGACCCCCTCATGACTGAGCACCATGCGCCGGCCCGGCCCGATATCAACCAGACGGCGCGCGCCCTGGGCAACAAGTGCCTCTGTCTGGCTGGCAGGCAGACGGTCGCGCATACCGCCCCAATACCCATGCTCCTGAATGGTATCATTGCTCCGGTTTCCCAGCATGACCCCAATGCCCTCAAGGCGGTCTGATGCACTGAAGAGCGTTTCGAGATGCGTATTGCGCGGAAAGTAGATCTCACGAAACATGCCGACGGTGCTGCCACCCTGCGCGTCCTGACACCACCACCCGGCATTGCGCCGCCACCATGCGTCGTGCGCCTGCACGCTCGGCCAGTAACCAATTACCACGGCATTATGGAAGCCTGCCTGATCGACGAAACTGGCGCTCTCGATGTTGCAGGCACCACCTTCCTCGGCAAGGCGGCGCCTCAGACCATTGAAAGCCTGCGCCGCCGGTCCCGTTATCGGAATATCGACAGCTTCTGAGCTACCACCCGGCTCAACGCGCCATTGCACACCGAAATAACCCATGACGCGCTCATGCGCAGCGTGATCGCCACGGGCCGTCCAGGCAGGAAAAGGCGGCTGGAAATCATCCGTGATCCGTCGCTCCCGCAAACGCGGACAACGGAGATGCGGGGCAATGGCGCTTTCCATGCTCAACCCTCGCTGGCAAGCGGAAAGGCAAGCGACGCCGTATCGACCGGACTGGTCTCCCCCAGCATGACATATTCGACACGTCGCGCTCTGGCTGGATTGAAGAGAAGGCGTGTCACATCCGGGCGGGAGTAATGCCCGACCGGATCGGCCGAGGCCTTCGCCACGGGAATGGCCGAAAGATCGATATCTGCATAGAGCAGCCCCTCTTCATCCGGCGCGAGTGGGGCTACCAGTTCACGGCCATCCGGCCCATAGATACGCGCTGCCGCCCCACCTGCGCGCAAAAGCTCGCGCTTGGCGGGCGTATCGCATAATTCATCGAGCATTGCCTCGGAAACGACAGCACAGGGTGCGAGCACGAAACATCCGCCCTCAACGGCGTAAACGCGCGAAGCGGCGTTGTTGACTTCGGCACTAAGGGCATATGCAAAAGGCTCATAGAGCGAAAAACTCGGCCATGCGCCGACATGGACCTGCTCATTCTGGGCATACATCGCGTATTTCGTGAGGGGCTGGATATGCTCCCAGCAGCAGAGCGCCCCGACACGCCCCAGCCCCGGAATGTCGTGAACGGCAAGATCGCTGCCATCGCCTTCGCCATAGACCGTGCGCTCCACATGGGTCACGCGCAGCTTGCGACGGGTGGCAATGGTTTCGCCATCCGACCCGAGGATCCACTGGGCGATGTAGAGTGAGCCTTCAAAGCGTTCCGACAGCCCCAGCACAGCCGTGATGCCTGCCTCTCTGACGGCCTTGCGCAGGCGGTCGGCCTCGGGACTGTCATAAGCGAGCGAGTTATCGAAATAGCGGCTGGTGAAACCCTTGCCGATCGACCAGGCCGGGCTGTCGAGCCAGATATGCCATGGATAGCCCGGGATGAAGGTTTCGGGAAAAGCGATCAGCGCGGCGCCAGAGGCGGCAGCCTCCTTGATCAGGGCGATCGTCTTGTCGATGGTGGCATCGAGATCAAGAAAGACCGGGGCTGCCTGCACGACAGCGACCTTGTATCGGGGGTGCTTGAGACTCACTTGCCTGCTCCATCCGTTGATGTCTGATCGGGCGGGAAATGCCCGGAACGAGATCGATCTTAGGACGGAACGAATTTCTGTCTTGTCTGGGAGGGAAGCAAAACATGCCTGCCTCTTTTCGCCCTCGCAGAACCCTCAGATGGGCAAGGCGAGCCTGTTCTGGCGGTTATTGCGATAGTCACGCGGCGCACAGCCATGAGCCGCAGAAAAAACCCGACTGAAATGGGCCTGACTGACAAAGCCGCTCATACGCGCGATCTCGCCGATCTGGTACCGGTCACGGCTCGGGTCAGAGAGCGCATCCCGCGCCCATTCGAGGCGACGCTTCATGATATATTCCGCGACCCCCATGCCCTCATCAGCAAAGAGGTCATCGAGATAGCGCGTGGAAATACGAAACTGTTCAGCGAGCATCCTGCGCCCGAGATCAGGGTCGCGCAGACGCATCTCGATGGCATTGCGTATCTGCAGCCCCATGGCCATGCGATGCGATGTGGGCGCCCCTGAGCGATTGCCCGAGGCGATAAGCATGGTCGCCACCAGTTCGGCGGCCTGGGCGGTGAGCCTGGATACGAGCATGTCGGGCATGGGCCGCGTCGTGGCCATCAACCCCGTCAGGAAATGACGGGTCAGATCTGCCAGCGGGTTGGAATCGTCGATCAGGGTCGCGGTGAGATACTCGGCATGACCGAAGCGCGCATTCAGGGCATCGGTAGGAAGCATGAAGACGATCTGCTCGAAATCCCGGTCGAAACGCAGCGTATAGGGGCGGTTCGTATGATAGAGCGCAAATGTGCCCGGCAGGACGATGGCCTCACGGCCATCCTGCAATACCTGCCCCCTGCCACTGACGCCGAGGCTCAGCAGATAATAGGTCTCCTCTGATGCGCTGATCAGGCGGCGCGTGCGCGATACTGACTGTGCGCTGGAACGCACGGTCGAGACACTGCAGTTGTCGAGCGCCAGACGGGTGACGGCCCCCTGAAACCCGGCCTGCTCCGGCTTGCACTCGAGCGGCACAAAAGACCGGCAGACGATATCGTGCCAGAACTCGACCCCCGCCCGAGGCGGCAGACCGGCAATATCATAGCTCTGCAATACCAGCGGCATGTCATTCTGCCTCCGTCAATGCTGTCATCTGACAGCGTAACCCACCGGTTAACACGACACAAAATGTTCCGGTATCGTTATTGTTCCGCTTTGGAACAATCCGGAGCCTCCGGACAAGAGAAAGCTCTCTTGCAGACAAGAGTTGCCTGCGCCCGGCATGCTGACATTCCCGCTCGATTTCAAGCGGGGGCGAGATGAAACAGATCCTGAAAACCGGCGTGGTCCTCACGCTCTGCCTCAAGGCGTTTGCCCGAAGGACATTCTCCATCGGAACGCTTGCCATTGGGGCGTTCTCTATTAGCGCCTTCAGTCCCGGCATCGTGACGCAAGCGGTTGCGACAGAAGGCGGCCAGACCAACTGGGCCTCGGGCGTGCAGACAATCTACCCAGCCCTGACACCAGCGCCCGGCCAGACGCTGTGGCAGGATTACTTTGTGGTCAATCCGAACGGCGCCTATTCGAGCACAAGTCGGAAGTCTGCTGTGCCAGGCTTCAGGGCAACCGCCATCGCCAATGCTGCCCGACTGTTCCATAGCTGGCACGGCGAGTTTCTGGGCGCCACGATCTCGAGCAGCGCTATTCTAGCGATCAACAGCCTGACACTGCGCGCGGGGGGACAGGGCGGCACGGCTTTCGGCGCCAACTGGCTCTATCTCGCGCCGCTCTATCTCTCATGGCACACACCCAAGCTGCATATCTATCTCGGTGAAGGGGCATTTCTGCCCATTGGCTCCTTCAGCAAGACCGATGTCGTCAGTGAATCAACCCATGTCTTTGGCTTCAATCAGGAGGCCGCCCTGACCTGGATGCCCACAAAACGCTTCGATGTCTCAGCCGAGGGTGAATTGCAGATAAACGCCAAGAACGGGGCCACCGATTACAAATCAGGCAATGTGATCAATATCGACTTCGGGGCAAATTACATGCTCACCCCCGCCCTGCCCCAGCTCCGCCTCGGACTGAACGGCTTCGTGACGTCGCAATTCACCAATGACGTGCAGAACGGGCGGCGTGTCGGCAATGGCAACCGCTTGGCCAAATATGGCCTGGGCCCACAACTGATCTGGTTTTTCAAACCACCCTATGCCGTCGCCCTCAAATGGCAGCACGAGATGGGCGTACAGAACAGCACGCGCGGCGACCGATACTGGGTCCAGTTCCAGATACCGCTCTGAGAAGAGTCTCACCGGTTCCACTTTTCCCTGCCGAGCGCTCATGAGAAAATCAGGAGGAGCAGACAGATCAGCCAAGGGCCCTGACAAGGCTTTCCGATGTGATCTGATCGATGGAACGGGCGCCGGTAAGGGTCATGGCCACACGCAACTCCTTTTCCATCAGGTCGAGCAGCTTCTCCACACCACGCTGACCGTCTGCGGCAAGGGCATATACAAAGGCGCGTCCGAGCAAAACGGCATCGGCGCCAAGTGCGACCATGCGGGCGATATCAAGCCCCGAACGCACACCGGAATCAGCCAGAATAGCCAGTTCACCCTTCACGGCATCGGCGATTGGCGAGAGGGCGCGACAGCTTGAGAGGACACCATCGAGCTGTCGGCCGCCATGGTTGGACACCACAATGCCGTCTGCGCCAAAACGCACTGCGTCACGGGCATCCTCAGGGTCGAGAATGCCCTTGATGAGCATCGGGCCTTTCCAGAAAGTCCGGATCCATTCCAGATCCTTCCAGCTGATCGACGGGTCGAAGTTCTGCGCCAGCCAGCCGATGTAATCCTCGAGACCTGTCGGATTGCCACGATAGGCCGATATATTGCCGAGATCATGAGGCTTGCCTCTGACCCCGACATTCCAAGCCCATTCAGGGTGGAGCACGGCCTGGGCAATGCGCCGTGCTGCGGCATAGGGACCGGACATACCCGAATGCACATCGCGGTATCGTGCCCCCGGTGTCGGCATATCGACCGTGAAGACCAGCGTTGTCACCCCGGCGTCACGCGCGCGCTCCAGCACATTGCGCATGAAGCCTCGATCCTTGAGCACATAAAGCTGGAACCAGATCGGGGCCGGGCTCTGGCTCTGCACCTCTTCGATCGGGCAGACAGACACTGTGGAAAGCGTGAAGGGTATGCCCTTGCGCGCCGCAGCCCTGGCTGCCTGAACCTCGCCGCGACGCGCATACATACCTGTCAGACCGACCGGCGCCAAGGCCGCGGGAATGGCAAATTTCTGCCCCAGCAGTGAGACCGATGTGTCCAGACCCGAGACATTGCGCAGCACACGTTGCCTCAGGGCGACATGGGAGAGATCCGCCTGGTTCCGACGCATCGTATATTCTGCATAGGCCCCCCCATCAATGTAGTGGAACAGGAAAGGCGGCAATTTGCGTCTGGCAGCCTTGCGATAATCCGTCGGGGCGGAAATCAGCATCGGGTCGGACTCCTGAGGTCGTATCGTTACAATTGCGTAAGCAAGGCCCGATCGCCCGACCGGGTCCAGTCACATCCCTGTGGCCCGCCCCCGGCTGTCTCGTCTGCCGGGAAGTGACGTGAGAGCGTACCCTGCCTCGAACAGATGGCCTTGGGCGGAGCCGAAAGGCTACCATAGGACGATTGACCGTTTATCCACGGTGTTCGGGCGCAAGGGAGGGTGGCGCCGTATGACCCGTCGAAGAATGACAGGCCTTCCGTTCCGGGCGGCATGGCCGAAAGCCGCCCGGATGGCATAGACTTAACGCAGGATACCGGTGTGACCCACGCTGTAGCGGCCCGGCTGCGGCCAGACGGTCAGACCATGCGGTTCAGCCCCTACGGGGATCTTCTTCACATCGCCGGTCTCGGTGTTGATGGCATAGGCCACATCATCGAAACGGCCGGAGAGCCAGAGGAGCTTTCCATCGGCGCTGACATTGCCCATATCCGGGCTGCCACCGCCGGGGATCGGCCAGGTCTTGACGACCTTGTCTGTCGCGAAATCGATCACTGACACGCTGCCAGGGCTGTGACGCGGACCATGAATCCTGTGTGAACCGCGATTGGCCACATACATGAACTTGCCGTCACGGCTGGGGTATTCGCCATGCGTACCGGGGCCAGTCGGGATGAAGCCGGTTTCCTTGAAGCTATCACCGTCGACCACGAACACACCATCGGCATGCATATCGGCAATGTAGAACTTATGGCCGTCCGGGGCAGTCAGGATATCCTGCGGCATCCCACCCTTCGACAGCTTGAGATACCCGATCAGGCTGCGGTTGACCGTATCGATCTTGGCCAGATAGCCACCGAATTCACAGGTGAAAATGGCATAACGGCCATCGATCGAGAAGTCGGCGTGGTTGATGCCCATGCACTGCGGCGCCTCAACCGAGCCGATAAGGGCCATGGTATGCGGGTCGCGGAAATCCAGACGCTCATGCGCTTCCGCCACCACGATAGCGTATTTGCCATCCGGGGTGAAATACATGTTGTAGGGGTCGTCCACCGTGACAGCAGGGCCCGGCTTGCCCGTACGCGGATCGATCGGGGTCAGGCTGCCATCATTGCTGCCCTCGGCGTTATTGGTGACCCACAATGTCCGCAGATCCCAGCTGGGCACCACATGCTGCGGGCTGCGACCCACCTTGAAGGTGTCGACCACCTTGAACGTCGCGGGATCGATGACCGACACGCTGTTGCCACGCAGATTGGGCACATAAACCCGCGCCAGATCATCCTTGATGGCCGGCGAGATCTTGTCCGAAATCGTCTCGCTATAAATGTTTTTGGGATTGATGACCGCAGGCATGCCGGGAATTGTCTGCACGGCACCGGCAACCGGGGTGGCCGCGCTCGTTGCGGCCGGGGGCGTTACCTGAACGACGGGGGCGACCGGCGCTGTGCTGGGGGGCGTTGTGCTAGAGGGCGTCGTGCTGGCCGGGGTAACGCTGGATGAAGGCGCGGCAGCCGGCGTTGTCGCGGCAGGAGCCGGGGCTTGTGAGGTTACACCCGAAGCCGCCGATGATGCTGTAGCCGGTGCGGACGCCGCCTGTGCCGGAGCTGCAGGGGTTTCCTGCGCACGTGTCGCCTGGGCGGTGGCCAATGACAGGCCAACCAGCGAGACGATGAACGCGTGATGTGAAAACTTCATAGATGCTCCTTGATAACGGTTCTGCCTAGCGTGACGCGCCGAGTGCATCGAGCGCCGCCTGAACCTGAATCGCTGTTCCGATCTGCCCCAGCGCCACAGTCGCCGGGCGCGGGTCGCCCCCATAAACGCCCTGTGCGCTGTCTGGCAGCCCAGCACTGTGCAACGCCTGCTCACGCACCATCGTCGGATCGATAGCAAGCATGAGCGCCGTATCGCTCAGATCCGCATGTTTGCCCAAGTCCTTGCCATATCCCTTTTGCCGCAGGATCTCGGCATAGCGTGTGCCGATACTGTCATAATAGGCTGCGAGGTAGATGGCCTCGCCCTGACCACGCCACTTATTGTTCAGCTTGTCCACCGCCGCCTTGAGATAGGACAAATACCCGCCGTGGTCGGCAATAAACACGACACGCCGGAAGCCCTGAACATGAAAGCTGTCCCCCGCCCCCATGATCAATCCTTCAAACACAGCAGGCGGGATCGAGATCGTCCCGGCAAAACGCATATGAGAGGTACGGGGGGAAGTTCCGCCTTCAGGGACATAGGCAATGACCGGCGCAACAAGCGTATGGCCCAGTCGGGCGGCGATGCGTTCCGCCTGTACTTCGGCCCGCAAATTGTGCTTGCCGACGGAAATATAAGGGCCGCTTTGCTCGGTTCCCCCTACGGGCACGATGATCGTGTCTGTTCCCGACTGGATACGGGACTGGATTTCGGTCCAGGTCAGCCTTGCAAAGGATACCGTCTCGGCATGACCTGTCGATGGACGGATGAGGCAGGTCAGCGCCGAGGCAACCAACAGACAGGCCGCACGCCTGACACCGGGAATAAAAGCCAAACCGAGATCTTTCACCGGAAAACATGACACATGATACGCCTTGCCCATCGTCTGGCGGGCCTGAGCGGATCAGGTTTTAACATAGCTGTAGCGGTGCGCCAGAGAGGCGCTCAAAAACACCAATCCCAAGGGACAGCGCCTCTGCCTGCCGCTATAGCCTGCGTCATTTTAAGACTAGCCCTTGCTGTTGGCCTGCCAGTGCCGTGCCCCCCTCAGGGCAGACCGCATGACTCGGCACAGGGAGCACAACCAGTCGCCCCTTGCGCTGTCATGTTGCAGAGTTTTGCCAGCCCTGTAAAACCTGTTGGCTCCCACACAGTCCCGCTTTCACGCCTTCACTTCAGGATACCATTTTCATGGCGCTCGACCCCGTTGGCCTCAACGCCCTTCTGGCCCCCGAACCCATCGACAGTGTTGCCCATGTCATTCAGGTCGCTCTGACACCAGTTTTCATGCTGTCAGGTGTCGCCTCGCTGCTGACCCTGTTCAATACGCGTCTGGCGCGGGTTTCAGACCATGTAGAGGAAGTCGCTCATCGCCTGCAGGACGACCATGAGGGAGACCCGGATGAGACAGCACGACTGAAGCGGCACCAGAATCGACTGCGCCGGCGGGTGTTTGCTCTGGATTGTGCCATCATGCTGGGCGGCGTTGGCGGGGCCTCCACCTGCGGCGCGGCATTGGCCCTGTTTCTGGGCAGCCTGCATAACAGCCAGACTGTGGCTTGGCTGATCTTCCTGTTCGGGGGTGCGCTGTTCTGTACGGTCGGAGCACTGTCGTCTTTCCTGGTGGATACGCTTCTGGCCTGGCATGGCCTGAAAAGAGATGGAGCCCTTCCCAAGCCCGTGACCACCATCAAAGCAACAAGATAGGCCTTGGGACACCTTGGCGGGATATTTTATTTCGCCAAATACCCGAAAGTAAAATCCGAATAGAAAACGGAGTCGTTCCATGCGTTTATTGCATTGCTGGAGCGCGTTTTGAGCGATTGCTTCGGACCGGTTTTGGGCGCTCTTACCGCGCCCACACACCAGATACCTTAGGAATAGCTTATGTTTACCGTTGAAATCCTCAACCTCGTCTCTCATCCGCTCAGCGCTCTGAGCGCTCTGACGATGGTTTCTTTCATTCCCGTTATTGGCGCTCTGCTGGTTGCAACGATCGCAGCCGATCGTACGGCCTGACCTAACGTCGGAAATAATTGTGAATACTTGAAGAAGAGATTAATCACCCGTTTGGGCGTCATCCCGTCTTCAAGAAATTCATCACTGTTGCTTGCTCACCGCCCTCAACGGCGGGTCGGTGCAAACAATTCCAGATCCAGCTTATGACCATTGGAATAGTTGAGCCCGGTAACGCGGCCATATTCCGTCAGGGCAACGCCCTGCCCATCCAGCGCTGAGCGAAGCGCTGCCTCGTCCTTGCGATCGACCAGCACCAGAGAACACGCCATATTGGCTGTGAGATACCGTGCGGCATCGGGCACACCGAGCAGCTTCGTGTTCGATCCGGCCAGAAACGCCAGGCTGGGCTCCGAATAGGATACCGAGACGAGCGTGCTCTCCTCACAAGGCTTGTAATCCTCGTAAAGCGCCGCAGCGCGGGGCGCGAGCTGCAATAGGCCAAGATTGGGTATGACCGTCAGGAAGATGCCGGCATGGATCACAACAGCCGCGCTGATCATGACCCAGGCTGCCTGGAGGCGTCGCGCTTTCCACAGAAGCCAGAACCCGTAAACCACCAGGGGCAGAGCGCCTGCCACGGCAATCGACGCTCCAATATCGAAGCGATGTTCGCTCTGCCATAGCAAGGCGAGTCCAGCCACGGCAAAGACCAGAGCCAGTGCGCCCCAGAGCAGTCCATAGACCCCCATCAGCCCCCGTGCCCACAAGGCAGAGGGTCGACGCAGCGGCCACCTGACTAGCGTGGCCGCTACCAGAATGGCAATTGCGGGGTAGGTGGGCAGAACATAGTGCGGCAGCTTGGTCGCGATTGCCTCGAAAACCAGCCAATGGGGGACAATCCAGCACAGCAGGAAGCGCACGACTGGTTCGCGGTGACGCGCCCAGATGGCAGGCAGACCCAGCACCAGAAAGAGCGATCCAGGCCAGAAGGCAAGCAGGAACACCACGGCATGAAAGCCCGGCGGCAAACCGTGTGCCTGCTGCCCGTGTCCGATCTTGCCAAGGAAATTGGTTCCGACTGCGCGTGAGAAGAAGGCACCGTGGCTGACCACGCCAATCGCGATGCACCAGGGCAGCACGACAGCCAGAGTGACCAGCCAGCCCCATGAAGGGCGCA
Organism: Asaia sp. HumB; assembly: GCF_030263835.1. Classification (NCBI taxonomy): domain Bacteria; kingdom Pseudomonadati; phylum Pseudomonadota; class Alphaproteobacteria; order Acetobacterales; family Acetobacteraceae; genus Asaia; species Asaia sp. HumB. The sequence continues at coordinate 2,045,244 of NZ_JARPML010000002.1, read as the reverse complement.
AACGCCGGAACCAGCTTGCCTGCTTTTCGATCAGGCGCAGGGCGAGCGGTGTGGCAAGCCCTGGAATGAGAACGACCGGCCCCTTAAGCATGAGCCCACAACCCAGCGCGCCCCAATACAGAAGCGCGATGGTGACCGGCGTTTCGCGATTGCGCTGGGCATCGAGATAAGCGCGCAGCAAGGCCGTCTCGACCAGCAGGATATCGAGCAGCAAGACAGTGTCGATGGTCGCCATCCGCCCTTCGGCCGTCAGCAACGTCGAGACCGCCAACAGGGCCGCGGCCACAAGGCCCGTCATCCCGCCGAAGAGCAGCGCACCCAGATAGGCTGTCAAAGTCACTGCCGATACGGCGGCGATCAGACTCGGGATTCGATAGGGCCAAGCAACATGACGGTCATGAGGACCGCCGAAGATTTTCTGCGCCGTCGCCTCCAGCCAGTAAATCCCAGCGGGCTGCAGATAGCGTGGCTGATCGAGAAAACGGACATCGATGAAATTGCCGCTCTCGAGCATCTGCGCCGACGCTTCCATATAGCGCGGCTCATCGCGATCGAGCGGCACGAGGCTCATGCGCCCAGGCAGGAAAATTGCCAGCGTCAGCAGCGCTACGCCAAGGTAATGGCGCCAGGTCAGAGTCATGAGAGCCCTCAGCGTTCGGTTACGCGGCCCGGCAGTCTCGTGCGATTGAGCAGCCACATGACACCCAGAAGATCACGGATGCCGACGAGCGCGCGATTGAGATTGGTATATTTGGACTGGCCGTGCAGACGCGCCCGGTGACGGGTCTCGACGCAGATCAGCTTTGCCCCGTAGCACCCGAGAAGTGCAGGCAGAAAGCGATGCACACCCTCGAACTGAGGGATACGCAGGAAGGTATCACGGGCGAACAGCTTCATGGGGGCGCCCGTATCGGGGCAGCCATCATTGAGCAGGCGACGGCGCAGTCCGTTGGCCAATCGCGTGGCGATCACGCGTGAAAGACGGTCATTGCGCTTGAGGCGAACGCCCACAACCAGAGGTTCGCCCTCGGTAAAGGCTTCAGCGCGCTTGAGCATGTCAATGATGACCGCGGGATCATCCTGACCGTCGCCATCCAGCGTGGCAATCCAGCGCCCCTTGGCTGCCTCGATGCCGGTACGTAATGCCGCAGACTTGCCCCGGCGCCGATCATGGCTCAGCAGGCGCAGGGCAGGAAGGAGGCTTTCACGGGCAGAGAGGAGTTGGGGCACCGTCGCATCGCGGCTGCCATCATCAACGAAGATTATTTCGATATCCCGCGCGTTCTCGAACACATTCGCGAGTTCCTCGCAAACGGGGCGGATATTCTCGGCCTCATTCAGAACGGCGATAACGATAGAGAGACGAATGGTCATGGCAGAAACCGCCTATGAATTGTCCGGGCCATGAAGCCCGGACAGATGATCAGGCCGCGTTCTGGTTGCGCGATCCGGCTTCGTTGGAAGCCTTCAAAGCCTGTGGCAGATCACTGATGCCACGGTCAAGCAGGGCTGAAGCGCCTGCCTGCTCGGCAGTAAGATGCTGTGTCAGCAGGCTGCGTGTCGCCTGGATGGCTGCATCGGCTGCCATTTCACGCACTTCGCGGATGGCTGCGCGCTCGGAAGCCGCAATGCGGTCACGGGCTATCTGCTCGCGGCGGGCTGCCACGGCTTCTGCCTCGCGACGGGCGTTTTCGGCAATGCTGGCCGCCTCGGCGCGCGAACGCTCGATCAGGGCACGGGATTCGGCCAGAGCCTGCTCACGCTCACGCGTGGCATCCTCAAGCATCTTCTCGGCCTCACGGCGCAGGCGGCTTGCCTCGTCCAGATTGCTGCGCACCTGGTCGGCACGCGCATCGAGAACAGCTGCAATGGCCGCCCAGAGCTTGCGTCCGAAGAACAGGAAGAACAGGACGAAGGAAATAGCGACATAGAAACGCTGATCATGAAACATCGCGTATTCTCCTCAGCCCTTGCTAGCCGCAAGCCCGGCCTGGACCGCGTCCTGCACCTGAGCCCGGGAAACCGCATTTTCCAGACCTGCGGGGCGCAGCAGCTTTTCGATCAGGCTCTGGGCCGTTTCGGTAGCGACTGTCGACAGGCTGGCAAGCGCTTCGGCACGGGCAGAAGCAATGCGCTTTTCAGCTTCGACAATATCGGCATGGAGCCGATGGTTCATTTCGTGGGTCTGTGCCTCGGCAGCCATACGGGCTTCGTGAACGACCCGGTCGATATTGGCCTGAGCCTGTGCGGCCGCGTCGTGGCGGGCGCGACGCAGTTCGTCAACGGCGCGGTCAGCGTCGTCACGGGCACGGCGGGCAATATCGAGATCGCCCTCGATCCGGTTGCGTCGATGGGTCAGAACCCCTTCGATGCGCGGCAGGGCCGAGCGGCTCAGAATGACGTAAAAGACCGCAAAGATGACAGCGCCCCAGACCACCTGCCCGATGAGCAGGGGGTTGGAGAAGTCAAGCTGCGGCATGCCAACGGCCCAGGCCCGTCCCGGCACAGTGCCGAGCGCAAGCACGACGGCAAGCGTGGCAGCGAGATTTCGAGACGGAAGGCGCATGACTGTTACCCCTGCCTCTGGATCAGACGAAGAGGATCAGGAAGGCGATGAGGAGAGCGAAAAGCGCAACGGCTTCCGTCAGCGCGAAGCCGAGCATGCCGAGGCCGAACACGTGCGGGCGTGCGGCCGGGTTGCGGGCGATCGAGCTTACCAGCGTCGAGAAGATGTTGCCGAGGCCGATGCCGACACCGGCAAGAGCGATAACAGCAATACCGGCGCCAATTTCGCGAGCAGCAGAGACGTCCATGAGTCAGGTTCCTTGGTTACGACGAAACAACAGTTGAGCGTGGGTCGCGGCGAGCACTCAGTGCGCCACAGCCTCACGCAGATAAATGCAGGTGAGGATGGCGAACACATAAGCCTGCAGAACGCCCACCAGCAATTCCAGAGCCGTCAGTGCGACATTGATGACGACAGGCGCCACAGCCAGCACCGACCCGAAGGCCCCAAGACCAGCCAGCATCAAGGTGAAGCCAGCGAAAACTTCGAGCAGAACGTGACCAGCCATCATGTTGGCGAAAAGTCGGATCGACAGGCTGACAGGTCGCGAAAGGAAAGAAAGGATCTCGATCGGCACCAGAAGCGGCGCGAGGAACACAGGGGCGCCATCGGGCAGGAAATGCGCGAAGAACTTGAAACCCTGGTGCTTCAGCGAAGCGAGAATAGACACCACGAAAACCAGCAGGGCCAGCGACACGGTCACGGCAATATGGCTGGTAAAGGTGAAGCAATACGGGATCAGGCCAAGATAGTTACCGGCCAGAATGAAAAAGAACAGCGCGAACACGAACGGGAAAAAGGCGGTGCCTTCCTTGCCGATCGTCTCAGTCGCCATGTTATGGATGAAGTCATAGCCCAGTTCGGCTGCTGCCTGCAGACGACCCGGGACAACAGCCGCCGGGCGCATGCCGATATACAGGAAGGCCAGAACAAGGATGACAGCCACCAGCATGAAAGCCGGAGACTGACTGAAGCGCAGCGCCTCGCCAATCTGCCCGAGAACAGGATGAAGCTCGAACTGGCCGAGCGCGTCAATCGTTGATCCGGCGGCCAAGCTGCCTCTCCCGTTTACGATGCAGACTTCCAGGCTCACGCCGGAAATCCATGAAACTCACAGTTTAAAGGGTGCAGCTTGCGCCTTCACCCCGTCAGACGTTGGCGTTTTTCACCGCACGCCAGACATTCAGCATTCCTGCTGCACCGCCGATGAGCGAGAACAGGATCAGGAAGAGCGGTCTGGTGCCACACAGGCGATCAAGCCCGTATCCCACAACTACACCGACAACCAGCGCCGCGACCATTTCGGTCCCGATCCGCATTGCCAGCCCGAATGCCGAATAATCGGCATTGCTTTCATCCCCTGTGGAAACCGAGTCCGACTTTCCGCTTTTGCCGCGCATCCGGAGTTCTGCATCGGCCAGCCTCTTGTTGAAGCTGTCGGCGCCTTGCTCCGCCTGCGAGGAAACGTTCAGGTCGTCCTGTGCGCCCACGATTCCATACCTCGCTTTTCTCCCCTGTGCGGGGAGTCCTTGGTGCGCGTCTGCTACCCATGTCGACGTGTCGTGTCAACGCCTCGTAACTGCAGGACAATGATTTCTTGGCTCTGTCATGACTGCGTTACTGGCCCCTCACCTCACCTGTCAGCTCACGCCTTGTCCTGTCCAGTGCTTCTGCGTAACGACGCAACACATATTTCTCGCTCAGCAGCCCCACGACACGACGCGAGAGACGATCGGCGATCACAACAAGGGCATCGGCCTCGGCCTGCTCGAAAAATGCGGCTGCTTCCCGACAGGTCATCTCCGGCAGCAGCGTCATATCTTGATGTAGGGCCAGGTCGCCAAGCATCCTGTCATCGGGGTGATCGGGCGCATGGACCTCGGAGAGAAGTACGATCCCACGATATGCTCCGGATGCATCCACGAGCACGATCTGCGGCGTTGCACCAAGAGGGCAGCATTGCCGCGCCTGGCCAAGCAGGGTGTCGGGGGTGAAGCAGGTCATCTCATGGCGCATCATCCGCCCCACGGTCAGTTCACGCAGCCAGCTGATATCGATGGCAGAGCGAATCGATTCGCCGCGTTGATGGAAGCGCCATGTGGCAAATGAGTAACCAAACAGACGCCGCACCGTGAGCAGGGACATCACACTGGCCAGCAGAACACCGCTTGCCAGAGAGAGATCAGCCGTCATCTCGAGGATAAGGCAGGTCATGGTCATCGGCACGCCGATGATGGCCACCGCCGTGGCACTCATGCCAAGAATGGCGCAGGTTGTGACCGACAAGGCTGCCGGGAAGAGCGCCGTCAGCCCATGCCCGAAAATCGACCCTGACAACACGCCGAGAAAAAGCGATGCGAAGAACAGGCCGCCGCGAAAGCCACTCCCGATCGAGATGGACGAGGCAACGGCCTTGAACACCAGCAAAATGAAGAGTGTGGAGACTGGCAACCCCTCAACCAGTATCTTGCGGACTGCTGCGTGACCCGCAGACAGGATGGATGGCGAGTAAAGAGCGAGGCCACCCACCATCACCCCGCCCAGACTGGGCCTGACCCAGCCCGGCAGAGACAGCCGCCTGAACAGGCCCTCGGCAAATGTCACGCCATACATGACGGCAATGCCGGCAAGACCGCATGTGACGCCAAGGAGCATGACCGGCAGGCTGTCACGCATGCCCAAAGCAGCATGCGGCAGCATGGTAACCGTCGCCGTTACCCCGCCAAGCAGGCGGACAACACCGACAGCGCTGATGCTGGCGATCGCGACAGGGGCCAGATTGACGAGAGAATACGTCCCGATCACCAGCTCAAAGGCATAGAAGGCCCCTGCCAGGGGAGCATCGAACGCCGCACCAATAGCGCCCCCGGCACCGCATCCCACCAGAATACGCATATCGGCGCGCCGCACCCGGAACAGAGCGCCACATCGTGAGCCCAGAGCCGCAGCAATCTGTGAGAATCCGGCTTCGAGGCCGAGCGAGGCACCACAGCCATTGGACATGAAGGTCTGAAACGCCACGATGACACTGTCACGCACCGACATACGCCCACCGTGAAGGGCATTGGCCTCGATCGGATCAACGGGGCGATGGCGGTAGTGCCGTGCGACGATCAGCCCGAACATGCCGAGCGCAAGACCGCCAAGGCAGGGCATGAGCACGGTGCGCCAGGGGTCGAGACGGTCAAGCCCCGAGAGCCGGCCATCATTATGCAGGTTATAAAGCAGCCTGTGGGCCAGCAGCGTTGCCCGCGTCATGAGCCAGACACTCAATCCAGCAAAAATTCCGACACACGATGATAGGACAGTCAACCAGATTTCATTGGATCGGACGAGGGCGCGGGCATAGTAGGGCACATGCACCCTGTGGCGAATACGCCTGAAAGCCTGTCGCCGCGCAGTTCTGTGGAACCCTGAACCCAAGAGAGATCCTGACATGACTTTGAGGACCGAAGGAAAGCGCTGTCCTTATTGTCGTCCGGACTTGTCGCAGGCAACAGAAAACCCCAGACTTCCGCTCCATTCTGCCTTCAAGGCCCCATACTGGCCGCATTGCCGCCCCCATCGGGCAGCGCTTCACGCAATGGCCCCCGTCGTCCCTCTGCTCATAAGGACTCACCCATCGTGCTTCTGAACGTTATCGAGCGCCTCCCGGCCCAGCCCGCGGGTCATCCGCCGGTCGTGTTCCTGCATGGCCTGTTCGGACGCGCACGCAATATGGGGTTCCTCCAGCGCCAGGTGGCGCGTACCCATCGCACGCTTGCGCTTGATTTACGCAATCATGGCGAGAGCCCTCACGGACCGATGGACTACCCGACCATGGTGGATGATGTGGTGGAAACCCTGCGTGCGCAGGAAGCCCTGCCCGCCATACTGGTGGGCCATTCCATGGGCGGCAAGCTCGCCATGATCATGGCGCTGCAATATCCCGAGCTCGTGGCAGGGCTGCTGATCGGCGATATGGCACCGGCCCGCACCGGCTTTGGGCAAGCCGCTCTGGCGGAGGCGATGCTGCATATCCACTTTCCCGACCATCTCGACCGACAGGAAGCCGACCAGCTTCTCGCCCGGGAAATTCCCAACCGGAGCGTGCGTGACCTGATGCTCCAGAATGTTCGCCTCGGCAGCGATCCGGGCTGGCAGATCGGCCTGCAGGACATCACCAACTCGATGCCCAACATCGAGAACTGGCCTTACATGCCCGAAGGCTATGTTTATGAGGGGCCGACGCTTTTTCTGCGTGGCGAACATTCGCCCTATATCTGCAAGGATCATGAACCGGTCATGAGGCGGCTCTTTCCTCATTATCGTCTGGAAACGATCCCCGATGCCGGGCACTGGCTCCACGCGGATAATCCCAAGCTGTTCACCGAGAAAATGCTCGCTTTCATCGATACGATATGACCACTCGCCTTTTTGCACCAAGGTTTCGACCCGCCATGATCAAACGCGCTGCCCTGTTGCTGCTGCTGTTCCAGGCTGGCTATGCCCAGCCCGGGCATGCGCGGGCCGAGCCCCTTCCCGCCCTGACGCGTGAAGGCCTGCAGGCGCTCAATCTCGCCCAGGCCTCCATGGCGTTTCGCTCCGTTGCGGGTGCCAATAATGAAACCCCGGCCGTGGCCGATCTCTACCGCACGGCCCTGATCAATGGTGGCTTTGCCGCTGACACCATCACCATTACCCGACAGGATGACACCGCCTATCTGGTTTTGCGCTGGCAAGGTCATGACCCGTCGCTCAAACCGCTCGTGATTTCAGGCCATATGGACGTCGTTGCGGCCAATCCCTCTGACTGGATGCATGACCCGTTCAAGCCCGTCACGGAGAATGGCTATCTTTATGGTCGCGGGGCGAGCGACATGAAGATGAGCAATGCCCTTGCAATTACGGCGCTCATCCATCTCAGGCAGCAAGGCTTCGTTCCGGATCGCGAGATCATCCTGGCGTTGTCGGGCGATGAAGAGACGGAAATGAAAACGGGCCAGACCCTGGCCCGTATGTTCTCCAATGCCGCCGAGGTTCTCAACCTCGATGTTGGGGGAGGTGTGCTGGATGAGGAGACAAACCGCCCCCTTTTCTACACATGGTCCGGTGCCGAGAAGACTTACGCTGATATCAATCTCAGCGTAGCAGACCCGGGCGGGCATTCCTCCGAGCCACGCCCACGTAACGCCATCGACGTTCTGGCAGCGGCCCTGCTCAAGATCCAGGCCCACCCCTTCCGACCGGAACTCAATGCACTGACACGCAGCTATTTCATGAATGCTGCGCGTTTCTCGTCACCACGCCTTGCTGCGGCCATGCGGGTCTTTGCTGCAACGCCTGACAATGCCAAAGCTGTATCGATCCTGCGCGCCGAGCCCTCTCTGGTGGGAAGCATTGGCACGACCTGTGTTGCAACAACCATCCGCGGTGGCCATGCGCTCAATGCGCTGCCCCAGCATGCCGATGCCAACATCAATTGCCGCATCTTTCCCGGTCATTCGCGTCTCGACATCATTCACGACCTGATCGAGATCATAGCGGACCCCTCCGTCCATCTTCAGGATCAGAGCGCTGGCACGGTCGAGACACAGCCCTCGCCGCTCAATACGCCCTTTGCCAGCGCCGTAACCCGCGCCGCCCAGACTGCTTATCCGGACGTGCCGGTTTTTCCGAGCATGAGTTCGGGGGCAAGCGACAGCATGTGGTTCAGAGCGCGTGGGATACCGAGTTATGGCGCCTGCCCGATATTCATGAAAGCCTCGGATAACTTCAGCCATGGGCTTGATGAGCGCGTCCCGCTTTCCGCCATCACACCGGGGCTCCATTTCCTCCTGTCCCTGATACCCGCCCTCTCAGGGCGCTGATACCCTCAAGGCGAGGGGGAATTCTCCTCGCGGGCCTTATCTCGACAGGTGGAAGACTCAATGAGCCGGGACAGCCCCCCATTTCATCCGGTCAGGACATTCCGCACCGACTTTCCTTCCTCCGAGAGACGCCACAGATACCATGCCAGTGCAGAGCGCCAAGGCGTGAAACGTGCGCCCTCAACCCGCAATTGCGCCGGCTTCGGAGGCAAATCTAGGCCGCGCAGTTTTTGCCATCCTGCCCGTACGGCAAAGTCATCGACAGGCAGCACATCGTGCCGTCCCAGTGTAAAGATGAGTAACATCTCCACGGTCCAGCGCCCTACCCCTCTGAGCGCAGTCAGCCGGGTGATCAGCGTTTCGTCGTCCAGCAAGGCGGCTTCTGTGGAACCTGGCACGACGCCGTCCAGACGTGCCTGCGCGAGGCCACGCAAAGCGAGATACTTGGCCGCAGAAAGACCGCAGCCCCTGAGCGTTTCTTCCGGCAGGGAAAGCAGAAAGCTCGGCTCGGGCATGTCTCCACCTGAAAGGGCACAGACGCGTCCCAGTATAGCCTCTGCCGCGCGACCGTGGAGTTGCTGGCCAATGATGGCCCGTATCAGGGCCTGATAGGGTGTCTTGCCATCAGCCCCCCGCAGGCGGCAGGGGCCAATGCGGGCCATGACTTCCGCCAGAGCCGGATCCTGCCCGAGACAGGCATAGAGAGCTGGGTCTTCGAGCACCGGTTTTTCCTCTTATGTAACAGGCAAGACGTTCACGCGCTTGGCAAGATCATGGGTCCAATGTCATGATAGCGCCAGATGCCAGATCGTGTCGTGATCCAGGGTGAGCTCCCTGCCCGGCCACGTGGCGGCGTGTGTTCTGATTCTTGCAGGTGTTCTTCTGAAACGCACCCGACCCGTCGATCCGGCGCCCCCTTCATCCGGTGCGGCCCCTATGCCGCGCCCGGATAGAAAACGGGCACGAAACGAGCCGTTGCTCTATGCACCAACGGCAAAGTCGATGCGCGCCCTGCCCCCGATGCGTGGCACGCGCGCATCCCTGACCCATTACGAGCCGAAAACCGGGCTTGAACCCGATCTCAAACCGGCTGGTGCGTCGCTTATTCGCCCTCAAATTCTGGAAGATCAGGGCGTTGTCACGGTCCTCATCGCTTCGGCCATTGCGCACGCAATCATCCTGGGCCTGCTAATCTATGAAGGCGCCCGCCATGCGCGAGGCCTGCCGGAAGGAATCGAACAGCCACAAGTCGAGATGATGTTTGCCCCGCCCTCGCGCAGCGGCATGGCGGGGCCGCATGAAGACAAACCCGGCGGTGAAGAAAAACCATCGCAGAGTCATGATGCGCCTTCGGCTTCCAGCCCCGAGAAGGAGCAGGAACAGCAGCCCGACCAGGCCGAATCCACGCCCACCCCGGCCATGCCCACGCCAACACCGCCTGCAGCCCCCCCTGTGCCCGATGGTCCCTCAACCGAAATTCCCAAGACACAGACCGACCGGCCCGTAAGCCCCGGCATCGCCAAATCGGGTACGAAAACGCAGACGCGCGCCCATAGTCATCGCTCCAGCCGACGCCCGACCACGAAACAGTTGGATAACCCGTTTGCAAACATGACGACGCTCGATTTCGGCGAGGCCCCCTCCACCCCGCGCCGCCAACGTGGACGCCGTGGCGGTTCGGGTGCGCCCATCGACATGTCGCTCGGCCCGCTTTCGACCAATGGCCAGATCAATGCGCCCTTCATGACGCGCAACTCCATACGCGGCGTGAGCGACGATTATGGCAGCGAGATCGACCGCTGGATCCGTGCGCATCTCTATTACCCTGAGGATGCTATCAAGAACGGCGAAGATGGCCCCTCTTCCGTTCATGTGGTGCTCGACCGCACAGGCCGCGTAAAATCAGTGCGCCTTACCGGACAGTCGGGCTCCTACTCGCTTGATGCCGCAACGACAGGCATGTTCCAGGGCGCGCATCTGCCACCCGTCCCGCCCGATATGAAGGGCGACCATTTCGATATCGACCTTACAATCAACTACATCCTGATCAGACGTTGAGACCCGTATGAGCCTGGACTCCGTTCGCGACGAACTCGCCCGCCTCGCCCCCGATCTGTCGATCATCGATGACGGCCGCAGCACCGCCACTGTTCCCGAGGCGGCCGAAGTGCACGGCGTCGAACCAGACCAGATCGCAAAAACCCTCTGCGTGGATGTAGGCGGGCGTATCGTCCTGGTCGTCATGGCTGGAACGGCACGGCTCGATAACAAGCGCGCCCGCGAGGCTCTGGGCGGCAAGCCCCGCTTTCTGGGGCCCGAAGCTGTGATGGACGTCACCAGTCACCCGGTGGGCGGTGTCTGCCCCTTTGGCCTGCCTGCACCTCTCCCGGTCTATTGCGACGAATCCCTGCGCGCCTTCGAGGAAATTATCCCCGCCGCCGGATCGATCACAGCCTCGGTGCGGATGACCCCGCAACGCCTTGCCGAACTGACAGACGGGGTTTGGGTGCATGTAAGACAGGAGACCTGAAGGTCGGACTGGAAAAACAAGGCAATCCGAAACCGCAAAATCCTAACGATAAGACCAAACGATTGACCGCCGCAGAATATCGCTCTTATTTTCTGCCCCACAACCTCCTGAAAACACCTATGAAATATTATAAATATGTGAATAAATGTCATCTATAACAGATATTTATGATGATGATATAATATATTTACAAATATAAGATTTTAAATATTATCTCAGAAATTTATAAAATTGCTTAGGAAAATATCGCGATTCTATATTGAAAATACATGCAATCCGTCTAAAATTTTGAATTTATAATTGGCTAAATCGATAATTAATGAATTTTATTAATTTTATATTATAAAATTATCTTATTTGGTATTTTGTTAATTAATAAAAGATATAAATCTGGCATATTGCAATGATTTACAAAAGAGTAATTTTTTTAGCGACACCTTATCACAAAACTACTAAACTTCTCGAAACTTTGTTGCCAAGCTCAAGCAGGTCGCCTCCACCGTATCAAATGCTTCAAAAACCGATACCGTTTCCGCTGAAAACCTTCGTCGTGCGTTTCCGAAACTTGTTCGCACCTCTTCAAGCAATGAAGCGCCAGCTAGTCGCCCCAAACATCTTTGGCACTACCCGCGCTTCTGGATTCTGTTTGGGTTTCCCAATTTAGCGGCAATCACCTATTTCGGTTTGATAGCTTCTCCGATCTATGTATCCCATGCCTCACTCGAGGTATCGGGATCGGGTCAGAGCAGCGATGCCCTCTCTTCACTACTCACTGGGAACTCCCAAACAACAGGAAATGGCGCCTACGTGGTGCAGGATTTCGTAGCCACGCCTGATGAATTCAAACGCGTTGATGATCATTTTGATCTCTCGAAAATTTATGGCCGCTATGACTTCATCAGCCGCTTCGGAAGTTTCGGGAGCTTGTTCTCAACTACCGACGTAGCCTTGTGGGGCAGCTATCGCAAAGCCGCCAACGTTTCGATTAGCAAGAGCGGGATCGCACAGATTTCTGTTCGCGCGCCTAGCCCGAAAGATGCTCATGATATCGCATTATTCGTACTGCAGGATACAATTGCTCATATCCGCGATCTGAATCAGCGCGAGCGCGATGATTACACGAGCGCTGCGAAGAGCGCTGTCGCTGACCTCGAGAAAGCCGTCTCAGAGGATAATCGGGCGTTGCAGGCGTTTCGTATCGACCATGGAATTTATCTACCTGACACCTATTACACTGCGTTGATGGAGCAAACTACGCAGCTCGTGCTCAAACGCCTCGATACATCCTCGAAAATTGCCGGCCTGCAGGGTGCAACACCAAACAGCACTGCCGCAAAAGCGTTCCAATCTCAACTCAGAATTATAGATACAATGCTTGCGGAGGTTCAAGAACAAAAGAAACGAATCAGTGCTGCATCTGCCCGATTCGCTGAACTTGAAACACAGCATGAGACCGATTCACGCTTGTTAGGCGAGGCGCGTACGGCGCTGCTTCAATCCACGATAAAAGCTAGTCAGGACCACTACTATATCCATGAAATTGGGTACCCCTCTCAGCTTAACGGAGCAGAATATCCCCTTCGTTTACTGAGTATACTGGTCGTTTTCGTAATCAGTAGCCTGCTTCTTGCAGTCGCACGTCCGACGCGCTGAGCAAGATCAATCATGAGCGCCAACGGTTAGACAGTATGACAGGAAGGTACCCTTCCTTGGTGACCTGATCATTCGCTCTTCATCACGCCTTAATATGCATCGAACCGCCGAGAACTTTTATGCGTCATCCGATTCAGACTCTCCTCTTATCTTTCAGCACCTGCGTCGGATTGAGCGCGTGCACCTTTCCAGAGGCTGGCCCCTCAGTGCACGCCATCGAGCAAACGCCTAATGTCAATATCGTAGCTGCCACACGCCAAGTAGTTGATATATTGGCACAAGCGGCGGACGTGAAACGCGCGAACCGCCTTGCCTCGGCGCGTTCCGCTATACGCGGAGACGGCGCACCAACCCATGATCATAGACTTGGTATCGGCGACACAGTCCATGTGAGCTTATGGATATTCTCGCAGGGCGCAGGACAGGAAGGAGATGTCTCCTCCGCTCCCGGGCCGTCAGTGACTGACATCGGAACCTTCGCAATCGCTAGCGATGGCACCATCTCGCTACCATACGTTCATAAGGTACACATCATCGGTATGAGTGTACCCGATGCGCAGGAAACCCTAACAAAGGCATATACTCGGTTAGGGACAATGCAGAACCCGGCAGTTGCTCTCACATCTGGACCTGCATCAGGCACAAGCGCAGATGCTGATGGGATTATCGTAACAGGTGCGACAGGCCGACCAACTATTCTACCTTGGAATGCGGGTGGCGTGACCATGGCACGTGCGCTTACTACCGCCATGGGCGATGGAACCACCGTGTTCAGCGCGCGCAATAATGCAAGCGGCGATCACGCCGACGCATGGGTTAGCGTTACGCGCAACAGCATCAATATCGCGCGACTACCAATGCTGGAGGCCCTGGAACAGGACATTCCCTTGAAGCCGGGCGATCATCTGATTGTACGCCATGATGCCAACGTACGAGTTACCATGCTCGGCGGTGGCATCACCCGCAACACCCTGCTCGGTTTCTCTGAATCCCCTACGTTGATTCAAGTCATTGCCGCTGCCGAGGGGTTGAATGTTGCCACAGCAAATGATCGTGAGATCTTTGTACTTCGTCGTGCGGCGCCAGGGTTGACACCCAAACTCTACACTATCCCGATGGATTCAGGAGAGGGATTGATCACCGCGCAGCGCTTTCCCATCGAAGATGAAGACGTTGTCTATGTCGGGGAAGCACCAATTGTTCCTGTAGAACGCGTTATCAACACCTTTCTGCAGTTGGGTCTGATTGCCGCAGTCGCCCGGTAGGACCGATCAAACTCCCTTCGGCTTCATAAGCGAGACAGGACAATTCACTCGCATGACAGATTACACAGCCTTCCTGATCGACGGAGGGATTCATCCTGATGACGCCGCTGTAATTGGCCCGACGATAACGTCGTATACCGATCTGCAGCGATGGCTTGATAGTTACTACCCGGATGAACTTCATCCGACACCCGAACGTATGCCAATTGGCGCGCCATTCGTAGAGACGCGCTGGAAACGCAATATGCGTGCCATGTTCATACGTTTGAAAGCTTCGGGAGAACCGGTCGGGGAAGCTCCCGACTGGATACGAGTGGCTGAGCGCAGGAGGTTGCGAGCCAAGCTCGCAACTATTCTTACCACGATCTTGATGGTCTGGCTTACGGCCTCGACGATGCAATTTCAGGTTGATCAGCACACTCCTTTCGGCCTGACCTTATATTGGGTATGGAGTATACTGAACGCACTTATGATATATCTTATGGTCACAAGTTTTTATAAACTCGTGATCGGCAGTTATTATGCCGCGAAAGGCCCTGAAGGTAACCCGTACCATCCTATACATGATGCCTGTGATCCGAGTCCGGGAGCCCGGGTAGCAATCATTTACCCAGTATACCACGAAGATGCGGCTGCGGTAGCAGCCCGCCTCTCAGCAGCTTGGACAACGCTTGCCGAGCACGCACCGGAACACGCCCATCTCTACGATTTGTTTCTTGTCTCAGACTCACGCAAAATCGAATACTGGATAGCTGAGCAGGCAGCCGTATATAGTTTGCGTACAATGCATCCTGATGCTCGAGTTTATTACCGGTGGCGTCCATCAAACCACCATGCAAAACTCGGCAACATTGTTGATTTCTGCCGCCGCTGGAGCAACCGTTATCGGTACATGTGGATGATGGACGCTGATTCTCTCATGGACGGCAAGGCCATTCATACCACACTACGAATGATGGAAGGCAATCATCGGCTGGGTATTCTCCAGACCAATCCCAAGCCGATCCTTAGGACAAGCCTGTTTGGGCGTATGCAGCAATTTACTTCGCATATATGCGGCACTGCCTTTTCTCATGCGATGACAGCGATGCATATGGGACATGCCTCGTATATCGGGCATAATGCTATGATTCGTATGGAGCCCTTCGTCAACCATTGTATGCTCCCCTCTCTTGCTGGAACTGCGCCTTGGGGCGGCAAACCACTATCCCATGACATCCTTGAAGCAGCCATGATGGCTCGCGCAGGCTATGAGGTATGGTTTCTCCCTGAAATTGAAGGAAGTTACGAGGAGATTCCATCCAATCTTGGCTCTTTTCTGCAACGGGAACGCCGCTGGATGCAAGGCAACCTGCAACATATGCGTTTCCTGCTTATGGACGGCATCACCGGGCTACATCGCGAAATCTTCTTCACCGGCGTGATGGGCTACCTTACTTGCCCTATCTGGTGCGCTTTTCTCTTGATCGCTCTGCATAATTCGACATCCTTTCTTCAATCAGGACACATCGCGCCGCAGTTCATCACAACAATCGAGGCGCCTGCTCTGATGTTGCTGGGAGCCACTATTGTTTTTCTTTTTCTTCCGAGGTTGATCGCCGTCGGTACGCATATGCGCCAGAAAGAGGCAAAGCGCTATGCAGGCCAAGACAAAATAATACTATCAACCTTATTCGAGGTTATTTTTTTCTTCTTTATTTCACCAGTGATCATGGTTTGTCTCACTCGTTTTTTTTGGATGTGGCTACGCCGAATCACCATTTCTTGGGGAACACAGCAACGCGACGATTCAGCAGTTCCTTGGAGAGATGTATGGGCACAATTCGGTTGGGTTAGTATGTTGGGGGTAGCGCTCGCCGCCTATGTAGCATATCAGATTTCTCAGATACCTGAGCAGCAAGTCGCAATGCTTGATATGCTGTCGAATCATCGTCTCACACCAACATCGATCCTGTTCTGGTTTATGCCTCTGATTCTTGGGTTGACACTCAGCCCTGCTCTGGTGCGATTTTCTTCAGAAACCTTTAATAGCTTGCGGCATGTTGGGCTGTTCTGCACACCTGAGGAGATAGAGGAGCCAAGAGTAATCACTCTAATGAAAAACGCGCTCGTTTATCTGCGCGCTTATACGCCAGACCCTGAGAACCGCGAGGCGACGCTCCAATATGCCGTTAGTAACGCCTTCTTCTACCTAAACCATAGACCGCAAACACGTCACAAGACACATGTGGCGGAGCGCATCGGGGCCAAGCTCGCCGCAGACGATCAACTGACCATCAGTGAACTTGGTCACGCATTGAGAGAACGCGCCTGCTTCGACTATCTTTTTCAGCGTCACGGGCTGAACGAAAGCTAGTCCATTCGGGACGGTCATCAAGTGAGCTGATGCGAAACAGCTCCTAGATGATCGACAATCCCGCTCTACATGAGCACAAAGTTCGACTTTCACCAGCCGCTACTTGCTCAGTTTTTCAGGTCCGACCTTGGACAACGTCTCTTGAGAGACATCTTGCTCAAGCTATAGTCGCCTGACCAATCAATCTTCTTCTAAAATAAATATAGGTGGCAGTATTCTAACTATTCGATCGAAGTGAGCTATACTATTCGACCAGGATAGCTGTTTTAATAAAAGAGTCTTAGAGCCTGTTTGGAAACTCACGGATGGGCATTTCTGCGGGTGAGATTGGCGCCCATGGCGACGAGGATCATGGCTTGTGAGACGTCAATACGACGCTCATAGTCACGCACGAGACGTCGCCAGCGGGTCATCCAGCCAAAGGTCCGCTCCACGACCCATCGACGGGGCAGAATCTCGAAGCCCTTCGCTCCGTCCCTGCGTCGGATGACTTCGACGACGAAGTTCAGATAGGCCGCCTTGTCCATCAACTGGAGCCGGTCGTAAGCCCCGTTGGCGAACAGGTGCTTCACCCAGGGCCAGCGCTTGCGGATCGCATCCAGGATCATCTGCGCGCCCGCGCTGTCGGAGATGTCGGCCGGGGTCAGATTGACCATCAGCAGACGTCCGTCTGTATCCACGGCAATATGCCGCTTGCGCCCGACGACCTTCTTGCCTGTGTCATAACCTCTTGTTTGCGCATGCGGTGCCTTGATGCTCTGGCTGTCGATCACCCCGGCGGTCGGGCTCGTCTCGCGACCTGACCGCTCCCGATCGAGCATCAGTTCGACGTCATGAATAGTCTGAAACAAAAACCGCCGGGCCAGCTCCCGAAACCAGCCATAGACCGTGCGCCAGTGGCCGAAATGGATCGGTAACATCCGCCAGCCGCAGCCCGAGCGGACCAGGTAGCGCACCGCGTTAATCACCTCACGAAATTCGATCTCGCGTGGACGTCCCATGCGCCCCGGTTCGGGCATCAGCGGCGCGATCCGCGCCCATTCCTCGTCCGTCATGTCCGACGGATAACGCTTCGTCTTGCGGGCAATCCCGGACATTCGGGCCCTCTGCTCTGGTGTCCACATCCAGAGCTTGAATCACATCCGCTCCAACTTTCCAAACACGCTCTAAGCGTTGCATCATATGATAATACAGCATGGTCTCAAGGCCGTACCCACATAATCTAATGAATGAATCTCTAATTAGGTCCTTAGATCATCTGGCTGATAACTACCGTTGGGGCGCGCGACCTATGACGATACGGAGCTTTTCGGACATGTTCATCCCCGTTGTCTGACAGGATCAACAACCACTTCTCGTGAAAGAAGCAAGAGACGCAACCTGTATAGCACCCGAAAATGGTCGCCGTAGCCAGCTTTCTCAATGCTGCACCAGCATTAAAAACGAGAACGTATTCGATTCGTCTGGAAGTGTCGTATCCGCATTATTCGCGACGAAGGGGAAGTCTTTTTCCTTTTTTTTCTTCCAGAAAAAGAAGACCCCCGCTCCTCAAAGGGAACGAGGGTCATCCAGAATTACTCCGCAGCTTCGGCGTAGCTGGAAATATCCGGGCAGGAGCAGACCAGGTTACGGTCGCCCCAAGCGTTGTCGATACGATTGACCGGCGCGAAATACTTCACGCGGTCCAGCCCGTTAGGGAAGCAGCCCTGCATGCGGTCGTATTCGCGGTCCCACTCACCCACCAGATCGGCGGTGCTATGGGGCGCGTGACGCAGAGGGCTGGATTCAATGGCAATGCTGCCAGCCTCGATCGCACGGATCTCCTCACGGATAGCAATCATGGCATCGCAGAAGCGATCGAGTTCAGCCTTCCCCTCGGACTCGGTCGGCTCGATCATGAAGGTGCCTGCCACAGGAAAGCTGACCGTTGGGGCATGGAAGCCATGGTCGATCAGGCGCTTGGCGATGTCATCCACCGTAACACCCACAGCGTCTTTGAGCGGACGCAGGTCGACGATGCATTCATGCGCCGTGCGGCCATTGGCGCCACGATAAAGCACAGGGTAGTGCGGCTCGAGGCGTGCTGCGATGTAATTGGCATTCAGGATGGCCATTTCAGTGGCCTCCCGCAGGCCGTCATCGCCCATCATGAGCACATACGCGACCGAAATCGGCAGGATCGAAGCTGAACCGAAAGGGGCTGCCGATACGGCGCGAGCATCGCCGCGCTCAGGACGGCCAGGCAGATGCGGGGCGAGATGCGCCTTGACACCGATTGGCCCCATGCCCGGGCCACCGCCGCCATGCGGGATGCAGAAAGTCTTGTGCAGGTTGAAATGCGACACATCGGCGCCGTACAGCCCGGGGCGTGCCAGACCGACCTGCGCGTTCATGTTCGCACCGTCCAGATAGACCTGACCGCCAGCCTCGTGCACGAGATCGCAGATCTCCATCACCGCTTCCTCATACACGCCATGCGTCGAGGGATAGGTGAGCATGAGGGCCGCAATGCGCCCTTCGTGCTGCGCGATCTTCTTGCGCAGATCCTCCAGATCGACATTGCCCGCGGCATCGCAGGCGGTCACGACCACGCGCATGCCGACCATCTGGGCGGAAGCCGGGTTGGTGCCGTGCGCCGAGGCCGGAATGAGGCACACATCGCGCTCGCTCTGGCCATTGGCCTGATGATAGGCGCGAATGGCGAGCAGCCCGGCATATTCACCCTGCGCACCGGAATTGGGCTGGAGCGAAACCGCGTCATACCCGCTCACGGCGCAAAGCGCATGTTCGAGGATACCGAACAGCTCAAGATAACCTGCAGTCTGATCGGCAGGCGCAAAGGGATGAAGCGCCCCGAATTCCGGCCAGGTGATGGGGATCATTTCGGCTGTGGCGTTCAGCTTCATGGTGCAGGAGCCGAGCGGAATCATGGTGCGATCAAGCGCCAGATCCATGTCGGACAGACGACGCATATAGCGCAGCAGGTCCGTCTCGGAGCGATGCGCATGGAATACGGCGGCCGTCATGAAGGCCCCGCTGCGCGTCAGCGCTTCCGGGATCGTGGTGGCGCCATCAAGCTTGGCCTCAAGCGCGGCAAGACGCGCCTCATCGGGGCAGAAGCAGCGCCACAGCGCCTTGATATGGCTCGCCTCAGTGGTTTCATCACACGCAATGCCAAGACGCCCCTGACCGGCATCGCGCAGATTGATCCCGGCCTTGCGGGCGCGCTCGAGCACGAGGGCCGCGGACTCACCGGCTTCGACCGTGATGGTGTCGAAGAAAACGCTGGTCTCGACCTTGACGGCCAGTTCGCGCAGGCCTTCAGCCAGAATGGAGGCAAGGCGGTTCACACGATGCGCAATGGCACGCAGGCCCTCGGGCCCATGATAGACGGCGTACATTGAGGCAATGACCGCTAGAAGCACCTGTGCCGTGCAGATGTTCGAGGTCGCCTTCTCGCGGCGGATATGCTGTTCGCGGGTCTGAAGCGCAAGGCGATAGGCCGAAGCCCCGCGGCTGTCGCGCGATACGCCAACCAGACGGCCCGGCATGGTGCGCTTATAGGCGTCACGCACGGCCATGAACCCGGCATGGGGGCCACCGAAGCCCATTGGTACGCCAAAGCGTTGCATGGAGCCGATGGCGATATCGGCGCCCAGCTTGCCGGGCGCTTCAAGCATGACAAGGGCCAGCGGGTCGCAGGTAAGGGCCGCAATGGCACCCTTTTCGTGCAGCGAGGCAATCACCGCACGGAAATCACGCACTTCACCCGAGCTGCCCGGATAGGAAAGCAGCGCACCAAAAACGGCTTCAGGATCGAGATCGGTTTCAGGGTTACCAAGCTGAATGGTCCAGCCCAAAGGCTCGGCGCGTGTCCGCAGCACCGCAAGCGTCTGGGGATGCGTGTCGGAATCGACGAAGAATACCGTGCTCTTGGTCTTGGCGTTGCGCTGGGCGAGCGCCATGGCTTCGGCGCAGGCCGTGGCCTCGTCCAGAAGCGAGGCATTGGCGATATCGAGCCCGGTCAGATCACAGACCAGCGTCTGGAAGTTCAGCAGCGCTTCAAGACGGCCCTGGCTGATCTCCGGCTGATACGGCGTATAGGCCGTGTACCAGGCCGGATTCTCCAGAATGTTGCGCTGGATGACGGGAGGCAGGATCGTGCCGTGATAGCCCTGCCCGATCATGGACTGCATGACCACATTGCGGCTTGCGATCTGCTTCAGCCGCGCCAGCGCCTCGCTCTCGGTCAGCGCGGGGCCGACGCCAGAGGCCTTGCGGTCCAGAATGGCAGAAGGCACCGTCTGCTCGATCAGCGCGTCGATGCTTGTCACACCGAGCGTCTTGAGCATGGAAACGACTTCGCCAGGGCGCGGGCCGTTATGGCGTGAGACGAACTGGTCGTCTTCATGCGCGGGCCACAGCGATGTATTGGGCGACGTATTGAGCGGGGCGTTACGGGTCACGTCTCGGCAGATCCTTGTCAGGAACGCAAACGAGTCAGGACGGCACGGGCCACCCTGTGCTCGGAAGGAAACATCAGACCGGCCATCCGGATCTGACGGTACAAAAAGAGCCGGACCGGCAAGCCAGCCCGGCGGTCAGATCAGAGCGACGCCTTGTAGGCATCCGCATCGAGCAGGGATTCGAGCTGGGCAGAGTCGCTCACGCGCAGCTTGAAGATCCAGCCCTCGCCTTCCGGATCGGTACCGACCAGCGTCGGCTCGTCTGAAAGACGGGTGTTGAACCCGGCCAGAACGCCGCTTACCGGGGCATAAATATCCGAGGCGGCCTTGACGGATTCGACAACGGCGGCAGGCTCACCCTGCGGCACTTCGGTGCCTTCGTCCTTGGCTTCCACAAAAACCAGCTCGCCGAGTTCGTCGGAAGCATGAGCCGTGATGCCGACCGTGGCGATATCGCCTTCGAGACGGATCCATTCATGGGACGGGGTGTAGTAGGTGGTGCTCATTGATCGCGTTCTCTCAGTTGACGGTTTTCAGCGTTTGAAGCCAGGCGGGACGAAAGGCAGGGCGCGCACCTGAACCGGCACGAACTTGCCACGCAGGGCGCCGTAAAGCGTGGTGCCGAGGCTGGCATGAGCCGTCTCGACATAACCCATCGCCACAGGGGCGTTGATGCTGGGGCCAAAAGCACCGGAGGTGACGACACCCACCTTCTGCGTGCCTGCCTCGTCGGCAAATAGTTCTGTGCCAGCGCGAACGGGCGCACGCCCTTCCGCTGCCAGTCCCACGCGCAGGCGGGAAACACCCTCACGTGCCTGCTTCATGATGATGTCAGCGCCCGGATAGCCCCCTGCACGGGCCCCGCCTTCGCGGCGGGCCTTCTGCATGGCCCAGCCAAGGGCAGCTTCAACGGGTGTGGTGGTTTCATCCAGATCATTGCCGTACAGGCACAGACCGGATTCGAGACGCAGGCTGTCACGCGCACCAAGCCCGATGGGCAGAACGCGCTCATCTGCCAGAAGCGCACGGGCAATCTGCTCGGCATGCTCGGCCGGGATGCCGATCTCATAGCCATCCTCACCCGTGTAACCCGAGCGGGTCAGGGTGCAGGCAACGCCATCGATGTCAGCCTCGATCGCATCCATGAACCGCATCTCAGCGGCTTCGGGGCAGAGATCCTGAAGCACGTTGACAGCCTCGGGGCCCTGAAGCGCCAGAAGGGCGCGGTCATCGAGCTTCTCGATCACCACCCGATCCCCAAGGGCTGCTTCCATCAACGCGGTATCAGCAGCCTTGCAGGAGGCGTTGACCACCACGAACAGCCAGTCACCCATATTGGCGACCATCAGATCGTCGCGGATACCACCGGCATCGTTGGTGAGAAAACCATAGCGCTGGCGGTTGGCACCCAGACCGGCCAGATCGACCGGAATCAGGCTCTCAAGCGCGAGGGCGGCATCGTGCAGCGTTCCCTGCTTTGGTGTGATACGCAGCTGCCCCATATGGGAGACATCGAACAGCCCCGCGCTTTTGCGCGTATGCAGGTGCTCTGCCATGAGCCCGGCCGGGTATTGCAGGGGCATGGAATAGCCTGCGAACGGCACCATACGGGCGCCAAGTTCGATATGCAGGTCATTGAGCGGCGTGAAACAGAGCGCGTCGGACAACGGGCGGAATCCCCCAAGGCAGAAAACGAAAAAATCGTCGCCCCTTCTGTCGCCTTTGCCTGAGATCGCTATCCCGTCGGCGGACACCCCACAGGGATGCCTCTCTCCAGAAGTTCCAGCCGATCGCGGTCCTTTTGCCTGAGAGTTTCCGGGGCGGTTGCTCCTTCGGCGCCGGAAAAATTGTCCGGTCTCTCCCGTGAATCGGTGTTTACTCTTCGCAGAATTGAGGCAGAAAAGTCAATTCCGGAAACTGATCGGATTCGTCTCATGTCTGAGAGCTTCACAGTCATCGCTGAATTCGCCGCACCGGCCGAAAACTTCGATAAATTCCTCGAAATCTGCCGTTATGACAGCGACCGCTCCCTCGCCGATGAGGAAGGCTGCCTGGCCTTCGATGTGCTCACCCAACAGGACGCTCCCGACATTATTGTCCTGCACGAGGTCTATACAGGGCGCGCTGCCTTCGAGGCGCATCTCAAGACGCCCCATTTCGAGAAATTTGCTGCCGCCCTGCGCGAATTCGGCATCGAAGAGCGCAATGTGCGCCTCTTTACGCATCGTCACCCCTGATACTGCCTGTCTGACACGTCAACGTGACATTCCGGTGAGCCGGATCTGCTCAAGGTCATGAGCCACGGCCTCACCGGACGAGTTTCTGACATCTGGCTACGCGCATGACCGGAACGTAACGCAGCAAGGGTTTTCCTGCCCTTTGGCCTCGCCTAGTCTGCCTGCTTCGTATCCCTGCGTAATGATGCGGGGGGCGTATGATTGACGCGCCCGATTTGCATGACTGAGCCAGCATGACTTTGTTCTCAAGCTTTCTCCCCCGACGCCCGGCCCTGTCGCCCTCGCGGGAGGCTATTGCCCATGCTGCGCGCCGCCCCGAGGCAGAAGCCTTTGCCGGGCTGCTCACGCGGGCCACCTTGCCGGAAAACCTGACCGAGCGGGCGGAGACACAGGCTCGCACTCTCACGACCCATTGGCGCACTCATGCCGAGACAAACGGCATCGAGACCATGATGCAGGCTTTCCCCCTCGCCTCTCCCGAAGGCAAGGCATTGCTCTGTCTCGCGGGCACCCTCCTTCGCATCCCCGACTCAGCCACGCGCGACGCGCTGATACGCGACCAGATCGGTCAGGGTGACTGGCATCATCATGGCGGTGATGAGCCTCCGCTGTTCCTGAATGCGGCAAGCTGGGCCATGTCGACCTCATCAAAGCTCCATGCCGCCCCGGGCGGTTTGCGCGGCCTTGCGATGCGCAGCGGAGCACCTTTCATCCGCCATGGCGTGGAGAAAGCCATACGCATGATGGGCAGCCAGTTCATTCTGGCAGAGACCCTCGGGCAGGCCCTGCGACGCCATCGCACGGCTGAGCAAAAGGGGTTCAGCCTGGCCTGTGCGTCCCTGCATGGCAGCGCCCAGACGGCAGAAGAAGCCGATCGTGCACGCCATGACGCATTGGCGATGGTGGAGACCCTCGGCCGGCATGGCAGGGGGCAGACCCTGTATGAACGCCCTGCCCTGTCGCTCCGGCTGTCCTCACTGCATCCCCGGTTCGAGACCACCCAGCGCGACCGCGTCATGAACGAGGTCCTCCCTGTTCTGGTGATGCTGGCCCAGCGTGCCATGGCAGCCAATGTGATCCTCCAATTTGATGCCGAGACGGGAGACAAACTCGAGCTGTGCCTCGATCTGTTCGATGCGCTCTGTCACGCCCCTGAAATTGCAGGCTGGAACGGTCTTGGCTTCACCGTACAGGCCTATGACAAGCGGTCCCTGCCCCTTATCGAGCATCTGGTGGCGCTCGCCAACGAGACCCGGCGACGCGTGATGCTGCGTCTGGTCAAGGGCAGTTATCGTGATGAGGAAATCCGGCACAGCCAGGCCAGGGCAAACGCCGACTACACTGTCTTCACCCGCAAGTGCCATAGTGACGTCAGCTATATCGCCTGCGCCCGTCGCGCCCTGGAAGAAGAGGCTGCACTCTACCCGCAATTCGCAACCCATAATGCCCGCAGTATAGCGACCATTCTCGCCCTCGCGCCCGAATGGCGGCCGGGGCTTTATGAATTCGGCTGCCTGCATGGCATGGGTGAAACGCTCTATACTCCTCTGGTCTCGACACGTCCGCGCAGCGCTGCCTGTCGTATCCTGTCACCTGTTGGAGCCGATTCACATCTTGGCCCTTATCTGGTGCATCGCCTTCTCGAAAATGGCGCGCCTACCTCCTTCATCAATCAGGTCGCCAACCGGGCCGTCTCTCTTGATGCACTCATTGCCGATCCCGTGACGCTGGCACGCGCACCACTGCCCCATGGCTCACCGGACCCTTCGCTCAGCCTGCCTGCCGATCTTTACGGGGCAGAACGACAGGGGGCGATCGCGCCGGATCTCGACAACCTGCTCGATCTGGAAAACCTGATCGCAGGATTTACCGCGACAGCCCGTGTTTTCAGGGCCATGCCCATTGGCCCTGCCATGCCAAGGCCCGAAGGGCGCGCACGCTCGATCACCAATCCGGCGGCACATGACGATCATGTTGGTGTCGTCATCTATGCCAGACCGCGCGATATCGATGCTGCCCTCAATACTGCAGAGGGTGAACAGATATGGCGTCGCACCACCGCACAGGAGCGTGCGGACTGTCTCGATCGTGTCGCCGTGGCCATCGAGCAGGATCGCGCGACGCTGCTCGAGCTTCTGATTCGCGAGGCAGGAAAGACACTCGCCAATGCCACGCAGGAACTCTGCGAGGCCGTGAATTTCCTGCGCTACTATGCGGCGCAACTGCGCCAGCTGGATGAGACAGGGCGGCACGGCGCACCGCTTGGCACGATACTGTGCATCAGCCCGTGGAATTTCCCTGTTGCCAGTTTTACCGGTCAGGTTGCCGTCGCCCTGGCTGGGGGCAATGCCGTCATTGCCAAGCCTGCGGAAGAAACACCGCTTGTCGCAGCCCATCTGCTCTCGCTTTTCATAGAGTCGGGCCTGCCGCCAGCGGCCCTCCAGCTCCTGCCAGGCGAAGGCAATGTCGGTGCTTCGCTGGTGGCCGACCCCCGTATCGACGGCGTCATGTTCACAGGCTCGACCGCCGTGGCCAAGACCATCAGTCGCGAGTTGCTGGGACGCACCGGGCGAACCGGCCAGCCTGTGCCCCTCCTGTCCGATACCAGCGGGCAGAATGCGATGCTCGTCGATAGCAGCGTACCGCTCGATCAGGTCATTCCCGACATCCTGACCTCCGCCTTTGACAGTGCCGGTCAGCGCAGCGCTTCCCAGCGCGTCCTTCTGGTGCAGGAAGACGGCGCAGATGAACTCATCGAACGTCTGCGTGGTGCCATTATCGAACGTCACCTCGGCGCACCGGACAGGCTGTGCTGCGATATCGGCCCGCTGATTTCGGCCGGGGCGCGTGTTCGGGTGGAAGCCCATGTCGATCGGATGCGCCGCGCCGGTTATCCCGTCTGGCAGCCCGACATGCGCGTCGAGACATTGAAGGGCCATTTCGTCCCTCCCACACTTATCGAGATTGGCCGCGTTGCCGATATCGGGCAGGAAGTGTTCGGCCCGGTTCTGCATATCCGGCGCTATGCGCGTCACGAGCTCGACGGCGTCGTGGATGCCCTCAATGCCACAGGCTATGCCCTGACCTTTGGCGTGCAGAGCCGTATCCAGGAGAGTATCAACCGTGCCTGCGCCCGCAGCCGTGCTGGCAATATCTATGTCAATCGCGGCATCATCGGCGCACGAATCGGGACGGAACCTTTCGGCGGGCGCGGACTTTCCGGCTCGGGCCCCAAGTTGGGTGGTCCCCTGCTCCTTCCGCGTCTGATGCATGGCGCACCCTGCCCGCTCGAAGCGCCGCCAGAGGCGCCTGTCCCCGCCACGGCGCGCGCCTTTCTCGCCTTTCTCGAACCCCGGGACCCGCCTTCGGCCCGCCGGGTGAGAGCCGTCATCGCCCACAGATTATGCGGCCTTACCCTCGACATGCCTGGCCCGAATGGGGAAACCAGCCACTATATGCTGCGGCCCAAAGGCGTCATTCTCTGTGCCTGCGAA
Source organism: Asaia sp. HumB (assembly GCF_030263835.1). Lineage (NCBI taxonomy): Bacteria > Pseudomonadati > Pseudomonadota > Alphaproteobacteria > Acetobacterales > Acetobacteraceae > Asaia > Asaia sp. HumB. The sequence continues at coordinate 2,018,828 of NZ_JARPML010000002.1, read as the reverse complement.
AGCTGGCCTGCCCTGCTGCATGCCGTGGGGCTCGCGCTTGGCGCAGGGAATCAGGTGCTGGTTCTGGCACCCGATAACGCAGTGGAGTGGCTGAGGCAGGTCTCTCGCCAGCTGGCCAATGTCATTACGCGCGTCGATCCCGGTGCGCTGCCGGAATGTGACGCCATGCTCATCCAGCGTGGTGCCGAGAGTGCCGAACAGGCCGCCCTGACCGTTACGGCACGCGAGGGCATGGTGGTCCCGGTCTATGATCTGGATACGGTCCGGCCTGAGTGGCTGCTGAGTGAAACCGTGATCACAACCAACGAAGCCGCCTGCGGTGGTGACATCACCCTGCTGATACAACAGGATCCCTGAACTGTTTTGTCTTGGGTCTTGTGAAATCCTGACGGTCCTGTGGCCTGAATTACGCCCCCCGATATGTTCGTCAGTCGAGGGGCGATGACGCTGCAACGACACAGGATTTCGCGAGGAAGAGTCATATCGAACCCGGAATATGGGTTGTCAGCCGCGTGCGTTTGCACTTTGGTAATGAATACACATGATCGATCTGCATCTCGTGGAGTATCACGCTTGACCATTCGCCTTTTTCGCGCGGGCACATTTCTGGCTGCCCTCGTTCTCGGCACCCATGCCGTGTCTGCTTTCGCGGCTCCGGCCAGTGCCTCCGCACAGGGCCAGCCGCAGCCGGAAGCCACACCGCTGCCTTCGCCCCTGCCGCAACCCAAGGACATTGCCTTTCCCGGCACGCTCAAGCTGAGCGTCAATGCCACGGATCTGGATCATCATGTCATGACCATGCATGAGACCGTGCCCGTGCCGCAAAGCGCCCGCGAAGCCGGTGAACTCGTACTGCTCTATCCGAAATGGGTGCCGGGCGGTCATGCGCCGGAAGGCACGATCATGCAGCTTGGTGGCCTGGTCGCGAGCGCCGGTGGCAAGACCATTCCCTGGCTGCGCGACCCGGTGGATGTGTTTGCCTTCCACGTGCCCGTCACCAAGGACCAGACACAGCTCGATCTCGACTTCAAGCTTCTCTCGCCGGTGACGGATGATGAAGGGCGCGTGGTCATGACGCCCCATATCGTCAATGTTCAGTGGAACGAGGTCTCGCTTTATCCGGCGGGCTACTACTCGCGTAACATTCCTGTTCAGGCCAGCGTGACCCTGCCGCATGGCTGGCAGGCCGCAACGGCGCTGCGCACCAATGGCAACGCAACCGGCGACACCCTCAATTATGGCGTGGTGCCGTACAACACGCTGGTCGATTCACCGATCTTCGCCGGAGCCTATTTCCGCAAGGTCGCGCTCAACGCACCGGGTGGCGTGCCCGTCACACTGAACATGGTGGCCGACAAGCCGGGCGATCTGGCCTATGACGATGCCGAATTGCAGATCCACCGCAATCTGGTCACGCAGGCCATTCTGACTTTCGGCTCGCAGCACTACACCCATTACGACTTCCTGATGGCGCTGACGGACGAACTTGGCGGGATCGGGCTCGAACATCACCAGTCGAGCGAAGACAGCGTGAGCGAGGATTACTTCACGGACTGGAAGCATTCCTTCCCGCAGCGCGACCTGCTGGCCCATGAATATACCCATTCATGGAATGGCAAGTATCGCCGCCCGGCCGATCTGTACGGCCCCACCTTCAACACGCCCCAGCGCGGCTCGCTGCTTTGGGTGTATGAGGGTCAGACCCAGTTCTGGGGTAATGTCCTCGCGGCCCGTTCCGGACTGGTGTCCAAGGATCAGGGTTTTGAGGCGCTCGCCCTGATAGCGGCCAGCTACGACGCCCAGGCCGGGCGGGCATGGCGCCCGGTGGCGGATACCACCAATGACCCGATCATCGCCCAGCGTGCCCCCCAGTCCTGGCGCGACTACCAGCGCTCGGAAGATTACTATGTTGAAGGTCAGCTCGTCTGGCTTGATGCCGACATGATGATCCGCAAGCTTTCGCATGACACGAAATCGCTCGACGATTTCGCCAAGGCGTTCTTTGGCACCAATAACGGCAGCATCATCGTCAGCACCTACACCTTCGATGATATAGTCCTGACCCTGAACAAGGTCGTGCCCTATGACTGGGCGAAGTTCCTGCATGAGCGCATCAGCACCGTGCAAAAGCGCGCGCCTTTGGGTGGGCTCGAAGCCGGTGGCTACAAGCTGGTCTTTACCGACAAGGAAAACGCATTCGAGGCGCAGGCTGGCAAGAACCGCCATCGCCTCAGCCTGCGTTTCTCGCTGGGTGTGATCATCAGCGCCAAGAACGGCAAGCTCGGAACGGTCGCCTGGGACAGCCCCGCCTACAAGGCTGGTCTGGCCATTCATGACGAGATCGTTGCCGTCAATGGCGATACGTTCTCACCCGAAGGCCTGATCGATGCCATCAAGGCTGCGAAAACCGACAAGGCGCCCATCACGCTTCTGGTCAAGTCGGGCGAGCATTACCGCACCGTGGCCATTCCCTACCATGACGGCCTGCGCTACCCGCATCTGGAACGTCTGGACAACACCCCCGACCGCCTGACGACGCTCTATTCGCCGCGTCACTGAGCCGGCATCGCGAACGAGGATATTCAGGGGGCGTTACAGCCCCCTGTTTTTTTTACACCTATTACGCGCTGGCGTCTGACGGGACAGATCGCTCCGCAACGCGCCTCTACGGCGTGACTTCAGGCCGAGGCGATAAAATTGAATTCCAGCCTCTGGCCCGGCACGTCGAAGCTCGGTTTCAGGCGCAGGGTCATGGCGGGTCGGGCAGGACCAAGCGCCTCGGCAATGATCCGCTGGCAGGCCGTAAACACCACGCTATCGGGTATCATATACGCCAGATGCGTGATGTCCTCAGGCACAAGCCCATGTGTCGCCAGAATGTCGCGTATGCGGGCAAGGGCATTCTGACATTCCTCAATCAGGCTCTCGGGCGGTTTGCCGTCCGGGCCCAGCCCTGTCACACCGTAATAGGTCACGCTGTCCTGCAGGACGGGAAGAGGAGAGAGGGAAGAATGGTCGTGCATGACGGCACTCATAACCCACAATCACAGGACTGCACATCGCCTTTCATCATTCCCCGAGACGGGCAGATCCACGCATCCTGTGCGAGCCTTGCAGGGATAGGTGTTGTGCTCACCGGACAATCGGGATGCGGCAAATCCAGCCTCCTGCTCCGCCTGATCGACTCAGGCTTCGATCTGGTGGGAGATGATCGTCTGGTCATCCGCGATCTCCACGCCTCTGCGCCCCCTGCCCTTGCCGGGATGATCGAAATTCGCGGGCTGGGTCTGGTTCGTATGCCCTATCGCGCTACGGCAAGGCTTGGCCTGCATGTTCATCTCTCGATCCCGTCCAGGGCAGTACGCCTGCCAGAGAAAACTGTCGAACCCGATACAGGACTATGGCAGATGACTCTGAACGGCTTTCACGCGGATGCAGTGGCGATCATTCGCACGGCGCTGCGCTGCCGCCTGAGTGATTTCACACTTCTTTGCGGCCTCAATGGGGGGAACGCCTCCTGTCTCCCCCTCCCCAGCGACCTCGAAGAAGGTTAAGGTTCTGATGGTCTTTCTTCCGTCCGGTAACTGGAGTGGCGATTTGTGAGTTCAGCGCGGCGCATCCTGCTGGTGACCGGCCTATCAGGCGCGGGGAAATCCTCGATCCTGCGTATCCTTGAGGATATTGGCTACGAGGTCACGGATAACCCGCCCCTGACCTTGCTCGATGCCCTGGCCGCCCGAACGGTGGAGCCTCTGGCCATCGGCATTGATGTGCGCACCAGAGGGTTCGAGGCCAAAGCCGTCATCATGGCACTGGCGCAGCTGCGTACCCAGCGCGACCTGCATGTAGAATTGCTTTACGCAACGGCCGAGACAGATGTGCTGCTCAGGCGTTACACGGCAACGCGCCGTCGTCACCCGCTGGACAACAGTTCGGAAATCGCACCGGGCCTTGTGGCGAGCATCGAGCAGGAGATTGCCCTGCTAGCGCCCCTGCGTGACGAAGCCGATCTCGTGATCGATACATCCGATCTGCCCCCCCATGATTTGCGTCGCCTGATCGAGTCGCGTTTTGGCCATCAGAATGATGGCGACTCGATGACAGTCACCCTGCTTTCCTTCGCTTACCCGGCTGGTCTTCCCCGTGAGGCCGATCTCGTATTCGATGCCCGGTTCCTGCGTAACCCGCATTACGACCCAGAACTGAAAGCCCGCACAGGGCTCGAGGCTGTGGTGCGCGAATACGTGCAGCAGGACCCCGATTACCTGAATTTCTTTTCACGCATCATGGGACTGCTCGAACTTGTTCTGCCTCGTTTCGTCGCTGAAGGAAAAAAGCACGCGACCGTGGCTATTGGCTGCTCGGGCGGTCAGCACCGCTCCGTAACACTTGTCGAAGAGATTGCCGCCGCGTTAAGCCGTGCCGAAGAGATTAAACTCTTGTCAGATGTGCCAATCGTCGTCATGCATCGGGAACTGGCACGTCAGGGACGCAGCTCATGGCGATGGGTTCGCGCCCCTCAGCAACTTGCCATACCGGATGAACAGATACGGACAGAGCCGTCTTGATTACCGTGATGGATGACCAATATCTCTTGGGGTCGCTACGAAAATGGCGTCATGCACCCCTTGAAGGAATGCCCCGATGATCGGGATCGTTCTTGTTACCCACGGTTCCCTGGCTCAGTCTCTCCTTGAAATCGTGACCCATGTGGTCGGGCCCCAGCCACAGATAGAAGTCATGGGTGTCAGCCCCGACGATGATGTGGTTGCCGCGAGAGCCCGTCTCGGCGCTGCCATCGCCTCGGTCGATACAAGCGACGGCGTTCTTCTCCTGACTGACATGTTTGGCAGTACCCCTTCCAATCTGGCCCTTTCGCTGCGTCAGGAAGGCCTCGTGGAGGTGCTGGCCGGTGTCAACGTGCCGATGCTGGTCAAGCTTGCCAAGACGCGCTGCACACGCAGCCTTGCCGAATGTGCCGAGCTGGCCACTCTTGCGGGACGCAAATACATTGCCGCCGCCTATGAGCTGCCGCCTTCCTGTTTGCAGGGTGGCAAGAGCTGTGAAATGGTTGTGACGACGACCATGAGCTATGTTCCCCCCCTCACCCCGCTGATTACACCCCTGCGCCAGGTTGCCCGTTGATGTCGGGCACGGTTTCGGGCCCGACCCTTGAGCGCGATGTCACGATCGTCAATCGCCTGGGCCTGCATGCCCGGGCCGCAGCAAAATTCGTCACAGCGGCCGAAGGCTTCAAGGCTGATGTTGAGGTCAGCCGTCATGGCCAGACCGTGTCTGCCCTGTCCATCATGGGGCTGATGATGCTTGGCGCGGGCCGGGGTGAGACCATATTGCTCTCAGCCAAGGGCCCCCAGGCCAGCGCGGCGCTCGATGCCCTGATCGCCCTCGTTGCTGACGGCTTTGGTGAGCGTGATTAAGCGACTGCGCCGCCCGTCGAGCGAAGTTGTCCAGCCTGATACCGACCTCCCCATGCAAATCCTGCAGGGTGTCGGGATTTCGGCAGGTGTCGTCATCGCGCGCGCCAGCCTGACCTATGAGCGCCCCCTGCCTGTTATTGAGGCACTCCCCTCCCTGCTGGGAAGTGACGCAGAGCGGGCGCGGCTGGATGAGGCCATAGCTCTCACGCTCAAGCAGCTCCGCAAGCTGCGCACCAAACTCAATGCCCTGCCGGAAGAAGGGCGTATCGAAATCGATGCGCTGCTTTCGGTGTATGAGCGCATGCTTAACCATTCGCGCCTCGTTCGGGCGGCGCATCGCCGGATCGGGGAAGACGGGCTGACCGCCGAAGCCGCTGTGCAGATCGAAAGCGACGCATTGGCGGCCATGGCCGGGCCGCAGCCCGACATGCCTGAAGAGGAAATCGAAAGCGCAAGGCGTCGTCAGGGCGAGTTTCGCGAGGTGGCCAGACGGCTCCTGCGTAATCTGACCGGTGTTTCGTTCAAGGCATTCTCCGATGTCCAGGGCGGCTCCATTCTCGTTGCCGAGCAGATCAGACCGGCCGATGCCGCCGTCATTGACCCGAACCGTATTGCAGCAGTGCTTTCGGAAGGCGGCGGGGTGACCGACCATACCGCCATCATGCTGCGTGCGCTCAATGTGCCTGCCATTCTTGCCATTCCCAATCTGACTGATCGCATCAATGACGGTGATCTGCTGATTGTGGACGGGTCGAACGGCAGGGTTATCCTGCACCCGGACTCGACCACGCTGGCTGAGGCACGCTCGGCAATGGCCGAGGAGGCCAGGGAGCGAAAGGGAATTGGCAGATTACGACGCCTGCCCAGCCGACTGGTGAGCGGCGAGGATGTCGAGTTGCTGGCCAATGTCGAGATCCCGAATGAACTCCCCCTGCTGCATCGCAACGGCGCAGCAGGGATTGGCCTGCTGCGAACCGAATTCCTGTTCGATGAAACTACCCCCCTGCCCGATGAGGATGGGCAGTACGAGGTGTATTCCGGCATCGTCGCCGACATGCCCAACATGACCACCACCATCAGGGTGCTGGACTGGGGTGGTGAAAAAGGGCTGTCGCGGCTGCGCCAGCTTGGGATTCAGGGCGAAGAGGAAGAGGAAAACCCGGCGCTTGGCGTGCGTGGCCTGCGTCTGCTGCTTCGTCATCCGGAAATTCTCGAAACGCAGCTCTGCGCCATTCTGCGCGCCAGCCTGCACGGCCAGCTACGCATTCTTCTGCCCATGGTCAGCTCGGTGAACGAGGTTATCGCCACCCGACAGATCTACGAACGCTGCGCCAAAAGGCTGCGTCGTCGTGGCGTGAAACTTCCTGCCGATCTGCCACCGCTTGGCGTGATGATCGAGACGCCGGCTGCTGCCCTGACGGCGGGTGCCCTGGTGCGACAGGCCGAGTTTCTGGCGCTCGGCACCAACGACCTGACGATGTACACGCTCGCCGTCGATCGGACTGCTGCCATGGGTTCCGAGCTCTACACAACCCTGCACCCTGCTCTGCTCCGATTGCTTCGCCTCACGATTGACGAGGCGCTTCGCGCGCACCGACCCGTCTGTGTCTGTGGCGAGATGGCATCGGACCCGCGCGCCGTCGCCCTGCTGATCGGTATGGGGCTGCGCTCATTCTCGATGTCGGCGGCGCTTCTCCCACCGGTCAAGCGCATGATCCGTTCGCTCAGCCTTGATTCCTGTGATGCTCTCTACCGTCAGGCCATGCTTGTGGAAGATCCCACCGAACTGCATCGCATCATTCGCGAGTTCGCGGTCTGATTTTCAGGCACCTACATGTGTTTTCATTGCTGTCGGGAAAGGCCTGACTGCAAAGGAAAAAGGGAGCCATAGGCTCCCTTTTCCGGCTGGATGATTATGAGGGCGTGAAGGCCCTTAGTGACGAAGCTCTTCCGGAACCTTGCCGCCGTTTTCGGCCAGCTTCTGCATGACCTGACGAATGAGCCAGACATTCATGCTGGCCGTGTCCTCGGTGCTTTCCGTGTAATGCAGCTCCTGCGCCAGATGCTTGCGGGCATCGAGCGAGCTATCCATGTCGAGCAGCTTAAGCAGATCGACAATCGACGTGCGCCAGTTGAGCGCCTGGCCCTTATCGGCTGCCATCTGGGTCAGCACTGCGTCGACATCGACCGGCGCACTCGGTGCCGTCGGCGTGGTGGAACCCGGTGCAGCAGGTGCTTCAGAGCCAGAAGCCGCTCCATTCGAACCGCTGGCAGGGGCTGCCTCCGCGTGACCGAAGATCTTGCTCATGATCGTGCTGAAGATACCCATTGATCGCTTCTTCCTTCTGACGGATCTGCCAGCCAGCAGTGCTGGACCGACCCTATATTTCATTCAGTAACGAAAAGTGACATGTGACCCTGAGGCCTGACAGCTTCTCTGTTCAGCACTATCGCCCCAGCGTGCAAAAGGTTTTTGTCTTTGGCGTGATATTTTGGCAACATAGTGAGGTTCGGACACCCAATTGCACAGCCATAAGGTGCCCTCTACGCGAGCCATGCCCCTCATCGTGGAAAACCCCCCTTATGCCCCATGCCAATGCCGTTCATTTCATCGCCGGCCTGCCTCGCTCAGGGTCCACGCTGCTCTCAGCCCTTCTGGCCCAGAACCCCGCCATTGTAACGTCGGGGCGCAGTTCACCCGTCGCCCCCATGATGCTGCGTGTCGCGTCCCTGATGGCTGAGGGAGATTACGCCGGTGATTTCGATGCGGCGAAAAGGGACCGTGTGATGCGCCGCTTGCTGGAGAGCTACTACGCCATCACCGACCCCCAGCAGATCGTCATCGACACGCATCGCGACTGGTGCGCCCGGATGGGGCTGATCGATGCCGTATTTCCACAAGCCAAAGTCATTTGCTGCGTGCGTGATCCAATCTGGATTCTCGACTCGCTGGAGCGGCTGATCGTGCGCGATCCGGTCCTTTCCTCCAATCTCGTACCACTTTCCAGAAGGGCCACGCAGCATGACCGGCTGGACTATATCCTCTCACCCGAGGGCGTCTTTGGCTATGCGTGGCGCGTCCTGATTGAGGCGTTCCACGGCCCCTACGCGCATCGGCTCATTCTGGTAGATTACGATTATCTGATCCGCTCACCATGTCAGGCTCTGGACAGCCTGACACGGGCGCTGGGACTGCCACCTCATGACTACGATCCCGACCATGTGGTGACACCCGATACGGACAAATTCGATCAGGCTCTCGGCACACCGGGTCTGCACGCGCTGCGCCCCCGTGTTGCACCTGAGCCCAGACGCTCGATACTGCCGCCTGCCATGCGCGAAAGGCTGGAAGGCGGCATGTTCTGGCGCAGCGCACAAGCCCGCGAGAGCGGAGCGCTCATCCTGTGCTGATCCTGCCGTCCAGCGCGCCGGATTGAAAAGCGCCGGGCTGCGCCGGTGTATCGGACGTCAGAACACCAGCACAGATTTACCGATGCTCTTTCCGCTCTCGCTCTCGCTATGCAGCCTGCCCAGTGCCGCAGCACTGAGGCCCTGAGCCCGGTGATACTCTGTCGCCACCACATCCCCGGACTGAACAAGCGAGGAGACCTGCTCGAGAATATCATGTTGTCTCGCCTGATCGGGCGTGGCGAAAAGCGAGCGTGTAAACATGAATTCCCATGAGATCGTGGCGCTCTTCTTCTTGAACCCCACGATATCGAAATGCGTGGGATCGTCGATCACGCTCAGATGCCCCTGAGGCGCCAGGATTTCCTCATAAAAAGCCTGATGGCGGTCCGTTGCCGTCAGAGCGGCGATATGGGTTACCTGCTCGAAACCAAGGGCCCGTATCTGGGCTGCCATGTCCTGTCGATGGTCGATCACATGATGTGCGCCTATCCGGAGCACCCAGTCACGCGTTTCATCCCGTGATGCTGTGGCGATGACGGTAAGACCCGTCAGCTTGCGGGCCAACTGAATGAGGATCGAGCCCACACCCCCAGCGCCGCCAACAACCAGCAGGACGCCTTTCGTCAGGTTGGTGACCGCCATGCGGTCAAAGAGCATTTCCCATGCTGTCACGCTGGTCAGCGGCAGCGACGCGGCCTGCCCCCAATCGAGACGGTCCGGCATATGGCCGACCAGTCTCTCATCGACCGTCTGCATCTCGGCATTGCTGCCCTGGCGCATCAGGGCACCGGCATAGAACACCTTGTCACCCGGTTTGAAGAAACGGACCTCCGGGCCCGTGGCCTCGACGATTCCGGCGGCATCCCAGCCCAGAACGCGCCATGCCTCGCCATCCAGCGCACCGGCCCGCACACGTATCTTGGTATCGACGGGATTGATCGAGACCGCCCTGACCCGCACGAGCAGGTCGTGCCCTTTCGGGGCCGGAGGGTCGGGCAGGGTAATGTCCTGCAAGACATCAGGCGCACCGGGCGCCTTGTAGCCAACTGCTTTCATGGAAGTGATCCCTCCCGGAAACATGTCCTTGGAGCAATCAGACTAGACCATCATCCGTGCTGATGGAATTCCCTGACGGATGACCCGGTCCACCCACGCTATGGGGACTCATGCTCCAGGCTCTACAGCGATGGGCACTCCCGCCATATGCATCGAGCCGCGAGCACGGATGCCGTCACGTAGCAGGTCTGGCATGACAAGGGGTCATGCCTCAAACCTGCAGGAAGTCAGGCCGGGCGAACCAGCTCATAAAGCGCTACGGCAGCAGCATTGGAAACGTTGAGGCTTTCCATGTTACCGGGCATGTAGACGCTGGCGATCTCATCGCAGCTTTCCCGGGTCAGGCGCCTAAGGCCCGCCCCTTCTGCACCCAGTACCAGCGCCACGCGACGACCCGCAAAACCCTGACCGTTCAACATCGAGCCGCCCGCATCCAGACCCACCGTCCAGAGACCCGCATTTTGCAGCTGGGCAATGATGCGCGAGAGATTGACCTCACGCAGGATGGGCACGACATCCAGCGCTCCTGAGGCCGCCTTGGCCAGCGCCCCGCCTTCCTGAGGTGTATTGCGGTCCTGCACCACAAGAGCAGCTGCCCCGAATGCCGCTGCCGACCGCAATATCGCACCGATATTGCGCGGATCGGTTACCTGATCGAGAATCAGCAAGGGCCCCTCGCGGCTGGACAGCACGTCATCGAGATAGGGCGGGGTCAAGGGTTCGACGCGCATGCAGACGCCCTGATGCACGGCGTCACGCTCACAAAGATGGTCCAGTCGCTGGCGCTCGACCACGTTGGGGGAAATACGGATCGGAACCTGTCTGGCTTCGAGTGCCGAGAGGGCTTCTTTCGTGACCAGCAGCTCGTGCACGTCGCGCTCTGCATTGCGTAGAGCTGCTTCAACGGCATGCAGGCCATACATCCAGTATCCGGCGGCGGATGAACGCCCGCCGGAGGAACGGCCGCCTGAAGAACGCCCCTCGAAAGAGCGTTCGCCAGAGGGACGATCCTCTGGAGCGCGGTTTTCAGAAGCGCGGGCAGCGCGCGAGGCGGATGAGCGTGAAGGGCGTCTGGACATGAGCGCTCTATGAAAGCAAGCCGCCCGTCATGCAACAAAAATGAAGAAAGCTTGTTGACACCAACCGTGATCCGCCATATTCCCCGTCCCGACCTGGAGAGATGCCCGAGTGGCTAAAGGGGGCGGACTGTAAATCCGCTGGTGTACGCCTACGTTGGTTCGAATCCAACTCTCTCCACCAGGTCCCCTCCCTTGAAAATACTCAATCACTTTCAGTCGATGCGCCAACGCACTTCGGGCTATTCGTGGCAATCAGTATTACCTGTTGCCGCGTGGTGACGAGACCGGACGCTCTGCGATCTGTACGCACGATCTGCAATCGGAGAGTTCCTTCCAGTGCCTCCCCGCCCTGTCCGCCTTCGTTCGTTTTGATCACGCATCGTCGCCAGGGCGGATTGCGCCTTGCGCCTGTCTCATTGCAAACAACTATTGCTTCGTTGGTCGGGTCGAAAGGCGCCCCCTCCGAGTCAGGAGCCCGATGCAGGACAATGAACCAGGGAAGTAACGGCACATGCGCTGCAAACCGAATTTTTCGAGACTGATGCCCGCCGCGCGACGTGGCCGGGATGCCGGTATCGCGCGTATGGGCATAGCCTCACTCGCTCTGCTTGGCCTTGTCGCCTTCAATGGGGTTGCCATCAGTGCGGCGCATGCCGAGCCACGCCTGGTCATTCTCGATGATGACGGGTTTGCCCTCGCCCAGTGGATGGTCATCAAGGCACCGAATGTGAAGGTTCTGGGCGTCACGACTGTGACAGGCGATGCCTGGGCGAAAGAAGCCACAGCCGATGCGCTTCGTGGTGTGGAAATTGCCGGCCGGCCGGATCTGCCTGTCTATACAGGGGCCACCTATCCACTGGTGAATACCGAAGCGCAGACCGAGCGCTGGGAGACCCTTTACGGCAAGCTGGTCTGGAAAGGCGTGTGGATGAAGCACTGGGTAGAGCCCACTCTTCAGAAACTTCCACCCTATCACGGTCCGGATGTCGTGCCGGACCTGCCTCAGGGCAATCCGACCATCAAGGCGCAACACGAACGCGCTGCTGATTTCATGATCGACATGGTGCATCGCTACCCGCATCAGGTGGCGATCATCGCCACGGGACCGCTGACCAATCTTGCTCTGGCCCAACGCCTCGACCCGGAATTTGCCTCGCTCGCTAAGGAGCTGGTCTATATGGGCGGCAGTCTCAACCCGCGTCAGACACGCCCTGATGAAGTTGCCCATCAGTTCGCACGCGAATTTCTCAATGCACCAAGGCGCGAATTCAACATTCGCTTCGACCCTGAGGCTGCAAGCATTGCCCTGCGCGCGCCCTGGCCCCGGATCACCATGATCCCAGTCGACCCCTCGACAGATACCGAGCTGACCCCCGATCTGCTCAAGCGCCTTTCGCGCTCCGACACCCCGGTTTCGCGCTCCCTCAAGACCCGCGAGCCGGGCTTCCCGCTCTGGGATGAAATTGCTGCAGCTGTCTGGCTCAATCCGGGCCTGATCACCCAGAAAGCGGACCTCTATGTTGACGTAAACACGCAGTTCGGCCCGTCTTATGGCGATATTATCTCGTGGTCGCCCGGCTATCAGCCTGGCCTCGGTGAGGGACGGACAATCGTGGCGCAGAAAATCGACGTGCCCCGCTTCGAGGATCTGATGGACAGGCTGGTGGCCGCCCCCCAGCCTCCGCTGAGCGGCAAGCCCCTGCCCTGAGCGATCTTGCCGACAAGAGGGCCTGAATGACCTGTCAGGCCCTGTGCGTTGTAATGGCCTGTCGCAATTCTGCACCACGCACAGGCCGCTCCGATTGCTGTTCGGCCTCGCCCCTTGAAGCCGCAGGCCGAGAGAAGAACGCTCCCCTGGCCTTTACGGGTATGACCCGGATGCGTCAGAAACCTTTATTGCGGCCGTATCCGGACAGGACCGCAATCTGCCTGCAATGAAGAAAAAGAGCCCCATGGCCCATCCCCAGACGATCCAGATCTTCCTTCCCGATGGTGACCCGCAGGGCATACGCATTGCCTCGATCACAACCCGCATTGTTCAGTTGATCGAGATTCCTCGCCTGAGGCTGGCTGACTTTCTTGCCATGTCGGAAGCGGGCCATGTGGGGCTCTACCTTCTGTTCGGTGAGGATGATGAGACGGGCCATGCCAAGGCCTATATTGGTCAGACGGGTAATCTGGGCGCACGGCTCAAGCAGCACCATGACGGCAAGGATTTCTGGAACCGCGCCCTCGTTGCTCTCTCACTGACGCATAGTCTTACGGTAACCCATGCGCATTATCTTGAGTGGCTGGCAATCAACCGCGCCGCGCAGGCGGGCCGCTGCAAGCTGGAGAACAGCACAATAGGCACACGCCCCCACACCCCAGCCGCGATGGAAGCTGAGTGTCGCGAAATTTTCGAGACGATCGATATCCTCCTGACGACGCTCGGACACCCTGTTTTTGAAGCGCTTGTCAGCAACAAAGCCGCCAAGCATAGCCTCGAAGAAGTAAGTCATCTTTCTCGAATAACTGAGCGCGATCACCCCGAAAAGACCGTTTACCTTCGTAATGAAAAAGCTAATGCGACAGGTGTCTATACAGAAACGGGCTTCATCGTTTTAAAGGGTTCATGGGGGCGTGCTCCAAGCTCCCATTTATCTCTTACCGCAGCCACCCAAAAGAAGCGCCAAGATCTCCTCGATAACGGCCATCTGCAGGTCATCGAGGAACGCCTCTGCTTTCTCACCGATTTGAGTTTCAACTCACCAAGTGCGGCAGGAACCATGGTGAATGGTCGCTCAACCAACGGATGGGTCGAATGGAAAGATGACTGTGGTCGTCCCCTCTCCGAAATGATGGGCCGCAATGCAAGCAAGACCTCCAGCGACATATGATTCTTCTCTATCTTGTCTCCCATACTCGAATTCAGTGATTTGAAATCAGCACTGCAGGCTGATTATGACGGTCGTTCTCGAGGCGACTCTCGCCACGGTGAGTCGGCACCGCGACGCGCACAAGTCGCACTGGCAATGGTCTGCCCATAGGCAAGGGCCGTATGCAGGGCTGTCTCATCAAGCGCTTCCAAAGCTTCCGGCGCAAGAAACCCTGTATCGGATAGACCCGCAAGCAACCCCGCCATGAAGCTGTCGCCCGCACCCACCGTGTCCACCACATTGGTGGGTATGGCGCTGGCATAAGCCTGCGCTGTGGGCGTCCAGCCGCTGACACCCTCCTTGCCATGCGTGATCACCACGAGACGTGCCCGGTGGCCAAGCCAATCGCGCGCTGCATGCTCATGAGCGATACCCGGATAGAGCCAGTCCAGATCAGCCCCGCTGATCTTGATAATATCGGCATGATGCAGGAGGCGCTGCATACGTGTGCGATAACCCTGTTCATCACGGACCAGCGACGCGCGGATGTTCGGGTCAAAACTGATGAGCCTCGCCCCGCCGGCCTCCCGCATGAAAAGCGCCTCATAGGCGCTCGCCGCGGGCTCTCTTATCAGGGCGATCGACCCGAAATGAAGGGTCCCCACGCATGAGAGATCCTCACTGTCCGGCATGGTCTCACACAGGCGATCGGCTGCTCCCTCATCGAAAAACGCGTAGGTCGGTTCAGCCTGATCGAGATTGACAAAGCCGAGGGTGGAGGGCGCATCAAGCCTCTGCAGAAAGTCCAGCCTGACCCGGCTCTGCTCAAGTGCAGCGACAAGCTGATCGCCAAACAGATCTGTCGAGACGGCTCTACCAAACCAGGTCTTGATGCCCAGACGCCCCAACGCACGCGCTACGTTGTAGGAGGAGCCGCCCGGACAGGGCCGATAAGCCCCCCCTTTTCCGGGTGGCCCGTCTGGCAAATCGACCGGAATAAAGTCGATAAGGGCTTCACCAAGACACAAGACTGAACCACTCATGACCAGACTTTCAGCGAGACATCAGCCCGCCATCAGAGAACTGATACTGACTACGCCCCGTATGCTCGCAGCAGCAGGCGGGCACGGTCCACTGGAGAGCACGGTCACTGACCTGCAGCTGTTTTCTCGAAAGCCGCCGCTGCGTCTGTCGTCAGCGGATCGCTGAATAATTGCTCGGCGACAGCCGGGCTGAAGGTGAAGGTGTCGCACCCCGAGGCCGCAAGAGCCGCGAGGTCATCAGCTTTTCGCAAGCTTGCGACGAGCAGACGTGTTGGACGCCCGCAAGCGTGCAGGATGCGCTGCATGGCCGTGACGATTGCGAGGGCATCGCCCCCATGATCACCAATCCGGCCAAAATAGGGAGCCACGTAATCCGAACCCGCAGCAGCAGCCGTAAGGGCCTGATGCGCCGCATAAACAGCAGTCAGGGTCGTCCGCACACCATAGGCATGCAACGCCGAAACAGCACGTATGCCGTTCTCGGTAATCGGGACCTTGACGACCATACGCGGATCGAGCGCCGCCAGCGCCAATCCGGTCTCAATCAGCCTCTCTGTTTCCACCCCCCAGCATTGGGCCTGCACCTCGCTGACCGGATAGCTGAGGATATCGCTCACCAGCGGTGCAATGGTCGCGAGGGTGCAGGGCAGGCCCGCCCCATCAAGAATGGTCGGGTTGGTTGTGACGCCATGAAACAGCCCTGTAGGCAACCAGCGTCGCAGGGCATCGCGATCTGCAGTATCCAGAAAAAATCTGACCCCGGGCTGATTTTCGGGGGTGGCTCTCAGCGTCATGACAAATTCCTCGAAGTAAAAATCAGGAATCCGAAGTTGTGTCATGAAGCTTGAAAGGGAAACTATGGGTCTGTCAGCGCATAATTGCGTGTTTGGCCCACACTTATACGTCACTGGCAGACGAGACCGTCCGAAATTTCGCACGTTCACATTCGCACCCTATGTGACTCACGCAATCGTCGTCCCAGACAGGCAAAAAGCCCGACCGTCTATCGTTGAGGAAGCATCTTGCGCGGCGTGTCTGGCGGCGAACTGAGGAGCGAAAAAACTACAATAGCCGACAATAATGGGCGACTACTTAAATAACGATAAGCATAGTGTGGAACAGCACTATTGCGACGCGACGAGATGCCACAGATGAACGGGACCAAACGCTAGACCTGAACAGGAAGTCCGGCCATATCTCCAGATACGGGTGCACTTCCTGATCGTCAGATTTTGGGAGTTATTATGCAATACGATAAGCTCGGCAACACGCCGCGTTCCACTCTGCATCCGATTGAGAAAACTCGCTATTGTGACGTGTTACGCCCGATGATGGAGCGAAACGTAGAATCTCAAATCCGGACAGACCTTGCGTGAATGCCAGCCAGATCTCACAGGAGGCATCTATGACCGCCCTTCTCTTGTTTTGTATGTGCCCCAATAAAAAAGGCCCGTTTCCGGGCCTTTTTGCTTATTTCAGCTTGGCGTTGCATTGGGAGTAATACCCGCCGCCCTTCTGGATCCATTTCAGAGAACCGTTGCCGCCGGATTGCTGGTTCGCATGATACTGGTCGAGGCAGGTCTTCATGCGTGCCTTGCCCGCCGGGAGCTTGGCATAGGCAGCGGAGACAGAGGTCGGAAATACCACGTTGCCAGACGCTGTCGTGGAAGGCTTCGAAGCGATTCCTGCACCCGGTGAGGCGGGTGCCTCGGTGGTTACAGGCTTGTCTGCCGCTGCTTCCTTTTCGGCCGGAGCCATGGATGTCTGCGCGGTGCTGGTCGAGACATC
The DNA here is from genome assembly GCF_030263835.1 of Asaia sp. HumB. Classification (NCBI taxonomy): domain Bacteria; kingdom Pseudomonadati; phylum Pseudomonadota; class Alphaproteobacteria; order Acetobacterales; family Acetobacteraceae; genus Asaia; species Asaia sp. HumB. The sequence goes on along the minus strand of NZ_JARPML010000002.1, from coordinate 2,002,155 downwards.
GCCACACTGGGCAGCCTTGAAATCCTTGTATTTCTGGCCATTCAGGGTGCCAGCTTTCTCGGCAGCCTGAAACTTCGCATGACATTCCTTCGCCGTCAGCGCCAGGGCGGGGGAGCTGGCAAAGGCCGCTCCACCGAGCATGAGACCGGCCAGCAGAACGTGGCCATGAGAGAGTTTCAGCGCCATTGGCAAATTCCCGTTGGGTAAAGAGTGCGGATCAGTTAATCCGCTCACCATGCAGAACCATGTCCAGACCTTCGAGTTCCTCGTCACGCGTGACACGTAGCCCGATTGTGAGATCGATAACCTTCAGGATGATGAAGGTGAAGATCACGCACCAGACGATGGTCACACCCACAGCTTCGGCCTGACGGACGAATTGCGCGAAGGAACCAACGACACCTGTCGGATTGGCATCCGTTGCCGATAGCGGCCCATAGGCAAACACGCCGGTCAGCAACGCGCCTACGATACCGCCCGTACCATGCACACCAAAGGCATCAAGGCTGTCGTCATAACCAAGGCGCGGCTTGAGAATGGCCGAGGCCCAGAAGCACACCACGCCAGCCACCAGGCCGATGATCAGCGCCGGACCTGCCAACACGAAGCCTGCCGCAGGCGTAATGGCCACAAGACCCGCCACAGCGCCGGAGATGATGCCAAGAGCCGTCGGCTTGCGGGAGTGGATCCACTCGGCAGCCATCCAGGCCATGGCACCACCTGCGGTCGCGATCTGTGTGGTCAGCATGGCCATGCCTGCACGACCATTGGCACCACCGGCAGAACCGGCATTGAAGCCGAACCAGCCCACCCACAGAAGTGAGGCACCGATGATGGCGTAGGTCAGGTTAAAGGGCGAGAAGTCGTCATGACCCATGCCACGGCGCTTGCCGATCACGAGGGCAGCGACAAGACCCGCGACACCCGAGTTGATATGAACGACGGTACCACCAGCAAAATCGACCGCGCCAATACCTGCCACCCAGCCAAGCGGGCTCCAGACCCAATGGGCAATCGGCGCATAGACCAGCAGGGACCACAGCACGGTAAACACGCACAGGGCCGAGAATTTCATGCGTTCGGCAAAGCTGCCTGCAATCAGGGCAGGCGTGATGATCGCAAAGGTCATCTGGAACATTACCCAGACGCTCTCGGGAATCGTCATCGCTACAGGGTTGGCCGAATTGGCCCCCATGGTGAACGCCTGATCGCCCCCCTTGCTGATATGGTCGGCCACGCCGTTCAGCATGAAGCGCGACATATCGCCAATCCAGGGCGTGCCCGTGCCGAAGGCAAGGCTGTAGCCGATCACCAGCCATACGATGCTGGCAATACAGCAGATGGCAAAGGACTGGATAAGGGTCGCAAGAACATTCTTCTTGCGGACCATGCCGGCGTAAAACAGGCCGACACCCGGAATGGTCATCAGCAGCACAAGAGCGGTGCTGACCAGCATCCAGGCCGTGTCACCCGTGTCAATCGCGGCAGGCGCTGCGAAGGCAGGCAGGGGAAGCGCGCAAAGAGCGAGAGGAGCAAGGGCCTTGAAAACGCGGCTCATATGGCAGTTTCTCCCGTTTCGCCGGTTCGGATGCGGATGACGCTGTCGAGAGGCGAGACGAAGATCTTGCCATCGCCGATCTTGCCGGTGCGGGCGGCGTTGAGAATCGCATCGACGACTTCATCGACGATGTCATCACTGACAGCGATCTCGATCTTGACCTTCGGCAAGAAGCTGACCTGATATTCAGCGCCTCTGTAAATCTCCGTCTGACCTTTCTGACGGCCGAAACCCTTGATCTCGGTAACCGTTAGGCCCTGTACCCCTAAAGGGGTCAACGCTTCACGGACGTCGTCCAGCTTGAACGGCTTGATAATCGCCGTAATGAGCTTCATTACATTCCTCCGCACCGCAAACGGCTTCTGTTTATAGAAACAGCTCCGCCAGTTCTCATGAACATAAATCGTGCCAGTTTCATAACGAGATTGGCAAGGGTCTATGACGATCCATTTCCCATTTCCTGCGACTGCATTAAAAAAGCCACGGTCAACAATGCTGCGGAGAAATGAACCCCATGCGACAGGTCGATATCTGCATAAACGGCGCTGGTCCCGTCGGGGCCACTCTGGCCTGTCGCCTTGCGGCCTCGGGGCTTCGGGTTCTGCTCATCGACCGGTCTCCCCTGCCGGGCATGGAACATCCCTCGCTCGACGGGCGCGCCTATGCCATTACCGAAGGCTCACGCCGCATGCTGGTGGCGGCCGGTATCTGGCAGCACCTCCCCTCCCCCGCGCAGCCCATACGCAGCATCACCGTCAGTGATGGCCGCCCCGGCGAGCCAGCCTCCCCCCATGGCCTGCGCTTTGGCCCGGAGGATGCACCGATCGAAAATGGTGAAGCCACGCCATTCGGATGGATGATCGAGGCACGCGACCTGCGTGCAGCCCTCAACCATGCCCTGACAACGCATGAAGGCGCTCTCGACATCGCCGCACCTGACACGGGGCGCTTCGACCTTGGCGCCGATCATGTCGAGATCACGCTCAAATCCGGACCGGTTTATCGGGCGCCGCTCGTCATCGCCGCAGAGGGGCGGCAGAGTCCGTTACGCCAGCAGGCGGGCATCATGGTCACGCGCCTGCCCTATAACCAGTGCGGACTGATCAGCATCATTCATCATGAGCGCCCACATGACGACAGGGCGCTCGAACATTTTCTCCCTCAGGGGCCGTTTGCACGCCTCCCCCTGCCGCCCACGGCCGAGCATCCCTATCGTTCGGCGATCGTCTGGGCAGAGGCGACACGACGCGCCGAGCGGTTCTATGCGCTCGACGAAGCGGCCTTTGCCAATGCCATCATGCAGCGTCTTGGCGATGATGTAGGCAAGGCCGTTCCGGTCGGCCGACGCTGGATCTATCCGCTTTCGGCACAATATGCCCAGCGTTACACGGCACCGCGGCTTGCGCTCGCGGGCGACTCTGCCCATGGGCTTCACCCGATTGCCGGACAAGGCCTGAATGTCGGGTTCAAGGACATCATCGCCCTTTCCGCCCTCCTGGAAACGCGGTTTGCCAGCGGGGGCGATCTCGGCGGCGCCGATCTGCTTGCTCGCTACCAGCGTCAGGTACGCCCTCATAACATGGCGATCATGGCGGCTTGTGACGGGCTTGAACGCCTGTTCGGCAATGACAATCCTCTCCTGCGCTTCGGGCGTGATCTTGGGCTGGGCGTGATGAGCCGCCTGCCAGGCCTGCGCCGCACATTCGTGAAGAAGGCCATGGGATTATGAGCACATCACCCGATCAGACATCGCCCAGAGCGCCCGATCTGGGCGTCGTATGGCAGGAAATGCTCAAGCAGAGCGATGTCTGCTGCGATGTGCTGATTCAGGGTGTATTTGCGACAGGCATCAGCGATCACCGCAATTTCCAGGGGGCTCTTGCGGCGCTGCTCGGCACAAAACTGGCTGACCGCGCGCTTTCGGCTCCGGTGCTCTCTGCGCTCGTCACATCGGCACTGGCTGAAAAACCTGAAATTGCTGAAGCCGCCGCCGAAGATATGATCGCGATCTGCGAGCGCGATGCCGCTTGCCCGGATTACGTGACCCCCTTCCTGTTCTTTAAGGGCTATCACGCCATCCAGGCCTATCGTATCGCCCACTGGCTCTGGTGCCATGACCGCCAGCATCTTGCCCGCCATCTGCAAAGCCTTGTGAGTGAACGCTTCGGTCTCGACATTCACCCCGCCGCCCGTCTTGGACGGCGTCTGGTCTTTGATCATGGCGCAGGCATCGTGGTGGGTGAAACCTGCATTATTGAAGACGATGTTTCGCTTCTCCAGGGCGTTACTCTCGGCGGGACGGGCAAGGAAACCGGCGATCGTCACCCCAAGGTCCGGCGGGGCGTTCTTGTGGGAGCCGGAGCCATCGTGCTGGGTAATATCGAGCTTGGCGAAGGCGCCAAGGTGGGCGCGGGCTCTGTCGTGCTCGAGAGCGTACCACCTTACACAACGGTTGTGGGCAATCCCGCACGTCGCATCGGCACGCGCCATACCTCCATGCCAGCTCTGGGCATGGATCAGCGTCTGCCTCCCGTGGATTATGTGATCTGACATCAAGGCCTTCAGGAGTGCCTCCGGCAACAGCGCCCCCGCGCGTGAGGACGCTGTTGCTTTGGCTGCGCCGTGGGGCGCTCGCTCTGGTTGGGCTGGTCGCCACCTATCTAGCTGTCCTGGCTTATCCTGAACCGGCTTTTGCCTATCGGATGCAGTATCGGCAGTTCGATCTCTGGTCGGATCGCCCTATCGACAGCCATATCACTATCATTCTGGATGACGCGACGCGGCGCTTGCAGACATCGAGCCTCTACACGCCACAGCAGCACTTCCACGTCTTTTTCTGCAACGCGCGCTGGCGGTTACAGCTCTATGGGCTGTTTCACCCAGACGTCGGGGGCATCGTGATCGCGCCGCTCACATCCAATATCTACCTTCGTGAGTCGGATATCCCTCATGACAGGATCATTCCTCCCCATGCCGGACCGATGGCAGATGCGAAGGAACGCCCGCTCGCCTATTACATTGCCCATGAGGCGACGCATGTGATGCAGGGCCGCAGCTTCAGACGCTTCTTTGCCCTGACCCGCCCCGCATGGCTCAACGAAGGCTATGCCGATCTCGTCGGCAAGGGCGGTGACTTCGATATGCGGGACAATCTCGCGCGATTCCAGACGCATGATCCCTCCATGGATGTGCGCCGGAGCGGACTCTATCGGCTCCATCATCTGGAAGTCGCCTGGATGCTCGGCCATGACGCTGTTCCTCTTGAAACGCTCTACGCGCATCCTCCGGCCGAGAAAAAGCTCCTCGCTAGATTGCGCGAGGCACGACTGCCCTGAGACAGGGCGTATCGCGCGGCGTATGGATCAGTCGAACGCCTTACGCACCAGGGAGCCGAGCAGAGTGCCTTCGGCTGCGCCTGTCGCTTCCGTCATCCCGAGATAGGGGCTGAGCGCTCCGGCGAGATTGGACAAGGTGAGTGTCTGCAGCCAGATGCGCCCCGGCCCGGTCAAACGGGCCAGAAACACGCCATCGCCCACGAACAGCTTGTTGCGTATGCCGGGCAGTGTCGTAATATCGAACTGCACACTCTCCTCGAACATGCCGACATGACCGGGATGCACATCGATCTGTTCTCCGGGTGCAAGATCATGGGCCACGATCTCGCCGCCCAGCTCCGCCCAGAACTGACCGTAACCCGAGATGCGCTGGAGGATGAATCCCTCCCCGCCAAACAGGCCCGCGCCGAGCTTGCGCTGGAAAGCCATGTCGAGGCGGACCCCTTCGGTACCGGCGATGAAGCCATGACGATGCACAAGATAGGCCCGCGATCCATCGAGCGTATGCTCGGTGATATGCCCTGGTATCTTGGCAGCGAAAGCAACGATGCCGGGAGCCCCTTCAGCGCGATAGCGGATCATGAACAGCCCGCCTCCCGCAATCATGCGCGAGAGGGTGCCCATGAATCCGCTTTGCCCGGCCCCTGACGTGCTGGTTTCCAGCGAGACATGGGGGCTTTTCCAGGAGAGCTCGCCCGTTTCGGCCATGAGCGTCTCGCCGGGCTGGAGGGCGATGCGAAGTACGGGGAACAACGAACCATCAATCTGGGCATCCATGAATCATTCTCCGTGAAACATAACGTCACAGAGCATGGCACGGCGGAGCCAGTCGATGCATCGGCAAAAATGCAGGCGACCATGAAAGATGCGTTCTCAACCGATCATGACCATCAGGCCGGTTCCAGCTGTTCAGAGGAACTCCACATGGGACTTGAAGCCAAGCAGGACGGCGTCTTTGAGGTTTCCCTGCCCGTTGGGTCGCACGAACAGCTCAACCATCGGCTGCATGAGAATACCGCGCCAGGCATGCCAGCCGTAATTGGCCTCCATGACGACGGCATGACGCTGGATACCGGTGGCACGGTAGGGCAGTACCTCCCCCCTCGCGCGCAGCAATTCTTCGGTGCGCTGCACGCCGGGCGACATTGCCGTGTAGCTGAAGGCCAGGGCGATGGTGTCCTCAGGGCGGGAGGCGAAAGTCCCACGGCTGATAAGACCGCCATAAACCTGCCAGTGACGCAGCGCCACGCGCCCGTCATTATAGAGAAAGCCCCAGAGCGCCGTCAGGCCGGAATCCGTATCCTGCCCCGCCTTGTCCTTGCGATAGGTCGTTATTTTCTGATCCATCAGCACCCAGGCATTATAGCTGGCACGGTGCTGGCGCTGATTCAGCCCTGTCACGGCGTAGGGCTGGCCATACTGGTCCTCGTGGATATCGGAAAGCGGGGTGGTCGTGAGGGCCGCACCAATCTTGTAATGGCCGGGTAAATGGCCACGCGCCCTTGGCTCCCAGCCCAGTTCGAGCGGCATACGCACACCATTGATATAGGCACTATTGAACTTGAAGCCGCTGCGGTTCATCGAATAGGCGAACATGCCCTCTTCGGTCAGATACAGGCCAAGCTGGATGTAGGATTGCGGCAAGGGGCGACCGCGCACACGCAAACCCCAGTTCCCCGCCGGAAAGGTCGAGGCATATCCGGTATCGGCTGCCGCACGGGGGCGACCGCAAATGGCGTTGATCTGGAAAGTGCAGAAAAGCGGGCTGGCCACGAAGTCGGAGAGTTCGGCCATGCGCCCCGCCGCAATCGAGAGCTTGCCGCCATACAGTGTCTCTTCGCCATAGGCCATGACGAGATGCACCACCACATTACCGCCCCCGCCATAGATTTCTGAGGAGTGGTTCAGCCAGTCGCCGAACATGCGGTTGGCAGGCGTGCCATAGCGCCCCGTCACGACCATATGCGTGGCAAAGCCCCTGATATGCGCGATGCGCTCCCAGTCCACATTCAGCGAGAGGGCATATTGCCCGGCATTGCTCGAGCCCTGACGGTAATCGCCGACATGTCGTGTGGGTGTGGTGACGGCGGCCGCATATTCGTTGATATTGTCGAGCAGCAGCCCGATCCCGTGACGACGCAACCAGTCCGTCACGCCAAAGGGATTATAGAATACGGCCTTGGGCTGACCGAATGCCGGCACGCTGGTGGGCTGCAAGGGCCGGTCAGGAAACGGATCATTGATCTGATAGCTGGGTTCCGAGCCGGTTTCCTCATCGTCATCATCGGCGGCCCAGCCCGGCATCGGGGCTGACATACCTGCAAGACAGGCGGCGGCCAGGCTCCAGCGAAAGAAGTGACTCAGAACCAAAGAAACTGCTCACGGAAACGTTAGGCCTCGGTCCTAGCATCGCCAATCTGTGCCTGACCAGTCCGATTTTTTTCCACAAAGCCGGAACCGGGGGAAAGCAGCACACAGGGGTCACAATGCCCCGGCTCTGGCAGGCGCCCCCGTCTTGCCGGATGAACCGGCTATTCCTTGTCGATGCTGCGCTTGGGCAGCAGGGCGGGAATGAAGGTCAGCGTGGCAAGCAATGTGCAGGCCAGCGACATGAGCAGTAACCGACCCATACTGGCCGTACCCGGATGCTGCGAGGCGGCAAGCGACCCGAATGCCGTTCCTGTTGTCAGGGCCGAAAACAGGACTGCGCGGGCCGTAGGCGATGTCAGCGGGCTCTTGATGCCCGCACGCCAGTTCATCACGAAATAGATGTTGAACGACACCCCCACGCCAAGCAGCAGGGGCAGCGCGATGATATTGGCGAAATTCAGTGTCTCGGGCACCGTCACGATCAGAATGACCGTGATCAGCGCAGAAAGCAGCAGGGGTGCCAGAACGAGCGCCATATCCAGCAGGCGGCGCAGAGCCACAAACAGGATGATGGCGATCATGACCAGAGCCGAAATCGCCGCCGTCGAGAAAGCATGAACCATCGTATGGGCGCTCTCGACCACCTCAAGCGCAGTGCCTGCCGTATTCTTGTCCACCGACTGCATGTCGCGCAGGAAGCGATAAAGCACCTTGCTGTCGGACATCCGCCCTTTCGGCAGAACCTTCAGCAGGGCGCGTCCGTCCGGCGCTACATAGTCACGCGCAATATCCTGCGGGATGCTTTCCATTGTCACAGGCGTGGGCTGAAGCACATCGACAAGCTGGGCGAGCTGCTCGGGCAGAAAGCGCGTAAGCGCCGTATTGGCCGCCATGATCCGGTCATCCGGCGCTTTGGCGAGTGTCGCAAGGGCTTTCTGGATGTCGCGCAGCGGTGAGTCGGGCGCGGTCTTGTCGATCACGGCGCCCAGCTTAGCCGCTGCCGAGGCTGCGCTGGCGCGAAGGGCATTGGCATCGGGCGCAGGCTGTACTTCCTGACCCACCAGTGTCGGCAGCAGGATCGACGCCGTGTCCTTGATCATCGCGAGCTTCTCGGTCTGATCTTCCGGCACGAACATGCCCAGCCACATGACCGAGGAAACACTTGACAGCGCGTCGAACTGCTTGGCCCGTTCTGCGGCGACCTTCAGGTTCGGCACGATCACCTCGCCATCATAGGGCGAGGCGCGCGGGTCCTGCTCCAGCAGATGAAGCGCGCGCATTCCCTCGGTGTCCGGGTTCTTGGTGTGCAGAGGATCAGCGTCAAAGCTGAGGCGCGGAATGAGCGCAATGCCGGTCAGGGCCAGAATGGCGTAGAATGCCAGGATAGGCTTGCGGAAACGACGCAGGAAACCGTCGGCCGGTGCAAGGCTTGCAAACCCGGGCATGCCCCTGCTCAGACGCGCGCGGAACAGATGCAACAGAGCCGGCAGCAGGGTCATGGTGCACAGGAAGGCGATGATCATGCCGATACCGGCAATCAGGCCAAGCTGGGCCACGCCCACGAAATTGGTCGGAACGAAGGCAAGGAAACCCGCCGCCGTTGCCAGAGCCGCCACCAGAATCTGATGTCCCGTCTCGCGGCCCGTCTCGGCCAGTGCCTCGGCAGGCGCCATGGCCTCACCCGATGCCAGACGCTGCCCCCGAAATCGGACAGAGAACTGGATTGCGAAATCGACAGCGATACCGACAAACAGAACGGCAAACGCGACAGAAATCAGATTGAGCTTACCCACGGCGAGAGCGGCAAAGCCTGTCGTCAGCAGAAGGCCGATCACGAGCGTGATCAGGATCGGCACGATCACGCGTACAGAGCGCACGGCCAGAACCAGCCAGCATGCCACCAGAACGAGCGAGGTCAGCAAACCAAAACCCATGCCATGGGCAACGGTCGAGAACTCCTCATCGCTCAGCTGCACCGGGCCGGTGATCATGGCGATTGCGTTGCCGCTCCTGACGAATGGCAGGGAATCGATGGCACGGCGCATGGCGGCGCTTGCCTCGCCACCCGGCTGAAGCGAACCGAAATCCTGATGCGGCTGCGTGATGACATACTGGTAGTTGCCCGCCATATCGCCCAGCGGACCCGCCAGAAGATTCTGCCATGACAGATCTTTCGGGTGGCCGCTGGCGGCATCATTCAGCGCTGTGGCAAAGCCGCGAAGCTCTGGCGTGAAGCTCTCGGGGATATCCTCACCTGCTGACAGCCCCTCACCCATCAGCCCAAGGGCCGTGAAGATACCGCGTGATGACGGATCGGCCGAAAGCGTCCCCAGAAAAGGCTGCGCTGCCACGATGGAATCGAGCAGCGTGCCGAGAACCGGCTTGTCGAGATAAAGCAGCCCGTGATTTTCAAGGAAGGGCGAGTCGTCAGGCAGGCGAACGGTACGGAAATTCTTGTGATCGGCGCGCAGGATACGGGCCAGTTCGCGCGCTGTCGCGCGGCCCTGCTCTGGCATGTCGGCCTTGATGATGGCCACCATCAGGTCGTCATTCTGCGGGAAAAGCTGGCTCAGCTCTGCGCCACGCTGTTTCCAGGGCAAGCTGGCTGCAAACATTTCATCAGTATTGGTTGTCACACCAAGGCGTTGCGCCGTCAGCACCAGACTGCCGGCTGTAAGCACCGCAAAGAGAGCGACGATAACAAGGGCGCGCCTTGCGCAGAACGAGACGATCGATCCGATGAAATTTGCTAGCATTGACGTGTGATGAACCCTGCCACGGAAAGACGCCAAAGCGTCATGGTCCGGGCAGGTTTAGAGCATTGTCACCCGAATGGGAAACCACACCCGTCACAGCGTTGTAACAAACGCCTCAGCTGCGGGTGTTGCGCAGGAAAGCCAGGGTCTCGACACAGGCGGCCGAAGCCTCGCGACCCTTGTTGTGCACATCCTTGCGCGAGCGCGCCTGGGCCTGCTCATCCGTGTAGGTGGTAAGCACACCGAAGGAGATGGGCGTTTCAGTGGCAAGCTGGGCCTGCATGATGCCGATGGTGGCCCCAAGGCTGATGAACTCGAAATGGGCCGTGTCACCCTTGATCACGCAGCCAAGGCAGATGATCCCCTCATACGTTCCCGTCTTGGCCAGAGCCTGCGCCATCAAAGGCAGTTCGAAAGCTCCCGGTGCATCGAACACATCGACATCGCGGATATTGTGTTCAGCGAGCCATTCCAGCGCGCCATCACGCAGGCCATGCGTGACATCCGTGTTGAAGCGGCTCACCAGCAGGGCGAGCTTGGGCGTGGGAACGAGTGTGAGGTCGGGAGCGACGGGGATGGATTTGCTCATGGAAGATCCTTACTTCTGAATCACTGAATCAACGAGTTCGGGCCAGACATCGCTGAGCTGATGCCCCATCCGGGTACGCTTGGCGTGAAGATACGCCCGGTTGAACGGGTTGGACCCGGCTTCGAGGCGTTCCTGACTGATGACCTTCAGCCCTGCCGCCTCCAGTCCCGAGACCTTGCTGGGATTATTGGTGAGCAGCCTGAGCGTGTCGATACCAAGCGACTGCAGAATGGCCGCGCCTGTCACCCAGTCACGCGCATCGCCCGGCAGACCCAGTTCCAGATTGGCTTCAAGCGTGTCCTTGCCAGCATCCTGCAGGGCATAGGCCCGTATCTTGTTGCCAAGTCCGATCCCCCTGCCCTCATGCCCACGCAGATACACCAGCACACCAGAAGGGGCTGCGGCAATACGCTCAAGCGCTTCGCGCAATTGCGGGCCGCAATCGCAACGCAGTGAACCCAGCGCATCACCTGTCACACATTCGGAATGCAGACGCACCAGGGGGGTGCCGTTGCCGGGGTCACCCTTGATCAGCGCTACATGCTCGATGCCATCGGGGGCACGAAACGCCTGGATACGCAGGTCATGACCGCCATAGACGCTGGGGAGCGCTGCCTCGGCAATACGCTCGACCGCAGGCGGAACGGGCGCAGGCAGAATGACGTCTCCCAGCGCCTCGCGGCCATGCACGCGGCACCAGGCGGCAATTTCCTCAATGCTGATGACGGGAATATCGTGACGAGCCGAGAATGCGCGCAGTTCCGGCAGGCGTGCCATCGTGCCGTCATCGCTCATGACCTCGCAGATCACTGCCGCAGGAAACAGGCCTGCCAGCCGAGCCAGATCCACAGCGCCTTCCGTATGCCCGTCACGCGCCACCGTACCTTCGGGATGCGCCCGCAAGGGGAAGATGTGGCCGGGGGTGCTGATATCCTCGGGCTTTGCATCGGGGTGGCCCGCAACCTGAATGGTTCGTGCCCGGTCGGCCGCCGAAATCCCCGTCGTGATCCCGGTCGTGGCCTCGATTGAGACCGTGAAGGCCGTTCCACGTGGATCATGACCGCGCCGGGGCATCATGGGCAATTCAAGACGCTCGATCTGCTCCGGCTCCAGCGGCAGGCAGATCAGCCCGCGCGCATGGGTTGCCATGAAGTTGACGGCATCCGGCGTGGCAAACTGGGCGGCAATCACCAGATCGCCCTCATTCTCGCGGGCTTCATCATCCACCATCATCACCATGCGCCCTTCACGCAGAGCGGTGATGGCATAGGCCAGAGCGGGCGAACGAAGCGTGTTCATGACCGTACCCCGTATTTCAGCAGGCTCTCGACATATTTGGCCAGCACATCGACCTCGACATTGGCCGGATCGCCCTCGCGGATTTCGGAGAGCCCGGTATGGTCCCATGTGTGCGGAATGATCATGAGGGCGATGGTGAAGCTGTCATCCAGCACGTCGCTCACCTCATTAACCGTCAGGCTGACGCCATCGAGCGCGATCGATCCTTTCTCGACCACATAGCCACGCAAGGCAGCGGGAAGGCGGAACGTGATGTGATGCGACTCCCCGACCGAGCGGATCCCCACCAGATGGGCAAGCCCATCAACATGCCCCTGAACGATATGTCCCGAAAGACGTGTCGAGGGTGTGCTGGCCCGCTCAAGATTGACCCGCGCTCCGGCCGCCAGTCTGCCCAGAGCCGTGCGCGACAGCGTTTCAGCACTGACAAAGAAATCTGCCAGCCCTGAAGAGTCATAGGAGGCGACTGTCAGACAGACACCATTGACGGCAATGCTCTCGCCCAGATCCATATCCGAAAGTCCCGTCTCGACCTGAAGCAGGATCGCCTGATCGCGGGGTTCGACAGCCTTGATACGGCCGATATGTTCGATAATGCCTGAGAACATCAGAAAGCAGCCTTGTCAACAGGAAGGGGACGCGCCCCTTCATCAAGTATGAAACGCAAGGGGGTGGGGCCGTGGGAATAGACCCGGTGCCGGTCAGGACCGTCCGGGGTGGTCTGGATGTCCAGCCAGTCATCCCAAAGGCTAAGCCGCCTGATTTCGCCGAGTAGCCCGGGCCCGGCTTCGACCATCGCCCAGTTCGCGCCATGATCGGCCAGAAGCGAAGGAATCTCGCCCAGATCACGCGAGACAAGCACGCGAAAACCGCTACCGATCATTTTCTCCCGCCAGGAATCGGGAAGGCGATTTTGCCTGTCACACACCACGACCAGTCGCGGCACCCGGTCCTCATGATCGGGAACATGGCGCACATCGAAACGTGGGCTGTCAGACAGGATCGTGCCAATACCCGTGATGATTGCATCGCTGGCGCGGCGTAGGCGATGGGCAATCTCAAGCGAGGCCTGGCTGGTAAAAGTCTTGCGCCCGGCAGGTGGAATCATCGAACCCGTATTGTCCCGTGCCTGCTTCACCGTGATCCACGGGCGCTGGCGCATGATACGTGTGGCAAAAGGCGCCAGAAGCGCCGCGCAGCCATCATGCACATCGGCGAAGGCCGGGAAATCCTCGAGCAGAAAGACACTCCGCCCCTCAGGCATCTGCTGCAGGCGTGCAATGCCGCCCCCGGCTACCGGGTTCGGGTCGCGCATGCCCACCCAGACATCCTGCACAGGACTGTCGCGCAGCGCCTCGCTGCAGGGGGGCGTGAGTCCGACATGATTGCAGGGCTCAAGGGTAACGAGGGCTGTCGCCACGCGGTCGATCACGCCGGTCTCGCGCGCCCGGTGCAGGGCAAGCGCCTCGGCATGGCGGGTGCCGGTACGGTGATGAGCCTCGGTGACGAGTATGTTGCCCTCATGGTCGAGCAGACAACAGCCAACAGCAGGATTGGGAGAGGTGGCGCCAAGATAACGCGCCGCTTCGTTCAGCGCGGCCTTAAATCCCGAACGAACCGCCTCACGCTGGACCAGACTATGGCCCTTTTGTGCGAAGGCAGAACCGGGGGCGAAAACTCCCGACACGATGATACGGTCCCATCCATCAAGGACGGTCTCCGGGCGTGAACATTCTGTATCTCGGCCATGAGCATCCCTGGCGGGTGCACCACGACTGAGGCAAGTCCTGTTCTCTTCCATCCGGACTATGACCGTCGGCTCCGGATTTTGACCGGATCTGCTGACCCCCGGGCCTGAAGAGCCTGAGGCGCTCGCGGGCTCGTGCCAGAGGCACCTACCGCCGGTGGGGAGTTTCACCCCGCCCTGAGAACGTCGAATTCTGCACCGGTCGACATGACCGGACGGTCACTATGTGCCCCCTTGAACGCGTTTTGCAAGGGGCAAAGCCAGTCTGGCACCCTGACACGGGCCCCCGCCATCATCCCGGCAAGATGAGCAGACGCAAAAAAGGGCGGGAAAATCCCCGCCCTTCATGCTTGAACCAGGCGCGGTTCAGGTCACTCAGTGCGTTGCAGCCTGCGGCACCGAGTTGTGGATTGCGCCCTGGGTAGCGTTTGCACCATTGCTGACATTATGGCCGATCGAGCTGACATCGCGCCCGGCACCGTCAACCGTGTTGCATGCGGTGAGGCCAAAGGCAGGCAGCGCCAGCATGACAGCGAGAGCACCGGTGCGGAGGAAGGAAGCCGTAGTCATGGAACAATTCCCTTTTTTATAGGTTCGGCCTTCACAACGCGTCACCAGCATATGGGTTTGCTTCGTTACAAATTGGCATCGTCATGTGATGCCCCTGCCCTGCAACCCTCATGCCCCGTCCACGCGCAGAAAATGGCCAGAAATGCCCCGTAGTTGAACCCCATGCGGCGTGATGCGCTCATCCTGTTCACCTTTTTGTGCGAACGCCGAAGCCCCGCTCCTGGCACCGGACCCCGCAATGGCAACACAGGCAGCCTTCTCATGACCGACACGCCTCCCTCGATAGTATGGTTTCGCGATGACCTCAGGCTTCAGGATCATCCGGCGCTTGATGCGGCCAGCGAACGCGGTGGCAAGATTCTCTGTGTGTATGTGCTCGATCGTTCGGGCACGACCCGAGCACAGGGCGGGGCCAGCCTGTGGTTCCTCCACGGCGCTCTTGGCAGTTTGCGCCAGACGCTTAAAAAGGAAGGAGGCGATTGCCTGATCCTTGAGGGTGATCCCGCCGAAATCCTGCCTGCTCTGGCAAAGGAGACAGGAGCCGACGCTCTCTTCTGCCATTGCCGCTATCAGAAAGAAGCCAACGCGCAGGATGACGCGGTGTCTCAGGCTCTTGAAAAGGTCGGATGTGACATGAAGCGTCTGCACGGTACCGTGCTGCGCCAGCCGGAATCCGTCATGACCAAGACCGACACACCCTACAAGATCTTCTCTGCCTGGTGGAAAGGATTCAAGGGACTGGGGGCACCGCCTTCCCCCATACCCGCGCCTTCTGGCCTCTCTTTCCTGCCTCTCTCATTCACGCATGGCAAAAAGACGAAATTCGCTCCTTGCGATATCGACAAGGCCCTGCTTCCCACCAAGCCAGACTGGGCTTCGAAAATGGGGGAATACTGGGATCATGGCGAAGAGGCCGCGCATGAGGCTCTGGACGATTTCGCCTCCGGCCCCCTTGCCCATTACGATACAGGCCGAAACGACATGGCCGCCGAAGAGAGTTCGCGGCTCTCACCCTATCTGCGTCATGGCGTGCTCTCACCCCGTCAGATCTGGCATCACTGCAAGAACAAGGGCGAGCCAGCCGATCGCGAGACCTTCCTATCCGAACTCGGATGGCGCGATTTCTCGTGGTATACGCTGTTTCACAATCCGGAATTGCCACAGCGCAACCTCAAGAAGCAGTTCGATTCCCTGAACTGGCGCAAGAGCCGCAAAGATCTGCAGGCCTGGCAGAAGGGAAAGACGGGCATCCCGGTCGTGGATGCCGGGATGCGTCAGCTTTGGGAAACCGGCTGGATGCACAATCGGGCGCGCATGATCGTCGCCTCGTTTCTGGCCAAGCACCTGCTGATTGACTGGCGACAGGGAGAAGCCTGGTTCTGGGACACATTGATTGACGCCGACCCGGCGTCCAATGCTGTCAACTGGCAGTGGGTCGCGGGGACGGGCATCGAAGCATCACCCTTTTTCCGGATTTTCAATCCCCTTCGCCAGTCCGATAAATTCGACCCGAAGGGTGATTACATTCGGCGCTGGGTGCCAGAACTGGCCAGATTGCCCGATGACGCCATTGCTGCACCATGGCAGGCAGACAAGGATGTTCTCGAGCGTGCCGGAATCAGGCTCGGGCGTGACTATCCAGAGCCAATTATCTCTCTCGATGAGGGACGTGACAGGGCCATGACCGCCTATCGCAAGACGAAGGGTAGCTGAAAATGGGCCGTGCAGGCCCACCCTGCCGTGACACGCCTAGTGGCGGGTGACGGTCAGCGTCCGTGTTTCACCATCCGTCAGCCTGAGCGTCAGCTCTGTCGATGCACCCGGCTCAAGCCCTGCAAGATCCTCAAGTGCGGGCAGGTTGGCCGCGAGGGAGAAGCGACAGGGGCCGATTACGCCAGCATGTCCCTGCACGAAGGTCATGGGGGGCAGGCTCATGCCATCGGGGGTGGTGATCGTGCTCACCTTGTCCTGACTGAGAATGGCATAGGCATGCATCATGGGCTCACTGAGAATGAAAAACTGCTCCCAGTCATTTGCCACGGTCGCATGGAAGTCGATCCCGGCATTTTCCTCACTGCGCAGATAGCGCCCCGACCCATCAAGACGCTGTAACGTGACCAGGCCGCTGGGCAGGCGGGTCGCCTGAAGCTGGGGAATCGGCATGGGCAGTGAGACAACCTTGCGCAAGGTCACCGTAAACTGCTCCTGCGCCACAGTATCCGCGAAGAAAAACAGGCCCGGATAGCGTCCCGGCAAAGGCACAACCGAAAACAGACAGTCGCGCAGCGGATCGTGATCGACCACTTGCCCGAAAAAATCGAGCAGCCAGAAGCGGGCAGAGGCGTAGAGCATGGACAGGCGTCCCTTTCGTCAATCGGTCATCGCTGTCTTACACGATCTAGGGGCAGGTCTCACACCGGCAACGCAAGGCATTTCTGCATGACGCTCGGCAGGGCCTGTTTGCCCAGCGCGTTACGTGCGCAGGCAAAACCCTCCTGATTATGGAGCGGCCCGAAATCATTCATCTGCACAGCAATGACCGTCAGATTCAGCCCGAAATGTGTGAAAACATGCCGGATCTGTCCAGCGACTTTCCATGTCAAATCATCAGCCATGCTCAGGGTGACTGGTGCAACCTGCAACGCTGCCTCGATGGCGATGGGGTCATCCTGCCAGGCAGTGCCCGGTAGTTCAGCCATGCCGCCCAGCAATCCCGTCGCCGGACGATGACGCAACCAGACCGCGCCCTGACGGTCCGTGAGCCGGAAAACAACGCCATAGCGTTCAGGCCTGACCTTGCGTGGCGCGCGCACCGGAAAACGTGCCGGATCGCCCGAGACATGGGCCTTGCAGGGCTCACGCCAGGGGCAGACGAGACAGGAAGGACGACGCGGCGTGCAAATCCCTGCCCCGAGATCGAACAGAGCTTGTGTGAAATCACCGGGAACCTCCTGCGCCGCAGGATCGAGATTGAGCGATGCCGCGAGCCGATCGAGATGTTTTCTAGCGCCTGGCATGGGCGCGTCGACCGCGTGCAGCCTGGCCGTGATACGCTCGACATTGCCGTCAACCGGGACGACCGGCACGGCAAACGCGATGGAAGCAATGGCACGCGCCGTATAAGCCCCGATACCAGGCAGCGCTTGGAGCCCTTCCACCGAACGCGGAAACGCGCCGTTTGCTGCCACCTGCTGCGCACAGGCATGCAGGTTACGCGCCCGGCTGTAATAGCCAAGCCCTGCCCAGGCAGCGAGCACCTCCTGCAATGGCGCGTGGGCCAGATCTGCAATGGTGGGATAATGCTTCAGAAACCGCTCGAAATACGGCATAACCGTAACGACCGTCGTTTGCTGCAGCATGATCTCGCTCAGCCAGACGGCATAGGGATCGGCAGTCTGCCCTGCGAGGGCACGCCAGGGAAGAACGCGTCTTTGGCGCGCATACCAGTCCAGAAGTGCAGAGGCAGAAGGAGTCACAGGGGCGATATGAAGCGTGATTCCATAACGGACAAGGGGTTGAGTGCGCCGGGCTCCGTTCGACCCGCCCGGACACGGGCTGTCACTGGCAAATCAGCCACGACCTCAGGCAGCTCGACCGCTCAGCCCATGGTGGATCGCGAACGGCGCACCATGACAGGGCGCGCGCTCGGGGCGATCCTGCCTCAGGTCACACGCCCCGCCTTCAACCGCAAGCCTGCTCCGGCTGTCCGGCTTATTCTCGACTGGGCAGAGATCGTCGGCCCTGCCCTTGCTGCCCAGACCGAGCCACGCAAGGTGAGTGCGGGCACGCTTACGATTGCCTGTACCGGTCCGGTTGCGCTGGAACTCCAGCACCTTGCGCCCCAGCTTATCGAGCGGATCAACAACCATTGTGGCCCCCTGCGGTCGGGGCGTGATCTGCGCTTTGATGACGGCACCCAGCTCGTCAGAAAGATCAGGATCCTGCAGGATCCGGGCATAGTAAGACCCGCCACGCCTGCGGCACGACCGGCGCCGCGACCCGTGGCCATTACGGGCATGAAGGAGGGGGAATTGCAAGAGGTTCTGTCGCGCCTGGGCGGGCATATCCTTCGCCGCCCTCGACGCTGAAATCGACAGGATATCGCGCCATCATGCCCCTGTTTGGGGCCGCACGGCATCGTCATCATCCCCGACGCGCATGATTTGTCACGAAACGATATCCTGCTGTTACGCTTTCGACTTTTTTCCGCCCCCTCGCATGACGATATGTGAGAAAACGAAGACGTTTCTTCAGCGCTTTCGCCGGAAGGAAAGATCCAGACCATGCGCAGACAGTCTATCTTCAGGGTCGCCCTGCTCATCGCGCCGATGCTTGCAGCCCTCCCCGCTCAGGCCCAGCGTGGCGGTGGCGGTTTTCATGGAGGCGGACCCGGTGGTGGTGGCTTCCATGGTGGGGGCCCTGGCGGAGGGGGCTTTCATGGCGGCGGGCCGGGTGGCGGCTTTGGTGGGCGCCCCGGCGGCTGGGGCGGTGGCGGTTTTCACGGAGGTCCAGGTGGGGGCTATGGCCGTGTCGGCTACGGCCGTCCGGGCTGGGGGGGACCTGGCCGAGGTGGGCCGGGCTGGGGCGGACCCGGTTGGGGTGGTCCCGGCAGAGGCTGGTATGGTCGTGGCGGATGGGGCGGCGGCTGGCGTGGCCCTGGCTGGGGCTGGGGCGGCCCGGGCTGGGCGGGCTATGGCTGGGGTATGCCGGGCTGGGGCGGCGGCTGGGGCTGGGGCGGCTGGGGTTGGGGCGGAGGCTGGGGCGGCCTTGGTCTTGGCCTTGCCACAGGTGCCGTCATCGGCGCAGCGGTCGCGCAACCCTACTACGCTCAACCCTATGCAGCAGCGCCCTACACCTATGCCTGTGGTGGCTATGCCAATTGCGACCCGCAGCAAGGCTACGCTTATCCAGGAGATCCCTATCCCGGTGGATACTGAGTTCTTCCAGCGCGCTACCTGACAAAAAAAAGGGCGGGGATCATCTCCCCGCCCTTTTTCGTAATGGTACCCTCCCTCTCCAGATGGAGAAAAGGCGGTCTGGCTGTGCCCCTTATATTCAGCGCATGCGGCCTCTACCAAAGACGAAGCTGAGGACGAACAGCACAAGGAAGATAAAGAACAGGATCTTGCCGATCGACGCGAAGTCGGCCGAAATACCGCCGAAGCCGAGGACACCGGCCAGAAGGGCGAGAATCAGAAAGACGATAGTCCAGCGCAGCAGATCCATGACGGTAACTCCGTTTGGGAACATAACATAATCGTCATGATCCATGATGGGTCGTGAACGGACGAAAGCCTTGCAGGTTCATCCGGCTCGAGGCTCGCCCTTGTATTTTAATCCGGAAAGACGTTTCTGGTCTGTCTCCCGTCCCGGCACACCGGGTTCAGGGCACCATGTCGATGCAATGAGATGACAGGCCCTCCGGCCAGCCTGACGAGATGACAGGAGACGACCCCATGAGCACGTTCCGATCGCTTTACCGGCACGGCTTTGCCCGTGTTGCGGCCTGCACAGTCCCTGTTCGCCTCGCAGATCCACAACATAATGTGGAACAGATCGTCGCGCTGGCCTCACACTGTGCGAAAGAGGGGGCCGTACTCGCTGTCTTTCCGGAAATGTGCTTCTCCGGTTATGCGATCGACGATCTGAGGCAGCAGGACGCTCTACTTGATGGCGTTGTCAGCGCCCTCAAGTTGCTTGCCGATCGCTCAACGGACTGGAGCAGTCTTCTTGTAGTCGGGGCGCCGCTTGTCCAGCGCGGGCGGCTGTTCAACTGTGCGGTCGTTCTGCATCGCGGAAAGGTGCTTGGTGTCGTGCCCAAGACCTACCTGCCCAGTTACCGCGAATTCTATGACTCCAGACATTTCATCTCGGGCGCGGGGATTATCCAGGAGACCATCAGACTGGGTGACCAGACTGTGCCTTTTGGCACTGACCTCCTGTTTGAAGCCGATGACCTGCCCGATTTCACCCTCGGCATAGAGATCTGCGAGGATCTCTGGGTCCCCAGCCCGCCAAGCACCGCCATGGCCATGGCCGGTGCCACGGTGATCGGCAACCCGTCAGCCAGCACGATCACGATCGGCAAGTCGGAAGATCGTCACCTGCTGTGTCGCGCCCAGTCGCAGCGTGCTCTCTGCGCCTATGTCTATGCAGCAGCCGGTGCCGGTGAATCCACGACCGATGTCGCATGGGATGGACAGGTCTCGATTTATGAGGCTGGTCGCCTTCTTGGTGAATCGGCTCGTTTTCCAAAAACCGCTCAGGTGACGTTCGCTGATATCGACCTGGATCTGCTGCGCCAGGAACGCATGCGTATGGGCAGTTTTCATGACTGCGCGCGTGCGCAGGAGCAACGGAGCTGGCGGCGTATTGCAGTGACACTCGCGCCACCACAGCATGATCTCGGTTTTCATCGCGACGTACCCCGATTTCCCTTCGTGCCTGAAAACGAAGCACGGCTCGATCAGGATTGCTATGAAGCCTGGACCATTCAGGTGCGCGCCCTCACCCAACGCCTGGAGACCAGCGGCGTTGAACGCGCCGTGATTGGCGTTTCAGGCGGTCTGGATTCGACGCTCGCGCTGCTGGTGGCCGCACGAGCGGCCGATGAAATGGGCTGGGACCGCAATCGCATCCATGCCTACACCATGCCGGGATTCGCGACAGGCAGCGTGAGCCTCTCCCTGGCACATGAATTGATGAAAGCTCTCGGAGTCGAGGCCCATGAGCTCGACATACGCCCGACCGCCATGCAGATGCTCGAGACCATCGAGCATCCTTTTGCAGCGGGCGAGGCCGTGCATGACGTCACGTTCGAGAACGTGCAGGCCGGTCTGCGTACCGACTTCCTGTTCAGACTGGCGAATCAGTGCAATGGCATCGTGATCGGCACCGGTGATCTATCAGAGCTTGCGCTGGGCTGGTGCACCTATGGTGTTGGCGACCAGATGTCGCATTACAATGTCAATGCAGGCATGCCCAAGACGCTGATCCAGCATCTGATACGCTGGCTTGCGCAGCAACAGAATCTCGGTGCTGACATCGCCCCGGTACTGGAGAGCATTGTCTCAGCTGAAATAACGCCAGAGCTGGTGCCCGCGGACGATAAAGGCGTACAGAAAACAGAAGAAAAAATTGGACCTTATCCGCTTCAGGACTTCAATCTTTACTATACGCTTCGCTATGGCTTCAGACCCAACAAGATTCTTTTTCTTGCATTACGGGCTTGGGAAGACAAGGACCGCGGTGTCTGGCCGGCTCATTATCCCCAGGATCGCCGCGTGGCTTACGACGCTCCTGAGATACAGCGCTGGCTGACCCTGTTCATCAAACGGTTCTTCGGGTTCAGCCAGTTCAAACGCTCGGCTATGCCCAATGGGCCCAAACTGTCGTCGGGTGGAAGCCTGTCGCCACGTGGCGAGTGGCGCGCCCCTTCTGACGGAACTGCCGCGGCATGGCTTACGGAACTGGAGGCTCTCGAATTCTGAAGCCTTGGGCCGCAGCCTTGACGCGGCCCGCACCTCATTTAATCGTGAGGTTCTGTTTAGTTATTCAATTATACTATTTGTTGTTCGTTTACCTGATAATCGGCGTTTTTTAACGCGCAGGTCGATCTGGCTAGCAGGCCTAAAATACTGAATTTTCTCTATAATTCGCTTAACGCCACGCTATTTAATGTAACTCAGCATGTCTGAATTGCAACAGGGTCGTGAGGCATTCACGTTACTTTCATATTAACATGCGTAAGATAGTCGGTCATTACTTAGCTCAAGAAGATGAACTACAATTCATTTTCAACCCATATGACCGTGTCGAAATATGTATAGATCGCAAAGATGTGATGCAAATTAAGTTGGTAAAGACATAGTTTCCTTAAGATGCCGGAAAATCAACAATTTGCGATTTCGGTTTAGCATTTCAAACCATTTCCAAACCTTCTCTACCAATCCCACATTGTGATTTGTTTCATAACCAATATCGAATGATTTCCAATACCTTCATTTTATTGACTCGGAGCGAAGGTTAAGACATTCATAAAAAAGTTGGTGTTCAATGCGGGTCTTGCCAGACGACACAGCCATGCTGCCTGCCGAGGCTTAAAGGGGCCGGCGGCATGTAACAGTTTGCGTCTTGAAGCCTCCAAAAATAATAAGGAGATGATCGCATGGCGGTCGTAACGGTAGTTGGTTCGTCGGGTATGACCGTTCAGGTCACCGTCGAGGGTGCACGTATGCAGACGCTTGCGTCGAGCTACGCGACACAGATTCTCAATGCTTCAAATCGTGGCGATCTGACATCTGTCGATCTCGTCAACGGGTCCAATGCAAGCCCGTCCTCGAATGGCAGTGTGATCCAGGGCGTCATCACCACAGGCGGCGCCTTCTCGGTGCAGGGCAACTATACAAACCTGATCATCGGTTCGCAGGGCGCGCCCCTCGGCTCTGCTGCCCAGAACACCCCGGTATCCCCTCTCTCCGCCCCGGTTACGGTGGATGGCACGGGCATCACGGCCAGCAATCTCTCGGTCATGGCGGGCACGACGGCTGGTACGAGCTTCTATGCCGGCAACTACAACGGCACGTTTGTTGCGACCATGGGCAACAACCTGTTCGATGGTTCGAACCACAAGGGCAACTGGACGATCGCGACGGGCGATGGCAATGACACAATCATTGCAGGAAACGGCGTAAACAACATCCGCGCAGGCGACGGTCAGAACGTCATCACCCTGGGCTCGGGTACCAACTTCGTGGGGTCGGAAGGTCAGGACACCATCACGGGCGTTGAAAACTCGTCCGACACCGTGACCCTGCTCGGCGGCAACTCGATCGTCACGCTCAAGTCCAACTCGCTGGTTGTCGACTCGGCTCTTTCGGGAAGCCAGATCTCGGTCGGCGTCAACAGCACGGTCTTTGGCGGTACGGGCTCGACCGTCAACTTTACAGGGTCGACGGGCACCATCGTTGGCGCCATTGGCGACACCATCTCGGCCGCCGGCAATCTGCAGGTCGATCACGGCAGCGATCAGTCGATCAGCGTCTCGGGTGCGCTGCAATTCATTTCCGGCACGGGCAACACCTCGATCAATGCGGGCTTCGGCACGATCAGGGGTGCAAACGATCTGCACGCCACCGTCAACACCAGCGGCCTCGCGCTCTTTACTGCAAACCAGCCCAACACAACGGGCAGCCAGTATATCGATGCGTCCTCTTCCAAGGGCACGCTCGAGGCCTGGACGGGTGCAGGCAACAATACGGTCATCGGCACTTCGGGTTCCGATCACTTTGTGTTCGGCACGCAGTTCGAGAACTCCAATGGCGACAGCTTCGCGACCGTGACCGGTGGTGACGGTGCAGCCAACACCTTTGGCGTGCTGGCTGGCCATAACGGTGGTGACATCACCATCACCGACTTCGGCAGCGCTGCTGGCAACATGTTCTTCATGTATAATTACAAGCCCGCCGATGCCGATCAGGCCGTAAAGAACCTGCTCGCTACGGCAACTGTGGCCGGTGGCAACACCACGCTGCAGCTGGACAACAACATGAAGGTTACGTTCCTTGGCGTAACTGATCTGAAGGCTTCGAACATCGTCATCAGCTAAACGCTGATCCCGAATACGAGAGCTGACTAGTCGAAGGCCCGATCCGATGGATCGGGCCTTTGTTTTTCCAGATAGTAAAATTCGTTTATAGACTCAGTTGGCCTCAAAAATCCGGCCAATCCCGAACTCGTCCCTGAGTGAGCACGTCTTGCACGATTTTACCAATACGAAGACATCTTCCGGTTTTGATAATCCTGAAGCTTCAATCGAGGTGCTGCGGGCCTCTGCCTATCTGGCGACGACCCGCGCGGACGCACTTCAGGCCGAACTGCGTCTGAGCAATCAGCAACTCAAGCTTATGCGTCGCTCACTCTCCTGGCGCATGATGGAGCCATTGCGCTGGGTTCGTGCTCTCACCCTGGGCCGCCTGCCACGTGGCGTACCGCTCAATGAAGCGTGGGAGCAGTGGCAGGATGCTTGCCGTACCGAGGGTTTTTTCAAAGCGATCAGTCGCTTTATCGACAGCGGTCGCGTCAAGCGCAGACTCTTGCATCACAATGATCAGGCAGGCGACCCGCTCTTTGTTCCGACAAAGCGTCAGGAACAGATCATGCGTCGTCCAGCACCACGAGCCGACCGGTTTCTGCGCTCTCATTATTTGCTGATCGCCGATCTCGGACTTCAGCAATGCACCAAATATCGCGTCACGCAAAAAGCAGAGCTAATGCGAAAGCTTGGCTGGACCGTCCAGATCGTGGATTGGCAGGATAGCGATGAAGCGCTCTCTGCCCTTCAGATCGCAACGCATGTCCTTTTCTATCGCGTCCCCGGTATTGCCTCGGTCCTGTCACTCATCAGTGAGGCCAAACGTGTGGGTTTGCAGCCGCGTTGGGAAATCGATGACCTGCTTTTCAGCAAGGCTCTATACCGCCGCAACGGTAATCTAGATACGTTGGATAACACCGAGCGTCAGGACCTTTATCAGCTTGCCGATTCTTATCTGCTTGCTTTACAGGCCTGCGGCCGAGGCATGGCCTCGACTGAGGCTTTGGCCAAGGAGATGCGCAAGATCGGCATCGAGGATGTTCTGATTCTCGAAAACGCGCTTGATAGCCAGACGCTCGATGTCGCGCGCCAGATCCTTGCGAACCGGGTGCCTCGGGGCGACGACCGCATCATCATATGCTATGGCTCGGGAAGCCGTGCGCATGACATGGATTTCAAGATAGCCGAAACGGGACTGATCGCGGCTATGACAGCTGAGCCGCGTCTCGAGCTTCTGTTGATCGGACCGCTCAAGATCTCAACCGGTTTTGCCCATTTTGGCTCTCGTGTGAAACGGGTCAATGAACTGTCTTATCCAGCTTATCTCGAAGCCCTGTCCAAGGCCGACATTGCCATTGCACCGCTCGAGGAGACTCTTTTCAACGACTGCAAGAGCAATATCAAGTTCCTCGAGGCGGCGATCCTGTCCTTGCCCTCCATCTGCTCACCGACCGACACCTACAAGCGCGTTATCAGGACCGGAGAGAACGGTGTGCTTGCGCGTAGTGCGGAGGAATGGCGCGATGCGCTTCTTACCCTAGCCCATGATCCTGCCCTGCGTGAGCGTATGGGAGAGGCCGCGAGAGCAACCGCTCTGAATCTTTACGCCCCGGAGCGGATTCTGACCCAGCAGGTGGAACCGGTTTTCGGTCGCCCGCCGTCTTTCGGACATAAGGCACCCCGCATTCTTCAGGTCAATGTCTTCATGGCGCCGCGTTCATTTGGCGGGGCTACAATCGTGGTAGAGGCACTTCTGGGCCCGCTTGCCAAGGCGGGGTTTGAAAACAGTGTCATGACCACGCGCCCTGTCTTTCAGGATCTGCCTGACGGCGCCCTGCGTTACAGAATTCTGGATACGGATGTCTTTTCAGTCGTCGCAGGCCGCAACGGGTCGTCAGATAATGTCACCGTGGCACGACAGATCGAACGATGGATTGATGCCTGGGACGTTGATCTCGTGCATTTCCATGCCATTCAGGAAATGGGGACAGGCATGGCACGGGCCTGTCAGAAACGCGGTATCCCCTATGTGATCAGCCTTCATGATTGCTGGTGGCTATCGGACAATCTGTTCATCACACGTGACGATGGCCAATATCACCTGGAGAGCAACGACGTGCCCCTGGCACCCGGCGAATCCACACGGGCCAATTACCTGAACGAGCGCCGCAAAGTCATGCGTCAGGCTCTCGCCGGCGCTGCCGCCATCTTGAGCCCGTCGGAGGAACACAAGAATCTGTATGTGCGCAATGGCGTCCCCGCCGAGCGCATTATGATCAATCGAAACGGATTTACCTGGCCCTCCCGCCCGAAAAAGCGACGCGAACCAGGCGCAAGGCTGCGTTTCGCATTTGTGGGGGGCATCGGTTTCGTCAAGGGTTTCGAACTAATACGCAAGGCGTTCGAGAAGCTCTCCCGCGACGACTGGGAATTAGTACTCGTCGATAACACGCTCAATCTCGGCTTTCCCTCAATCGACACCTCGGAATGGCTGGTCAAAGGCACGATCAAGACCGTTCCTGCCTATAATCAGGCTGGTCTTGATGATTTCTACGATCAGGTTGATGTGCTTCTTTTCCCTTCGCAATGGCGCGAAAGCTACGGCCTGACAGTCCGTGAGGCTCTCTCACGTGACGTATGGGTGATCTCCACGGCCCCCGGAGGACAGTCCGAGGAGATCGTGGATGGCGTAAATGGCTCGCTTATCCCGATCATCAACGATCCTGCCCCGCTTCAGGCTGCTGTGGAGGCGATTCTCGACCAGAAAGATCGCTTCGATCATTACGTGAACCCGAACAAGGCGAGCCTCCCCAACTATGAGGATCAGGCCGCAGAGCTGGCGGCTCTGTATAACTCTCTCCTCAAGCGCTCAGCCTGACCAAGCCCTGCATAGGACCGGGCAGTAAAACGCCCCCCCTGCCAGATCCGGCAGGGTTTTTTTTGTGCCTGCAACCCTGCGAAGCGGGCCTGAGGCGCGATGATTCTTTCTGGAGTTATCGGCTGTGCGGCATACATGGCGGTGAAGGAGCGACGGCCCGTAATCATCGGCACCACCTTGCCGGTGGAGAGAATGCGGCCTGTCCTGCCCTCGTCGAAGCAAAGCCAAAGCAATGGGTGCGTGCGGAGCGGAATATCCAGTCGCTGCGCGGCGCACCCGGAGTGCTAATATCATACGGCTCCTTGCCATATGACCCGTGTTCCGTCCCGCTTGCGAAGGACGGAAACTGTCTCACCCGGCAATCATGATACCGGGCAAGAAGGTCGGCACCTCAGGGCGCTGAGGGTAACGCGTAGGACAAAACGTAGTCGCCCTTATTGGCATTCGTGCCTGTGCGTGTCGCCCCGCCCACTACAACCAGAACATATTGCTTGCCGTTCTGGACATAGCTCATCGGCGTACCCTGACCACCTACTGGCAGGCGCTGACGCCAGACTTCCTTACCACTCTTCAGATCAAAGGCGCGCAGGTAATTATCGAGCGAGCCATGGAAGAAGGCGAGATCACCGCCTGTCAGCAGCGGCCCACCCATGGTGGGCATACCGACCGGGATGTAGATGTGCGGAATGATTCCCTTCTGTCCAAAGACACCGTGAATGGCGGCATCCTGGATACTGCCCACTGGCACCTGCCAGAGCATTTTCTGGGTTTTGAGGTCAATGGCCGTCAGTGACCCGTAGGGCGGCTTGAAGCAGGGTGCTCCCATGGGCGAGACGAACATCGAGCGCTCCACACCCCAGGGCGTGCCCAGCTGCTCCGAATATTCACCTTCGGTGGAGGGAACGAGACCCGCATGGGCGGCTTCCTCGCGCTTGATGAACTGACCCCACATAGCCATACGGATATCATTCACCACCAGCACGCCGGTCTGCGGATCAAGCGCGCCACCACCCCAGTTGGACCCACCATAATAGCCAGGCCAGATCAGGGTTTTCTGCTTGTCGCTCAGAGGAGTCCATTCACCCTCCCAACGCATTTTTTTGAACGCGATGCGGCAATAGAGCTGATCAAAGATCGTTGCTCCCCACATGTCGCTTTCCTTGAGCGGCGCAGCACCGATCGACAGGTCGGAATAGGGCTGGACCGGGCTGATGCGCTGGCCGGGCATACCATCGGTTGCAACCTTGCGGTCTGTCACCTTGACCACAGGCTTGCCGGTCCGGCGGTCGAGCACGAAAATCTGGCTGCGCTTGGTCAGGCCAACCACAACCGGAACCGTCTCGCCATTCGCCCCGGGCAGATCGTACAGGATCGGTTGCGATGTCACGTCATAGTCGAACATGTCATTATTGGCTGTGCGGAAATGCCAGTGCTCCTGACCCGTGCGCAGATCAAGCGCCAGGATGGTATCGTTATATTCATCCGAATAGGGATGACGATTACCGGTCCAGAAATCGGGTGTCTGATTGCCCATCGGAATGAAGGCAAGGCCGAGCTTGGGATCGTAAGACGCCGTACCCCAGAAATTGGGCGTCTCGGGCGCATAGATCTGACCCTCAGGAAGCGGGCGGCTGTCGCGGTTTCCACGCGAGGCATCCCAGGCCCAGACAAGACGACCCGTACGGACATCGTAACCACGAATGACGCCGGAAGGCTCACCCACGGTCATGTTGTCGTTGATCTTGCCACCCACCATGATCACGCCATCTGCCACCAGCGGCGCAGATGTCAGGTAATAGGATCCCGGGGCTGTCGGCCCGAGCCCCTCAAGCAGGTTGACCATGCCGTGATCACCGAAATCCTGACACAGGGCACCTGTGGCAGCATCGAGTTCAAAAAGGCGGGCATCATTGGTCGTGCTGACAATACGTCTTGCGCAAGGCGCTGACACATCGACTGGCGCAGGCGCAGCCGGCAAGGCGGGAGCGGTGTCTGCGGGGGTAGCGGCCCCGGCAGCAGACGGCGCTATAGTGGTATCGGCTACGTCCTGCGGGCCGAAAGCCTTGGCATCCGGTGCAAGCAGCGACATGGTTGTCATATCCGCGTAGCTGACGCCACGGCAGCGCTTCCAGCCCTTGTTGCCGCGCGTCACCTGCATATGCGGGTCAAAGCGCCATTTCTCCTTGCCCGTGACCGGATCAAGCGCAATCACCTTGTTGAGCGGCGTGCAGAGATAAAGCGTGTCGGCAATCTTGAGCGGGGTGACCTGATACTCAGCGCCATCGATGGCAAGATCGCCGGTATGGAAGCTCCAGGCGAGCTTCAGGTCCGAAACGTTCCCGGCATTGATCTGCACATAAGGTGCAAAGCGGTCACCCGTGAGGTTACGCCCCCAGGCAGGCCAGTCATTGCCGTTCTGCTGGCCAAGGGCCGTGTCAGGCTTCGGCGCGTCAGCCGCATTGCCTGCGACTTCGGCATGGGGCTGGAACATACCCAGCGAGATCCCGCAGAAAACGATCGCATAGAGGGAGGCAATGCCGAAACCCCAGGCGCGCGGCACAGCGCTTGAACGCAATGCCCCCTTTTCGCCCGAACGCGACGAGACACCGAAACCCGGGGCCAGCAGACCGACGACAATCGGAAGGGCAATGAACACGACGACGCGCGGCACAACCAGCCAGAACACATCACCCACTTCACTGAACGCCCAACCGGCGGCCACAAGGCTGAGCAGAATGGAGACTGGCAAGGCGATCGCCTTGCGGGCCATGACGGTAAAGCCGACAAAGGCCATCATCAGCCCCAGAAGAATATACGCCCAGCTACCGCCCAGCCAGGCGAGGTCTATACCTCCCAAGGTCAGGCCGACGCCAAGCAGGCCTATGACAAGGCCTACAAAAAAACTCAAAACACGTATGGAGCTACTCACGGCTCATCCTCGAGCTAGGCTCCGGGGGAAGGTGTAATCTGAAAGACGAACCCGCCACGCCGCAAGCCAATGGTATTTCGAGCCTCATAGGATCAGTAAACCATGCCATATACCCTAGCGCAGCACTGGTCCCTGAAGCTCAAGGCATACAGAATATTGGCTCAATATATGAATGAATTGTCATAACAAATTCACCACATCGCAATTTTCACTGAAATTTGTTCGTCAACGTCTGATGATACTGCCGCTCGCTACGCTGAACCGAGCGCTTAGGCATGCGCTATTTGTCATCTTCGGCAGTCGAAATCGTCATCAGACGGGGATATATGCCTGCCGCCGCTTACCGATATGAACACTCCTATAGCGGTCATTACGCTCCCACTCGACAATCCCCGGCCAAGGCGCGTTGCACTACGCTCGAAGCATATTCCCCGTTCGTCTGAGTTATTCGCATTCTTCTCGGGGAGGAGTGCCACGTATCCCAGCGTCGAGCCGGTCCAACACACCCTCTATTCACTGAGCAAGCATGAATCCTATGAATGCGGCAGAGCAAAATGATCTCGCTCGGCAAGCTCCCCGTATCGCCTCCAAGGACACCACTTCGCTTGATGACACGTTATTTGATCTGTCGATCAAGAGTCCCAAGTTCCGTATTAGATGGTCGTTTAACGCTTCTTTTTGAATGAAGACTGGGCACAGGCCACCCCGATCAGCACCAGCCCCCAGATGGCGAGTGTCAGATAATCGCTGAAGCCGAGCAGATTGAACCCGGTCGCGATCAGCTGAAGCATGATCATGGCCAGAACCAGCCCTGTCACTCGCCCGAAACCGCCATTGGGGTCGACCCCACCCAGAACGGCGGCCAGAACCGTGACAAGCAGATAGGATTTGGCATAGGCAGCACTGGCCGAGTTGAACCGCGCCAGCATCAGGCAGGCAGCGCAGAAGCACAGGAAGCCTGAAAGCGCGTAGATCCTGATTGTCACGCGATCGACATTGACTGCCGAATAGCGTGTGGCCAGCGCATTCGACCCGATCATGCGGATCGAAATCCCGAAGGCCGTATGCTGAAGCAGCAGATGAACGACTCCCGCGACCGCCAGAAAGACGAGGAAGGCCAGCGGTATCTGGACCAGTGAGGCGTTGCCGATCTGGCCATAAAGGGCCGGCAGGCCCGACACCACCTCACCGCGTGTCAGCCAGATGCTCGTGCCCTCGACAATCGACATGATCCCGAGCGTGACCAGAATAGGATGGACTTTCGTTCGCACGATCAGCCATCCGGTGACGCCCCCCAGCGCCGTCCCCAGCACCGCCCCTGCCATGAGAGCGATCACGATGCAGAATCCCACGTAACCCGCACCATGTCCCTCCAGGGGTAGATGGCCAAGTACCGTCACCATGGCGAGTCCGCAGGCATTGGCAATCGCGATGATCGCCAGATTCAATCCACCCGACATCATGGGAATGGCCATGGCCAGGGCCAGAAGGCCAAGCTGCGGCAGCTGAAACATCATGGAGCGCATGGAACCGAGACTGAAAAACCCGGGTACGATGAGGCTGAATCCGATGGCGAGCGTCAGCGCGGCCAGAGTCTGCCCCGACACAGGCGCAGGAAACAGCCTGCGGAACGGGGTGGCGAGATCAGTCATGGAGGCAGAATGTCCTGTCGTATTCCCGGTGACCGGCAGATTTTCAGACATGGGCTTGCTCCCCCATTGGCGCTTCCTCGACAAGCCGGGAGCGCTTGCGGCTCTGGACCGAGAGGGCCGTAAGCGTCGTGGAGGCGAGAATGATCGCGCCCGTGATGATCTCGAAGCAGTAGGGAGAGATATCGAGCAGATTGAGCCCGTTCTGGATGATGGCGAGCAGCAGGATACCCAGTGTGATCCCGCCAATGGTACCGACACCACCCAATAGCGACGCCCCGCCCAGAACAGCAGCGGAGAGGACTGATAATTCCGTACCATAAAGTGCGTTGGGAACAGCTTCACCCACGCGATTAGCCTGGACCAGCCCCGCTAGAGCCGCCATGAAACCGGCGAAGCCATAGGCAAAGAACTGCAGCTTCGAGATATTGAGGCCGACGCGACGCGCCGCCTCGGCATTGCCGCCCATCGCGTAAAGCTGCCTGCCGGTTCTGGACAGGGTGAGCAGGACCCAGCAGAGCAGGAGCGACACCATCATCAGCACGATGGGCAAAGTGATGCGTATGAGATCGCCACCCGATGTCTCGAATTGCAGGAACGTCACGCGCTCGCTCCACCAATCGGGCAGATTATAGATGGAATGCCCACCTGTGGCGTACATCAGCAGGGCGAAATAGACATTCATGGTCGCGATGGTGATGATGATGGAATTAACACGCGCATAATGGATAAGCGCGGCGTTCAGAGAGCCCAGCCCCGTCCCAACGACAAGCCCCGCGGGAATAACGAGAAAGGGCGAGAGCCCATAACGCGTGGCCAGTAGAGCCGCGACATATTGCGCCACCGAAGCCGTCGCCGCGAAGGAGATATCGATGCCTCCTGCGATAAGCACGACGAAAAGCCCGGTGGCCATAATGGCCTGTACGGCATAGCTCTCAGTCAGATCGACGACATTCGACAGGCTGAGAAAACTTGGCGTCAACAAAGACAGGGCGGCGCCGAAAATGACAATCACACCAGCCAGCCAGAATTCAGGCCGGCTGCGCAGCGTAGCAAAATCAGGCATAGATCCGCGCCTCCAGCGCCTGTTCGGTAATGTGTGCGGGGGAGTAGTCACCCGCGATACGGCCACTGCGCATATGCAGGATGCGGTCACAGGTGGCGAAAAGCTCGATCATCTCGTCGGAGATCACGAGAATACCCACACCCTGAGCGCTCAATTCGCGGATCAGAGCGTAGATCCCCTCCTTGTTCTTGATGTCCACCCCCACTGTGGGGCTATCGAGGATGAGAATTCTGGGATGGGATGCAAGCCAGCGAGCCAGAATCACGCGTTGCTGGTTACCACCTGAAAGCGTGTTGATGGCATCATGCACCGAATTCAGTTTGATATTGAGCCGTGCCACCCAATCCTGGGCAAGCTGCGCGCGCGCCTGATCGGAAATATAGCCAAAACGATTGGCCAGACTTGGCAGAACGGCAACATCGAGATTATCGACGATGGATTGCTCGGCATTGATCCCGAGATTGAGCCTGTCTTCAGAGACGTAAGCCAGACCTGCTGCAAGGGCGTCCTGATTGGTCTGAAAACGACATTCCTGGCCATGAACCAGCATTTTGCCGGAATCCGGTCTGGTCATGCCGAAAAGTGAGAGGGCAAATTCGGTCCGTCCAGCTCCCAGTAGACCGGTCAGGCCCAGAACCTCGCCCTCATGCAGCGTGATCGAGACGTTTTCATACTCGCCCTTGCGCGTGAGCTGGCAGGTTTCGAGCAAGGCCGGACGAGCGCTGCAATCGCGGGGAACATGATGGGTCGCAATCTCGATCCCGGTCATGAGATGGATCAGCGTTCTCTGGTCGAGACTGGCGGCAGGATACGTACCCACCATCCGGCCATCGCGCATCACCGTGATACGCTCGGCAATGGCGGAGACCTCATCAAGGCGATGCGACACGAAGACGATCGCAATCCCCTCCGATGAGAGCTTACGCACCAGATCAAGCAGGCGGCGTACCTCGGCGCGCGTGAGCGACGCCGTGGGCTCGTCCATGAAAATCAGGCGCGCTTCACCCGCCAGGCCACGCGCAATGGCCACGATCTGTCGCTCGGCAATCGAGAGCGCATCGACAGGGCAATCCAGCGGCAGTTCATGCCCCAGACGGGACAGTATCTCCCTGGCCTTTTGCCGGATTGAGGCGCGCGGACTGAAGCCGCGCCCAAGATTGGCTTCAAAGGCGATGTTTTCAGCCACACTCAGATTGGGGAAAAGGGCGAGATCCTGAAACACCACCTGAATGCCCAGAGCACGGGCGCGCATCGGATCAAGCGGCAATACATCTCGACCACCAATGCGGATTTCGCTCCCCGGGTCGGGGGCGTGAACGCCTGATACGGCCTTGATCAGCGTGGATTTGCCGCATCCGTTTTCGCCCACGAGACAATGAATTTCGCCTTCGCGCACATCCCAATCGATCCCGCGCAGCGCCTGGAAACTGCCGAATGTCTTGTGCACATTCCGCAGTTCCAGAAAGACCGCGCCGGTCACAGCCCCAGCGCCACCAGCGCATCAATGGTCGATCGATCGATGATCTGCATCTTGGGCGCAAGAATGCTGCGCTGGGCCGGATCAACCTGCAAGGCACCGATATCGGTCAGGTCCATGCCATTGGTGATGGGCTTGTCTGTGGCCATCATCATGGCCAGACGCACGAGGGTCTGCCCAGCCAGAAGCGGGTTCCAGATATAGCCACACCGTATCGCGCCTGAGCGCACATATTTCGCCCCCTGTCCCGGCGAAAACGGTCCCACCACCGAGACAGTCCTGATCTTGCCACGCGCATCCACCGCGCGCGCAGCCCCGATCGGCCCCTGCGACCCGAAAGCAAGCACGCCGGTCAGGTCGGGATGGGCGCGCAACTGATCCATGACGGTGCGATAACTGTCATCCACGCTCTCACCGCAGCCAAAGCGATCACCAATCAGATGCATGTCGGGATATTTGGCCTTTTGTAGTGCAATAGCCGCATCGGCGCGCAGCTTGTGCTGGGGAACAGTCAGCGACCCTACGATGATGATATAACCGCCCTTGCCACCAGTGGCCTTGGCCAGCGCCTCCATATGACGCTCGCCATCTGCCGCAGGGGTGGTAAATTCCAGATCCCATTCCGCACCCTGCTGGCCGGGGCTTTCATGGCTGATGACATGAATACCTGCCGCGCGCGCGCGTTGCAGCACGGGCACCAGTGAACTGGCATCATTGGGCACGACACCGATCACATCGACCTTGCGGGCAATCAGATCCTCGATCGCGCTGACCTGCTGAGCCGCATCGGCCTGGGTGGGACCGATCATCCAGGCATTGCACCCGGCCTCCTTGCCGGCGCTCTGAATACCGCGCTCCATGGCATTGAACCACGGAATACCGCCAATCTTGGCGACGATGGCGATTTTCTTCTGGGCCCCTTCGGCATGTGCACCGGAGAAACGCGCAGAGGCAAAAGGCGTGAGAGCGGTCAGACTGGCGGCGACGCCCATGAAACCGCGACGGGAAAGGGTCATGATCTCGACCTTTTCAGAGCATCACAGGGTGTCGTCAGGACACCCTCGTGACGGGATGGGGTTCAGGAAAATAGGCCGTAGGTTCAGCGCTTTTGGCGGCCGAGCGCCTCGCGTGCCGATTTCATCTGCACGTCGGTGAAGGCCTTGGCATGGGCGGCCAGATCGCGGCTGTCCTCCCAGAGATTGCGCCAGATGCCCAGGATTCCTTCGAGCGGCTGACCGACCACAGCAGAGGAGAAGGACTCGAAGGTAATCGGTCCCTTATACTGAATGCTCTCCAGCGCGCGGAAAATGCTGGGGAAATCGACAGACCCTGAGCCTAGATAACCACGATGGGAATCTCCGGTATGGAAGTACCCCAACAGATCGCCTGCTTCACGAATAGCCTCGGCTGAATCGGCTTCCTCGATATTCATGTGATAGCAATCAAGATGCAGCTTCACGTTCGGCATCTCGACACGTTTCACATAGGCAATGGCCTGACGAGCCGTGTTGAGCACGTTGGACTCGTAGCGATTGACCACTTCCATACCCAGCGTGATACCACTGGCCTGCGCCTTCTCGGCGACGCGACGCACCACCTCGATGGAGCCGCGCACGCCATCTGCCGTGACCGGCGTCGCGTATTTCTGGAAGGCGGAATAAAGAATACCGCAGACATGGGTCGCGCCGACATCGCGCGCGAGAGACATGGCATCAAGCAGATGCGCCTCCCCGCGACGGATACGCTCGGGGTCACCAGAGGAGATATCCATATCTGCAGTCAGACCAAAGGACATGGTGATCCCAAGACGATTGGCTTCGAGTTCGCGCAGCGTGGCTGGCACGTCGAATGCCTTGAGATCCATGGTCGATGCCTCGATCAGATCGTAACCGAGTTCGGCCGTCGAGCGGATCGCCATGGCGGCGTCTTCTGGCGTCCAGCCAGCAGTCCAGACGAAAGCGTGGAGTCCAAGCTTGTTCATGAGCGTTTTCCTATTCTGGGAGGTGCGGTCGACCCGCGCACCGCAAGCGTGCAGGACACCCGGACCTGCAGATAGGCAGTGCTTTCGCCCGCAATACGTTGCATGAGGCGTGCCCAGCCCTGTGCCCCGAGCTCTTCCACCGGTTGGCGTATCGCTGTGATGGGCGGGAGCATGGCACGCATCCATGCGTAGTCATCGTAACCGATAAGCGACACGTCATCGGGCACGACATATCCGCTCTGGTGCAGGCACCGCAGCGCCCCCAGAGTGATGGAATTGGTCAGCGCAATAATCGCCGTGGGCGCGTTTTCCCCCACCAGCAAAGCGCGCAGAGACGGGATATCGTCCTCAACATGATGGCCAACTTCGAGAACCTGCGGCTCAGGCAGACCTTCACGGGCACAGAATGTCCGGATCCCGGCGCAACGCTCGCGAATATTGGCCAATGAAAGCGTCGTAGCCACAATGGCAATATGACGATGACCCAGCCCGGCAAGACAGGAAGCAGCTTCGGCGGCAGCATATTCGTTTTCTGCGGCAACCGTATCGGCCCGACAGGCAGGCGGCAAACGATCGATCACGACATAAGGCACCCCTGCCGCATCAAGCAGGAAAGAGTCCTTAAAACGATCGTCGTTGGGCAAAACAATCATGCCAGCCGGACGCCACGCCAGCAGGGCCTTGAGCCGCGAGGAGGCCAGTGCGGTATCCTCGCCAGCGCTGGCAACGATGATATCGTAACCATCACGAATTGCGCAGTCCTCGAGGCAGGCGATAATGGCCGTGAAAAACGGATTATCAAGGCTCGGCACAAGAACGCCGATGATGCGGGTGCGCCCTTCACGAAGCTGCATGGCTGCCCTGTCAGGCAGATAATTGAGGCTCTCAATGGCCGCCTCGACACGACGACGCACGGTATCGGAGACGTTTTTACGGTTGCGCACCACATTCGAAACGGTGGCTACAGAAACCTCTGCGGCTTCTGCAACATCCCGGATCGATACCTTGGCGGCCTTGCGAACCATTACGACACTCTTGGTTAAACGTTTAACCTTCTTCTTATGCGTAGATGAATCCCTGCCATCTTATAAATGACATTTCTGTCATCATTGTATTTCCGTGCCAGGTTGCGCGGTTAAGAACATGCTTTCACACGACCCGTGTGCCCGTGCGGCTGCCCGTGCGGCGCAACCCCGCGCATGTGCCTTCTGCGCCTTAGGCAGCAGGTCAGGCTTAACAACTCTGCGCTGCGCCATGCGTAAAAGGTCAGATTCCGGACCCAGCCCCAAGCGGAGAATATTCTTGTCAGCCAAGTCATGTGTAAGCGCTATTGTCACTGTCGCTGACGACCACCATTCTGCCTGCTGCACCCTCCTGCGCGACATCGCTGTTCTGGCGCGTCAGGACGCGGGATGCCTGAGATTCGTCGTTTACGAGGATCGTGAAAACAGGGGGCGATTTGCCATCAACGAAGAGTGGGAGGATGAAGTCAGCCTCCAGCACCACCTCGAAACCGACCACGTTCTCAAGGTCTTCGATGAAATTGGGAAACTCGGTGGCAAAATAGAGAATATGTGGTGCGCAATCGTGGAGTAGTCGGCAAAGGCCGGTACCTATCCCGCCGTCGCACCGCGGGTACGTGAGGAAGCTGAGATCATGATGATTCCCTGAACGGGAGCCATGAGGCCGTCTTCACGTCAGGCAGGAGACAATGCAGGCATCAGGCGGGCAGTCGTCTCCCGCACGTTGATGCGATGCCATACGCCATCAGACGGTTCCCTCAGATCGCGGGAGCAGCGGGCAGTTCGTTTACGGTCACCACACGCCAGACACCATTGATCCGCTCGATAATGGATACCGAAAGGTTCTGTATGGAAAAGCGCAGCCCCGTATCGGGGTGGACATTGAGCGCGTGGGACAGGGCAGCACGGATCGCCCCGCCATGACTCACCACAACCGTATCCTGACCAGCATGACGATCAGCAATTTCGTCGAGCGAATGGCCAACACGGGCGCAGACATCAAGCATGCTTTCGCCGCCCGGCGGCTGCTCGGAGGCTGAGAGTGACCAGAAATTATGGGCGGTCTGACGCAGCTTCAACGGGAGTTCCTGATGGGGCAGATTATGCCACTCCCCCATAGATTGCTCGGTAAAGCGCGGCTCGATGGTCATGGTGCGGGGGCCATACCCGGCCTCGAAAATAGCGCGTGCCGTGTCCTGCGCCCGTTTGAGGGGTGAGACGACCCAGTTGGCCTCTGCAGGAAGACGACGCCCAAGCGCCGTATAATAGGGCACCTGCAATGCCAGATGCTCGGTGCAGAGCTCGACATCCATCGAGCCATAGACACGCATCCGGGCCGAGGCCTCAACAATGGCATGACGGATCAGCCAAAAGCGGGTGACGCCCGATGGCAGCTGCATGGAATCGAGAAAATTACCATGGGCCTTGGGGGCGGTAGCAGGGGCCTTGTCAGTCTGGGTCATGAGGCACGGGGCTTTCTCGGCTGGTGGGCATAAGGGGCATAGCGCGGCTGCGGGTCGACCGGCGCGAGGCGGGTCCAGTGATCGAGGATGACCGTGATCTTTGCCAGAGCTCGACGCACATCGGCAAATTCACGCTCCAGCCGAACAGCATTGGGCAGACCGGCATGGGACGGCTCGCCCGAAACCAGACGCGCCCCGGCGCAAAGGCGCAGCGCCCCGGCATTCTCGCCACCAAGGGCCGGATGGGGCACAGGCACGGGCTGACCCAGATGACACAGGAGAGGCGCAAGGTCCTCACCCGGCACCCAGGGAGAAAGATCCGCGTTCAGCCAGCGATGCAGAGCGCGCGACCTTTCGAGATCGAGCGGTTTCTCCGGATGGTCAGGGTCGTGCACCAGAAAGGAGAATACGGTCGGGATCGTATCCCACAGGACCTCGCCTTGCACGTCGCGCCGGTCCAGAGACGGCATGGTGAGCAGGGTCAGCGCAGGATGGGCCGCGATTACCTCATGGGCATGGCGCTCGAAGCGACGCAGCGTATCGACAATCTGCTCAGCCGGTACAGCGGCAAAAGCCTCGCTCTCGGCCAGGGCAGCCTGCCAGCGCAGGGCGAGGCCAAGATTGCCATCGCAGCCAAGCGGCGTGGGCGACGCCGTATGGGGCCAGTCACATTGATGAAAATAGGCGGCAAGGCCCTGCGGCAGGCTGAAATGCGGGAGGGCTGCCGTAAAGGAATCCGGCAATAGAATCGCGCCGCAGAAAGGTGGCCCGGTGAGGAATTTGGAGCCCGTGGTCATGACAAGCATACCGGCGCGCACGAGAGAGGTGATCCGATGCGGTGCCAGCCGGGCCTGACAGGCATCGACAACGAGCGTGATCCGCTCGGGGTAGCTGGCCGCGAGGCGACACAGCATGTCGGTACAAGGCCCGACCAGCCCGGTCTTCGACATATCGAGCTGATGCAGGATGACATGATGCCCGGCTTCAAGCTCCTCCCTCACCCCGGCCTCAACCTCCTTGTTGAGATCGGCGCAGGTTCGCGGTGTGCCATCAGCCAGACGTATGGCAATGCCGCGTATGGTCGTCCCGGCAGGAAAGCCTTCAAGATGACGGGCCTTGTCGGCCGAACTGCCCAAGGCGGTTCCGGCAGCAAAATGCCGTCCCTGCGCCGCCAGCGGAACACCACTACCCGTTTCATCGGGGGCGATCAGGATATTGACGATGGCACGCCCCTGCGCACGCATCAGCCCCATGGCCAGCACGGCCAGTTCGCAATCCGTGCCCGATGCGGCAAGGATGACATTGTCGCGTGATCCCAGCCCGTAAAGCGCGGCGATCTTCTGACGCACCTGCAGGCACGCCGCCTCGCGGGATGCCGCACCATCCCTACCGATCAGCGCATCCAGCACAAAAGTGCGCCTTGCCCGCTCGGCCCCCAGATATCCCCGCTCGGACAGGGATGACGCGGTGGAGGAGGAGAATGTCACCGCCCAGGGTCGGGGCCGATGGGAACATCCGTACCGGTTCAACCCGGTTTCAGGGTTGATGACGAGACGTTCGTCGCCGCCATCGGCCATCAGATATTCCGCCGGGGCCAGACACGACCAGAGGGGAGCAAGGCGGGCAACAAGACCATGACTGTCGCAGCCATCGCGCAGGATTTCAGGCGCGACATCAGGCAGAAACTGCGTCAGGGCGGGCCAGAGCGCTGCAAGGCGCTCGGGCGGCGGCGGCTGGCTGGCAGCAAAGTCGCTCAGCCATGTCATTTCGGGCGGCAGATGGGGCGTGACACAATCGAGACGGTGAAAAAGGGCGGCCACGCGCGCAGCGACCACGATGGCGACAGCCTGATCGTCAACAGGCAGTCCCCGGCACAGAAAATCCAGTTCAAGCGCATAGCGCAGCAAGACCGGCGCGATATCCGGATGCCCGAAGGCAATGGCACCGAGGGTGATTGACCGATCCGAAACAATGAAGGGCCGTGTCAGGCGGGGCGACAGATTGAAGACGACCTGATCGGACAGGGTTTGCAGGTCAGGCCGGTCCAGTGCCGCCAACAGGCTGTCTGTAATGTCTTCTGCCAACACGCCGCTTTTCCCCCTTTGAGGCGGTGGTTTATAGCCCAACCCCGGATGAACCCCAAATCACCGAATGTCACAGATTGCCCAGCCTATCGGGCTCATGACATCCATCCTGCAATCGTCATTGCGGCGAAAGATGCCCTCACATCCGGTCTTTCCGCCCTCCCGGTCGGGCCTGAAACTCATACCCCCTCAGGCATCATGCCCTGAGGGATAAGGGGTAGTTGTTCCCGGCATAAAGCGATCAGTCTTTCCCTGAACCAGCGATGCGCCGGATCGGCGGAAAGTCTCGGGTGCCAGAGTGCAGAGATGGTAATGGCTGGCGTCTCAAATGGCAGGTCGAAAACACGCAAGCTCTGATCAGCCCGGATGGATGATCCTGGGACAAGCGCCACCAGATTGGTGGCAGAGGCCAGACGCAGGGCATCATCGAAGGCGGGCACCACCACTTTCACCGTGCGGGTCAGGCCCTGCTGTGCCAATGCCCGATCAACGGGCCCCGCTGTGCCTCCGTGGCGCGAGGCGACAACATGATGGCATTGTGCATAGCGCCCCGCCGTCACAGGGCCATCGAAAATAGAGTGGGTACGCGCTGCCACCCCATAAAACCGGTCATGGAACAAGGTCATCATGCGCATCTCGGGTCCGAAATCACCGGGACCGATGACGCCAACCTCCAGATCCACCGTCCCTTCCCGCATGGATGTCGCTTCCTTGCTGCGCCTTGGCAGAAAGACGAGACTTACCCCCGGTGCCTCTGAGAGGAACACCTGCACCAGCCGCGTTGCGCAGGCCTCGATGAAGCCTTCATTTGTCCGCAGCGTGAACTGCCGCTTCAGCATCCGAGGGGCAAAACTCGTCTGCACAGGCGAAAGAAGGGCCTGTGCCTGCATCGCCACCTCCCGCACGGACTCACCCAGTGCAAGTGCGTGCGGCGTTGGCACAAGCCCCCGGCCACCGCGCACCAGAAGAGGGTCGCCTGTGCTCTCGCGCAGCCGCATGAGCGTGCGACTCATTGCTGAAGGACTGAGGCCCAGGCACCCTGCCGCCTTCACGACGCTGCGCTCTGACAGGAGGGCATCAAGCGCAATCAGAAGATTGAGATCTATTTTCATCACCTGGTGGTCTTTCCGGATGTCGGGTCCGCGGCGGTCCAACATATCTAACCTTGCTGAAGAGGCGTTTGGTGCACTGTTAAGTTGCATGCGATGCGTCTGGCGCAATTGCTAGGGTCACCCCATTTCTGGCCGGTCTCGAAACCGTGCAAGGAATCTCCGGCATGAGCGACCTCAACTCTCCCGTCCGCCCCCCTCATCTGCTTCTGATCGGCGCCTCGCGCGGTCTAGGTCTGGCCCTTGCAGAAGAATTCCTGATGCGAGGCTGGGAAGTTACCGCGACGATACGTGGAAATCCGGGCGTTAACCTTCGTCAGTTGGTCGAACGCTTCGCGCCTTGGCTGCATATCGAAAAGCTCGACATGACCGAGGCGCCCATGATCGAAGCCCTTCGGTCTCGTCTGAGTGACCCGTTGACCTCTGCTCTGTCCGAAAGCCCGGATCATCTGGCAACACCTCTTAAGATACCCCCCTTCGACATGCTATTCGTCAATGCAGGGACGACAAATGCCCAGCCCGATCAGCCCATCGGTCAGGTAAGCAGCTCGGATTTCATGCAACTCATGATGACCAATGCCCTCGCCCCCATGCGCGTGATCGAGACACTGGAGTCTCTCGTGACCCCGCAGGGACTGATCGGAGTGATGTCTTCAGGACAGGGCAGCGTCAGCAATAACAACGCCGGGCAACGTGAGCTCTATCGGGGCAGCAAGGCGGCACTGAACCAGTTCATGCGCTGCTACGACGCGCGGATCGGCCGGTCACGCCCGCTCGCGCTCATTGCTCCGGGCTGGGTGCGTACGTTACTGGGTGGACCGGATGCACGTTTCTCGATTGGGGAGAGCATTCCCGGTGTGGCGGATGTCCTGATTGCCCATCAAGCCGCTAGCGGGCTCATCTATCGCGATTTCAGAGGCTGTAATGTTCCCTGGTGAGGCTTTCCGGCTCGAGGGATCACGCGCCCATGGGGACAGAACAAGGCGATATCAGGATAGAAACATATATGAAGCGATAGCGGAACGTGTATTGGACGCGCCCACATAACATGAATATGTTGTGACTGTAACGTTTCATGTGACGTCACACTCGGTATCCGGAGATCTCCCCCAGCCCCGATACAAGCCAACGGGCAGCCGGACCATGCAGTGGCGTCAGCGAGGTTTCACCATGTGCAGTCCAGTGACAAACAAGACGCCGACCGACAAGAGCGATACCTCGAACCGCGATGAGGTGCCCGGAACATCGCGCACCCGGCGATCGGCGCGGCCGATCATGGCTGTTGCCTCAGGCAGTCTTGCCGCTGCCCTCTCGCTGGCTCCTGCCCACGCCGCAACCATGAGCGCATCACCATTTGGCACGACGCAGGCCGGGCAAAAGGTCGAAGCCTATACCTTGAGCGCCCCTAACGGCGTGGAAGTGACCATCATGACTTATGGTGGAGTTATCTTACGCATCATGGCCCCTGATCGTCAGGGCAAACGCGACAACGTGGTGCTCGGCTATGCGTCTCTCGCCGAGTATGAGGCCAAAAGCCGGGCCAATGGGGTGTTCTTCGGCGCGACAATCGGACGGTATGCCAATCGCATCGCGAAAGGACACTTCTCACTCGATGGCCATGATTACGCAGTGCCGGTCAATAATGGCCCGAACTCACTGCATGGCGGCAAGGACGGGTTCGACCGGCGTATCTGGAAAGCCCATGAGATCGCCCGCTCTGGCAATAAGGTAGGCGTTGCCCTCTCCCTGATCAGCCCGGACGGTGATCAGGGTTATCCCGGTGCGTTGAATGCGACGGTCACCTATACGCTCGACGATCAGGGCGCACTGGGTATCGAATACAAAGCGACCACATCCAGGCCTACCGTGCTCAATCTAACCAATCACTCCTACTTTAACCTCGCCGGGGCGGGATCGCAGGACGGTATTTTCGGCCAGATGCTGCAGATCGAGGCGCATCATTATACCCCGACAGATTCGACCCTCATCCCGACGGGCGAAATTGCTTCCGTCGTCGGAACACCTTTCGATTTCACCACAGCAAAGCCAATCGGGCGCGACATACGCCTCGCCAATGCACAGCTGCTCATGGCGCATGGCTATGACCATAACTGGGTGGTTGATGACTCTTCATCACCAGACGGCCTCAGACACGTCGCCACGCTCTGGGACCCGAAAAGCGGTCGCAGCATGGAGTGCCTGAGCACCGAACCGGGGGTGCAGGTCTATACCTCCAATTTTCTTGACGGCTCGGACTCAGGAAACGGCCATATCTTTCGCCAGAGTGACGCTGTCACCTTTGAAACCCAGCATTTTCCCGATAGTCCCAATCAGCCGAATTTCCCCTCAACACGGCTGAACCCGGGGCAGGTTTTTCAGAGCCGTACGGTCTTCCGCTTCGGGCTGCATGAAAGTGACGGGAAGTGACTACCGTTGAAACGCACGAAGGTCCGCTTGATTTCAGGAAATGAGCAGGAAGCAAATCCTGTGATGCCGCGTTGAGCCCTGGACGTAGCGCCTGGTTTGGCAGGCGCTATGAACCACCGGCCACGCAGACGGCATGAGCTTTTGCCCGATGGCGTCGCCTTCTCAGTTGAGAGGTTGTCATGAACGCTGCCTGGGCTCTCCCCTTAATCCTCATTGCCGGGGCGC
The DNA here is from genome assembly GCF_030263835.1 of Asaia sp. HumB. Classification (NCBI taxonomy): domain Bacteria; kingdom Pseudomonadati; phylum Pseudomonadota; class Alphaproteobacteria; order Acetobacterales; family Acetobacteraceae; genus Asaia; species Asaia sp. HumB. The sequence continues at coordinate 1,958,029 of NZ_JARPML010000002.1, read as the reverse complement.
TTCAGGCGCTGGGTGCCACCATGAACGGGGCATTGGCGAAATCCCTCGTCAATCCGTGGCTCGCGACCTCGGTTTCGTTTCTGCTCGTGCTGTTTCTGGCCATCGGTCTGTTTGCCTGCATGCCGCGCCCGCTGCCCAGCGCGGGTGATCTGACCGGTATGCCCTGGTGGGCGCCGCTTGGCGGCATCACGGGGGCCGTGGCCGTGTTCGCGGGGCTTCTTCTTATCCAGAAACTGGGTGCCGGGCCGGTCAATGGACTGACCATCACCGCCAATCTCGTGACCAGCCTGCTGATCGATCATTTCGGACTTCTGCGCATGGAAGTGCACAGCCTCAACCCCTATCGCATCACCGGCGCGGCGCTGATGATCGCAGGGGTCGCGCTGATCGCACGGTTTTAAACTCTTAACCGAGCAAAAACGCTGCGGTGTCGCGATCTGTCACCAGTGACGTGACGATACCGCTGCGCAAGGCCGCCAAAATGGCGTGATGCTTATCCGGGCCGCCCGCAACCGCAATCACATGGGGGATCGCGCGCAACACGGAGAATGTAATGAAGAGGGTCCGCTCGGCGAGGGAAGTCTGAATGCCCTCGTCACGGCGAGATTCGATCTCGACCATGTACAGGACGCGCTCGAAGCGACCTTCGACCCAACATCGCTCAAGCCTGTCGTTTATTTGTGAGACGGGCGGGGCTCTGCCCCGCTCCCCGGAAAGGGGCTCGCCCCTTTCATCACATTTCGCTGTAGGGATCATGATATGGCACCCCCTTCCACCGAACGCGCCGTAGCCTTTGTGCGTGACGAAACGGCCAAGCTGCTGGAAACACTGTCAGGGCAGGAACTGAAAAATTTCAGCGCGGCCCTGATGCGCCGAACGGGACGACTTTTCTTCACTGGGCAGGGCCGCTCCGGGCTCATCGCTCAAATGGCAGCGATGCGCTGCATGCATCTCGGCTTGCAGGCTCATGCTGTGGGTGAGGTTAAAGCGCCAGCCATACGTGGCGACGATAGCCTTGTCGTCTTTTCCGGCTCTGGCACGACACCAGTATCGCTGCATTTTGCACGCATCGCCCAACAGCTTGGCGCTTCCATCCTGGTGATCACACGTGAGACCGAAAGCCCGCTGGCGTGCATGGCCGATCACACCCTGATCATCCCGGCTCAGGGCTCAGCACAATTTGCAGGCAGTCTATTCGAACAAGGCGCCCTACTCGCTTTCGACGCCCTCATCGCCGCAATCGTCGCAGAACACTTCATCGCCTTCGACGCCATGCAGGGACGGCATACAAATCTGCAGTAATGCCGCCGAGTATGTTCTTGGAGATAAACTGACCGACTGGAGACAATCAGCTCAGTTGCAACCGTTTCAGTCGAGACGAAACCATCGGGATGGTCAGCATTGTGCTGCCAAGCGCCATGAGGAGCAGTGCCGTGAAGGTACTGTTTGTGATGATATGCCGGTCCAGAAGCACATTGGCAAAAATAATCATGATCAGGGCTTTTGTCTGAAGCAGCCAGCCAAGCGTGGTCGCCTCGCCTTTGGGCCAGCCGAGCACTCTGCCCGCAATCTGCACACCGATCAGCTTGCCACCCACCGAGGCGCATAACAGCAAGGCGGCAGCGGCAAAGACAGCCCCACCACCTATGGTCCATTCGGTGCGCAAACCGGTCGACAGGAAGAAAACCGGCATGATTGTCAAAAGCACAAAATGCCGGAAACGGTCCATGTCTTCCTGCCTGAACCAGGCAGCATCAAACACCGCGCCCGAAAGGAAGGCACCCACCATGAAATGGAGCCCGGCCCAATCAGCCGCAAAACCGCATCCTGCAAGCCAGACGAGGCCAAGATACCAGCGGTCCTGCTCTGCAACGCGGGCCATGAGCGTGCGAAACGCCAGGGTGGCCAGACCGAAAAGGACCAGAAAGCCCAGCTGGCGCCCCATACGCTCCCAGTCGAGCAGAATGACTGCCAGAACGCCCCAGATGGCCACATCGTCCAGACTGGCATAACGCAGGATACGCTGCCCGAACGGCGTCCGCAGGATGGAGAGTTTTTCGAGAAACAGAACAAGGATCGGCAAAGCCGTCACGGCACAGGCAATACCGATACCAAGAACGACCTGCCAGCTCGCCCCTGCTGCCCCCCTCCACCCCGGATAATGAAGCATCAACAGCGCTGCCAGACTGCCCGTTACTAGAGGGACAGCCAGCGCAAGCCCTGCCGTCAGCCCGGTTTCGCCGCGACGACGCCATGCTTCGCGGATATCCAGCTCGATACCCGCAACCCAGACGAACATCATGACCGCCCACCAGGCAATGCCGTTCAGGGCCGTGATCGTGCCGGGCGTAAAAACGGTCTTGTAGTAATCGGGGCAGAACGCCCCCAGCACGCCGGGGCCAAGCAGAATACCGCCGATAATCTGCACCACCACGAGAGGGGCCCAGAAATCGGTACGCAGCAGGCGCCAGACGAGATAGGGCAGCGCATAGATCACCAGCATCGCAATCAGAAAGATTTCGGTGGGTGTTCTTGGCACTGGTTTATCCTCGCACTGGTATTTTCACTGGCAGCCTACCAGATCTTCTAGAAGAAACCCCGTCATCGCCAAGCATAAAAAAAGCGGGGACCGAAGCCCCCGCTTTTCCATTTCCGATCCCGAAAGGGACAGAAGATCAGTTCTTGGCCTTGTCGACCAGCTTGCCCTTGGCAATCCAGGGCATCATGCCACGCAGCTTTTCGCCGGTCTTTTCGATCTGGTGAACATCGTTGCGAGCGCGGATGGCCTTGAAGCCGACGCCGCCGGACTGGTTTTCCAGAATGAAGTTGCGCACGAAGGTGCCGTCCTGGATGTCGGTCAGAACGCGCTTCATCTCGGCTTTGGTTTCAGCCGTCACGATGCGCGGGCCGGTGACATATTCACCGTACTCGGCCGTGTTCGAGATCGAGTAGTTCATGTTGGCAATGCCGCCTTCGTAGATCAGATCCACGATCAGCTTCATTTCATGCAGGCACTCGAAATAGGCCATTTCGGGAGCGTAGCCGCCCTCGACCAGCGTTTCGAAACCGGCGCGGATCAGCTCGACCAGACCACCGCAAAGCACGGCCTGCTCACCGAACAGATCGGTTTCGACCTCCTCCTTGAAGCTGGTCTCGATGATTCCGGCGCGACCGCCACCATTGGCCGAAGCGTAGGACAGGGCGATTTCAAGCGCCTGACCCGTTGCGTTCTGGGCAACAGCCACGAGCGACGGCACGCCGCCACCCTTCTGGTACTCGGAGCGAACCGTGTGGCCGGGGCCCTTCGGTGCCACGAGGAACACGTCCAGATCGGGACGGGCTTCGATGATGCGGAAATGGATCGACAGACCATGCGCAAAAACGAGCGCTGCGCCGTGCTTCAGGTTCTTTTCGAGCGACTCCTTGTAGAGTGCGCCCTGGCCTTCGTCAGGCGTCAGAACCATCACGACATCGGCCCAGGCCGCAGCGTCGGCAGGGGTCATGACCTTGAAGCCAGCGCCTTCGGCCTTGGCAACAGCCGATGATTCGGGACGCAGGCCGATGACCATATCGGTCACGCCGCTGTCCTTCAGGTTGTTGGCATGGGCATGGCCCTGGCTGCCGTAACCGATGATGGCAACCTTCTTGCCTTTGATCAGGCCCAGATCACAGTCACGATCATAATAGACGCGCATCAGAAAGACTCCTCGATGGATTGAAAGACTTCGGTACCACGGCCTATAGCGGCGATTCCGGTCCGGGACACTTCCGCAAGACCAAGCGGTTGCATCAATTCGACGAAAGCATCGATCTTCTCGGCGCTTCCCGTCAGTTCAAAAACAAAAGACCCTGCCGTCGTATCGACAGCATGAGCGCGAAATGCCTGGGCAATACGCATGCCCTCGGTACGCATCTCGCCCTTGCTGACAACCTTGATCAGCGCCAGCTCACGGGCCACATGCGGCCCGCTCTCGGTCAGGTCACGCACACCATGCACCGGGATCAGGCGCGCAAGCTGCGCCTTGATCTGGGCAATCACCATTTCGGTGCCCGAGGTCACAATGGTGATACGCGAGAGGTTGCGCGTGGCATCGATGGCAGAAACGGTCAGGCTTTCGATATTGTAGCCTCGCCCGGAGAACAGACCGACGACGCGGGCCAGGGCGCCGCTCTCGTTTTCGATCAGAACCGCAATGACGGCTCTCTGGATATCCTGTGCCATCAGACCAGCATCATGCCTTCTTGAGTAATCCGGGCCGCATTGGCTTCCTGATCGGGGCCAAGCAGCATCTCGTTATGCGGGGCGCCCGACGGGATCATCGGGAAGCAGTTTTCGTCCTGCGCCACACAGATATCTGCCACCACCGGGCCGTCATGGCGCAGCATCTCGTCAATCACGCCATCCAGCTCGCCCACGCAGGTGGCGCGCAGCCCCTTGCCGTGGAAGGCTTCGGCCAGACGAATGAAGTCGGGCAGCGCCTCGCTGTAGGATTGCGAATAGCGCGAGCCATGCAGCAATTCCTGCCACTGGCGCACCATGCCCATATAGCGGTTGTTCAGGATGAACAGCTTCACCGGCAGGCGATACTGCGCCATGGTGCCGAGCTCCTGAATATTCATGAGCGTCGAGGCCTCACCGGCAATATCGATCACCAGCGCATCGGGATGCGCCACCTGCGCACCCACAGCGGCAGGCAGGCCATAACCCATCGTGCCAAGGCCGCCAGAGGTCAGCCAGCGATTAGGCTTGTCGAACTGGAAATGCTGCGCCGCCCACATCTGATGCTGGCCGACTTCCGTGCTCACGAATGTATCGCGCCCAAGCGCCTGCGTGGCTTCATAAAGGCGGCGAATGGCATATTGCGGGCGGATGATGGCGCTCGGAGCCTGATCCTGAACGAAACCGAAGGAGTCCAGCGCGCGCCAGCCCTCGATCTGCGCCCACCAGGGGCTCAGATCCTGCCCTTCGCCATCCCAGGCCGCCAGCAGCGCCTCGATGGTGCGTCCGACATCGCCAACCAGCGGCACATCCACGCGAATGATCTTGTTGATCTGCGAGGGATCGATATCGGCGTGAACTTTGAACGAATTGGGCGAGAACGCATCGACGCGCCCCGTCACACGGTCATCGAAGCGCGAGCCGAGCGCGATCAGCAGGTCGCAGCCATGTGTAGCCAGATTGGCCTCGTAGCTGCCGTGCATACCCAGCATGCCCAGAAACTGACGGTCTGTCGTCGGGAAGGCGCCCAGACCCATCAATGTGGACGTGACCGGGAAGTTGGTGCGACGGGCAAGCTCGCGCAGACCTTCCGACGCCTTGGGGCCCGCATTGATCACGCCGCCACCCGTATAAAGAAGCGGACGCTTGGCGCGCTTCATGGCAGCGATGGTCTGGCGGATTGCCTCGCCGTCAGCATCGAGATTCGGACGATAGGGGCGATGCAGACGGCCCTCGCCCGGGGCCGGCAGAGGCGCATTGCCGACCGAGATATCCTTGGGCAGGTCAATCAGCACAGGGCCGGGGCGGCCACCGGCCGCCACCTCGAACGCCTCGCGCACGATCGGTGCCAGATCCTGACCACGACGTACCAGATAATTGTGCTTGGTGGCCGGACGCGTGATGCCGGTCGTATCGGCTTCCTGAAACGCGTCATTGCCGATCAGCGCTGTGGGCACCTGGCCGCTCAGGCAGATCAGCGGGATGGAATCCATCAGCGCATCGACCAGACCCGTCACGGCATTGGTGGCACCAGGGCCGCTGGTGACCAGCACAACGCCGACCTTGCCGGTCGAGCGCGCATAGGCTTCAGCCGCATGAACGGCGGCCTGCTCATGGCGCACCAGAACGTGGCGGATATGATCCTGCTTGAACAGTGCATCATAGATGGGCAGCACCGCGCCGCCGGGATAGCCGAAAATGACCTCGACGCCCTGCTCCACAAGCACGCGCAGGAGCACCTCGGCACCATTGAGCGGCGCTGTCGAAGTTTTTCCGGTCTGCTGTGTTGACGCGTTCATGTGAGCGCACCCCTTTCATTGAGCGGGCGGGTTTATGACGGGATTGAGGATTCGTCAATGGTCGATTGTATGAAAGTTGCTATTTTTTCGAATTCTCTTTCCGAAAATTGCGTACTCTCGTCATATCTTTGCAAGGAAATCATGCAATCCTGCTCTGCGCCCAGCGCATGGTGATTGAACCACGTGGCCTGACGTCGCGTGTACTGCCCCGTGGCGATCACTGCACGGGATATCGCTTCCTCCAGCCCCAGGGTTCCGGCAACAACGGCGCTCAGCTCCGGCACACCATGCGCCCGCATGGCGGGTAGAGCGGGCGAAAGCCCCCGTGCCACAAGGCGTTGCACTTCCTCCATCGCCCCCCGTTCCATCATGCGTGAGAACCGTTCCGCAATCGCTGCACGCAGCGCCTCACGGGGTGGATGAAGCCTTACGGAGACAAAGCGAAACGGGGCGGGCGGCAGGCCGGGCTGGTTGCGCCAGTACGAAAGCCCGTGCCCTGTGCCACGCAACACCTCCAGCGCACGGGCCACACGCTGCCCATCGCCTGGCCTCAGCGTCTGGGCTGTAGCAGGATCATCCTGCATCAGCAGGGCATGAGCGGCCTCGCTCCCCTCTTGCTCCACAAGGGCACGCGCCCAGTTGCGTGCGGCATCGCCGGGTTCGGGCACCTCGACCAGACCATCAAGCAAGGCCCGCAGATACATGCCTGTGCCGCCACACAGGATTGGCAGCCGGCCCTGCGCCCGTGCCGCCTGCATTTCCGCCAGTGCGGCCTCGCGCCACCACGCCACACTGCCCGGTCGTGCCGCATCCAGTACGCCGTAGAGACGATGCGGCGCACGCGCTTCGTCCTGTTCATCGGGGCGGGCGGTCAGCACATGCAGATCCTCATAGACCTGCATGGAATCGGCATTGATGACGGTGCCTCCAAAGCGCTCCGCCAGCCCAAGCGCCAGCGCCGACTTGCCGGAACAGGTCGGTCCCGCCACAATAAGGGCCACCGGGGCCAGGGCAATCGACGCGTCAGCCATTCTGTCTTGCTGTCCCAAGCGTTTCTACCAGATGGGCCAAGATGACCTTACCTTACGTTCTCGTTCTCGTTGCCGACCCTGCACAGGGCACCCTGTCCAAAGATGCCATCGACATTGCGCGGAACATGGTCAAGGGCAAGAACCCCATCGTGCTTTCGCCGGGCGAAGCCGTCGAAATCCCCTGCCCTACCCCGGCACCGGGCGCACCAACCATCGCGACCATCCGCGCAACACTGGCCCGTCATAAGGTGGATGCCCTGCTGGTCAAGACACGCGGCCGTCGCAAGGCTGTGCTCGTGGCTGATATGGACAGCACCATCCTCGACGGTGAAACCCTCGATGAGGTCGCAGCCCTGCTGGGCGTGGGTGACGCTGTCGCCCAGCTCACCCTCGACACCATGAACGGCAAACTGGATTTCGAGGAGTCCCTGCGGACACGTGTCGCACTTCTGGAAGGCAAATCCGCCGCCTGCCTCGAAGAAGTCTGGCAAAATTCAAAGCTCAATACGGGTGCCCGTACGCTTGTACAGACCATGCACGCCCATAACGCCCGCACAGCGCTTGTCTCGGGTGGCTTCACCTATTTCACCAGCCGCGTGGCAGAGGCCTGTGGCTTTGACGAGCATTACGGCAATGAATTCGACATCGTGGATGGCGTGTTTACAGGCAAGCTCGCTGCCCCCGTGCTGGGGCCGAACAGCAAGGAAGAGCATCTGACCCGCCTCCTCGAAGAGCGCGGCGTAAAGGCTTCGGCAGCCCTGACGACAGGCGATGGCACCAACGACCTGCCCATGCTCGCCGTCGCCGGTCTGGGCATCGCCTATAAGGGCAAGCCAAAAGTGCGCCAGATGATCGACATGCAGGTCAATCACTCAACCCTGCGTGCCCATCTGTTCGCTCAGGGTTATCCGGCGAGTGTTTTCGTGGAGTAAGAATTCATGGGGCGCTGCCCCATCCCCCGGAAAGGGCTCGCCCCTTTCATCCCCTTCTGCCTATGGGGTGAAAATCGCTTCGATGCTCAGACTGAAGATTTTCGCGATGGCGAACGCCAGAGGCAGGCTCGGGTCGTAACGCTCGTTCTCAATCGCATTGATGGTCTGCCGCGAGACGCCAAGCGCCTCGGCCAGCGCATTCTGGCTGAGGCCCTGAGCCAAACGCAGATCGCGCATGCGGTTTTTCACCGGTATCTCCGGCATGCAACGACCATGCCTGCGAACCACAGAAGCGCCATAAGCGGCCAGATGGCGAAGGCGCGAATATGGGGCGCGCCAGCGTTTTCAGCGAAGCCCCATCCTATGGTGATCAGGGCCGTGCCTAGAAAAGCCGTCGCTATGGCGTCGAACTGAACGCGACGCTGAAGTTCATCCATGCGCCGTAGTGCTCGCATGATAACCCAGGCAACGGCCACGGCTCCAAGCATGGGCGCCATGCTCAGAGCGAAAAGAAGCGTCCCTGTAGGGTGAAGCTGATGCTCCAACGCACCTGATGTAAGGAGCAGGAAAAGATACAGCAACAATGCCGCGCCGAGCTCGATCCCGTACTGTCTGGGCCTGAACATGCGTTTCTCCATGTAAAGTACACTTTCCATATCCCTCGTTTTGGAGTGGAAAGCAAGCTTTACACGGACAGCCTGTCAAAAAACCCGGACTTCGACGGATACCTGCTCTTTGGGTAAATCAAGACGGCGCCTCGGAAGCCCCTGTCTCACTGACAATCGGATGAAATCGCATCGCCTTGCAGGCTGCGATCGGCAAAAGCCTGTGCTTCACTCTCAGCCGCGTTCAGGAGCGGTGAATGTTCCACACGATAGTGATGCACGCTTACAACTGTGCCGGCGGAGCATAGCGCCTGCTTCAGCTTCTCCTGCTGGGCGGGGGGCACCTGCGTATCACTGGTGGCAATCCCCAGCATGACGGGTGAAGACAGCTTGAGCGAAGGATAACGCGCCCATTGCAGTGCCGGAGCCAGCGCGTTTTCGGCATCTGGCTGGAAAGTGTTGTCAGGCGTCAGGCCCGCATGTTCGACAGCCCCGAAGAAATCGCCACGGCAGAGTTCGCTGGCCTTGCGATACAGCGGCAGGGCACGGGGCTTGAAGGCGCTGGATGGGTCGAAAGAGGGATCCGCAGCCCCAAGCGACGCCCCAAGCAGCAAGCCATAAACCACGCCGGGGGCAAAGCGACGGGCCCCATGAGCCTGGGTCAGGATATGGCCTGAATCGCCATCGAAATACGGTGCGCCGAGCGCGATCGTACCCTTGATCTGCAGGCTCGGTGCATAGGATTTTGCCAGCGCCGAGGCTGCAAGCACAGCCTGCGCACCCTGATCATGCCCCAGCAAGACGACATGGCCGCTCAGCGCAGAGAAGCGGCGACGCGCTGCACGAACCGAGTCCAGCACAGCCATGCCTTCCGATTTGGCATTCAGGTAAAGCGCTGCCCCTGGCTCGCCCAGACCCGGATAATCGGTGGCGACAACGGCATAGCCCCGGCGCAGCCAGCTTCCGTAAAAGCTTGCCTGCGGGCCGCCAATCCCCATGATGGAAGGCGCACAGGTAAGGCCGATCCCGCTTGTGCCGTGCGCCCAGGCCACGACAGGCCAGCCACCTGCGGGCGGTGTGCCGCGCGGGACCATGACCTCAGCCGAAACCGCCACCAGATGCGTCGGGTTATGCGCATCGGTGCTGCGATAGGCCATACGATAAGCCGTGCCGGGAATGGGCGCATTTTTCTGTTCGAGCTTGATGGCCTGCCCGGCAGCGACGGGGGCATAGCGCGATTCGGCATCCTCATCGGCATCCATCGCGCAGGCGGTCAGGGTCAGGGCGGAAACAGCCATCATGGCAAGGACAGAACGCATCAGACCTCTTCGATCTAGGGGTAACGAGGGATGGAAAGTCTCAGGAGTGTCGCGCGGGGGCAAGCCCTGACAGCCCAGCGAGCCAAAAACGCCCCGCATGTGATGGGGACCATTCGGGGCAGGGTCAGGGAACCGCATAGGGCAAACGCAGTGCTCACAGGCTGGTTCGGCACCCCGGGACGTTCCCATGACGGGGAATCAGGGCGACTTCATGGTCGCTCCTGCTGGTTCGATGCAACCAGAGGCGGCCGATGCCCGATGAGCGGACGGACATTTTACAGGACTGACCCAGGCACGGTCCGGCAGCAGGTGTTCCGAAAGAGAGCCGCAAAGCTGATCCGAGCCCACGTCGCTTCCTGACCATTGAGGCGCAGTGTCATCCCGCAGACCCCCGAGACGGGCGAAACAGCAGCAAGCCCATCTATCGGGGCGGCAGCAGGCTCTTTACCGCCGCAATACCCCCGCCATGCCACTGGCTGCCACTCACCGGAACGTGACCCTGATCATCAGGAAATAGAATTATTTTTCTTTTCCAACGACAAAAAGAGAATATTAATTTCGATACAGGTCAGGAGAGCGGCCTCACGCGGGAGTTGAAATTCGCGTGGCTGGGCCGATGCTATAAGGCGGATGAGGGGTGCGGGTCCATCAGGGGCGCGTCACAAGGCCGCAAGGAAGAGGAAGACGTTCATGAGCAGTCTGATTCAGCATTACATCAACGGGTCCCGTACCGAGGGTCACGGCGCCCAGCGCGGAGAGGTTTTCAACCCTGCCACAGGCAAGGTGACGGCGCAGCTCGCTCTGGGTGACACGCGCGACGTCGATGATGCCGTTGCTGCCGCCAGAGCCGCCTTCCCCGCATGGTCGCAAACCACCCCTCTGGCCCGTGCCCGTGTGCTGTTCCGCTTTCGTGATCTGATCGAGAAGCATGCGCGCGATCTGGCGGCGGTCATCACCTCGGAGCATGGCAAGGTCCTGTCGGACGCGCTGGGCGAAGTGACGCGCGGCATGGAAGTGGTGGAATTCGCCACCGGCGCCCCTGAACTGCTCAAGGGTGAATTTACCGAACAGGTGGGACGCGGCATCGATGCCTGGTCGATGCGCCAGCCACTCGGGGTCGTGGCAGGTATCACGCCCTTCAACTTTCCGGTCATGGTGCCGCTCTGGATGGCACCGATGGCGCTCGCCTGCGGTAACTGCTTCATTCTCAAACCTTCTGAGCGCGACCCTTCCGCGTCGCTCGTTCTGGCCGATCTGCTGAAAGAGGCCGGTCTGCCTGATGGCGTGTTCCAGGTGGTGCATGGTGACAAGACCGTCGTGGATGCCCTGCTCAAGCACCCGGATGTGCAGGCGATCAGCTTTGTGGGCTCCACCCCCATCGCCCGCTACATCCACGAGACCGGCGTAGCCCACGGCAAGCGCGTTCAGGCTCTGGGCGGTGCCAAGAACCATGCCGTCATCATGCCCGATTGCGACCTCGACAAGACCGTCGATGCCCTGATGGGTGCGGCCTATGGCTCGGCAGGCGAACGCTGCATGGCCATTTCCGTGGCCGTGGCCGTTGGCCCTGTGGCCGATGCGCTGGTCGACAAGCTGATCCCCAAGGTCAAGGCGCTGAAAATCGGCAATGGCACGGATGACGCGACCGAAATGGGCCCGCTGGTCACCAGAGTCCATCGCGACAAGGTAGCTTCCTACGTCACGCTCGGGGCTGAGGAAGGTGCCAGGCTGCTGGTCGATGGCCGCGATTTCAAATCGACGCAGAACCCGGATGGCTTCTTCCTTGGCGGGTCGCTGTTTGATCATGTGACACCGGATATGCGCCTCTATCGCGAGGAAATCTTTGGCCCCGTTCTGGCTGTCGTGCGCGTGCCCGATTTCGAGACCGCGCTGAAGCTGGTCAACGACCATGAATTCGGCAATGGCACCGCCATCTTCACCCGTGATGGCGATAGCGCCCGTGCCTTCACCCATCGCGTGCAGGCCGGCATGGTCGGCGTGAACGTACCCATCCCGGTACCCATGGCGTTCCATTCCTTCGGCGGCTGGAAGGCTTCGCTGTTTGGCGATCACCATATGCATGGCGCCGAGGGTGTGCGCTTCTTCACCAAGTACAAGGCTGTCACCTCACGCTGGCCGACAGGCATCCGTCAGGGTGCGGATTTCGTCATGCCCACGCTTGGCTGAGCCGAACGCCTGAAAACAGCCTGAGGCAACAAACCCTCAGGCCCTAAAACAGCCGCAAACGGGCGCGAGGGTGTACACCCCCGCGCCCGTTTTGTGTTCCGGCGCTTTGCGCGAACCGGAACTCGGGCTATGTCCCATGACAAGAACTGGAACACGCGCCAAACCGGAGGAATTCCCATGAGCGACACCATGCCAGACCGTCTGAGCGCCACACCGGGCAGCCCGTTCTATGACGAGGCCCTGCTCGAAAAGGGAATCGGCATCCGCTTCAATGGCGAAGAACGTACCAACGTGCAGGAATACTGCATCAGCGAAGGCTGGGTGCGTCTGGCTGTCGGCAAGACGCTCGACCGCAAGGGCAACCCGATGACCATCAAGGTTTCCGGCACGGTGGAAGCCTGGATCAAGGGCCCCGAAGCCGAGGAAGCCGGCAAGGAGTAAACCCATGGCGCCCACACGGATCATCATCGATACCGACCCCGGACAGGACGACGCCGTTGCCATACTTCTGGCGCTGGCCTCGCCGGAGGACATTACGGTCGAGGCGATCCTGACGGTGGGCGGCAATAGCGGCATTGCCAACACCACACGCAATGCCGCCGCCATTCTCGAACTGGCCGGCCGCGCCGATATTCCGCTGCATAGCGGATGCGACCTGCCCATGAAGCGCCCTCCCGTCCGGGCCGATCATGTGCATGGCGAGAGCGGGCTTGATGGGGCAGACCTGCCTGCACCGACAAAACAGGCTGACTCACCCCATGCGGTGGATTTCCTGATCGAAACGCTGCGTCGCGAGCCGGAAGGCAGCCTGACCATCGTGACACTGGGCCCGATGACCAATCTGGCGACAGCGTTGCAGAAGGCTCCCGATATCGCACCGCGCATCAACCGCGTCGTGTCCATGCTGGGCGCCTGTTTTGAAGGGGGGAACATCACCCCCAATGCCGAATTCAATGCCTATGTCGACCCGGAAGCCGCAGCCATTGTTCTGGGCTCTGGTGTGCCGGTGGTCATGCTCCCGCTCGATATTACCCATCAGGTGCTGACAACCCCTTCACGACTTGGGCGCATCCGCGCCATCGGCAATGAGGCCGGGCGCTGTGTGGGCGGTATGCTCGGCTTTTCAGAGCGCTTCGATCTCGAAAAATATGGCTGGCCCGGCGCGCCGTTGCATGACCCCTGCACGATCATGTGGCTGCTGCGCCCCGATCTGTTTCAGGGCCGCCTCGTCAATGTCGAGGTCGAGACACAAAGTGCGCTCTCATCCGGTCAGACTGTTGTCGATTACTGGAGCGTGACGGGACGCCCTGCCAATGCGCTGTATATGCGGGATGTGGATTCAGATGGATTCTATCAGGTGCTGACGGAGCGCCTGTCGCGTCTCCCCTGAACGGACGACACCCCAACAATCAGAAAACCCCGGAGCGCTCCTGCGCTCCGGGGTTTTTCATGTGAACAACCGGGCCGTCCGACGGCCCGATATTGCGCTTTTCACCAGGCGAAACCGATTGTGCCCTGCGCGTTGCGGCGCTCGCCGTAATAGCAGAACTCCTGCCCGTAAGACGCGTAGGCCAGACAATTGGTCACGTAGTTCTTGTCGAACAGATTGCGCACGCTGGCACCGACTGTCCAACCCTTGAGCGATTTCGAGACGTTCGCCAGATCGTAGCGCAGCGAGGCATCGAACAGCGCATATTGCGGCACCTTCACGCTGCCATAGCTGGCTTCGCCGCCATAGGCCGAAGCCGAGTAGCGCATGCCGGCCCCGAGGCCGAGCGATTTGAAGCGCCCCTTGGGGATGGTGTAGAAACCGAAGAGCGATGCATTGCCGCGCCCGGACTGGATGAGCGGCTTTCCGGTCGAGTCATCCTTCACGCGCTGTACGCTGACAGCCGCGTCGACGGTCCAGTTATGCCAGTTATCGATATGAGCCTCGAATTCGAAGCCATCGGAATGCACAAGGCCGTTCTGTACGCTGTAAACCGTTCCGGGCACAGAGACGAGCACATTGGTCTGCTCGATGTGAAAGCCTGCCGCGGTCAGCAGGATAGGCGTTCCGGGCAACTGGTATTTCAGACCGCCCTCAAGCTGCTTGCCGATCGAGGGGCTTGCTTGGCTTTGCGTCTTGCCCCCGTCATTGGAAACGACACCTGTCTGGGGCTGGAAGGATGTTGCGTAGCTGATATAGGGCGCGAGGCCGAACTTGAAGTGATAGAGCCCGGCTGCACGCCAGGTGATCTGGCTGGGACTCTGCTTCGTATTCGAGTCCGACAGATACTCGATCTGGCGTGAGCGGAACCAGTCATTGCGGATGCTGCCCGTCAGCACCAGACCGCCCCAATGAATCTCATCCTGACCGTAAACGCCGATCTGGTGTGAGTTCACCTTGTAGCGCGCATAGGTTTCAAGTGGGTTGATGCCCATATCGTAATTCGGGGCGAAAACATTCAGATCCGGGGCCGCACTCTGCCCCGCCGTTTCATTGGCCCATTGTTGCTGATAGTCGAACCCCGCCATGATCATGTGCGTGAGCGGCCCCGTGCGCAGCTTACCATGCACATTGCTGTCAAATGCCAGATTGCGCGTGTGCTCGGTGGTGCCAAACCCATAGCGCGGCAGCATGCTGTCGCTGTCCCAGTATCCCGCATTATAGACGCTGCGATATTGCGTCTTGATGTCGTCATAGCGGCCGCGTGTCGAGAAATTCCAGTCGCTGTTAAACCGGTGATTATAGATATAGGTGATGCCGCCATGCTTGCGGTTGAATTTCTCGAAGCGGGCATCGCCGTCATAGAAATTGCGCGGCAGATAGCCGCCAAAAGGCGCGGGCTTGAGCGAGCCTTGCAGCGGTACACCGCCATAGGTGCCGGCCTCGGGATCGTACTGGTAGTTGCCCAGCAGGGTGAAGGTGTCCGGGCCGTTACCGCCAAAGGTGACCGAAGGGCTGATTGAGAAGCGGCGACTGCCGGTGCGCGACAGCTGGGTGTGCTGACCATTGACCGTGCCGTACAGGCGGTAACGGATGGACCCATCCTTGGTGGCAAAACCGCCCATATCGGCGTCGACACGATACAGATCGAACATGCCGCCCGTGGCGTTGACCGAACCGTAAGAGGCGCGATCGGTCGGCAGTTTGCTGGACAGGGCGACGAGACCACCGGGGCTGGACTGGCCGTAAAGTGCTGAAGCCGGGCCTTTCAGGATCTCCAGACGCTCAAGACGCGACGTGTCGATCTGCGCGATCGCATAGCCGGTTGGGCTGTCCTGCAAGCGCAGCCCGTCGAGAAACTCGGGAATGGTGAAACCACGCAGCTGGAACAGGTCATAACGCGTACCGACACCACCACGCAGATCGGGCGTGATGCCTGCGGCATAACGTACGGCCTGGTTAAGCGTCAGCACGCCACGGATATCCATTTCATTGCGGGTGACCACCGTTACGGATTGCGCCGTCTCGATGAGCGGTGTGCTCGATTTGGTCGCTGATGAGGCGATGGTTGCGCCTTTCTGACCACGCACCACAAGCTCCTCAGCCTTCGGGTGAGAGGCAGCCGGGGCCGCATGGGCAGACGACGTAGCGTGAGAGCCCGTCGGGCCTGAAACTGCCGCGTTCTGAACCACCCCGGACGAGGCACTGCGCGTCCTGACTGTTCCAGTCTCGCTTTTGCTGGAGGATTGCTGTGTCTGTGCATGGGCGCTGCCTGACATCAGCGCCATGAGGGAAACACACATTGCCAGACCCGAGCGGGTAAATTCAGCGCGCATAAAATGTCCTGCCGTGAGAAAACGGCAGAGAGATAGCGATATTGCGAGTCATTCGCAAAGAAAGTTTGGGGAAAGTTAATTTTCCCTACCCATTATGTGGCTTAAATATCACCCTCGCGTGATCGAGCCTATGTCTGCCGGTGGCACCCCTATTCGACTTGCAGGATGTCTTTCACCTTGCCGGCCAGGACTTCGCCGAGCGTCCGGTTATTGTCAGGCGTAAAGTGAACGCCATCGCTGCCATCGGTGGTGATATGCTGGGCGGCGTCGAGAAATGCGGCGCCCCTTGCTCCCGCAAGCGCTTCATACTGGGTGGCGAGCGCCGCGATCTTGGGTACAGCCCCGTCGAACTGTGCCCTGAGCCAGGGGCCGGGTATGTCACCCGGCAAGGGCGGTGCGACTACAAGCAGTGCGGGCGCCTTGTAGCCGGTGCCGACGCCCCCCGTGCTGGCAGCCACCTGTCCGACCAGCTTGGCCATACCCTGCGCGATGTCATGGGCAGTTCGCCTGTAGGCGTTCTTGGCGTCATTTGTACCAAGCATGATGATGACAAGATCGAGCGGCATATGGCTGGCCAATGCTGCGGGCAGATAGGCCGATCCGTCCAGACGCGGATCGTTGGCGTCGAGTGCCGTCGTGGTCCGGGCGCTCAGCCCCTCCTCGATCACGTGAAATCCGTCGCCCAGAGCCTTCGCCATGACACCGGTCCAGCGCTCATCACGCTCATATCGCGTGGTGGGCGTTCCCTCCGGCACGGGCTTCCAGCCCCAGGTCAGTGAATCGCCAAAGCAGAGTATATGTCTGATGGTCATGTCATGCCTCCAATCCGCTCGTTCAGGCATCGTCCACCATGCGCGTCGCTCTCAGGTTTTGCAAAGAGGGCCTCAACTCATCACCAGGAAAGGGGATCAGCGTTCGGAACCGAACCGGCGCACGGGCATAAAAGCCACATGAACTCCCTGGCGTCGTTTCGATAACAATTTGATAAAAATCAGCCCTACAGTAACGGCTAGCGTCGGAGCTCATGACACGATCTGACGATCGATCGATCAACAATCCTGCCGTGACACGCTGTTACTGACCATGGGGGGCCGCACCCTCAAATCCGGTCTCCATGAAATAAAAAACCGTTTTGAGGAGCCATTATCGAACTGTCATCTGAAAAGCACAGTGTCGAATTAATTATGTTGCCTTCTTGATACAATTATCAAAGCAAAATAAATTCTTTTAGCTGACTGAATTGCCCTCAGGGGCTTCTGATAGGGATGGGTTATGGACCTGATTCGCCATATAACGAGCCGTTTCTGTAAACCCATTTCTGCAGGCGCCCTGATTTCAGGCGCACTAACCGCCCTCCCCGGCACAGCCCTTGCCGATATTCCTCTGTTCAAGACGGCCACCAACCCGTGGCTGCAGGGGGTCAATCTTTCCGGTCTGATCGAGGGTGGCATCATGGCAAACCCTGCCCGACCGGATAACGGCATCAATTTCGGTAACTTTCTTGGTGACCATGCCAATCAGGCCCAGCTGAACCAGATCAGCCTCACCCTATCCAAGGCTATCGATCCGACGAAATCCGAATATCAGATCGGTTTCATGCTTGAAGCGCTCTATGGATCGGATGCGCGCTACTATCACCTGCTTGGCCTGTCGAACAAAATGACAAGCGACCGCTACCAACTCCTCCCGGCGCAGGCCCATGTGGATGTGCACGCCCCGATCTTGTCGAAGGGTGGCATCGACATGCAGGCCGGCATCCTGCCAGCCCCCATGGGCGTCGAAGTGCTGGATCCGACACTGCGTCCTTTTTATTCTCTGGCCTATACGTCTCAGTATTCCGTACCCTTCGAGCATCTCGGCGCCATGTTCCACTGGCATGTCACCCCGATGTTTGATTTCAATTTCGGGGTCGATACCGGCAATCAGACGACGTGGGGCCGCAACGACAACAACAATGCGGCTGCCGGCTATTTCGGGTTCAACCTCATCGGCCTGGCTCATGGAAAACTGAACATCAACGAACTGTCGCGTGTCGGCCCGGAAAATGCCGTTGCGGCACTTGGCCCCCGTGCCAATACGGCGCAGCGCTGGTGGAACGACATTGCCGCATTCTACACGGTCAATGACAAACTGAGCCTCACAGGAGAGTTCAACTTCCTGCACGATGACGGTCTGCGTGCCGAAACCTGGAGCGTCGTCACCTTCGCTGCCTACAAGATCACACCGAGCCTGACCTTCAACTACCGCGGTGAACTCTATCGCGATAACAGCGGTCTGTTCGTCGTCAACTTCCTGACCAATCAGGCCTATATGAACGCCTTTCTAGGCGGCTACGCGCCCGCCGAGACGGCCCCTGCCACCACTTACGGTGCCCTGACACTCGGCGTGACCTACCGTCCTGACCTCGGACACGGCATACGCGTCTTTGCCCTGCGCCCCGAGATCCGCTTTGATCGCTCGCTCAACGGCACGTCTCCGTTCAACGATGGTCGCAACACCGGCATGTTCACCTTTGGTGGCGATGCGATGATCGGTTTCTGACACCGCATAACGAAACGCACAGAAAAAGGGGCGTCCGGCATGGCCGAGCGCCCCTTTTTTATGCTCGGTTATAAAACCGGATCAAAGCGCTTCGAGAAGGTGATCCACCTCCCGCGCTTCGGTCGCCCAGCAGGTCACGAGGCGTATCAATACCCCGTCGATACCCGGCGGCGTTGTCCAGCGATAGAACACAAAACCCTGAGCCTCCAGCGCGGCCACGCCGCGTTCAGGCAGCACGACAAACACCTCGTTGCTCTGCACCTCGAAAGGCAGGGACGCCGCAGGATGGCGGCGCAAACCATGAGCGAGGCGCTGGGCCATGGTGTTGGCGTGCAGGGCATGGCGCAGCCAAAGATCATTTTCCACCAGCGCCGCAAGCTGCGCGCTCAGATAACGCTGCTTCGACCAGAGATGCCCGCCACGCTTGATACGCCGGGCAAAATTTTTCGCCAGATCTTCCCTGAAGATCAGCACGGCCTCTGACGCCATGCCGCCATTCTTCGTGCCGCCGAAGCTCACCATGTCGAACCCGGCCTCCCAGGTCATTTCGGCAGGTGTGCAATTGAGTGCGGCAATAGCATTGCCCAGACGGGCGCCGTCCAGATGCGTGGCAAGATCGGACTTTCTGGCGCGTGACGTCAGGGCTGCAAGGTGATCGAGAGAATAGACCGTGCCCCATTCCGTGCTCTGTGTCAGCGAAAGCGTCTGGATCGGACTGGTATGGACCCCGCCCCCGGCATTGGTCACCAAGGCCCGGTCGAGGGCGGCGGGATCCATGCGTCCGTCAGGCGAAGGCAGTGGCATCAGCCTTGCCCCATGCATGAAGAACTCTGGCGCCCCGCCCTCATCATTGGCGATATGGGCGCTCTGGTCGCAGATCACGGCACCAAAAGGCGCGGTGGACGCGGAAAGCGCAAGGCTATTGGCGGCTGTACCCGTGGCCACGGGAAAGACCCAGACCGGATGATCGAAAGCCTCGCGCATGAGCGCCGTCAGTCTTTCAGTCTCGGAATCCTCGCCATAAGACGGCGCTGCCCCCTCATTGACGCGTATGAGAGCATTCATCACCTCGGGGCAGACTGGCGCGATGTTGTCACTTGCGAAGTTCTTGCGTATTGCCTCGGTCACGTCCGTTCCTCACTCGTCTCTGAGGCCATCGTCCGGGTGCTGCCCGTGCCGATCGCCCTGCTACAGGAATTGCAGCCATGAAACACGATCCGGCGCTTTCAGAAAAGCTCATCGACGGCAAGACCATCGCACGCCGCCTGACGGATCGCGTCAAGGCCGAGGCCGAAACCCTGCGCGAGCGCACCGGCAAGATTCCGGGTCTGGCTGTCGTGCTGGTCGGCGATGACCCTGCAAGCGAGGTCTATGTCCGCAACAAGGCCATCCAGACCCATCGCGCCGGTATGCGCTCATTCATGCACATGCTGCCCGAGACCACGTCGCAGGACGAGTTGCTGGAACTGATTGCCCGCCTCAATGCCGATCCCCAGATCCACGGTATTCTGGTCCAGCTTCCCCTGCCGAAGCAGATCGACCCCATTCTGGTGACCAATGCCATTGCCCCGCACAAGGATGTGGATGGTCTGGGCGAGGTCAATGCCGGCAGGCTGAGCCTGGGCATTGACGGGCTGGTGCCCTGCACGCCTCTGGGGTGTCTCATCCTGCTCAAGGAGACGCTGCCCGCGCTGCGCGGGCTTCATGCCGTCATCATCGGGGCGTCCAATCTGGTGGGCAAACCCATGGCGCAGCTGCTGCTCAAGGAAGGCTGCACAGTATCGGTCGGTCATATCGACACAAAGGATGCGAGGGCACTGGCCCGCGAGGGGGATATCCTTGTGGTCGCAACGGGCAAGAACGGGCTGGTGCGTGGCGACTGGATCAAGCCCGGCGCGACAGTCATCGACGTGGGCATTACGCGCATCGCCCTGCCGGACGGCAAGACGCGTCTGGTGGGTGATGTCGCCTTTGACGAGGCCGCGCCGATCGCTGGCCATATCACACCGGTGCCCGGTGGCGTTGGCCCCATGACCATTGCCTGCCTGCTGCACAACACCCTGCAGGCAGCGCGCCAGATTCTGGAAAATGGGCAGGATGGCATGGGTCGGAGCGCACGGACTCCATGAGCCGTATCGCCATCGAGCTGATCCCGCGCGACACGCAAAGCCTGACAGAAGATCTGGCCACGGTAAGGCAGATCGCGCCGGACGTATCGACCATCAACCTGCCCGACCTTCTGCGCCTGCCCCTGCGCTCATGGGAGGGTGCCGCGCTGGCGCAGGGTCAAGGCTATGCAGCCATCCCGCACATCCGCGCCATCGATATCGACCCCGATGCGCCCCTGCCCTGCGCGGAGCAGGAAGGACTGCGCGAGATCCTTGTCATTGCGGGCGATCCGCCCCCGGATTCGACGCACCGCATCTGGCCCAACAGCAGCGCTGACATTATCGCACGATATCGGCGTGAGGCCCCTCACCTCACGGTCTATGCGGCCTTCGATCCGTATCGCCGCGCCCCCTGGCAGGAACTGGAGACGATCCAGCAGAAGCGTGATGCCGGTGCGGCGGGGTTCTTCACCCAGCCCCTGTTCGACCGCAGGCTGTTCGATCTGTGTGCCTCGTGGCTGGAGAATGATCGGGTGTTTTGGGGGCTCTCACCCGTGATCGGCCCCAAGTCTCGTGCCTATTGGGAACGCGTCAATCACGTTGTCTTTCCCTCGGATTTCGAACCGAAGCTGGACGCCAATATTGCGTTCGCACGGACGATCCTCGAGGCGGTGCGTGCACGCGGCGAGAGCGCCTACCTCATGCCCTTACGCGTGCCGCTGGCAGATTACCTCACTCCGCTGCGTGACCTTCTGACATCGTGAGAGCGGCGCGCTCGGACTGATCCTGTCGCTGCGCGTCGCGGCTCTGCTGCGTTTCGCGAATGACATCATGGATGAAAGCCAGTTTCTGCCTTATCGCCCCCGTCAGGACGAAAGGATAGAAATCCTGAAGGCCCATGGAGCGGTTAAGGCTGTTCACGGCCATGCTCAGGGGGAGCCATGCATTCATGATCTCGTCAAAGCCCAGAGTACGGTAGGGATTGCCGCTGAGCGCCGGAGTTGAGTATTGCGCTGCTTCGGGTGTCTGCGGGGCAATGGCAATGCCATAAAGCCACGCCGTTTCCAGCGTCGAGACAATGTGCAGATAATGCGCCCAGGTCTCGGCGAAATCCTCCCAAGGGTGAGAGGCGGCATAGACACTGACATGCGTCTCGCGCCAGTCTTCTGAAGGCGGTTTGGCGTAATGCGCCTCGAGGGCTGCCTGATAATCCTGCCGGTCATCGCCGAATACGGCGCGGCAGCGTTTCAGCCTTCCTCCATCGCGTATCAGCACGTTCCAGAAATAATGCCCGATCTCGTGCCTGAAATGCCCGAGCAGGGTCCGGTAATACTCGCCCATCTCCACGCGCATACGCTCGCGCTGGTCGTCATCGGCTTCACGCACGGCAAGGGTGATCAAGCCGTTGTCATGACCGGTCATAACAGGAGCCGAACCGTCGGGCGCATCGTCCAGAAAGTCAAAAGCCAGCCCGTTTTCAGGGTCCTGTCGCCGGTTGACCATTGGCAGGTCGAGCCGGATCAGTGCGTGGAAAAGGCGATGCTTGGCGACCTCGATCTTGCGCCAGCGCTCCAGATTATGCGGGTCCGACAGATCGGGGATCGTGCGATTGAACTGGCAGGCATAGCAATACGGACCTTCAGCCGCTTCCTGCGGGCCGAGCAGCCAGTTGCAGGCGTCGTACTGCCGGTTGGCGCAATAGACATGGACCTGATCCTCAAGACCCGGTTCCATCGGATACCATTTTCCGGGTTCCTCGGCGGGATTGAGCGCTGTCAGATCGGCCAGCTTATGCAGATACCCCACTTCGTGATGGCATGACTCGCATCTAGTATTTTCAAAAAAGAGCGGCTGAGCACAGCATTCGCACGAAAAAAGCTTCACGATCTGATCATCCCGATGAGGTTATGACCCGGAACTGCGCGTGACGGCTTTGGTTCCCGCCTCGTCCGCCATGATACTACGCCCGATGCAGAAAATGCGCCTGCATCATCACATCGAATTCCGCCTGACACTGATCCAGCAACCCTGAGATCGGTGCAGCGGCATCAGGCGTATCCGAAGCGGCCAGCGGAATATGGTTCTGCGCGGCGATCAGACCCGATGTCGTGTCAAACCCCACCCAGCCATGTTCCGGCACCAGAATTTCGGCCCAGGCATGCAGGTCACAGGTCAGGCGGTCCGGATCAGCCTGAAGGGCAGAAGGCTCGATGAGATAGCCCGAGACGAAACGCGCTGCGTAACCCATATGACGTGCCAGGGCGATCAGCAGCCACGCGCTGTCACGACATGACCCGGCCTCGCGTTTCAGGGTTTCCTGAGGCGTCCAGACACCTGGCTCCATGCGGCGCATGTAGTGCAGCCTGGTTGCGATGCGGCGCGCCAGCCTGGATAAACGTTCGAGAGGGCTCCCGATCGGCGATGCGTCTTCGGCAGACAGAAACGGGTCCAGCACCGCATCCTCCGTCACGGGGCGGCGATAGGCCTGATCGAGCGCCATTTCGCCGTCAGACGATCTCACGCCCATGTCCAGCGGATCATAGGGGGCGAGATCGACAATCATGCTCACATCAACCACGAATTGCGACATGCGATCGGAGAAACGCACCTCGGAGACCATGTTGCCATGTCTGTCGTGATGCCAGTGCAGTCCGGCATGATCCGGTCCTATGGAAAGCGCATAGGTCATGATCGCATTGCGCGTGCGCGATGGCGGCCGCAAACGGATCGTCTGCGGGCCAAGTGACACCATCCGGTCGTAACGATAGGACGTGCGATGATTGAGCAGCACTGGCTGGCTCATCCTGCGCGCCCCGCTGGGCCTGGTTTCATGACACTCCCTTGCCTGCGCCTTCCCTGCATGTCCCCTGCCTGCCCCGATGAGGCGCCGTCAGGGACCAACGTGCATTCCCTATGAGGCCTGCCCCCTGCCGCCCGCCACCGGTTCAGGCAGCGCCTTGCAACCATTGGGCTGATATTCTGTTTGACAGCAATAAACCGGCGAACCCGCCCGGAACAGCCTTTCTTTTAGCGCTTGGCAAGTCACGAATTTTGGTAGTTTAATAAACAACCGTAACGTTTCGGTTCAGGATACACTAGACCCTCCCCAACAAGAAGGTGAGAAAATATGGCGCTCGACGCCTCGCCCATCCATGAAGCCGGTATTTTTTCGACCTATGACACGCCCGCCTTTTACTGCGAGCTGATGAACCGGGGCAGTGAACTGCCCGAAGCCCTGCAGAAGGTGCAGGAACGTCTGGCCCATCTCACCCTTTCCGACCTGCGCGAGCGAACGACTGACGCAGAAAACCTGCTCTGGCGTCTGGGCATCACCTTCACGGTCTACACCGAACGTGAGGCCATCGATCGTATCCTGCCTTTCGACATGATCCCCCGCCTGCTCACGGCCGAGGAATGGGCATTTGTCGAGAAGGGCGTGCAGCAGCGCGTCAAGGCCATCAATCTCTTCCTGTGGGACATCTATCACGAGCGCCGTATTCTGGATGACGGCATCGTCCCGGCGGATCTCGTGCTCAAGAACGCCAATTACTGCGAGGCGATGATCGGGGTGGACGTGCCGGGCGGTGTGTATGTCCACATCAACGGCACTGACCTCATACGCGACCGCTCAGGGCGCTTCCTCGTGCTTGAAGACAATGCACGCACCCCTTCCGGGGTCTCCTACGTCATCGAAAACCGCCACATGATGCTGCGCCTGCTGCCTGATCTGGCTTCGGGCATCAAGCTTCGCTCTGTCGAGGATTATGGCGTCAGGCTGCATCGCGCCCTGTGCGACGTGGCCCCCAAAGGCGTGACAGACCCGCAAGTGGTTCTGCTTTCGCCGGGCATGTATAATTCAGCCTATTTCGAGCATGTGTTTCTGGCCCGTGAAATGGGTGTGCCGCTCGTCGAGGGGCGTGATCTGGTGGTTGAAGATCATCATGTCTTCATGCGCACCGTTGCCGGGCTGCGCCCTGTCCACTCGATCTACCGCCGTATCGACGACGCGTTCCTTGATCCACTGGCGTTCAATCCCGAGAGCCTGCTAGGTGTTCCGGGCCTCGTCGAGGCCTATTGTCGTGGCAACGTGACCCTTGCCAATGCGCTGGGCACCGGGGTGGCCGATGACAAGGCGATTTACGCCTATATGCCCCGCATCATTCGCTACTATCTCGACGAGGATCCTATCCTCGACAGTGTGGAGACCCACATCTGCGCCGAGCCCGAAGGCCTTGCCCACACGCTCGATAATCTCGCCAATCTCGTAGTGAAGCCCGTCGGCGATTCCGGGGGCTATGGTCTCATCATCGGACCCCATGCGACCGCAAGCGAGCTTGAGGCCTTTCGCGAGAAGCTGATCGAAAATCCGGCCAATTACATCAGCCAGCCCGTCATCGATCTTTCTGTTGTGCCGACACTCTGCCCCGCCGGTGTGGAAGGGCGTCACGTCGATCTGCGTCCCTTCGCGGTGACAGGGCAATCTACCTGGGTTCTGCCTGGCGGGCTGTCCCGCGTCGCGTTGCGAAAGGGGTCTCTGGTGGTGAATTCATCGCAGGGTGGTGGCTCGAAGGATACCTGGGTGATGTCAGCATGAGCCGCTTCAACCCCTATGTCGCAGGCATACAGCCCGACCTGAACACCCTGCTCTCGCGCTATGCCGAGAACATGATGTGGCTTGCACGCTATATGGAGCGCATCGAAAACCTCGCCCGCGTGCTCGAAGTGACCGAGGCTTTCGTGCGGGGTGCCGATGGCCGCCCGGTATGGGATTCAATCGTTCACATCAACAGCGATGAAGAGCGGTTTAGCGCCCTCTATCCTGCCGCAAGGGAGGAGGATTATCTGTGTTTTTACATCACGGATTGCTCCAACCCGAGTTCGATCCGGGCCATGGCCCACGCCGTGCGCGAAAATGCCCGCTCTGCACGCCCCCTTATCTCGACCGAGATGTGGATGCAGCTCAATGTGTTCACGCGCTGGATGCTGGACCTCACGCCCGGCGACATACGACGCACCGGGCTTTCGGCCCTGTGCAACCGCATCAAGCAGGAATGTCAGTCCCATGCTGGCGTGACGGAAGGGACGCTCTATCGCGACCAGGCCTGGCTATTCTATCTGCTGGGTCGGCATCTGGAGCGCAGTGACCAGATCACACGATTGATCGACACACGCTATCATACGCTCCTGCCTGATGCTGCCGAGGTGGGGTCGGAAATCGACATGACACAATGGGCGTCCGTGCTGCGCTCGGCCGCGGCCTATCACGCCTTTCGTCGTCTCAAACCGGTGACGACCACGCCTGCCAATGTGGTTGGTTTCCTGCTCAAGAATGAGGGGTTTCCGCGTTCCCTCGCACTCAACCTGCGTCACGCCGACTCTGTCCTGGGTGCCCTCGCCACACACTACAACCTGCGCAAGCAAAGCTCGGCTGTGCAGGAACGCCTGGGCGAATTACGCGCCATGCTGGATGACCAGACAGCCGAGGAAATCATCATTCGTGGGCTGCACGAATGTATGCACTGGATTCAGGAACAGATTGAAACCTGCCAGAACGAACTGGCCGCCGCCTATTGGGCGCCCCCCAAGGCATTTGATGCCGGAGGCTTCAGCCAGTCTCAGGGTCAGGCGTAAAAACCGACAGCGAGAGCTTACCGTGCGGGCGTTGAGTCCCCCCGGTACGATATTTGGCTGTCTGCGCTGAATGACCCATAAAAAGACCCGCTGCATCCCTGGTGATGCAGCGGGTCTTTTCAATTCAGTCTTGCGCTACCCTGCCTGCGACAGGGATGACGGGACTCAGGCTTCGGCTTCGTCTTCCTGCTCTTCCGGCGAGGTCATCATGGCGTCAGCCACCACGCCAGCCTGCTCGCGGATACGACGCTCGATATCGGCCGCCATCTCGGGGTGATCGCGCAGGAACTGCTTGGCATTCTCACGCCCCTGACCCACGCGGGTGCTGTCATACGAGAACCAGGCACCCGATTTCTCAACGATATTGGCCTTGACGCCCAGATCGATCAGTTCGCCGACCTTGCTGATGCCCTCGCCATACATGATGTCGAATTCAACCTGACGGAAAGGCGGGGCCATCTTGTTCTTGACCACCTTCACGCGTGTCTGGTTGCCCACCACCTCGTCGCGGTCCTTGATCGAACCGATACGGCGGATATCCAGACGCACCGACGCGTAGAATTTGAGCGCGTTACCACCGGTCGTGGTCTCGGGATTGCCGAACATCACGCCGATCTTCATGCGGATCTGGTTGAGGAAGATCACCATCGTATTCGAGCGCGAGACTGTGCCGGTCAGCTTGCGCAGGGCCTGGCTCATCAGACGGGCATGAAGACCGACATGGCTGTCGCCCATATCGCCTTCAAGTTCCGCACGCGGCACCAGTGCTGCCACGGAGTCGACCACCAGCACATCGACGGCACCGGAACGCACCAGCGTATCGGCAATTTCCAAAGCCTGTTCACCAGCGTCAGGCTGGCTGAGCAGAAGATTATCGACATCCACCCCAAGCTTGCGGGCATAACCCGGATCGAGCGCATGTTCAGCATCGATGAAGGCGCAGGTTCCGCCCTTCTTCTGGGCTTCGGCAATGGCATGAAGCGCCAGTGTCGTCTTACCGGAGCTTTCCGGGCCGTAGATCTCGATGATACGGCCACGCGGCAGACCGCCGATACCGAGGCCGATATCGAGGCCCAGCGAGCCCGTGGAAATCACATCGGCCTGCTCCTTGGGGCGCTGCCCCATGCGCATGATCGACCCCTTGCCGAAAGCCCGTTCGATCTGGCTCAGCGCACCTTCGAGTGCTTTCGTCCTGTCCACGCTCATATCCTGTCCTCCGCTCACACCAGTGTTGCCGAACTCATGAAAATCGGCAATCGGGGCAGCGCGATTCGTGTTGATCGTTCACATTTGTTCTTGAGAACATATCATGATCAAACCCCTTTTGCACAAGGGGACGGGCATAAAAAATACCCCCTGTTTCCAGGGGGTATAAGTGTCGTTTCTGCAAACAATTCATACTCCCGCATCCGGCCTCGATGCCCCAGACGCGAGAGATCACGCAGGATCAGTTGTTCACACTGCCCACGGAAAGACCGCCACCACGCGGATCGGTGTCACCCTGACAATTGCCGCCCTTGCAGACTGAGGCATTAACGCGCCCCTGCCCTTCATGCGGCACCGTCGTGCCAGAGACGATCGCCCGTGCAGCCTGAGCCAGCGCATCGGCGGCATCGTTCTGGCCGGAGGCGGCGGCGGCACCAATCAGGGTGCCACGACGCTGCACAATGGCAGCAGCCAGAAGCGGTGCCGGATAGCGCCCCGGTGCCGCAGCCAGCAGCACGCCCGTTCCTTCAGCCATACGACCTGTGCCGAACAAATTGTTGTCAGTCAGGGCGCAGGCTACAGCGCCGCCCTTGTTGTCTGTTACGACAAAGGAGGTCGAGGCCGGAAGCGACGGCAGGGAAGCACCGTGGCTGGAGCCCCCATTGACCAGCGTCTGTGCAGCGCTGAGGAGGGCGTCATTGCTCAGGCCATGACGGTCTTCGCTGCGCCACGTTGCCACCACGCTCTGTGCGGAAGCGCCGGAGTGGAACGCCGCCGCAGCACCAAGCCCACCATCGGCAGGCGGCGGCAGGAACGAGGCCACATAGCCATCCTTCTCGACCTGAAGCGGCGCGATCTGCGCTGGCATGGCGTTACGCAACGCTGTGGTCGAAAGGCCGCCCCCTGCCTTGTTGGCCCCTTCGACAAAGATCCCGCCAAGCGCCCCGTTATACAGATCGCCCACACCAACATTGGTCATGCGTTCCAGAAAACTTGCCAGCTGGGGCTGCACCAGCGCATCGCCATTTTGCAGCGGCGCGCCATCGGGACGGCTGAAAACGCTACGTGCGGCGTCATCGGCGAAGAGGGGGTTCTGTACCGCAGCAATATCGTTGGCCAGCACGCGGCTGACTGTGGTGCCGCTGCGGGCAAGGCGAACGGACGGACCAAGAATATCAGCAAATTCGACGGTGCCGTAGCGAAGCTGCATGGTGAACAACCCACGCGGCGTCATCGGTATCGCCGCCTGACGCGTGGCTGCACCCGAAGCGCTGGCTGAACCGGGCAGGAACACGAAAGCCTGGGGGGCCTCGTTGGCGCGTGTGGCCAGGCAGGCGCCACCACCGCCCAGAGAGGCACGCGATGGCAGGGTGACCGACAGTGCCATCCCCACCGCAGCCGCAGCATCGGCTGCGTTGCCGCCATGCACCAGCACATCGCGCCCGATCAGGGCCGCACGTGGCTCATCGGCGACTACCGTGCCGATATAGCCCGTCACGATGGGCGTGGTCTTGCCAAACAGGCTGTGACCGATATGCGCGACATCGCTGCACCCGGCGAGCAGCATGGCTGCCGTCAGGGCACAAGCCGGGCGCAACCCTGCCTTGAGCGCAAAGCGCCCTGCGGGGCGACAGGGGGCATTCGACTGACGATGCGCCACGTGCGGTGTCTCCATGACCCGGCAAGCCTTTTCTCTACTGTTCCGGACAGGGATGGCATCTTCGGGGGCCGAAGAAGCAACTGTCTGGAAATTGGGTTCGTTAACGCATCTAACCGTGATCCGGACGATGGGCAACCGCGCGACCGGCTCCGGTTTTGCGAAATCGCTTTTGCTGGCCTATGCAGGAGCGCGTTTTCTTCACGCCCATGTCTTTCACGACCAGCAGGATCGTCCTCATGACCCGCCCGACCCGTGCCCGGCTTGCCGGCACCTTTCTCGCCCTTGGTCTGACCGTGTCGACCGCCGTTCCGGCCCTTGCTGCCCCCAGTACTGCGTCTGCCCCAACGGAATCATCTTTCAGCCCGGCCCAGCGCGCCGAGATCGTGACGATCCTGCGCGATGCCCTGAAGAATGACCCGAGCATTCTGAGCGATGCCATCGTGGCCCTGCGTCAGGGCGCCCAGCAGAAGGCAGCAGATGACGCCCTCACCCATGTCCGCTCCGATCGTGAGCGTCTGCAAAAGGGGCCCGACTACACGGTGCGCGGCAACCCGCAGGGTGATCTCACCATCGTGGAGTTTCTCGACCCGCGCTGCGGCTATTGCCGCAGCATGGTGCCCGTGGTCGATGCCCTCCTGAAGTCGGACAGCAAGCTGCGTCTGGTCGAAAAGCTGGTGCCGGTGCTTAGCGAGAAAAGCGTTCTGGACACGCAGGCCATTTTCGCCGCCGCACTGCAGGGCGGCTACGAAAAGATGAAACGCGCCCTGATGCAGGACACGACGCCCCCTACCCTGGATCGTATCCGTCAGCTCGCCACGGCCAATGGGCTGAATGCTGACAAGCTGGTGACTGACATGCACGCATCAAGTGTTGCCGCGCAGATCAACGAGAATCTGGCCGAAGCAAGGCTGATCGGCCTCGATGGCACGCCGACCTTCGTTTTCGGTACGAGTGCGATCATTCCCGGTGCCATCTCGGCTGAGGAAATGCGCGAGCAGATCAAAACCGCACGTAAGGACGCGCACTGACAACCCTTACGCTTCCATCCTGCAACGGCCCCCAAAGGAGGCGACCTTGCAGGATGGGTAAGATCAGCCGGGTATCTTGCTCGCCTTGATCTTGGCTTCGAGCCGACCGAGATTTTCGAGAATCTCAGGCGATGGCGGCGGTGGCTCCGGGCTCAGGCTCTCAAGCCTTGCAATCAGGGCTTCCATCACCACCAGACGAGAATACCATTTCTTGTTTGACGGCACGACAAGCCAGGGCGCGTGCTCGGTCGCCGTCGCCCGGATCGCTTCTTCATAGGCTGTCTGGTAAGCGGGCCAGAACTGACGTTCCGCCAGATCGCTCTCATCGAACTTCCAGCGCTTGTCCGGCCGATGAAGACGACGCAGCAGACGCTCCTGCTGACACTCGGGCGACATGTGCAGCATGACCTTGAGAACATGGATGCCCTGCCGGCCCAGATAGGCCTCGAAATCGCGGATATCCTGCAGGCGGTGGTCCCAGAACTCCCGCTTTGTCGGATCGCCCCTCATGCCTCTCGCATCGAGCGTGTCTGCATGAACTCGGGCAACGAGCACATCCTCGTAATGGCTGCGGTTGAACACCCCCACCTGGCCACGGCTCGGTATGGCCATGTGAACGCGCCATAGATAGTCATGAGAAAGCTCGATATCGCTCGGCTTCTTGAGAGACACGACCTTGGTACCCTGTGGGTTCATCCCGGTCATGACATTGAGAATGAGGCTGTCCTTGCCCGCACCATCCATGCCCTGAAGAACCAGAAGCATGGAATGGCGATGCTCTGCCGCAAGCCTTTCCTGCAACGCCCCGAGGTGAGCACGCCGCTTGTCCAGCCACGCCTCGACATGGCCCTTGTGCAAACCGCCATGATCCTGCGGACGGACGGACTTCAGCTCGAAATCACGCCCGTCGCTTACGAGATACTTGCCAGGAAGCTTGCGGGCCAGGCCCAGGGTCAGTTCAGTCACTGCTTCGATCCACTGCGAGGCCACCGGCAGCCTGACAGACAGGCATCATCTCGATGGCGTTGATGTTGACATGGGGCGGAAGGCTGAGCAGCCATGATACGGTTGCCGCGATATCCTCAGGCGTCAGCGGGTCAGTCCCTTTATAGACATCCGCGGCCTTCTGATTGTCGCGCAGCCGCACATTGCTGAATTCGCTGCCCCCGCACAGTCCCGGTTCGATCGTGCTCGCACGGATCTTCGTTCCCAGCAGGTCAGTGCGCAGATTGCGCATGAACTGGCCGACAAACGCCTTGGTGGCTCCGTAAACATTGCCCCCGACATAGGGGTAAGTCCCCGCGATACTGCCAAGTGTGATGATGTATCCATGATTGCGTTCGACCATTTGTGGAAGAAACGCGCGAGTGACATCCACGACACCCGTCACATTCGTGTCAATCATGGTTTTCCAATCCTTGAGATCGGAGTCCTGCGCCTTGCCTACACCGAGGGCCAGACCGGCATTATTGATCACCACATCGACCTGACGCCAGGCGGGTGGCAGGCTTGCGGGCAGGGCCTGAACCTTTTCGGCATCGGTCACATCGAGCACCTGCGGCAGGAATGCCTCGCCCAGTTCTTTCTTCACGGCCTCAAGCCGTTCCGCCCGTCGGCCGGTCCCGATCACACGATGGCCTTCCTTGACCAGACGCTTTGCAATAGCCTGACCAAACCCGGCTGTTGCGCCGGTTACCAGAATAATCGCCATCGTTTTCTCCATTTCAGGTTCAGGACACACAGGGGCCTACGCTATAGCAGACGGGGCAGCCGCTCCATGGTTGCCACACTCTGTATCGTTGCCACGAAGCGCCGCCCTTGCAAAACCCCCTGCAATGGCCGACATTTTCCCTCATGGCTTCAGATTTTCAAACGCCCGACGAGACCACATCCGAAACCTTGGCAGGCCGTCTGCTCATTTCGAGCCCCATGCTTGGAGAGTCGGAATTTGCGCGCAGCGTGGTCTATGTCTGCGCCCATTCGCGCCGGGATGGTGCCATGGGGCTGATCATCAACAAGCGCGCATCGCACCCCACGCTCGAAACCCTGTTCGAGCAGCTCGACATTACCCCCTCACCGCCCAAGCGCCGGATCAATCTGTGCATGGGCGGCCCCATGGAACCGACCCGTGGCTTCGTGCTTCACTCTGCCGACTGGCGGCGTGAAGACAGTCTCGTGATCAACAACGAAAACTGCCTGACTGCCAGCCTCGATATCCTGCATCAGATCGCCGCTGGCGAAGGCCCACGCCATGCCCTGCTGGCGCTGGGCCATGCCTCATGGGAGCCCGGTCAGCTGGAAGATGAAATCATCCAGCAGAATGCATGGCTGAGCGCCCCAGCCATGGATGATCTTATTTTCGGCAGCGATCAGATGGTGAAGTGGCGCAAGGCCCTTGCCACCATCAATATCGATCCCCTCTCCCTCTCCAATCTCGTCGGCCACGCCTGAGGGCCGCCTAGCCCGGACATGCACCAGGCTTGAGGGGCCGCGCATCGAGGATACGTTCTGCCGCCTCGCTGCTGAGAGGGTGGTGATAGAACTGGCGGTAGAAATCCCGGATCTGTGCGAGCATCGCAGCGCGGTCAATCGTCCCTTTTTCGATCAGCTGACGCGCCCACAGGCGTTGCAACAGCAATTCGGGGCTGTAGCGATCCCAATTGAACACCCCTGACGGATTGCGAAACACATGGTGCTGCGCCACGGCAGCAAGCTGTACCCAAAGCGGCGATGACGCGATTTCAGCCTCGCTGCCTGCATCCGCTCCCAGAATGATGATGTCGGGCTGCCAGCCCAGGATCTGCTCCAGCGAAACCGGTCGCTTGTTGCCATGCACACCGATCGCGGCATTGCGGCCACCGGCATCACGTATCCACTCATCCACGATACTCGTATCACCATCCACGGTCAGGGGATCGAGCGAGGCGATATGCAGCACACGTGGCGCTAACACCGATTTCCTCTCCGCTGGCGGCCTGTCGAGCGCAGCAAAAGCCGTGCGATAGCGGGCGGCCTGAGCCTTTGCCTCATCCGTCCCCAAAAGGACCGCCGTCTGATCGATTGTCGCCAGCATCCCCGCGAAATCGGTAAAGCCGACAGGCGCCGCTTTTAGCCCGACAGATTGCAAGGTACCTGCCACACCGGAATCACGGGTGACAAAAACCAGATCGGGTTGAAGGGCAAGAACAGCCTCGGCATTGAGCACCATGCTGCCAAAAACATGGGCCTGATGCAGGGATGGGGCGACGCAATACATCCAGGCAAAGCGCGACGGCGAGACGACCGTACCGACAATTCTGTCTGCTGCGCCCAGCATGATCAGCGTGGCGTTATGGGCATACCATCCATCCACAATGCGCGCGGGAGGCGGCGTTGCTGGCAGGGCTGATGCCTCCTGAGGAGTGGCCACCGCCAGAAACCCGCTCAGCACAGCACCCCAACCGAAACTTCTCATTCCGCCTCATCCCTTTGTGCAAAGAAGCGCTCAGCACCATGATCGTAATGTTGAAGGGCAACGTCATAAAAGGCGCTCAGACGCCCCGCCTCGAGAACATCATGCGGCGGCCCCTGTGTCACCACGCGCCCGGCCTCAAGCAGCACGACATGGCTCGCATGACGGTAGATCATCTCAGGCTGATGCGCCGTCATGATGACCAGACGGCCCTGCTGCGTCAGGGTGGAAAGCAGCCCCATCAATCGATGCTGATAGCCGTAATCAAGCCCGGCCAATGGTTCATCCAGCACAATGACCGGCGTCTCCTGCGCCAGCGCCCTTGCCAGAAGAACGCGCTGATACTCGCCCCCCGATAGTGCGGTGCAGGGCCGTCGCGCCAGATCCTGCAAACCGAGCTGCGCAATGGCGCACTCGATGCTGTCGCGGTCCGCCCTGGACAGGCGCGTTGTCAGCCCGCCATGCGGCATCCTGCCCATCTGCACCACCTGCATAACATCATAGGGCGGCAGATGCTCCCTGTTTTGCGGCACGTAGCTCAGCAATCGGGCCCGATCCATGCGCGAAAGATCGGTCAGGGGCACATCATTGACCCGAACACGTCCCCGGTCGGGCACGATAAGACCGAGCATCAGCCGCAGCAGCGTCGTCTTGCCAGCGCCATTTGCCCCCATGAGGCTGACCAGTTGCCCGCCAGCAAAATTCAGCGTTACATCATCGAGTATGGGACGTCCACGCCGGGTGAAGCCGAGAGCCTGTGTCGCAAGGGATGTCACTTATAACTGCCCTTCGCGACGCAGATGCCTCAGCACCACGATGAAGCCTAACGCCCCGAAAAGCTCGGTCATCATGCCAAGAGGAATCTCGGACGCTGTCAGGCTTCGCGCTGCGGTATCGGCCAGCATCAGCCCCGCCGCCCCCATCAGCGCCGCGAAAGGCAACATGAGGCGATGTCCCGGCCCGATAATGAGTCTGGCCATATGGGGCACAATCAGCCCGACCCAGCCGATAATCCCGACTATGGAAACCGTCAGAGCACCAAGCGACGTGGCAAGGGCCAGCACGACGATCCTCATGACCCCAACCGGCAGGCCAAGGCTCCGGGCTTCGTCATCGCTCAGAACCATCGCGTCCAGCGCCCGCGAACCCAGCCAAAGCAACGCCATGCCCAGCACACATAAGGGTGTCACCCAGGCAAGCTGCATCCATTGTGTTCGGGCGAGGCTCCCGAGCAGCCAGTAGATGATGGCTGGCAACTGATCGAATGGATCAGCCACATATTTGAGTAACGAGAGAAAAGAGGTGAACAGGGCAGCGCTGATCAACCCGCCTAGCAGCAGCGGTAAGATACCCTCGCGCCCCACCAGCCGCGCGATGCCAAAGCCGCAGGCCACGGCGCAACACCCTCCGGCGAAGGCCGAAAACCCCACTACCGCACTACTGCCATGCAGCAGGATGGCCAGCGCCGCCCCGAAAGCCGCGCCACTCAGTACCCCCAACAGATCGGGCGAAACGAGCGGATTACGGAAAACCGCCTGAAACGCGCTTCCTGACACTGAAAGCGCCGCCCCAACCACCATGGCCCCGATCAGCCTTGGCAGGCGGGCGTAAAGCAGCACGGCCCGTGTTTCGGCGGCACCATGCCCGGCCATCATGGCCCCGATTGCGTGAAGTGAAAGCGGATAGCGCCCAATAAAAATTCCGGCGACAAGCGCGCCGATCAGGATGAGAGTGAGCATCAGAAAGCACAAACGATTGCGCAACGCCCCTTCCCCCTTTTACCATAATGGACCTGATTACCCCGATACCGGGTCAGGGCTTGTCTGGCGAGAGGTTCATGGCTTGTGCAGACAATCGTGCAGCATAGCCAACGAAGAAACGCGAGGTCTCTGATGTGAGAGAGATGATATCGGAAATAATCGGTGGGCGGATGGTCTGCCTGTTCAGCAATACCAGACCGCCAGAATGACCAGAATTGTGGAAATTTTGGTCGGAGTGAGAGGATTCGAACCTCCGGCCCCTGCGTCCCGAACACAGTGCTCTACCAGGCTGAGCTACACTCCGAACCGATGGATGGGGCTATACTGCCAGATGGGCGGTTCTGCAAGGGGGGCAGACGATCAAAGTCGACCTGTCTCGATGTTTTCCTCGCTCTTTCTGGTTTTACCCAGAATTTCGAGAGCTTGAGCCACGTCAGGAACAACCTGATAGAGCCTGCGCGCCGAGGCATCTGCCAGGCCCTGCTCGATTGCTGCCTCCAGAGCCGCAATCACGTGCACAGCCCAATTCGCGACGTTGACGATCAGGATAGGCTTGTCATGCAGCGAGAGCTGGCGCCACGTCATGATTTCCATGAGTTCGTCAAAGGTGCCGAGTCCGCCTGGCAGCACCAGAAACGCATCGGCCTGCGCGAACATCAGCCGTTTGCGCTCATGCATCGACTCGGTAATGATCAGATCCGTCACCTGCTCGTTCATGACCTCGCGGCCGTGAAGGAATTCGGGGATGATCCCGGTTACCTCGCCACCAGCCTGCAACGCGGCTGCGGCCACCACACCCATAAGCCCCACTGCCCCGCCACCATAGACCAGATGGATGCCACGCTCTGCCAGACCGGCTCCCATTGCGCGGGCGGCTTCACCGAAAGCCGGGACAGAACCATGGCGCGAGCCGCAAAAGACAGCGGCGGCAGCGATTGTCATTTCTGGATTTTCCTTCGACCTGTGACGTCAGGGCCTTGCAGCTCGCTGCAATCTCAGCACCTGCACGATGCCGAGAAATGTAATGCAAGCTGTGAAGATGAACAGGGCCATATAACCCGCAGAATGGATGACGAGCCCCAGCAACGGGCCGGACACGCCAATGGCGAGATCGAGAAATACCGAAAAGGCCCCAAGCGCGGCTCCGCGATTCTCCGCCCCGGCGCGATCAACAGCAAGAACGCCCAGTGCCGGAAACACCAGTGAAAAACCCGCTCCGGTTACTGCAGCGCCCAGAGTGGCCGCTTCAGCAGAGGGGAGAAAGGCCAGTATCAGCAATCCGAGTGTTTCAACACCGAGCGAGATAAGCGCGACATTTGTCCCGCCGATACGTCCGATCTGGCGCGCGAAAACGAAGCGCACGATGACGAAGACCATACCGAATACAGCCAGAGCCTGTGCTGCATCCGGCCAGTGCTCCGCCGCAAAATAGAGCGCAAGGCATGACGAGATTGCCCCGAATCCGACGGATCCCGCTGCCAGCGCGCAGCCATGAGGCAGCACGAGACGGAACACCTTGGCGAAAGACATGGCGGGCGCATCATGGCGTATGGGGGCAACCGCGGGATAGGTGCTGGCCAGTGCCGTGCCGATGGCGGGGAGCAGGGTCGAGAGAACACCCAGACTCACCAGCCCGCCCCAGCCGCCACCGAGATGCGACAGCTGCTCGCCAATCGTGGCACCCAGGGCGATACCGCCATAGGAAGTTATTCCATTCCATGAGATGACCTGAGCCGTATTTGCTGCCCCTGCGCGGCGTATGTTCCAGACGATTGCAGCTGTCGAGGCCCAGCTTTCTGCCCAGCCAAGGGCCAGACGACTGGCGAAAAGGCAGATCAGGGAGAGTGGGATGACCGATTTGCCAAGCCCTGCCACCAGAAGCAGCAGGCCGGAAAAGACGCCAAGCGCCAGACCCAGCACCGCAACCGGCTTTGGCCCCTGGGTGTCGATACGTTTTCCCGCCGATGCGCGCGACGCAAAGGTGGCGAAATACTGCAGCGACACGGCAAACCCGGCGATGACCGTGTTGCAGTGCAGGACATTATGCACGAAGAGCGGAATGACTGCCATCGGCAGGCCGATGACGACATAGATAATGAGGTTCAGTGAGACGACCGGCAGGATGATGCCAAGTGGCGATCGTGTCGCCTTTGCCTGCCCGGCACCCATCACAATTTCCCCAATCCTATTTTTTGGTCGCTAGAGGCTCAGCTTTGCCAGCCCCTGCGCCTGCTGTCACCCCGCCCGGTCAAGTTTACGTCAGGTTTAAGCGTTCAACCTGCGCCAAGTGCGCAGATCAGTACGGAAACGACGGCACCCAGCCAGAGCGATGAGGTGGAAAAAACTGAAATCATGACGGCAGATCCTTCCACAAGAGAGCATTGGACTCAGTGAACGCTGCACCATGCAAAAAGTCAGCAGGGTGATTCACCAAAAAGTGTCAATTGTGCGGTTTTTTCTTTTGCCGTGCCCTCGGCCTCATCCTGACCGAGCCCGGTCAGCGTGACGCCCATCAACCTAATGGCACGCTGAAGGGGAAAGAACCCTTCTAGCAATGCCACAGCCTGCTCGCGCACCGCATCTCGGCTTGAGAATGGAGAAGGATTGGACCGGGTGCGTGTCGTGATCTGGAAATCGGCATATTTGAGCTTCAGAGCCACAGTGCGTCCGCGCAGTGATTGCGCCTCACAATGCCGCCAGAGCTTGTCGCACAGCCCGTCGAGCACCGTGCAGGCGCTGGCAAAATCCGTCAGATCGGCCTCAAACGTCGTCTCGGTACCAATCGACTTGCGCACCCGGTCCGGCACGACAGGACGATCGTCAATGCCCCAGGCGATGGACGCATAGAACGCAGCAGCTTTGCCGAAATGACGGGTCAGCACGTCACGCGGGATATCACGCAGGTCAGCACCGGTAAAAATGCCCAGCCGATTCATCTTGGCCCGCGTCGCGGGGCCGATGCCGTGAAACTGCTCGACACGCAGCGAGGCCGCAAAATCCGGCCCCATGGCGGGCGTGATGACGAATTGTCCATTGGGTTTGCGATGATCCGACGCCAGCTTCGCCAGAAACCGGTTGTAGGAGATCCCGGCCGAAGCCGTCAGTCCGGTTTCCTCGGCAATTTCTGCGCGGATACGCCGTGCAATATCGGTGGCCGACCCATGCTCGCGATAGCTTTGTGTCACATCGAGATAAGCCTCGTCGAGTGAGAGAGGCTGTATAAGCGCCGTATAGCGCGCGAATATCTCATGGATCTGGCGTGAAACGGCGCGGTAGGTGTCAAAGCGGGGCGGAACAAAGACCAGTTCCGGACATTGTCGCAACGCCGTACGCGATGGCATGGCCGAACGGACACCAAACCGACGTGCCTCATAGCTGGCCGCCGCGACAACGCCTCGTCCTTCACCCCGCCCTACGGCAACAGGACGACCACGCAACTCCGGTGCATCGCGTTGTTCAACCGAAGCGTAGAAGGCATCCATATCGATATGGATGATGCGACGCACAGCCCCGTGACCTGTTGGCTCAGACATGTTGCCCTTATGCCATCAGGTTCGAGAACAAAACAAGATCATCAAGCGTCAGGCTGACAGAACCAGCGATGGTTCAGCCACAACGCATCAGGCGGAAGTCAGGCCGGATTTCTGCCATGCGGGCGGGCAGGCTTCGCGAATCAGTGCTTCGAGCAGATCGATCGCCATATCGCTGTCATTCAGACATGGAATGAGGGTCAGTTCCTCACCTCCCGCCTCAATGAACTCGTCACGCAATTCGTGGCCGATTTCGTCCAGCGTCTCAATGCAATCGCTGATGAAGCCGGGCATGATGACAGCGATACGTGTAATCCCCTGCTCTGGCAGCGCCGTCACGAAAGGCGCCGTATAGGGCTGCACCCATTCCATCGGCCCAAAACGAGACTGGTAAGTGATCGGCATCTGTTCTTCGCTCACATTCAGAGCGTCACGCAGGGCGCGGATCGTTCTGACGCAGTCATCGGGGTAGTAATCCCCCTTGTCCACGCAAAGCTTTGGCAAGCCGTGAAAGGAGGCGACAATACGTTGCGGTTTCCAGCTCAGCCCCGTCAGATGGTCACGCACGCTCTTTTCGAGCCCGGCGATATAGACAGGATGATCAGGAAAAGCCGGGATGGTTTGAATGGCGGGCTGA
This sequence comes from Asaia sp. HumB, assembly GCF_030263835.1. NCBI lineage: Bacteria > Pseudomonadati > Pseudomonadota > Alphaproteobacteria > Acetobacterales > Acetobacteraceae > Asaia > Asaia sp. HumB. Next base: position 1,918,620 of record NZ_JARPML010000002.1, on the reverse strand, counting down.
CGGCGCAGCGTCATCAGCGTGCGAAACAGCTGATCATTGGCTGTCGCGGTCGTGGTGGCGCTATATTGCGGATAGAGCGAGAGATAGAGGATGCGATCACATCCCTGATCCATCAGTTCCTCGACAGCCTCACCAATTGAGGGTTTGCCATAGCGCATACCCCAGGCCACCGGCACATCGGTGCCAAGGCGCTCGGCCAGCTTCTCCGCCTGGGCACGGGTGTAAACGCGCAGCGGGCTGGCGTCTTCTTCACGGTTCCAGATACGGGCATAGGCTTCGCCACTCTTGGAAGGGCGTGTTGTGAGAACAACGCCTTGCAGAATGGGCTGCCAGATGGCTGGCGGTGCCTCGATCACACGACGGTCGGAAAGAAACTCGCCAAGATAGCGACGGACCGAGAAGAAATCGGTGCCTTCAGGCGTGCCAAGATTGGCAATGAGGACACCCGTCTTGCCTTCCGGCGGTGTCGCAGTCGCGGGGATCTTGTTATTGAAGGCCATGTCTCTCTATCGGCTTACTGACTCAGGAGAGACAAAAACCGCTCAGCGCGCTGACGGTTTCCGTTTGACGCGCACCGGAATGGCTTTGGGTACAGGCGCCATACGCAGGAGACCAAGCGCAGCGAGGGCAAACAGACCAGCGGCCAGAGTGTCGATAACAGCCATTGTCATCTCCGTTCGGACCCTTGCAGCACAACCCTGCATCCGCCCTTGAAAGGAGTTTGGCACTGCGCCGGGTCTGCGCAATGCCAAAATTACAATAATGACAAATATGTAATATAATAGCCCATAATCAGGCCTTCTGCTTGATCAGATCGAGCGCAATCAGGGCCTCAGCAATCTGTACTGCGTTCAGCGCAGCGCCCTTGCGCAGGTTATCCGACACACACCACAGCGCCAGACCGTTCTCCACCGAGTCGTCGATACGCAGGCGCGAAACATAGGTCGCATCCTCGCCCACGCACTCGATCGGGGTGACGTAGCCGCCATCGTCACGCTCATCGCGCAGAATCACACCATCGGCCTCGCGCAGGGCCTCGCGGGCACGCGCCAGATCGACGGGTTCCTCACATTCGATATTGATCGCCTCGGAGTGACCGATAAAGACGGGCACACGCACACAGGTTGCCGCAACCTTGATGTCGGGATCGAGAATCTTGCGTGTCTCGACCGCCATCTTCCACTCTTCCTTGGTGGAGCCATCGGGCATGAAGCTGTCGATATGCGGAATGACGTTGAACGCAATCTGCTTGGTGAACTGGGCGATGGTCGGCGGATCGCCTACAAAGCTGCCCTTGCACTGGCCAAACAGCTCATCCATGCCATCCTTGCCGGCGCCGGAAACCGCCTGATAGGTCGACACCACGATACGCTTGATGGTGAACAGATCATGCAGCGGCTTGAGCGCAACCACCATCTGCGCTGTCGAGCAGTTGGGGTTGGCGATGATGTTGCGCTTCATCTTCTTCAGCGCATTCGCGTTTACTTCAGGCACCACCAGCGGCACGTCCGGCTCCATGCGGAAATGCGAGGTGTTGTCGATCACGATGCACCCGGCCGCTGCCGCACGCGGCGCATGCACAGCAGAAACCGAAGCGCCAGGTGAGAACAGGGCGATATCCCAGCCGGTGAAGTCGAACGTCTCGAGGTTCTGGATCTTGAGAATTTTCTTGTCGCCAAACGAAACGTCCTGCCCCGTGGAGCGGGCCGAAGCCAGCGCTGCCACTTCGGACACAGGAAAATCTCTCTCGGCAAGAATGCGCAGGAGTTCACGACCTACAGCACCAGTCGCGCCAACGACCGCAACGCGGTATCCCATAATCACATTACCTCAGTCAGAATTCGATCGTCATCACGCCGGGCGTCATGACCGTTTCATCGGGCGAATGACAGGCGCTTGAACAGCGCTGACAGCCGATGACGGCGCAGTTCATAGCGCGCCTTGTTATTTGTGGCCATGTAATTCAGCTGAATAGTGTAGCGCGGGCCAACATACTGCCTGTGACCGTGCCAGGTTTTCGGCCCATTCGGGAAAATCAGCAACGTACCGTGGGCGGGCTTCACCTCAACCTCGTAATCCTCGAGATTATCGGGGCCGTTCAGCAGGCGCAGGCAGCCTTCCTGTGCAGACCAGGCAGCACTTTCCGGATTCAGGTAAAGCAGGATCGTCACGAGCTTGGCTTCTGAATCACGATGGATACGCCCGTCCTTTTCACGGGTGCGGCCACGCAGGGTGAGCATGCTCGGTGCGTCTTTGATATCGAGGCCGAATTTCTGCGCCACGATCTTCTTGAGCCGCGGCCCTTGCAGTTCCTTCGTCAGCGCTCTGACTGTCGGGTGCAGCCGCAGACCCTCCGGGGGAAAGGACCCGCCGGACTTCATCTCGGGCATCAGATTGATGAGTGTCTGGAGGTCCTCTTCGCGTACGAAGTTCGGGACAACCACATGTCTGAACGGTGCCTCGCTGATCGGGGTCCGTTCGAGGGCTTCATACTGAAGAGCGATCTGTGACATGGAGGGCGAGACTATTCCTGCTCCCCCCGGCGCACAAGAGGCTTGCTAGCCCTTCATGCGGTGATGCAGGTGGCGCACCGCACTGTTGCGTACATACTGTGTATACCCTGCCCCGATACGGTCGGTATCGGAAAAGCACGAACGCATGGACACAACCCCTTCAGCGGGCTTTTCGCCGGGGGTGTAGGCGGTTCTGACCAGATGGGGTGCCCGCGTGCAGCGCAAGGGGGCTCGGCTGTCGAAATCGAGATGACGCCCTTGCTGCTCGACCGGGCGTTCGGGAGTCGCCCAGGCACAGGACACGCCCTGTGACAGTAGCGAAATCGTGAATACCGCGAGTGCGGGCATGCAGCGCATGACAGACCCCTCCAAACTGCAATATCGGAATACCATGTGATGGGTTAGACCACACGACGCTCTGGTGCGGAGTCTATAGACGGCAGGCAGGATTGAAAGTTTCGACTCTTTCTGATGCCGTCTGCAGAACGTGCGATTGTGAACTGAAATCGTTCGGAAAAGTTTTATGCTTGTTGCTGATCGGCAAGAGTTTCATGGTTGTTTCCGCCATGAGGGTGCCATTTTAAGTCGATATCCAGTTCCGGACGAGTCAGCCGGGGAGGGCTGCAAGCATGGGTGAGATCGGTTCGTTACCAACGGCGCTGAATGGCGCCAACACCGTCTATCTGGCGGATCTGCATGCGAAATGGGCTGCCGATCCCCGCAGTGTGGACCCTTCCTTCGCCGATCTGTTCAGGGCACTCGATGCCGAACAGGAAGCAGCCCAGCAAGCCGCCAAGCTGAACCCCGCTGACCGGGCCGCTTGGGGTGAGCAGGCTTCGCTGCTCGACGCACGCAGTCCGGCGGGACCGGCGTCCAGGACAGCTGGCGAATTTTCGGCCACCGATCTGCTCTCAAGCGTGGATGACAGCGTTCGCGCCATTCAGCTTGTCCGGGCCTATCGTGTCCGTGGCCATCTTGAGGCGCGTCTCGATCCGCTGGGTCTACAGGTTCCGAAATCCTACACCGAGCTGGACCCCGCGACATACGGCTTTGGTCCCAATGACCGCGACCGCCCGATCTATCTGGGGCAGATGGTCAGTTCGCTTCTGCCCGAACGGGCCAGCGCCACCATCAACGAGCTTCTTGCCGCGCTGCGCCAGACCTATTGCGGCCCAATCGGTGTCGAATACATGCATATCCAGGACGCCGCCCAGCGTTTGTGGCTTCAGCACCGCCTTGAGGGCGATGACTGGCGGCGCATGTTCTCGGCAGCCGAGAAAAAGACCATCCTCAATCAGCTGACCGAGGCCGAAGGCTTCGAAAGCTTCTGCCAGAAGCGCTTTACCGGCACGAAGCGCTTTGGCCTTGAAGGCAGCGAGGTCACCATTCCGGTGCTCCATGCCATCATCGAGCAATCCGCGCAGCAGGGCACACGCAGCGTCTCTGTCGGCATGGCGCATCGTGGCCGTCTGAACGTGATGGCCAATGTGGTGCAAAAGCCCTTCGCCGCCATATTCTCGGAATTCGCCGGGGCCTCGTTCAAGCCGACCGACGTACAGGGCTCGGGCGATGTGAAATATCATCTGGGCACTGCCGCTACGCTGCATGTCTCGAATGAGAAGGTGCGTGTCACCCTTCTGCCCAACCCATCGCATCTTGAGGCCGTCGATCCGGTCGTGGTGGGACGCGTACGCGCCATCCAGGATTCAGAAGGCTGTGTCGGGCTCGAAAACCGCTATCGCCATCTCGGCCTGCTGATCCATGGCGATGCCGCCTTTGCCGGTCAGGGCATCGTTTACGAGACGATGGCCATGTCCCAGCTCATTGGCTATCGCACGGGCGGCACGGTTCATGTGGTCACGAACAACCAGATCGGTTTCACGACCATTTCGGCCCATGCCCATTCGGGCTTTTACTGCACCGATATCGCCAAGGCCGTGCATGCGCCGATCCTGCATGTGAATGGTGACGAGCCCGAAGCCGCCGCCTATTGCGCGCGCCTTGCAGCCGATTACCGTCGTGAATTCGCGGCAGATGTGGTGATCGATCTGGTCTGCTATCGCCGTCATGGACATAATGAGGCCGACGAACCGGCCTTCACCCAGCCCACCATGTACAAGGCCATTGCCGCACGCCCGACCACGCGTGCGCTCTATGCCAAGAAGCTGGCACGCCAGAAGGTGATCGATGCCGAGACGGCCGATGACCAGTTCCAGTATTTCCAGGATCATCTGCAGGAGCAGTTCGAGGCCGCGAAATCCTACGAACCCAGCCGCGAAGACTGGCTGGAATGCAATCAGGACCCATCGCGCCTGTCTGACGAACCACTGCGTGAGCAGCCGGTGACTGGCATCAGCATTTCGGGTCTGCAACGCGTGGGCGCAGCCCTGACGCGCATCCCGGAAGATTTTGCCCTGCACCCGCGCCTGCGCCGCGTCATCCAGGCACGTGGCCAGGCCATCGAGACGGGTGCTGGAATTGACTGGGCGCTGGGTGAAGCCCTCGCCTTCGGTTCGCTGCTGCTTCAGCATCATCCTGTGCGCCTGTCAGGCGAGGATTGCCAGCGCGGGACATTCAGCCAGCGTCACGCCGTTCTGGTCGACCAGATCAATCAGAGCGACTATGTGCCGCTGAACAACATTGCCGATGGTCAGGCCCGCATCGAGGTCTATAACTCGCTGCTGTCCGAGTTCGGTGTGCTTGGCTTCGAATATGGCTACACGCTGGCCGCGCCCAACTCACTGGTACTGTGGGAGGCGCAGTTTGGCGATTTCGCCAATGGGGCGCAGGTCATCATCGACCAGTTCATCGCATCGGGCGAGACGAAGTGGCTGCGTACGTCGGGCCTCGTGATGCTGCTGCCTCATGGTTATGAGGGACAGGGGCCGGAGCACTCTTCTGCCCGTCTTGAACGCTATCTGCAGCTTTGCGCCGAGAACAATCTGCGCGTGTGCAATATCACCACCCCGGCAAACTACTTCCACGCCCTGCGTCGCCAGATTGCGCGTGAATGTCGCAAGCCGCTGATCATCATGACGCCCAAATCGCTGCTGCGTCACAAGGAAGCCGTGTCGGAACTGGCCGATTTCGGACCCGAAACACGTTTCCGCACCGTCCTGCCCGAGACCGATACCCTGCTGCCCGATCAGGATATCACCCGCGTGGTACTGTGCTCGGGCAAGGTCTATTATGATCTGCGTGCTGCCCGCCGTGACAGCAACCGTGACAATGTGGCGATCCTGCGCCTTGAGCAGCTCTATCCCTTCCCCCGTGATGTGCTGTCGCAGCAACTTGCCCGCTACCCCAATGCGCAGATCATCTGGTGTCAGGAAGAATCGCAGAATGGCGGTGCCTGGGCCTTTGTCGATCGTCGTATCGAGAATTCGGCCGAACGGTGCAATCACGCTTATCCGCGCCCGATCTTTGTCGGCCGCAAGGCGTCTGCCTCGCCGGCCACCGGTCTTGCAAGCGAGCATCTGGCAGAACAGGCTGCCCTCGTACAGGAAGCTCTGGGCTAAAGCTGCTTGATCGACAGGTCCCGGCTGAAAAGTGTCAGCCGGGACCTGTCGAGGCGATCTTTGGATCGCTGTGCTATTTATAAAAAACTTGGCCTGTTGTCCCGGCAGGCGGCTGCACAGGATCCGGCAGGACGTGAACGCCGGTTATTCCCGCGGCCGTCAAACACTGTCTCCGCAGCTTCCCGATCCAAGATACCTTTCGAAAGATGGACCGCCCTATTCTGTCGGGTGATGGGCGAAATAGTAGGTGTCGCTCAGAAAAAGATGGCGCTTCTGCGGTGAGGCTCGAAGATTCTGCGCTTCACGATCCAACCCATGCTGAACGTGTTCAGGGGTTAGCTCGCCCTTGGCCACTTCGTTGAGGATGTCATGAAATATGGCTTCATCCATACCGAGCGAAAAATTGACCCAATAATAGTCAACATATCCCCAGCGCCGGTCTGATGACAGCTCGGCCTCCAGCAAAACCTTCCCCCAGGAATAGCCCCCGATCCGATCCAGAACATGCTGGAGATCGCGGTAACCTTCCCGCTGACGTTGTGTGCAGAAATCAATCAGCCCATGAGAGCCTGGAGGATTCTTTGCAGGATCTTCATATTTCGCGGCCTCCTGCGTGCACCGATAAAGCGCCTTCCTTGCATCGAACGGCGCGAGCTTCAGCGTATTGACCGAAGGTTTTTCATGCAGCAACGCCTGCGCATCGCGCATGGCGAGGGGGAAAGAGAGCGTGTCCCAATAGGCCTCGATACGCCAGATCAGTATCAGCACGCTGCAAACCAGAGCCCCTGACAAAAGCCAGATGGATGAACGTCTCGTCCTCACAATACAGGCAGGCACATTTTCAGGGGCATCTCAGATAACCAGTCACGCCTCACCACGGACCCACGATCCCTGCGCGTCCAAGGATCGTGCTTGGGTCGCCCTTCGGTAGAAATCAGAGATGCAGGGCCCGGTCGAAAGCCCCCATAGCCGCTTCCTTGAAGGCTTCGGACAGGGTGGGGTGAGCGTGGCAGGCCAGAGCGACGTCCTCGGCACTGGCCTTGAAGGTCATAGCCAACGTGGCCTCGGCAATCAGCTCGCCCGCACAGGCCCCCAGGATATGCACACCGAGAATACGGTCTGTCTTGGCGTCTGTCAGAACCTTCACGCCGCCATCTGTCGCCGCAATGGCACGGGCACGGGCGCTGGCCATGAAGGGGAAGCTGCCCGTTTTGTAGGCTATGCCCTCCTGCTTGAGCTGTTCCTCAGACTTGCCCACCATCGCGAATTCCGGCTGGGTATAGATAACCGAAGGGATCGCATCATAGGGAACATGCCCGACGCGCCCTGCCAGTTGCTCGGCAAGCGCCAGACCTTCTTCCTCGGCCTTGTGCGCCAGCATCGGCCCGGCAATGACATCGCCAATGGCATATATGCTGGGGCAGGACGTGCGGAAATGCCCGTCAACAGGAATACGACCGGCCTCGTCGGGATCGATCCCGACAGCGCCCAGATCGAGACCCTGCGTGTAGGGTTTGCGACCGATTGCCACCAGAACCACATCGGCTTCCAGCGTCTCGGTTTCTTCCTTTCCAACCTTTTGCAGCGTCAGGGCGAGGCTTTCACCCTCTGTTGCCACTTTGGTCACGCGGGTGGAAAGGCGGAATTTCAGGCCCAGCTTTTCGAGCGAACGCTGGAACTGACGCCCCAGACCACGGTCGAAACCCGGCGCGATATGGTCGCCATATTCGATGACCGTCACTTCACTGCCGAGGCGCTTCCAGACGCTCCCCAGCTCCAGCCCAATCACACCCGCACCGATGACCGCCAGACGCTTCGGCACGTTTTCCAGGCTGAGTGCGCCGGTCGAGGAAACAACGCGCTTCTCGTCAAAAGTCACACCGGGAAGGGCTGCGGGGGCGCTCCCTGTCGCAATCACGATGGATTGCGCCGTCACTGTCTCGCCGTTGATTGTGAGGCTGTGCGGCCCCGTCAGAACAGCCTCGCCCACACGAAAGGTCACGTTGTTCTTGCGAAAGAGATAACCGATGCCTTTAACCGTATCGCCCACCACGCGCTCCTTGTGGGCCATCATCTGGCCGAGATTGAGCGTTGGCTTGACGTTATCGATGCCGAGCGACGCAAATTCGGTCTCGGCCTCGTGCAGGCGTTCCGAACTGTGCAGCAGTGCCTTGGAGGGAATACACCCGACATTGAGGCATGTGCCGCCCGGCGTCTCGCGACGATCAACGCACAGCACCCTCAGACCACGCTGCGCGGCCTTGAGCGCACAGACGTAACCGCCAGGGCCTGCGCCGATTACGGCCAGATCGAAATCACGGGTTTCGGACATGGCAGCTGCTTTCTCTTCGGACATCGGGATTATCGGGGCTCGGGCTTTTCAGACGCGACAGGCTTCAGGCATCAAGCAGCAGGCGACGGGGGTCCTCGACATATTGCTTGACGCGCACAAGAAAGCTGACCGCCTCGCGCCCATCGACCATGCGATGATCATAGGACAGAGCCACATACATCATCGGGCGGATGACCACCTGACCATCCACGGCAACCGGACGGTCCTGGATGGCGTGCATCCCCAGAATACCCGATTGCGGCGGATTGAGGATCGGGGTGGAGAGTAACGAGCCGAACACGCCGCCATTGGTGATGGAGAATGTGCCGCGTGACAGCTCGTCGAGCTTGAGCGTGCCAGCGCGTGCGCGCGCACCATAATCGTTGATATGACGCTCCAGCTCAGCAAAGCTCATCTGATCGGCATCATGAAGCACCGGCACAACCAGCCCGCGCTCGCTACCCACAGCGATGCCCAGATTGACGAAGCGACGATAGATGATTTCGTCACCCTCGATCGTGGCGTTGATTGCCGGGAATTCCTGAAGCGCACGGATACAGGCGCGCGCAAAGATCGACATGAAGCCAAGCTTCACGCCGTGCTTCTTCTCGAAAATCTCGCGATATTCGGCGCGCAGGGCCTTGGCCGCGCTCATATCCACCTCGTTGAAGGTGGTGAGAATGGCTGCCGTATTCTGCGCATCCTTGAGGCGGCGGGCAATGGTCTGACGCAGGCGCGTCATGGGCACGCGCTGCTCACGGCTGTCCTGCTCGGTCTTACCCAGCAGGGTCGCAAGGGCGCTGGCCACCGCCGGTGAAGGGGCAGCCGGGTTATAGGCCGGTTCGGGCGTAGCCGTCTGTGCGGGGGCTGCAACGGGTGCAGTCGCGGGCTTCTGCTCCATGTGCGTCAGCACGTCACCCTTGGTCACACGACCATCCAGCCCGGTGCCATGCATCACGGATGACGGGTTGATATGTTCCTCCGCCATCAGGCGGGAGGCTGCGGGCATGGGCTCACGCCGGGCGGTACCTGCCGCGCCTTGCGCCGCAGCAGGCTGGGCCTGCACGGGCTGCGCCGGACCAGACTGTACCGGCGCCGACTGGCCTGAAGCCGATGCAGGCAACGGAGCCAGCTTGTCGTCGGGTTTGGCATCGGCCTTGCCATTGGGGTCCAGCGTACCAAGCACGCTGCCAACAGCCACTTCGGCCCCCGAGGCCATAAGGTCATGGCCGAGCACCCCGGCCTGCGGCGCGGGAACCTCGACACTGATCTTGTCGGTTTCGAGCTCGACAACAGGCTCATCGGCGGCCACGGCCTGGCCGGGTTGTTTCAGCCAGCGGGTTATCGTCGCTGATGTGACACTCTCACCCAGAACCGGCACCCTTATCTCGACCGACATCATCTCTCCCTTAGCCCGCTCGGACTTCTGTCGTGCGTCTGTTCGACCCGCCATGCCATGACGGCCTGAGACTGGCGACCATAAACAGGAACAACCGCCATGCCTACTCCGGCACAGCCGTCACATCGTGCTGAAATGGGGATGAATGGCCGGAAATGTCAGGTTCCACCGCCCAGGGGACCCATTCCGCCCCCTGATTTCACCCGATTGTGACGCGACAATCCTGCAAGGCGCGGTCTTTCATCCTGCCTCGAGGGCTTTGCCTGAACCCGTAACGCGCATGCCCTTGCGGTCAGGGTCTGTGCGCCCGAAAAAAATAACCACGAAACCTGTACGCCATCTTTTCGTGTTTCCATTTCTGCCCCGACAGGATGGCGCGTGTCAGAGGCGACGCTCATCTGCCTTTCATCGACGCTGCCCCTGATTTTCAAACGTCCCGCTCCCAGAAACCCACGACGCTTTCAAGTCCCAGACCCCGAGGTTCGCTGCATCATGGCATCTGACACGCCCTCCAACGCCACTGGCGGTACTTATCTCGGCATTGATCTTGGCACGTCCGGAATCAAGGCCGTTCTGGTTGATACGAACCAGAAGGTGCTGGCCGCCCATACCGAGAAACTCGATGTCAGCCGGCCGCATCCGGGCTGGAGCGAGCAGGACCCCGAGGACTGGTATGAAGCCACCCTGCGCGCGCTTGATGCGCTTCATGCCAGCCATCCGCATGAACTGGCCGAACTCCGTGGCATAGGCCTGTCGGGGCAACAGCATGGTGCCGTGCTCATGGGTGCACAGGGCGAGGTCTTGCGCCCCTGCCTTCTGTGGAACGACACCCGGGCCGAGTCGGAGTGCTCGTTGTTCGAGCATCGCTTTCCGCTTTGTCGTCAGATTACCGGCAATATCGCCATGCCGGGATTCACCGCCCCCAAGGTCATGTGGGTGGCCCGTCACGAGCCTGATATCTTCGCGAAGGTAACGCATGTCGTCCTCCCCAAGGCGTGGCTCAGGTTTCGTCTCACAGGCGCGCTGATCGACGATATGTCCGATGCTTCCGGCTCTCTCTGGCTCGATACCGGGCGGCGCCTGTGGTCCGACGCAGCCCTTGAGGCCTCCGGGCTGCGTCTTGCCGCCATGCCCGCGCTTTGTGAGGGAACGGCGCCTGCCGGTCGGCTCGATGCGTCACTCGCCGCACGCTGGGGCATGAAAGAGGCACCGGTCTTCGCGGGGGGCGCAGGGGATAATGCTGCGGGTGCTGTCGGGCTTGGGGCCATTCACACGGGTGATGCCTTTCTTTCCCTGGGCACATCGGGGGTGATCTGGGTCACGACCGACAGTTTCCACCCGGGCGGCAACCACGCCATTCACTCCTTCTGCCATGCTGTCCCCGATCAATGGCATCAGATGGGTGTCACACTCTCGGCTGCGGCTTCGCTTGCCTGGTGGTCGCGTGTCACCGGCCTTGATGAAAAGACCCTCCTTGCCGAATTACCTGAAGCCCCGCTTGCCCCCTCACCCGTGTTGTTTGCCCCCTATCTGTCGGGCGAACGCACGCCGCATAATGATGGCACGGTACGCGGCGGATTTGTCGGGCTTACGCAGGACACAACACGCGCCCAGATGACACAGGCCGTGCTTGAAGGCGTCGCTTTCTCGTTTCGCGATGCGCTTGAGGGACTCGCCGAGTCCGGCACCGTGATCACTGAAGCGGATGTGATTGGCGGAGGGTCGCGCAGCCCGCTCTGGACCGCCATTCTCGCCAGCGTTCTGGGGGTCAGGCTGCATCGTCTTGCCAATGGCGAACAGGGCGGCGCATTCGGCGCAGCACGGCTCGCCCGCATTGCCGTTACGGGTGAGGAGGTCGCCAGTGTCTGCCTGCCGCCAGAGCGCGTGGCAACCATCACGCCGGATGAAACGCTGAGTGGCCCCTATCGTGCAGCCTACGCACGGTACAGAGCGCTTTATCCGGCGCTCAAATCCATTCCCTGATCATCCCACGCCTGAACGGGCAAGCGCCGACGACGGCTTGAATACGTTTCTCAGGGCTCGGCCGGACAGACCTGGCCGATAAATCGCTGCAACACGGCAAGCCCACCGCTCTCGATCAGGGTGGAATGGCTGCCCTGTTGCGTCGTCCAGATCTGTTTCGGCTGGGGGGCGGCCTCGAATACTGCGAGGCTCTGGGCCGGTGGCACCGTATGATCCTGCAATGTGCGCATCACCAGCAGGGGCATTTTCAATGCGGGAATACGGCCAAGCGTATCGAAGCGGCTGCGCAGGAGAAGCCGGACCGGCATGTAGGGATAACGTGAGGCGGCCACATCCACGATGCTCGTATAGGGCGCATCCAGAACCAGCCCGGCTGCCGGGAAAGCCAGAGCCGTGCGCAGGGCCACATTCGTGCCCAGAGACTCCCCATACAGAATGATCTGTCTCGGCTCGATGCCCTGCTGGCGCAGGAACGCCATTCCGGCGGCGGCATCCATCATCAGACCCGCTTCTCCCGGTTTGCCGGGATTACCGCCGTAGCCGCGATACTCGACTGCCAGAAGCCCGGTGTTTCCTTGCGCCATAAGGGCCAAGCGGCGCGCCCGGCTGGCAATCGTCCCGGCATTGCCGTGCAGATACATGATGACCGGCCCCTGCCCGACCGGCGGCCGGTAGTAGGCTGAAAGCGCCAGCCCATCCTGCGTGTGCAGGGTGACGCGGCGCGCGCCGTCGATCAGATCGTCGGGGCTGGCGAGGGGGGTGGTGTCGGCTGGGAAAACCAGACTGTCCTGACGCAGGTACAGAAACGCCCCCATGACCAGATAGGCAAGAATGACGAGACCGACAAAGAGGGAGAGATATCTGATCAATTCAAGGGTCTCGGAACCAATGCGACGATACAAGCGTAAGCAGGGAGATGTGACCTGCCCATCCCCAGATTGTCGAGAGCCGGATCGATGAAATATTTATGGCCCGTACCCGTTTTTCTGGCTTTCCTCTCTACTGCCGTGATGGCGCAGGCTGCTGACAAGGCTCCCCCCAAGCCACTGCGCAGCTATCAGCATCTCTGGACGGATGATAACGGCGTGAGCCACATCGCCCGTTGCCCGGTGTCGAATTTCTTCCTCAAAAGCATGTCGCCGCCTGCCGGACCTCAATGGCAAGACCCCATGGAGCCCCAGACGGCAACCGTGATGATGACCTTGCAGCCGCAGCACTGGAATGGCGCATGGCACCCCGACCCCAAGCCGCAATGGATTATCCCGCTCAAGGGGCGCTGGTGGGTGCGCGCCATGGACGGCACGCGCGTCGAAATGGGGCCGGGCGATATTCTTTTTGGTGAGGACCAGAATGTGCGCCCCATGGAAAGCGGCCCCTACAAGGGCAAGAAGGGCCATGACGCCGGCAATGTGGGTGATGATGAAGTAACGCTTCTTGTCATTCAGTCCGCCAACCCACCCGAGCGCAACAAGCCTTGCCGCTACCACTGAGGGCCCTGCTCTTCCGTCACGTCAGGCCTTGTGCCCTGCACGCTGCGATCGGGCGGGATCGCGCAAGGGCCATGAACTGTGTCATGATCGCGCCATGACCAGACGTGTGATCACTTCTATCGATGTTGCCCGTCATGCCGGGGTTTCTCAATCGGCCGTTTCCCGCGCCTTTTCCACGACGGCCAGCATCTCGCCGGCCATGCGTGAACGCGTTTTCAAGGCGGCGGAAGAGCTCAACTACAAGCCCAACCGCATACCGGCCATCATGCTGACTGGCCGTTCGGGCATGATCGGCGTCATCGTCGGCGGGCTTGGCAATCCCCTTTACGGTTATGCTCTTGAGAAGCTCTCTGCAGGCATCAGGGAGGCTGGTTTTCAGGTCCTGCTGGTTCAGGTCATCGATGACGTGACGCTCGATGCCGCCCTCGACCAGCTTGCAAGCTATCGCGTGGACGCTCTTATCACGGCGCTGGCAATCGGCACTGAAGAGACGGTTCAGGCCATCTCGGCCCTGAATATTCCGGTCATCTGCTTCAACTCGGCGCTGACGGGGCCCGGAATCTCGTCGGTGCAATCCAGCAACATGAAATCCGGCCATCACGCGGCCACGCTTATGCATGGTCTCAAGGTGAGACATCCCGTCTGGCTGGCGGGCCCCCTCCAGAATGCGGCATCCCGCGCGCGCGAAGCCGGGTTCATGCGAGGATGCGCTGAACACGCGCTTGAGGTCACCCGGATTCAGGGTGCCGATGACTATCAATCGGGGTTTGACGCCATGTCAGCCGCCCTCGCACAGGGCCATCGTCCTGATGGGGTGTTCGCCAGTAATGACCTCATGGGGTGCGGCGCACTGGATGCGATAAGGCAACACACCGATCTGCGTTGCCCGGAGGATATCGTGGTGATTGGCTACGACAATATCCCGCAGGCCGCATGGCAGGCCTATCAGCTCAGCAGCTTCGACCAGCGCCCAGATGCGCTCGTTACCGCAGCTCTGGACATTCTCGCCCGGTCCTTCTCCACCCCGGATGAGCGTCTGTCCGAACGTCACGAGATCGAAGCGGAACTCGTGCTCAGGCGCAGCACCGGGCGGGTGTAATTCATCCTGTAACACTTGAGTCCTGCAACCATCTTTCCTTCTGGCGTTAGTTTGCATAGCTATGCACTTCAGGCCGGGATGAGGAGGCTCTGTGCTCTCGTCCGGCCACCCCAGGAGATTACCTCATGACAGACCGTTCCTTCCGTTCGATCCTGACCGGATCCTTTTCCACTCCCTGCGCCAAGAACCCCACCGTTGCGATGATGGAAGCGGGTTACGCCAAGGCCGATATCGACGCCCGTTACATCAATTGCGATGTCAAACCGGAGAATCTGGCTGCCGCTATTGCAGGTGCAAAAGCGATGGAGTGGGCGGGATTCAACTGCTCCATCCCTCACAAGATTGCCGTGATCGACCATCTCGATAATCTGGCTGAGTCAGCCAAAATCATTGGCGCGGTGAATTGCGTGCAGATCCGTGACGGCAAACTGACCGGCAACAACACGGATGGAAAAGGCTTTCTGGCTTCGCTGCGCAAGGTGACAGAGCCCAAAGGCAAGACCATCGTCATTCTGGGTGCGGGAGGGGCTGCACGGGCCATTGCGGTGGAACTGGCCCTCGCCGGTGCCGGCAGAATCACCATAGCCAATCGTAGCCCCGACAAGGCTCAGGCCATTACCCAGCTTCTCACCGAGAACAGCAAGGTCGAGGCCCATGCCATGACATGGGAGGGCGAGTTCGTCGTGCCGGAGGGCACCGATGTGCTGATCAACGCGACTTCCATTGGTCTGGGTGACGCTGAGGCAATACCCGCCGTCAAGGTTTCGAGCCTTGGTCATGCTTCCATCGTGGCCGATGTCATTCCCAACCCGCCCATGACAAAGCTGCTGCGCGAAGCAAAGGAACAAGGCTGCCAGACGCTTGACGGACTCGGCATGCTGGTCAATCAGGGCATTATCGGGGCGGAACTCGTGCTTGGTGCAAAGCTCTCGCCAGTCGTTATGGAAAAGACGCTCGCCACCCTGTTCGGGGCGCAGGACTGACCCCAAACGTCGATGAAGCCGAGAGAGCGCCATGCTGACACGGCGCCTCTCAGGCTCCTGGCACCACAAGCAACGCGCACCCGTCGAGGAGCAGGATGATGACTGACTCACATGACGCGCAGCCGCCATCGCACCCCGAGACTGTCGAAGTGGCCCTGCGGCGCCTTGAAAAAGCGCCCGACCAGCGTGACCACGCGCATCGTATGGTGGCCCTTGCAGCAGTCATTGCTGCCATTGGCGGACTACTTTTCGGCTACGATACCGGCATCATCGCCTCAGCACTGATCTATATCACCCGTAGTTTCAGCCTCGACAGCACGGGACAACAGGGCATCGCCGCGGCACTCAATCTGGGTGCCGTGTTCGGGGCAGTCATGAGCGGCCCACTATCAGACAGGATCGGCCGTCGCCCTTCGGTGGTAAGTGCCGCACTGGTCTTTATCCTTGCCTCGCTGGGCTGTGCGCTCTCACCGGATGAAACATGGCTGATTGTCGCGCGCTTCGCGCTGGGCTGGGCCATAGGCGCCACAACACAGATCGTCCCCGTCTATGTGGCTGAACTGGCCCCGGCCGAGCGTCGTGGCGGGCTGGTTTCACTTTTTCAGCTCGTTTTCTCGCTTGGGCTGCTCGTCGCATTCTTCACAGGGTATTTTCTCGCCGGACCTGCCGATTGCTGGCGCCTGATGTTCGGGCTTGGTGTCATCCCGGCGATCTTGCTGGCTCTGGGCATGATGTTTCTGCCCGAAAGCCCGCGCTGGCTGCTCGAACATGGGCGCGAGGCGCAGGCTGTGGCCGTGCTCTATCGCCTGCGCGGCCATCACGAACCCATTCGTCAGGAGCTTGACGCCTTGCGTGATGCACAGGCGAAATCCGCCGACATACCGGGCTGGTCGGCCCTGCGTGCACGCTGGCTCCGCCCGGCGCTGATTGCTGCTATCGGGCTTGCAGCCCTGTCACAGCTCTCGGGCCCGAATGTGATTGTCTATTATGCGCCGATCATTCTCTCCGAGGCCGGGCTGGGCCATACGGCCTCGCTTCTCACCTCGGTGGGCGTGGGGGTCACATCGACAATAACCACCCTCATGGGGATCATGCTGATCGACCGTGTCGGCAGACGACGCATGCTGCTGGTCATGCTTCCTTTTGCTGCTCTCGCCCTGTTCGGGCTTGGGGCCTTATTTCTTGACCACGCACCCCTTGGCGGAACACGGCTCGTCCTCGTCATTATTGCGCTGCTGGCCTATATCTTCTTCAATTTTGGCTCGCTCTCCGTCGCGGTCTGGCTGATCGCCTCCGAGGTTTTTCCGCTGATCATACGCAGCAAGGCCATGGGGCTCGCCAGCGCCACGGTCTGGCTGTCTGACACGCTGGTCTCGCTGTTCACCCTGTCACTGGTTCATGATCTGGGGCGCAGTGGCACATTCTGGCTTTTCGGCGCTATCAACGCCCTCGCTTTCCTGTTCGTCCTGCGCTTTGTGCCCGAGACGAAAGGCACCACGCTCGAAGCTATCGAGACCCGTTTGCGTGAGGGGCATTTCCGCCCCTGATACGCTTCCTGACCCGAAGCGAGGGGCCTGTAGCTCAGACGGATTTCTGGCGTTTTTCGGCAGCGCGACGCCAGAAATTACACAGCACCATGCCTGTAATGCCAGCCAGCATACCGAACGCCGTGGAGCTGAGCCGCGTTGGCGGCAGCAGTGCCATCAGGATACCGCTCGACCCGCCAATGGCGAACGCCATCGTACCCAGCAACGCCGAGGCCGCCCCCGCCTGATGCCCATGATGGGTGAGCGCCAGTACGTTGGCGTTGGGACCAATGAAGCCAAGCGTGAAGGTTGTGGTGATAATTAGCGCGCAAAGCGGCCAAGGGTCGCTTTGCCCCACGATATGACTGGCGCTGACCGCCAGCAGGATCAGCCCTGACACGAGGCAGGCCACAAGCCCTGCCTGCATGACCGTCGTGAATTCATAACGATGCGACAGACGCCCGTTGATCTGCGTCGCCAGAATGAACCCGCCAGCATTGATGCCAAAGAAAATGGCAAAGGCGCGAGGCGTAAAACCAAGCAGATGCTCGAAAAGGAGCGGCGCGTTGGAAAGATAGGCAAACATCACGAAGGTGCTGAAGCTCGACAGGGCGGCCGAGGACATGAACACAGGCTCACGCACCAGGCTGACATAACGGCGCAGAATCTCGACCGGCGGCAGGGCATAACGCCGCTCGGGCGGGAGCGTCTCGGGCATGACGGTCAGCCAGAGCCCGGCCAGTAAGGCAGCGGCGACGGCACCCGCCCAGAAAATCAGGCGCCAGCTTCCGAAGGCGAGGAAGATACTGCCCAGCGTGGGCGCAAGAATAGGCCCGACGCCGAAGACGAGGGTAAGCTGCGACATCAGGCGCACAGCCTCATGCCCGGTTGCCACATCGCGCACGATGGCACGCGGGATGACACTCGTGATGGCGCCGCCCAGAGCGGCAACCAGCCGCAGAAGACAGAACGACCAGTAGGAACTGGTTGTCGCCAGCGCGATGGTCGCGGCCACATAGATGGCCAGACCCACCACCATGGGCTTGTGTCGGCCAAAGCGATCGGAAAGCGGACCCAGGCAGAACTGCCCGATGGCAAGCCCGATGAACCACGCTGCCAGCGTAAGCTGCGCAGAGCCTGGCCCCTGCCCCAGATCCTGTTCCAGCTGGGGAAAGGCTGGCAGGTACATATCGGTCGAAATCGGACCGATCGTACTGACAAGCCCGAGCAGGATGATCTGCCCGGTGGAAAAACGTATGGCGGGTTGGGTCGATGAGGTCAGCACGGGAAAACCGGGTCCAATCAGTCTTGGCCATCGAGACACGAATACGAATCAAAGGCGCATGGCGCGCCCTGGCCGTCACCCGGAAGGAGGGCTGAGCCCGGTTTCTCAGGGGGAGTCGTGTCTGTCAGACATAGAAACCTCTTCTCCTCCTCCCCTGCCAGAAAGGCAACCAGCCTTTTTGCCCTTACGCCCTGTGCCGCGTGCATATAACAGGTTTGTGTGGCTGCCTTGTTCTGCTGCGGAGCTTGACCAGCCCCTGCCCCGAGGATCGAGGATCGAGGATCGAGCGCCCTCACTGACGCGACCCGGATCGGGAAACCCTCATCGACGAGCGCTCCATGTCATGACATGCGACCTTCGTCCTGTTCCTGCCGCGTGGCTCGCACATACAACAAGAGTGCATGCTTTATCTATACTCATCTCTTTTTTTGTAAATACTATAATAAAGACGTCTATTATCTTTTAATTCAATATATCATGTATAGACGAGCCAAATAATGAAATCGCTGATACGCTCTTTTTTGACGTTCATCATGATCATGACCGGAGCGTCCGGTTATGCGTGGGCCAATGCCCTGCCCCACTGCATCAGTCCTCAGGAAGTGGTGTCAGGCACCCGACTGACCATCAATTGCGCCGAAGGATATTTCGACTGGCAAACAACGCATGAGGCATTTATGTCCCACCCAATATTCCACCTTATTTTCGCCTCCTGTATTCCTGATATCCTCTCATTCAATACCGATGCGTTCGCAACACGTGACCGCCAGCTCTTCGAACTCAGTCCAGAGGGCTTGAAGCATCGAGGAGCTGGCAGGGCCTTCAATCCCGCATTTGACGATCAGGGTGAAACCAGACGTTGCAACGAATACTCGGCAACAGCCGATATCTGCCTCGAGCGCGGTGTCGATCATGCTGTCAACTTCATCGAGAACCATCGCCCGCTTCGGCAACGCATTGAGCTCATCATCTCCAGAACCAGAGCCATACGAAGCTTCGCGTTTCTCCCCTCGCCCGATGCGCTCGGAGGTCTCGTCAGTCTGATGATTGATGGGCGCACCGGCTATGAATTCGTCACGGCTGATATATGGCTGCAGTCAGCACAGCCATGGTCAGAAGCACGGTCAAGCCCAGCGCAGACACCATAGAAGGGGCGAGCCGCCGCCGCCCTTTCCAGCACGCGAGCTTTATCCCGTGCCCGGTTTGGGCTACGCCCTGCACAAAGAGAATTCGCACAGGATAAGAGATCACATGCGCATAGCGATGATTGGCGGCGGTTATGTCGGACTGGTTTCCGGCGCCTGCTTTGCTGAGTTCGGCACCGAGGTCGTGATTGTCGAAGCGGATCAGGACAAGCTGGCCGCGCTCCGCGCCGGGTCCATTCCCATCTACGAACCCGGTCTCGACAAGATTGTCTCGGCCAATGTCGCAGCTGGTCGCCTCAGCTTTACCGATGATCTCGCCACCGCCATCGCGCAGGTCGAGGCTGTCTTCATCGCCGTGGGTACACCGACACGACGCGGCGATGGCCATGCTGATCTGACCTATGTGTATGAGGCCACGCGCCAGATTGCCCGTCATGCCCGTACGGGTCTGCTGGTTGTGACGAAATCGACCGTGCCAGTGGGCACAGGGCGTGAAGTCGCCCGCATCCTGCGTGAGGAACGCCCCGAACTCACCTTCAGCGTGGCCTCGAACCCGGAATTCCTGCGTGAAGGCAATGCGATCGGGGACTTCATGCGGCCTGATCGCGTCATCATCGGCATTGACGATACCGGCGCCGACAAGGGCGAAACTGCCAGCGCCCTCATGCGACAGCTCTACCGCCCGCTCTATCTGATCGAGACGCCCATCGTCATGACCGGCCTTGAGACGGCCGAACTGACGAAATACGCTGCCAATGCCTTCCTTGCCATGAAGGTGACCTTCATCAACGAGATGGCCGATCTTTGCGAAAAAGTCGGTGGCAATGTTCATGACGTGGCGCGCGGTATGGGCCTCGACCAGCGCATCGGCCGTAAATTTCTCCATGCGGGGCCGGGCTATGGCGGCTCCTGCTTCCCCAAGGACACACGCGCCCTGACCGCCATTGCCCGTGATGCCGGGGCCCCCTCCCTTCTGGTTGAAGCCACGGTCTCCATCAACGAGTCCCGCAAATCTGCCATGGCCGAACGCGTGATCGCCCTGTGTGGAGGCACGGTCAAAGGCAAGAAATTGGCCGTACTCGGTCTGACGTTCAAACCCGACACTGATGACATGCGCGAGGCCTCTTCCCTTCCGCTCATTCATCGCCTCGTGGAAGAAGGTGCCATCGTTCAGGCTTTCGATCCGGAAGGCATGAAACCGGCCCGCCCCCTCCTGCCAGAGAGCGTGATCTACGCAAATTCTGCCCAGGAGGCCGCAACGGATGCCGATGCGCTGATCGTCCTGACCGAATGGAACGAGTTCCGCGCCATCCCGCCCGCCAGGCTCAAGGCCGCGATGCGCGGCAGGGTGATTGCCGATTTTCGCAATATCTGGGACCCCGCCACCCTGCGCGACGCAGGGTTCACCTACCGCTCCATCGGGCGCCCCTGAGCGGTCCCGCCCATGAATACGATGAAGTCAGTTCCCTGACGTCACCGCACCCGGGTCGATCCGGTTTCTGTACCCATGTCCCTGACGCGGTACGGGCCGGAGTTATACATGGCAGGGGCAACGCCCCCTGCCATGCATCAGTAGAATGGTTCAGATTGCGCGTTTGGCCATAGCAGCGGCACGGGCTGCCGCCTTCTCTTCATCGGTCCAGATCTTGCGCTCACGTATTTTCGGCACCTTGATCTGCTTGACCGGGCCGCCGCCCAGCACCGGTGCCCGTGCCGTGGAATGGCGTGCTTTCTCGCAATGCCATTCGTGATTTTCATGCACGGTCAGTGCGCGTCCGATCGTGCGCTCCACATCGTGCAACCAAGCGCGCTGCTCAGCATCGCACAGGGTGATGGCCCGCCCGCTACGTCCCGCACGGCCCGTGCGGCCAATACGATGGACATACGCCTCAGGCAGGCTGGGCAGATCGTGATTGACCACATGCGTCACCGTATCGACGTCGATACCGCGTGCGGCAATATCCGTGGCGACAAGAACCCGTGCACGGCCTTCGCGGAATGCTTCGAGCGCCCGTTCGCGCTGACCCTGCGACTTGTTGCCGTGCAGGGCTTCAGCCGTGATGCCCGCTTCGGTAATATGAGAGCAGACCTCATTGGCGATGTTCTTCTGAAGTGTGAACACGACAGCCTGTCCGACATCGGGGGCGCTGAGAAGCGATAGCAGGGCCGCTTTCTTGTGCTCAGCATCGAGAAACATGACTGTCTGCTCGATACGATCCACCGTGGTGGAAGGCGGGGCGATTTCCACCTTCGCCGGATCGCGCAGCAGGCTGTCTACCAGTGCCGCAATGGATTTCGGCATGGTTGCGGAAAAGAGGACCGTATGGCGCTCAGCCGGCGTTGCAGCAACGATCTGCTCGATAGGCTTGGCAAAGCCCATATCGAGCATCTGGTCTGCCTCATCCAGCACCAGAGCTTCGAGAGTGGACAGGTCGCAAAGCCCCTGCTCGATCAGATCCAGCAAACGACCGGGCGCCGCGACGAGAATATCGACGCCTTCCCTCAGCGCATTGACCTGATGAAACTGGCTGACACCCCCAAAGATTGTGGTCACGCTGAAATCCAGATGGCGGCCAAATGCCTCAAACCCATCGGCAATCTGGCTGACCAGTTCACGCGTAGGCGCCAGAACAAGAACACGGGCACCGTTTTTCGGCGCGGGACGTGGGTCAGCAGCCAGGCGATGAAGCAGGGGCAGCGCGAAGGACGCGGTCTTGCCCGTTCCCGTCTGGGCCATGCCCAGCAGATCACGGCCTTGCAGCAGCAGGGGGATGGATTGCGCCTGGATCGGCGTGGGCGTCTTGTAGCCAGCCTCGGCCAATGCCTTGAGAATAGCAGGCGCAAGAGCCAGTTCGTCGAATGTCATGGTCAAGATGAAACAGCGCCTCCGGCGCACAAATTGGTTGCGCCTTGGCGGGCATTTAGACTGTGGAAGTGCTCTTTTGCGGGCGAATGGTCGTCGCGTCAACGCAATCGCGCATTCATGTCCTTATGGTCATCCATTGTGGCAATAAGGATGCGTTTCACGCCTGTCCTGCCCCTCGCACGATACCCGGACCGCACTCTCCAGTGAAACGCGCCGGAGTGATACAGCCGATCCAGCAGGGCATTCACACCCCTTGAGGCGACAACAATGCCGAACTCGGGGCAACAGCTTATCCATATCACCTGGCAGAAAAGCAGCGCGGTACACATCCTGACTGTATCACCCCTGAAAAACTCCCTGTCAGGGTGCAGGCTCGCCCATCTTCCGAGCGTCGATCGCACCAACATACGGAGGCAATTTCTCCCAACTTATGGTGGTTTGCACCATATCAAAACAAACAAAAGTGGACACCCCTCAAGGATAATAGCTTTGGCATGTTTTTTGCACGGTTGAGATCATGATCAAGATCCCACCCCTTTCAGGCTTCGGTTCCGACGGATTTACGGGCGTTACGCTCGGCGAAGCCGTGCGCGCGGAGCAGGTGCCGGAACTGGTAATAGGTCAGCCCCAAAGCCGTGGCGGCCTGCTTCTGGTTGAAGCGCGCATCGCTCAGGGCGTGTTCGATCAGGGCACGTTCATAGGCGCGCGTGGCTTCGGTGAAGGTCAGCCCCTTAGGGAGGGAAGCAGGCAAAGGCGCGGATGGGGCTTCACGCGAGGCCGGCGCGGCGGCGTCCTGCACGATGCGCTCCGTCATGACGGGCAGGTTCGTGGCCGTCGCTCCTTCGGGGGCGAGAGGTCGCAACCAGTCGGGACCATTACGAAAGGGGTCGAACACGATGTCATCGAGGGGGCGTTCGGGCCGCTCCATACGATAGACGCTGCGCTCCACAACGTTGCGGAGCTCACGCACATTGCCGGGCCATTCGTACTGCATGAGGCGCTCACGGGCCTTGTCGCTGAACCCGGCGAAAAGCTTGCGACCGAGGCTTGCGGTCATACGGGTGGCGAAATGCTCGCAGAGAATCAGGATATCTTCATGTCGGGCACGAAGGGGCGGCAGCATGACCACATCGAAGGCAAGACGGTCGAGCAGATCGGCTCGAAAATCACCCTTGCGGGCCATGTCGGGCAGGTCGGCATTGGTTGCGCCGATAATGCGGACATCGACATGGATGGTCTCGTTCCCGCCCACGCGCTCGAAGCTGCCATACTCGATGACACGCAGCAGCTTTTCCTGAACCGCCATGGAAGCCGAGGCAATCTCATCGAGGAACAGCGTGCCACCATGCGCCTGCTCGAAACGCGAAAGCCTGCGACGCTGGGCCCCGGTAAAAGCGCCAGCCTCATGACCGAACAGCTCGCTATCGAGAAGGGTATCGGGCAGGGCTGCACAGTTGAGCTTGATAAGCGGCCTGTCCCAGCGCGGCGAGAGCAGGGCCAGTCGTGCGGCCACAAGCTCCTTGCCTGTACCGCGCTCGCCGATGATCAGCGCCGGCCGATCGAGCGGTGCGAGACGCGAGATATGGTCGAGCATCTCCAGAAACGCAGGAGATTGTCCGATCGGTGTCGGGTTTTCTTCGTTTCTGGCAGATCGCGCCATTTTCTGGCCAGTCTCATCCGTGGTGTTGCAATAACTCTATCTTTCACCTCGGATCGTTACGCTTGCAAGAGAAGCCTGTGTTCTCCTGCCCCGATTTCCTGTTAAATTCGTTCCAGCAAAGAAAGATCGTCACATGGGTATCTTCTCCCGCCTTGCGGATATTGTGAACTCCAACCTCAACGCCATACTGGCCAGCGCCGAAGACCCGGAGAAAATGATCCGGCTGATCATCCAGGAGATGGAAGACACGCTGGTTGAGGTGCGCAGCCAGGCTGTCACCATGATTGCCGAGCGCAAGGGGCTTGAGCGCCGTGCACGCACGATGGTGCAGGAGGAAGACGAATGGCTGCGCAAGGCCGAACTGGCCCTGACCCGCGACCGCGAAGATCTGGCCAAGGGCGCACTTGCTGCCAAGGCCACCATCGAGCAGTCGCGCAAGACGCTGGAGCAGCAGATTGCTCAGGTCAATGAAAGCCTTGACCAGCAGCACGACGATATCGGCAAGCTGCAGGCCAAGCTGGCGGACGCGAAATCCCGCGAGAAATCGCTTTCGCTGCGCCACAAGGCTGCGACCAATCGCATCAAGACGCGCGAGCGCCTGTATGACACGCGCGTGGAAAATGCCTTCAACCGCTTCGAGCAGGTCGAGCGTGCGCTTGACGCTCTTGAGGGGAAGGCCGAAGCCTATGATCTCGGCCGTGGCCCCGGTGGCACACGCAAGCCGAGCCTGCAGGAAGAACTGGCGGGCCTCGAAACCGATATGGCGGTCGAGAACGAACTCGAAGCGCTGCGCGCCAGAATCAAGAGCCGCCAGGGATGAGGACAAGCATGAGACGCGTTGCAAGCAAGGATAGGCCGTCATGAGTCATGGTTCCGGAACCGATCTGGGTGATCTGATCGGCCTCGCTGCGGTTGTGATGCCCTTTGTCATGGTCATGTATATCGTGACCATCCGCGCGCGTTCGAAGGCAACGGCCAGCAAGTTGCAGGAATCGGACCTCGCTGCGCTCAATATGGCGCATGTGCAGGCGCGCCGCCTTGAAGAACGCGTCGACCAGCTCGAGCGTATTCTGGACGAGGATGTCCCTGGCTGGAGAACGCGGAGCTTTTCATGATGGCAGACTGTCTGTATCGCCGCCCCGCCGGTCGCCACACGCGCCGCGTGGCGTTTGCGGCCCTGCTTCTGGCTGGCATGGCACCGCTCGGGCCGGGTGGGGCCGGGTTTGACGGCCATGCCATGGCTGCCCCGGCTCATGCCGGTTCGCCCGTTGTGATGGATGCTGAGGATCTCGATCTCAGCGTGCCCTGCCTGGGGCGCTTCGAGATCATGGTCGATCCGGCCATGAGCGACGGGGTATCGATCGACAGCTCTCCCTCGGGTGGGGCGCATCTGACCATGCGCACAGGCAAGACGCAGGGATCGTCCAAGGTTCTGATCACCAGCCGGACCTGTGCCCCCAATGCCCGCGTCTCCATTCTGGTCGCGCCGAATGTCGGGGTGATGATCCATGACAGTCATGACACCCATATCATCATTCACGGCACGCTGGCCTCGCTAGAGGCCAGCCTTGAAGCCGGTCAACTCGATGCCGACACTATCCAGTCGCTCGATCTGAGCCTGCGTGGCACCGAGCAGGTCCATATCGCCAGCCTCAACCGTGCCGCGCAGGTGGTCGAGACCGGGGCTTCGGGTCTTGTCGTCGATCACGCCGATCTCGATGCCTTTTCGGCCCAGCTTTCCGAGACCAGCCATCTGACCGTGACGGATGGCCGTTTCGACGTGCTGACCCTCATGGTCGAAAACGCCGCCAGCGCCCGCCTTGGGGGGAGCGCCAATACGGCCACCGTCTCCGCCTCGGGCACAGGGCTCGTCGCCATACCAAAGGTGAGCGGTGCCCTGACACGCACGGGCAACATGCAGATTGGCCCGGTCGCATCGCCACCGCCCGATGCAGGATCACCACCTCAGAGCCCCTCTGCTCCGACAGCCACACCGCCCGCCCCCCCTGTTCCCGGGGACAAGACCCTGCCGCAGGATCATGCCGCGCAAGGGAGCGCTCCCCAGGACAGCGCAACCCACAATAGCGTTCCTCAGAGCGGCGCCACAACGGGAGGCGCTTTCCCTGCCGGAATACCGCAGGGCAGCCCCGTGCAAGGCAATGGGGTTTCTGGCCCGACACAAATTGCCCCGCAAGGCATGACGCCACCGAGCACGCCGCCCCTTCCCCCGAAAACATCAGGCCAGAATGTGCCGACCCCGCCCACACCGTCCCCTGCTACAGGGAATCCGGGCCAGAGCGGCACGGCAACAGCACCCGCTACGGACTCGACTTCGGGCATCGCGACGCCTCCTCCCGCCTCTGTCGCGACGGTGCCAAACACGGGTATCGCGCCCCAGAGCCCAACAGCGGGCACACCGGGAGGAGCCAATAATGCGCCGAATAGCGCTGGGCAGCCCTCAGGCACGAACACGCCCGCCACGCAGCCCGTGACGAATGGTGCAGCCCAGAGCAGTCCTCAGGATTCCTCAGGCGCGGCGACGCCTACGACAGGGAGCGTCACGCCTGCTGCCCCTGCCGCTCCCCCCGCATCAAAGGGAGATCAGACGAGGTGATCCGCCTGCCCCTGCCCCGCTATCCGTATGCAACCGTGAGCCGGATCCTGCCACAGGTCATAGGCCTTATGGGTCTGTGCATCCTGCTTCCCATCACGGCCCTTGCCGATCCGACACTTTCGAATTCGGCCCTTTCGAGCGCGACCACGCCTCAGGCGCTTCTTGATGCAGCCCCCTATACGCTGCGCCTGAACACCTCATGCACGTCATCCATCACGATCGAGGGGGCCAGCGAGGGTCAGGGCGACGCTGCCCTTCTGGAGGACCGGAATGGTGGGCAGATGGCAGGGCTGACGATTGCCGGCTCGGGCCATGAGACAACTGTCGATGGCAATCAGTGCGAGCGTGCCTCGACCCTGCATGTCAGGCAGGGTACAGCCATCATCGCGTCCATGCGTGGCTTTGGTTCGCTGCATATTTCCGGCGTCAACGGGCCGGTTTCGCTCACTCAGCGTGGCAGCGGCACGATTTCCATCGATCAGGCAACGGCGCTTGTGCTGAACGAGAACGGCTTTGGCAGTTTGCGGCTCGGCTGGCTGAACGGCCCCGCCACTCTGACCACTTCAGGCAGCGGCAGTGTCACGATTGCCCGCGTAGATGCCTCACACCTTACGGCAAACTCGGGAGGGTTTGGCTCCATCACGCTGAATGCCGGGAACATCGGGGCACTCAACGCCGATATTCATGGCTCCGGGCATCTGAAATTCGGCGGAACAGTCGGCACGGCAAACCTTGTCGCTTCGGGCTATGGCGGGATCGACATCGACAGGGTAACGGGCGAACTGCATCAGGAAGCCCATTCGCCAGCGACGATTTCACTCAATCATGCGTCGACCTTCCGCAAATCGTCTCATGCAAGCCATGCTATCCTCACCCTGCCTGATGGCACCGTCATCACGGCCCATAGTCTGACGCGGCCCGACGGCACGGTTATCAGCTTTGACAATGATGAAAGCAGCGACCGGGCCACAGCCGGTGATGACGCGACAACGCGTCACGGCCAGCGGCGATGGCTGGGCTGGGGCCTGCTGGCGCTGCTCCTTATCGTGTTCCGTCGGCGTATCGCAGGCTTCGTACCGGTGGATTTTCTGTCGCGCATCCGGCGTTCTGCCGGCTCGTCCCATGCGCCCCAGCCCTTGGCGGCGAGCGCGCCGGAAATTGCTACACTGGAAGCCCGGTTGCAGCGTCTCGACAAACGCGTGAGCGATATCGAGCAATGCGTAACCTCACGCAATTTCCACCTGCATCGCGAATTTCATCATCTCGCCAGAAATCACGGGTGATGCAGAGCATGCCTGGCGGCGACAGGACAACCGACGCCTGCGTGCAGTCAGCGGGTCCGAACTGCGGCCCCATGAAAAAAGGACAGACGTCATGAGCCGTATCAGCCTGGGCGTTTTTCTCGTCCTGACCATATCGCCCGCCCTTGCAGAAACGAGCTTGCCCACGACACCGGAGGCCGCACTCGCTGCCGCACCCTATACGCTGCATATCGAGGCGGGATGTGCCGCCAATATTCACGTCCGGGGTGCCGGAGCACTCCAGCAGAACGCCGACATGCGGGAGGTGCCAGCGGGTCTCTCCTTCGAGGCAGGTCACCACGACGCGTGGCTGACCGGCAATGCCTGCGGTCAGGATGCCACAATTCAGTTGCGCGAGGGGGCAGCCATTGTCTCCACCGCGATGAATTACGACAAACTGGATATCGACTGGGTCAACGGGCCGCTTTCCCTGCGTCAGGGCCGGGGCGATATCTCGGTCGACAAGGCGAGCGCCCTTCTGCTGAGGGGCAGCGGGCCGGGCGCCCTTTCCCTGGGCACACTGACCGGGCCGGCAATTCTTGCCACCTCCGGGCCGGGCGAGGTGCAAATCGATACCGCGACTGCGCCCTCGGTCGTGATCGGCACGACAGGCCCCGGCGATGTCGTCATACGTGGTGGCACCATCGACCAGCTTGCCGTGTCGCTGTCCGGTCCGGGTGACGCCATCTTTGACGGCGTGGCGCGCAACGCCACGCTACGCACCAGCGCTTCGGGCGATATCCGTGTGCATCAGGTACTGGGAGACGAGCACGCCCATTCGAGCGCGAGCGGCAGCATCGAAATTGCCATACCGTCCGGCCATGGCGAGCGCTTTACCGGCAAGGTGCGCGACAGCAACACGAATAATGGCACCCGCATTACGCCCGACGACATGCGTCTGGCCGATGGGACACGCATCAACAGCCATCGCTTGATCAAGCCCGATGGTACGATCATTGATTTTGATGCGCTGCGTCGCATGGGAAGTGAGAGTGTTCACGTCTCCACCCCCGAACCGCCTGAGCCTCCAGAGCCGCCGGAGCCACTAGAACCTCCTGAGCCACCGGCAGCGTCAGTCACGTCGGGGACGACCCATGTCAGCACGCAACATACGCCCTCCAGCCCATACACATTCGGAATGACCCTACCTACACTGTCCGATAACGGCAGTATGGCCTCCGGGCTGGTTGCGCTAAGTGCGCTGGCCATTGCCTTGATGCGTCGGCGTCTCATCCCGAAGATCATCGCGGCCCTTCAAAGCCATCATCCGGCACTTGCCCGCAAGGTCGAGCCTTTCCTTCTGTCGCTCATGACCCGTGTGTCAGACCCGATGCCACAAACCCAGCTTCCGCAGTTGCTTGATCTGACAGAGCGTCTGCAAAAGCTCGACAGGCGTGTGGGGGCCGTCGAGACCTGCGTCACCTCGCGCGACTTCCACCTGCATACCCAGTTCCGCGATCTGGACCGGCGTCAGAACGGAGCCTGACCGCCCCATCTGACACACATGCCCTGCGGACCGGAAGCACCTGTGTGGGCTGACAGAATTCAGCCCTCTCACACCCCGTCATCCCGATCCGGTTTGTCACAGGTGCCATGTGCGGAAAGGCAGACGATCGGGGTGCATCCTCGCGTCACAGAGGGCTTTGACGTAGCGCGTCAGGCAGGCTAGGGCTTGAAGCATGACCTTCCCTGATGGCAGCTGCTGACCGTGAATTTCCTACTCGATCCCGTTGCGGCCATCGGGCGTGCCTTTCTCGGCATCGTGCGCAAGGCTGGTGCTCTGGCGCTTTTTGCCCTGGCAGGCCTGTCGCATCTGCTGCGACCGCCCTTCTACTGGGGCGTGTTCTTCAACAGCCTGATTGAAATCGCCTTCTATTCGCTGCCAGTCGTGGCGCTGACCGCGATTTTCTCCGGCGGCGTGATCGCGCTTCAGTCCTATGCAGGCTTCGCCCAGTACCATGTGCAGAGCGCCATTGCAGGCATCGTCGTTCTGGCCGTGGTGCGTGAACTTGGCCCGGTTCTGGCCGGTCTGATGGTGGCGGGCCGCGTCGGCGCAGCCATGTCAGCCGAGATCGGCACCATGCGCGTGACCGACCAGATCGACGCACTGCGCACCCTTTCGACCGACCCGATGAAGTATCTGGTTACGCCGCGCCTTCTGGCTGGTACGCTGGCCCTGCCCTTTCTGGTGCTTATTGCCGATATTCTGGGCGTGCTCGGCGGCTTTACCGTTTCGGTTTCCAAGCTCGGCTTTGACCCGCAGAACTACATCATTGCCACGTTCAACGCGCTCAAGCCGCTGGACGTGCTGGTCGGTCTTTCCAAGGCGGCCGTGTTCGGGTTCATCATCAGCCTGATGGGCTGCTATCATGGCTATACCAGCCGTGGCGGCGCCGAGGGTGTGGGTTCGGCCACCACGGCTGCGGTCGTTGCTGCCTCGATCCTGCTTCTCGCTTTCGATTACCTCCTGACGGATCTGTTCTTCGCCCAATGAGCGCCCTGCCCAAGATCCGCATTCGCGGCCTGACCAAATCTTTCGGATCCAAAACCGTACTGGATGGCATCGACCTCGATGTCGAAGCCGGAACGTCAATGGTTATCATCGGTGGTTCAGGCAGTGGCAAATCGGTGCTTCTGCGCTGCATCCTCGGTCTGATCACCCCGGATTCCGGCACGATCGAGATCGACGGCGAAAATGTACTTACCGCTTCCCCCGCACGACGCGATGCCCTTGTCGAACAGATTGGCATGCTGTTCCAGAATGCTGCCCTGTTCGACAGCATGAGCGTGGCCGATAACATCGTGTTCGGCCTGCGCGCCAAGGGCCGCGGCAAGGCTCACCGATTGAGTGCGGCACAAGCCCGTGCCCAGGCCGGTGATATTCTCAAGCAGGTCGGGCTCGATCCCTCAGTCGGGGCACTCGCGCCCTCCGAGCTGTCGGGCGGTATGCAAAAGCGCGTGGGGCTTGCCCGCGCCATTGCAGGCACACCCAACATCCTGTTCTTCGACGAGCCGACAACGGGCCTCGACCCCATCATGGGGGCTGTGATTGACGGGCTGATCGTGGATTGTGTCAAACGCCTTGGCTCAACCGCTGTCGCCATCACCCATGACATGGCCTCGGCGCAGCGTATCGGCGACCGGGCGGCCATGCTCTATCATGGCAAACTGGTCTGGCAGGGGCTGGCGTCAGAACTGATGAACAGCGGAAACGCGATGGTCGATCAGTTTACCCATGGTCGCAAGGATGGGCCGATCGGGATGGAATTGCGGCGTTAGAGGACAAAGAGGCATTCTTTTTTGCAAAAAAGAACCAAAAAACTCTTTCCCGTGGAGGGGATCAAACCCCCCGCTTTTTCTCCGACTAAATTCTAAAAGTCTTTTTGCTTCTTTTTCCTCAGAAAAAGAAGAACCTCCCCTGCGTTCTTGTTATGTTTCCCCATCTGCCCTATCTTCCGATCTGAACCCCAGACCGGAAGATGTTCCTCATGGCCAAGCGTCCCACAGCCCGTTTCGTATGTCAGGCCTGTGGGGCAGTCACCAGCAAATGGTCGGGTCGCTGCGATGCCTGTGGCGAGTGGAACACCATTGTTGAAGAGGCCGTCGAGCCCACCAGTCGTGAAACACGCAAGCGTGCCGGTCGCCTCACGCTCATGCATCTGGATGGCGATCTTACTCCCCCGCCACGCATCCAGACTTCGATCGCCGAATTCGATCGCGTGCTCGGCGGCGGTCTCGTTCCGGCCTCTGTTGTGCTGGTGGGCGGTGATCCGGGCATTGGCAAATCCACGCTTCTGCTTCAGGCCACCTGCGCCCTGGCGCAGGCAGGCCGGCGCGTTCTGTATGTATCGGGCGAAGAAGCGGTGGACCAGATACGCCTGCGCGCGCGCCGCCTGAAACTCGATGCGCCGACACTCGATCTGGCGGCCAGTATCAATGTGTCCGAAATTGCGGGCTCGCTGGAGCAGGACCGCGTTCATCATGTGGTAGTTATCGACTCGATCCAGACCATGTGGCTCGAGACCATCGAGAGCGCGCCGGGCTCTGTCGCTCAGGTGCGCGCCTGCGCTTTCGAACTGATCCGACTGGCCAAGACGGTCGGGTTCTCGCTCGTTCTGGTCGGTCATGTCACCAAGGAAGGCGCGCTGGCAGGCCCGCGCGTGCTTGAACACATGGTCGATGCCGTCATGTATTTCGAAGGCGATCGCGGTCACCAGTTCCGCATCCTTCGTGCCGCCAAGAACCGCTTTGGTGCGACAGACGAGATTGGCGTGTTTGCCATGACCGATACAGGGCTAACGGAAGTCCCCAACCCCTCGGCCCTGTTTCTGGCAGAACGACGCGGCAATATTGCGGGATCGGCTGTTTTTGCGGGCATGGAGGGTACACGCCCCGTCCTGCTGGAAATTCAGGCCCTCGTCTCACCCAAGGCCGGTGAAGGCGCAGCCAGACGTGCGGTAGTCGGGTGGGAAACGGCACGGCTCAACATGCTTCTGGCTGTTCTTGAAGCCCGCTGCGGCCTCAAGATGGCTGGAATGGACGTGCATCTCAACATTGCGGGCGGCCTGCGGATCAGTGAGCCAGCCTGCGATATGGCGGTGGCAGCTGCATTGATCTCGGCCGCGACGGGCGTACCGACATCGGCGGGCTCAACCTATTTCGGCGAGGTCGGGCTGTCCGGTGAGGTGCGTCAGGTCTCGCAAACGGATCTTCGCCTCAAGGAAGCCCAGAAACTTGGCTTCGCACAGGCCATCCTCCCCCGGCGTGTGGCGAGCGGAGGCGCACGCCCCAAGCCTCCCGAAGGATTGGCGCTGAAGGAAATCGGTCATCTGAACGATCTGGTGGAGCTGTTCCAGCCGCTTGACGAGTAAGCGCATCGTCCTGAGCCGTCGGGCAATGAGCGTCCGCATAGGATGTGCCGAACAGGTGCAAAAGACTGCCCGGTAACCGGGGCACCCGCTCCTTTTCAGGCCTCGTGCGCAATCACCGCGCCAGGGTCGGCGTTATGGCAGAGGCAACCTCATAAGCACGGGATTTTTGAAAAGCCGCGATCATGTGGCCCGAGCAGGACCGCGACACACCTGTTCCCACCGCCCTTGCAAAACCTGTTCAGGCCTGCTTCCTGACCGGAGAAGAACCGCAACTCAGAACCCGAAAAGGGCGAGGCAGGATTTAGGACGCATGACCCGAACACTGGTGGCTGAAACGCAGCAGGACACTGTGGTCAAGAAGAGCCTGTTTCGTGTCCATGCTGCGCCGATTGCCCATGAAGCCGAGGCACTGGCTTTTTTCGAGCGCGTGCGTGTGCCAGATGCCACTCATAATTGCTGGGCATGGCGCATCGGGGGGCGGTATCGCAGCTTCGATGATGGCGAGCCGGGTGGCACGGCGGGACGCCCCATTCTGCAGGCCATCGACTCACAGGAATTCGACCGGGTGGCGGTCATTGTCGTGCGCTGGTTCGGTGGCATCAAGCTGGGCGCTGGCGGTCTCGTGCGCGCCTATGGCGGGGCAGCGGCTTCCTGCCTGAAACAGGGCGAGGCGGTTGAGATCGTGCCCATGCAACGTCTTGGCTTTCATGCCTCGTTCAGCCTGCTGCCTATCATTCAAGCCAGACTGGCGGAGTGGGAGGCCACTCAGGAGAGCTGCAGTTTCGATGAGACCGGGGCCACGCTCTCACTCGACATTCCCCTCTCACGCTCTGAAGCCGTGCAGGCTGTTCTGCAGGATCTGCTGCGCGGCGGCCCGGTCCGCGTGCTAAATGATGATGAACAGGACCTGCCCGGTGAGCAGGATAATCCGGTACGTTAGCGGAACATCATGCAGGCGGTTTGACGCCTCTTCGTTTCCTTCCTACGGTAACATATCATGTTACGATCGTAGGATCCTTGTTCATGCCCGTTTTCAGACACACTGCGGCTCTGGCAGCTGTTGCCCTCCCCCTTCTGTCTTCCACGGCGCTGGCTGCCCCTGCCAACCCGCTGTTTCAGGCAAGCCCGCTGCCCTATCAGGCACCCCCCTTCGACAAGATCAAGGACAGTGATTACGTGCCGGCCTTTGAAAAGGGCATGGCCGACCAGCTGAAGGAAATGCAGGCGATTGCCAACAACAAGGCTGCGCCGACCTTCGACAACACCATTGTCGCCATGGAGCGTTCGGGCCAGTTGCTGAACCGCGCCCAGAGCGTGTTCTACGGGGTCTATTCGGCGGACAAGGATGACGCCATGGACGCTATCGACAGCAAGGAAGCGCCCAAGCTCAGCCAGCATCAGGATGAGATCTATCTCAATCCCAAGCTCTTCCACCGCGTCAAAACCCTTTATGACAACCGCGCCAAGCTGAACCTGAACGCCGAGCAGGCGATGCTGCTGGAGGTTTACTACCAGCAATTCGTCCATTCGGGCGCTGAGCTGAATCATGCCGACCAGCAGAAGCTGCGCGCCATCAATACCCAGCTGTCCAAACTCGAAACCGCCTATAACCAGAAGCTGATTGCCAGCGCCAAGGCCGGCGCTCTGATTGTGGACAAGAAGGAGGCGCTCGCCGGGCTCGATGACGGCGCCGTTGCCTCTGCCCAGAAGGCCGCCGAAGGACGCAAGCTGACAGGTAAGTATGTCCTGCCGCTGCAGAACACGACGCAACAGCCCGATCTCGCTTCTCTGAGCGACCGTAGCACGCGTGAAGCCCTGTTCAACCAGAGCTGGACCCGTGCGGAAAAGGGCGACGCCAACGACACCCGCCAGACGATTGCAGAAATCGCCCAGCTGCGCGCCGAAAAGGCCGCCCGGTTCGGCTACCCCAATTACGCTGCCTATACGCTGTATGATCAGATGGCCAAGACGCCGGCAGCTGTGAACAGCTTCATCCACCAGCTCGTGCCGGCAACGGCGGCCGAACAGCATCGTGAGGCTGCCGAGCTGCAAAAGGCCATCGGTGAAGACCATCAGAATTTCACACTCAAGCCGTGGGACTGGAACTACTACGCCGAGCGCGTCCGCAAACAGAAATTCGACCTCAACCAGAACGATGTGAAGCCGTATTTTGAGCTGCATACCGTGCTGACAGATGGCGTATTCTATGCAGCGAACCAGCTTTACGGAATTACCTTCGAGCCCCGCAAGGACATCCCGGTCTATAACCCCGATGTCATAGTCTTCGAAGTCAAGGACAAGGACGGCTCGCCGCTTGGCCTGATGTATTTCGACTATTTCAAGCGCGACAACAAATCGGGTGGCGCCTGGATGTCGAATTTCGTGGGTCAGAGCGACCTGCTGAAAACGCGTCCGGTTATCTATAACGTGGCGAACTTCACCAAGGCGGCGCCCGGCCAGCCGGAGCTGATCACGTCAGACGATGTGACGACCATGTTCCATGAATTCGGTCATGCGTTGCATGGTCTGTTTGCAAGCCAGACCTACCCCACGCTTTCCGGTACGGCGGTTGCGCGCGATTTCGTCGAGTTCCCCTCGCAGTTCAACGAGAACTGGGCGATGGATCCGAAGGTGTTCGCCCATTATGCCCGCCACTACAAGACCGGCGCCCCGATGCCGGCCGAGCTGGTCGCCAAGATCAAGAAAGCCGCACATTTCAATCAGGGCTATGCACTGGGTGAAATCGTGGCCGCAGCGCAGCTCGACATGTCATGGCACGGTCTCTCGGCCGATGCGCCGCGTCAGGATGTGGATCAGTTCGAAGCCAAGGCACTCAACGAGACCGGCCTCGACGTCGCGAACGTTCCGCCGCGCTATCGTTCGAGCTACTTCCTGCATATCTGGGGCAATGGATACTCGGCCGGATATTACGCTTATCTCTG
The DNA here is from genome assembly GCF_030263835.1 of Asaia sp. HumB. Taxonomy (NCBI): domain Bacteria; kingdom Pseudomonadati; phylum Pseudomonadota; class Alphaproteobacteria; order Acetobacterales; family Acetobacteraceae; genus Asaia; species Asaia sp. HumB. The sequence continues at coordinate 1,883,093 of NZ_JARPML010000002.1, read as the reverse complement.
GACCGAAATGCTCGATCAGGATGTGTTCTCGTGGTTCCAGTCGCATGGCGGCCTGACCCGTGAAAACGGCCAGCGCTTCCGTGACATGATCCTGTCTAAGGGGCACACCATGGATTACGGCCCGATGTTCAAAGCCTTTTATGGCAAGGACCCCGAAATCGGCCCCATGCTGGCCCATCGCGGCCTGGTGTCTGACGGCAAGTAAGAAATACTCGTTCCACGGGCCTCCTGTTTGGGCCCCTGGAACTATATCCTGTTTGAATACAAAAAAGGCTGCCTGTGCGACACACAGGCAGCCTCGCCTGCAGGCATCACTTCAGGCTGATTGCTTCAGATCCATGCAGATGGCTTCGGGCATCCGGTAAGGGCCCGCCTGCCAGATCTCGATAGAGAGTCTGGCAAGCCCCTCGTGCTCCCGTTCCGGGAGTGGCAGCAAAGCACCCCCTGTGGTCCAGCGCATATCCCTGGCAACCCTGGGCTGCCAGCCCGCAAGATCGCTCTGTTCGATATGCGTGCGCACCGGACTACAGACACCACCCTTTTCCATCATGATGGCTCCCACAAGCACGCCCAGAAGACGACGATCGTCGACAAAGGGGCCATAGACATCGCAGGGGCGACTGGCCCGGCTCATGATATGAACAGCGCGCACCGCATGGGGAACGGCAAAATGGACGACGCCATTCGTTCCCCGCAGTCCCTCAATGCATTTGCCTCCATCCGTCACAAGATACAGTCCCGGATCGTCACATACCGGCGCAAGCGGCAGAGACCTCTCACCGGTTATCAAGCTGGCTCGTGCTTCCAGTTCTCTGTAAAGCGGCTCAACAAACCTGCGCTCTGTATTCAGAGGGGCAGCCGCACTGTTCCAGTCGCCCATGAGGACGGGTGATCCGGAACCTGCCTGATCGTGCAGCAAGGCACTATGACCCTTACCGATAAGCGACTCACTCAGGGCGCCATTCGCGCGGACGATGGCATGGGGCTCCATACTGATATGGTAGTAATTAGAACAACCCACGGTCTTGTCGTAGAAAATGGTGAGACCATTGACCAGCATTCTCACAGGGACGAAGCACCCGTTGAGGTATAAACAGTGCTCCGAGGTGACGAGCAGATCCTTGTAGGGAACGCCCTCCGACAAGGCTCCCTTGAGTATACGTACCGGCCATCCTGACAAATCATCGAAAGCGGACGCACAGACATTCGACTGGCCGCAACCGATCGAAGTGATCGTTCTCGTTGACCGTTCGTCAGCGCTATAGACGATGATCTCGTCTCCGGCACGCAGCGATTCGACGGCACGCTCCCCGTCTGGGGTCTCGATCATGGTGCCTGGAAGATAGCATGGCGCAAATTCCACCTTGCCTGAATATGGCCCCATGTAATTCGCCAGATTACTGATAGCAATTGGCTGCCCCTGATATTCCACCGGGATATCGAAGTAATTATAATCTATATAGATATCAATGCCATTTGTCTGATCATTCGTCTGATAATGGATGAGCGTAGTATAATTCGGCATGAACGTTATTGTTGTCTTCAAACATGCAGACGGATCGATGTATATCGCGAATTTTCCCCTGAGGTAGGTTGGATTGTTGGCGCTCCCTGTCGATGGCGCAGGAATTGAGTCGTCACACCCGTCGAAAACGACACGCGCATCATCGGAGACGGCGGCATAAATCGAGACGTAGTTCCAATAAGTGGGGCCAAAAATACTAGTATGAAGATCATCAGAGAATTCCCTATAGATCTGCATGGGGGCCTCTTTCACTTTTTTATTACTGATTACCGCATCATGATGAGTCGATATATCGCATCATAAATATAATTCCAACATGACTTCTACAAAAATTTCGGTTATGTTGTATTTATCGGATTGTTTTACTCATCACCCCCTACACGGCATGGCACCCCAAGCTCGAAAACCTCATGCTTTACTGCGGTAAATCGGATGATCTCCCCTTCCGATAGCAGCGGCTTGATTTCTTGCGATCGGTCACGGGCTATCAACAGCACCGGACCTGAGCTGGATGCGCCCGCAGGGCGGACGATCCAGAGCAGTGATCCCGTTGGGATAGAACAAACTGATCGGGATGCCCTGCCCCCCCCTATCAGACCAGGGCATAGAGAGACTTACGCGCCTACCCACCCACTCGACCGCATTTCATCCAGGCGCGAAGCTGTCCGCTCGAACGCCTTTGCATTTTCACCGGTCTGGTACAGCGCCTCTGGCTCTGCGGCGGCACTGGCAAATAATACCGTGTGGTTTTCATACATGACATCAACCAGCGTGATGAAACGCCGCGCCTTATCAAACTGATCCGGCACAAGGGCGGGGATCCCCTCGATGAAAAGCGTGCGAAATCTGCCCACAATAGCCAGATAATCGGCTGGCCCAAGCGCCTCGCCGCACAAGGCCTCGAAGGTAAACCACGCCACGTCACCACTGCATGCTGGGACGCTTATCTGACGCGATCCAATGGCCACAGAACCGGGTTCGGCGCGGGTATCGGTCAGGGTTTCAAAGCGCTGTCGCAGATGCGCACGGTTTTCTTCCGAATTCGGAACAAGCCATCTCTGCGCATCGATCTCGCGTCCCCGACGATAATCGCGGGCAGAGTCCAGCGTCATTACCGTCATGCAGCCTGCAAAGGCCTCTAGATAGGGCCGCATGGTCGCGCGGTTCTGGACCTGATGCTTCATCAGGTCGACAGGGGCTGTGTTGGATGTCGCGACAACCACGGTCCCCAATGCCATGACCCGGTCGAGCAGACGCAGGACAAGCACAGCGTCGGACATATCGTTGATCTGGAATTCGTCGAAGCAGAGCAGCTCATATTGTTCATGAATCCGGTCCGCCAGCTCGTGCACCGGGTCCTCACGGCGCTCGGCCCGGCTCTGCCCCTTGTGCAGGGCGCGAAGCACCTCCTGCATGAACACATGAAAATGGATACGCCGCTTTTTGGTGAGACCGACCTCGCGGCAGAACAGATCCATGAGCATGGTCTTACCCCGCCCCACCTGCCCGACAAGATAAAGCCCTCGGATCGGCTCCGGCTTGCGTCTGGCAAGACGGGAGAACAGCCCCGGTTTTGCTCCTTCGCGCGCCAGGAGCGCCTGCGCGAGCCGGTCCAGAGCAAGTGCGGCTTCCCGCTGCGCGGCATCGGCCTCGATCTGCTTCTGATCGACAAGACGTTGATATGTGCCAAATACCGTGCTGGTCGTCGAGGAAAGCGGGGCGAAACTCACGTCAGACATCGAACTCTCTCTTGTCGCGCATTACCGGTTTGTGCCCCCCTCCTAACACGCCAACGAACAGAACGCGCCCCTTGTGAAATGTCACGCATTGGTGAGGCGCAATATCGGAAAAAACGGGCCAAATCCGTAACATACAAGACAAAATCAGTGCCGATTCTCACATCAATATGCACATGACGAACCATCTGAATGAGACTATGTGGGTAATGTATCGCCCAGCCCGAACACAGAATTCAGAGGTATCGCCATGGCTTCCGACGGACGTGAAGCGTTCTATCACGGCACCGACACAGAGGGGCGGCCCATCAGACGGCCCATGTCGCCGCATCTGGATATCTATCGTTTCCGCCTCTCCATGGCGCTCTCGATCGGCAATCGCATATCGGGTGTCGCCTCGTCCCTCGGTGCCGGTCTGGCTGTGGCGTGGCTTGCTGCCCTAGCACAGGGCCCACGCGCCTTTGCACGCGCCCAGCGCGTGGCAACGCATCCTCTGGGCCGGCTGGTGTTTCTCGGCTGGGGCGTCGCCACACTATACCATTTCGTCGCCAGCATCCGCCATCTGATCTGGGATAGCGGCGCACGCTTCGAGAAAAAGGAAATCGACGAGGACGGGCGGCGTTCGGTCTTTGCCACGGCCGGACTCTCGGTTGCGCTTGTCACAGCCTTTGTCGTCCTCTCCCGGCTGCGCAACAAGGGAACAAAAGCATGAATCGTTCTTCCGACATGCGCACGCCTCTGGCGCGTGCAAAGGGGCTTGGCGGCATGGCCGACGGGGCCGAGCACTGGACGGCTGAGCGTATCTCGGCCGTACTGCTCGGCCCGCTTTCCATATGGGGTGTCGCCCAGATCCTGCGTCTGGCCGGACGTGACCGCGCTGCCATTCTGGCCTGGGCAGGTCGCGTGCAGAATGCTGCCCCGCTTGGGTTGCTGATTGCCCTGACAGGCCGCCATGCCCAGCTCGGACTGGAAGTCGTGGCCTCCGATTATTCGCGTGGCTGGCGGCGCTTCGGGCTGCGTCTGGTGATCCGCCTGAGCACGCTTCTTTTCGTGGCGCTCGGTTGCGCCTCGCTCGCCCGTATCCTCATGACCCGCACGACGGAGGCAAAATAATGAGCGCGGAATCCGTCAGAAAATACCGAATTGTCGATCACGCCTATGACGTGGTGGTCGTGGGTGCGGGCGGCTCGGGCCTGCGTGCCACGCTGGGCATGGGGGCCGGTGGCCTGCGCACAGCCTGCGTGACCAAGGTCTTCCCCACACGCAGCCATACCGTGGCCGCCCAGGGTGGGATTGGTGCCTCACTTGGCAATATGTCCGAGGATAACTGGCGCTGGCATATGTACGACACCGTCAAGGGTTCGGACTGGCTGGGCGATCAGGACGCCATCGAGTTCATGTGCCGCGAGGCCGAAAGCGCCGTGATGGAGCTGGAACATTTCGGCGTTCCCTTCTCGCGTACGGAAGACGGCAAGATCTATCAGCGTCCGTTTGGCGGCCATATGAGCGAATACGGCAAGGCCCCTGTGGCCCGCGCCTGCGCCGCTGCCGACCGTACGGGCCACGCCATCCTGCACACGCTGTATCAGCAATGCCTCAAGCATCGCGTCGATTTCTATGTCGAGTATTACGTGCTCGACCTGATTATGGATGACGATGGGGCATGTCGCGGCATCGTGGCCTGGTGCCTCGATGACGGCTCCATCCATCGCTTCAGCGCCAAGATGGTCGTGCTCGCAACCGGTGGTTACGGGCGCGCCTTCCAGAGCTGCACCTCGGCCCATTCCTGCACGGGCGACGGTGGCGGTCTGGCCATGCGCGCCGGTGTGCCGACACAGGACATGGAATTCGTGCAGTTTCACCCCACCGGTATTTTCCCTGCGGGCTGTCTGCTCACGGAAGGCTGCCGCGGTGAAGGCGGTTATCTGACCAATTCCGAGGGCGAGCGCTTCATGGAGCGCTACGCGCCCACCGCCAAGGATCTGGCCTCGCGCGATGTCGTGTCACGCGCCATGACCATCGAGATCAATGAAGGCCGTGGCTGTGGTCCCAAAAAGGACCATATCATGCTGCATCTGGAGCATCTCGGCCCGGAATTGCTGCACCAGCGTCTGCCCGGCATCTCTGAAACCGCGCGCATTTTCGCCGGGGTGGACGTGACCAAGGAGCCCGCTCCGGTGCTGCCCACAGTCCATTACAATATGGGCGGTGTACCGACCAATCTGCACGGCGAGGTCCTGCGCCCCACCAAGGACAATCTCGAAGCTGTCGTGCCCGGACTAATGGCGGTCGGTGAAGCCGCCTGCGTTTCCGTGCATGGAGCCAACCGTCTGGGAACGAACTCACTGCTTGACCTGATCGTGTTCGGTCGTGCGGCTGGCAAGCGTGCTGCCGAGATCATCGATCCCAGCGTGCCGGTACCGCCACTGCCCAAGGAGGCGGGCGAGGCCATTCTGGCCAAGTTCGACCAGACCCGCGAGGCTTCGGGCAAGTTCACCGTGGCGGAACTGCGTGAGCGCCTTCAGCGCATCATGCAGAGTCATGCAGCCGTGTTCCGTAACACGAAATCCCTCGCTGACGGATGCGAGAAAATCCGGGAGCTCTGGAAAGACGCGCAGCATATGGGGCTGGCCGATCGCTCGCTGATCTGGAACAGCGATCTGATGGAAGCCCTGGAATTCGCGAATTTGCTCGCCAATGCGACGGTGACGATCGAAAGTGCCCATGCACGCCACGAAACGCGTGGCGCCCATGCCCATGACGATTATCCCGAACGCGATGACGAGCACTGGATGAAACATACCGTCTCCTATCTCGATAAGGATGGTGCGGTGAGCCTGCTCTACCGGCCGGTGCGGATGCAGACCCTGACCAATGATGTCGAGGTCTTCCCGCCCAAGAAACGTGTTTACTGAGGAGCCTCACCATGGTTGAACTCCGCCTGCCCAAAAACAGCACGACCCGCCCCGGCAAATTCTATCCGGCGCCTGCCGAAGCCAAGCGCAAGGCCACGTTTCAGGTCTATCGCTGGTCGCCCGATGACGAGTCCAATCCGAGCCTCGACAGCTACGAGCTGGATCTCGACAAGGTCGGGCCGATGGTTCTCGATGCCCTGCTCTATATCAAGGACCATATCGACGCGACGCTGACCTTCCGCCGCTCCTGCCGCGAGGGGATCTGCGGGTCCTGCGCCATGAACATCGATGGCGAAAACACGCTGGCCTGTCTCAAGCCCATCAGCTCGATCAAGGGCACGGTCAAGATCAATCCGCTGCCGCATATGCCGGTGGTGAAGGATCTGGTGCCCAACCTGAACGGCGCTTATGCCCAGCTTGAATCCATTCAGCCCTGGCTGAAAAGCGACACCCCGCCGCCGCCCGATACCGAACGCCTGCAAAGCGTGGAAGAGCGCGAAAAGCTGGATGGCATGTGGGAGTGCATCCTGTGCTTCTGCTGCAGCACGTCCTGCCCGTCCTATTGGTGGAATGGCGACCGCTATCTCGGGCCAGCCACTCTGCTGGCCGCCAATCGCTGGATCATGGACAGCCGCGACGACCATACGGGCGAGCGATTGGAAGCGCTGGATGATTCCATGAAGCTCTATGGCTGCCGCACCATCATGAACTGCACCCAGACCTGCCCCAAGGGTCTGAACCCGGCCAAGGCCATCGCCAATATCAAGAAATTGCAGGTCGAGCGGGAATAGGCTCGACACCCTTGCAGATCAGAAAAGAAAAGGCCGGGATACTCTCCTGGCCTTTTTTATCTCCAAACGTTTATCCGACTTGGCGCGGGCTACGTTCGACATAGGGCCGCGACACAATGGCAGCGAGCAACCCACACGCCGCCGCCGCAGAAAGCCACAATGCAGGCATGGCCCTGTCCTGGGTCTGCAAGATCAGCCAAGTGCATACGACCGGGCTAAACCCGCCGATGCAGGTGGCTAGACTGTAGGCCAGGGAGAAACCCGTCGTGCGTATACGCGGCGGTACGATCTCGGTCAGCCAGACGATGGCGGCCCCGTTATAGGCACTGTAGAGTATCGCCAAAGCCAGCTCGACACTGAGCAACCTGCCGAAGCTCGGCGCAGCCACCAACCATTTCATCATCGGCCATGCCAGACACAACACGAGCGTTGTGGCGCCAATCAGCAGCTTCTTGCGCCCGATCCTGTCAGAAACCAGCCCGAAAACAGGGACCAGAACCAGATTGGCGAGCCCCGCGCAAAGTGTGACCAGCAGCGCATCCTGTCGCCCCAGATGCAGCACGCGCGTACCAAAAGCAGGGCAATAGGCGGTGATTACATAAAACGAGACCGTGCTCATCACACCGGTCAGGATACCAATCAGCCCCACATACCAGTTACGGACCAAAGACACCGCAATCTCCCAAATGCCGGGATGCGTGGCCTGAGAGGAAAAAGCCTCGGTTTCCTGCAGATTGCGCCGCAGGAATATGAGCACAGGCACGATCATACAGCCCAGCGCGAGCGGAATACGCCACCCCCAAGCCGACATGACCGGACCGCCCAGCAGGGATGTCAGGCCAAATCCGATTGCCGCGGCCAGCACGACGGCGAGCTGAATGGAGGCAGACTGGAAAGCCACGATAAAACCGCGATTTTTCTCCGTGGCGATTTCGGACAGATAGACAGAACTCGATCCCACCTCGACCCCGGCGGAAAACCCCTGGATCAGCCGCCCGAGCAACACCAGAAGCGGCGCGAGAATACCGATCCTCTTGTAACTGGGCGTCAGGGCCAGGGTCATGGTGCCAATGGCCATGAGGGTGAGCGTGAGGATAAGCCCCTTGCGCCGCCCGATACGATCAACATAGGCGCCAAGCACGAGCGCGCCCAGAGGGCGCATCACAAATCCTGCGCCAAATGTCGCAAAGGAGGCCATCATCTGGGTCTGCCCATCGGCCGATGGAAAAAATGCGTTGCCGATATCGAGCGCGTAATAGCCGAACACCATGAAATCGTACATTTCGAGCATGTTGCCGCTCGCGACCTGGCCTACGGCCTTGGCAAGACGACGGCGTGAGGACGGCTCGTTTGTCATGATGCGGGTTCGCTTCTGTCGTGATGAATGTCAGATCTGCCAGGCTGGGGGTTCCGACCGGCAGGATGAAATCCATCCTAACGACAAACAGGCATCATGCGAAATGATGCAGGCAAAGTGCAGGTATACTGCCAGTACAGGGCAGTTATCACCACGCGCACCCGGCCCTCAGCCGGGCTTGTTCGCCTCGTATTCCTTCATAAGATCAGCCAGGCCGTGCTGACGCTTCGTTTTAAGCCTCGCTGCGACCAGAATCGACTGTGCCTCCCGCACGGCGCGATCTAGTTCGGCATTGACGATCACATGATCGAATTCGCTCCAGTGCGAAATTTCGGCCAGAGCCGCGCCCATGCGCTTGTCGATTTCGGATTCCGCATCCGAAGCCCGCGAGCGCAGGCGGCGATCGAGCTCCTTCATCGAGGGGGGGAGCACGAAAAGGCTTACTACGTCGTCCGGCAGCGCCGCGCGCAGGAGCCTGTGCCCCTGCCAGTCAATATCGAACACCATGTCCCGCCCGCTGGCGAGCGCGGCCTCGACGGGCGCACGGGGTGTGCCGTAACCGCGACCGAACACCTCGGCCCATTCCAGCAATTCCCCTTTCGCGGCCATGTCGCGAAACTGGTCCATGCTGCGAAAATGGTAATGTATGCCCTCTTTCTCGCCGGGACGCGGGGCACGCGTGGTGACCGATACGGAATGGGCAAGGCTGGAATCACCCGCGCGCAGCGCATTGGCGATGGTCGATTTCCCTGCGCCGGAGGGTGCCGAAATCACGAGGCAGACGCCACGTCTTGCTATGGTCGTCATGTCACACCTCCAGTCCCACGTCATCACTCGTGCTGAGCCATAGCCGTTCGGGCAGGATTTGAAAACATGGGAGCATAGGTCCCCCCGCGCCGTGGACAGAGCGCGGCCTTTCGTCTGGCGTTCAGGGCCGCCCCTCCCCGTCATCCACTATGAGCGTCATCGTTACAAAACAGCTGTTTTTACGCCACAAAGCGCCTACACAGTTCGACACAATCAAAATGCATTCCGGTCACCACGCATCCCGGTCCTCGTCAGGAGAGATCATGCAGGTTGTCGATATGGAAAACCGCTTTGGCTGGGGTGCTTGCCCCGATGCCCCAACGCCTGATTCAGGGCGTCAATGGCTGATGGCGCAGCTTGAAGGCCCGCAAAGCCGGTCCTGGGGTTCCCTTGGCACGAGCGCCGATGGTCTGGTGGCACTGCGTACGCAGCGACAGGAAAAACTGCGTGGCAACCCATTGGTCAAACCTATTCTGCAAGCGGAGATAGCCGCCCAGCTCGAGGCTGTGCTCGATGGTGTGCAGCCCTTTCGCGAGAGGCTGGTGTGGTTCTGGTTCAATCACTTCACGGTCAGCCAGAGGCAGGATCGTACGAAAGCGGTCATCGGGGCCTATATGCGCGAGGCCATACGCCCGCATGTGACCGCACGCTTCGTCGATATGCTGACTGCCGTCATGCGTCATCCGGCCATGCTGATGTATCTCGACAATGTCGCCTCGATCGGACCGGACAGTCCCGCCGGCCTGAAGCAGCATCGCGGCCTGAATGAAAATCTGGCGCGGGAATGTCTGGAGTTGCACACGCTCTCGCCTGCCTCTGGCTACACACAGAACGACGTCACGAATTTCGCGGCAATCCTGACCGGCTGGGGCGTGGACATGAAAGCCGAGGCACCGGGATTCCGCTTCAATCGCCGCGCCCACCAACCGGGTAGCAAGACGCTGCTCGGCCAGCTTTTCCCCGAGGGCGAGGCGGGCGGCGTTGCGGCCCTGCAATTTCTGAGTACACATCCCTCAACGTACAAGCATATCGCCACGCAACTCGCCCGGCATTTCCTGACCGACACCCCGACACCTGCCCAGATCGCCCCCATCATGACAGCGTTACAGCGCAGTGGCGGCAATCTGCAGGATGCGACCCGGGCCCTTGTCGATCTGGCAGGAGCAACACCGCACGGCAGCAAACTGCGTACACCCATGGAATATGCAGCCGCCGCCCTGCGCGCCACGGGAACGATACCGGCTCTGACCAGCGCGGATACGAGCAACCCGGACGACCCTCACGCCCCTGCCATGATACTGGCGGCCGCCTGTGCCGCGATGGGTCAGCCGGTCTGGAATGCCCCCATGCCCAACGGGTGGAGCGACCTTGCCCCGGACTGGTCGGCCCCTGCCGATATGATGGCCCGAGCCGACTGGGCCTATCGTTTTGCTGGCAGGCTGACCGAACAGAACCCCGAGACCGTGGCTCAGGTCGCATTAGGCCCCCTGCTACGCCCCGCCACAAATCTGGCCATGCAACATGCCGGGTCACGGCGCGATGCTTTCACCCTGCTTTTCTCTTCGCCCGAGTTCCAGAGGCGCTGACCCATGATGCTCCGTCGTCGTTCTGCCCTTCTCGGTCTGGCCGCGAGCTGGTCTCTCGGTCGTTCCTCCCTTGCTTTTGCGGCGCCATCCGCCGTCTCGTCCGGTCAGGCTCAGGATGCGCGACTGGTCGTGATCCTGCTTCGCGGTGCGCTCGATGGCATGGCGGCTGTCACCCCCTATGGCGACCCCGGGCTCGCTGCGCTGCGCAAGGCGCTTGTCCTGCCTGAACCGGGGCAGGATAAGGGATTGCTCGATCTGGGTGGTACATTCGGGCTGCATCCTGCCCTGACGGGGCTGCACGAACTCTATGGTGCCGGTCAGATGCTTCCAGTCCATGCCGTTGCCGCCCCCTATCGCACGCGCTCTCATTTTGACGCCCAGGATTATCTTGAAAGCGGGGCGGATCATCGCCTCTCCAGTGGTTGGCTCAATCGTGCCGTTTCCTTCCTGCCGGGGCAGAGGCAGCACCCCGAGGGGCTGGGTCTGTCGCTTGGGCTCGATGTGCCCCTGTTATTGCGCGGTCCCGCCCGCATCGGCAGCTATGCCCCGGCGGGCAGCCAGCATCCCACAAACGAGCTTTACCGCCAGATTGCAAAGCTGAACGAGCATGACAGGCTGACCGGCCCGGCCTTTCACGACGGCCTTCTGACCCGTGGTTTTTCAGGCAATGCCCTGGCGCAGGGCGCCATGCAGGTCGGACGCAAGGAGGATGGTTTCACACGTCTGGCCTCGGCAGCAGGGCTCATGATGTCACGCGACGACGGGCCACGTGTCGCCGCCCTGGAAATAGGCGGATGGGACACCCATGCGGGCCAGATCGGGGCGCTCAAGGCCCCGCTTGCCCGGCTCGATCAGGGAATGACAACCCTGAGAAACAATCTGGGCGCATCCTGGTCACGCACAGTGGTGCTGGCCATGACCGAATTCGGCCGAACCGCCCGCATGAATGGCACGGGCGGGACCGATCACGGCACGGGGGCCGTGGCCTTTCTGGCGGGCGGCGCTGTGCGTGGCGGACGTGTCGCCGGAACATGGCCGGGATTGCGCCCCGGGCAGCTTTTTGAAAACCGCGATCTCGCACCGACAACCGATCTGCGCAGTGTCATAGCCGGAATTCTGTGTGCTCATATGCACCTGCCACGCACAGCGCTCGCACAGGTTTTTCCCGATGGCACACCCGATCTGATGACAGGCCTTGTAGCCTAGCAATATGCCGGGGCTGAATTGCCCCGGTGCAACAGCCAGTCTCAGGGGATGAGTTTTCGCGCCTGCAGCAGGGTAAACAGATCGGCAAAGGAACGCCGTGTATCGTGATACCCTGTAAAGCCGAATAGACGGCTTTTCGTCATGTCGGTCACACATTCCACCGGGCGGCCCAGATCTGCATCCGTATGCCACGGCGAGGCCAGACGGGTCAGGTCGGGCTCAACCAGATCATGCTTTTGGGCGAGCGCCGACCATACATCCTCCTTGCCGCTCATCAGGGCTTCGAGCGACGTTGCCTCACCGGGATAGGGCGCCGCCTCGATGCCAAACCAGTTGGCCAGCTCACCCCACAGGCTCGACCAGCGAAACACGTCGCCATTGACCACATTGAAAGCCTGGTTACGCCCGGCCGGGTTTGTCGAGGCCCAGTGAATCTGGCTCGCAAGCTGCCTTGCATCCGTGACATCGGTGAGCGCGTTCCACTGGGTCGGGGAGCCGGGAAACACGAAGGGCATCCCCGTCTCGCGGCACAGCGAGGCATAGACGGCGAGCGTGGTGCCCATATTCATCAGATTGCCAATGGCAAAGCCGATTACCGTATGAGGGCGATGCACCGACCACGTGAAGTTGAGGCTGCGCGATGCCTCAAACAGCACGTCTTCCTGCGCGTAATAGAAATTCTCGACATCCAGTCGCCCCATGCTTTCGCGGAAAGGGGTGACCGGTGGTGCGCCTTTGGCGTAGGCGTCGAATGGCCCGAGATAATGCTTGAGCCCGGTAACAAGCGCTGCATGGACAAGGGCTTCCGGCCTGGGGAGCGCCTCAAACACATTGCGTAGCATGGCGGCATTGGCGATGCAGTTTTCACGCTCGGTTTCGCGTCGCGTCCACGTGGTGAAGAACACATGGCTTGGCGCGATATCTGCCAGCGCCGCCTTCAGCCCCTGCGGGTCGAGCGTGTCGGCCTTGACCGGCAACACCGTGGCGGGAAGCGCCTCGACACGACGGGCAAGGCCATAAACGGTCCAGCCTTCGGCCACCAGACGATTGGCAAGATTTTGCCCGACCAGACCGGTCGCACCGATGATGAGGGCAGTATGGGTCATCAGAAATTCTCCAGCGTCGTTCCTGTCTTTGCGAAGCTGGGGCGAGGGAATAAAAAACACAATCCGGCACCTTTTTGTGCCCTGGTTACCTGAAGGGCTCCATGACCGACCCCACCCCGTCTCCTGATCTGCTGGCAGGCTACCGTCAGGCCCCGTTTGCCGAGGATTGCGCCCCACGACGCCTGCTCAAGCTGTTTTCAGGCAAATGGGTGACCATGATCCTGCATGCCCTGCACATGTCCGGGGGGTCAGCCCGCCCCGGCGCCCTGCAACGCAACCTGCCCGGCTTGTCGAAAAAGATGATGACCCAGACGCTACGCGATCTTCAGACGGCCGGTCTGGTCGAACGGGTCGTAATCCAGACCATGCCACCCAATGTGGAATACAGGCTGACCGCGCTTGGCCAGCGCTTTATCGAACCGCTGGAAATGCTTTATTGCTGGGGTGTCCGTCATGCGGATCTCCTGCAGCAACTTGGCCAGCAACCCGACTGACCAGCGCCCGAGTGATCCGCATCCGAGTGATCAGCGTCCCACGAGCGCTTTCATGCTGGCGGGATAACGTTCACCCACAACGTCGATCTGCGTCAGCGCCTCGTCGATCGCCTGCAATTCATCGGAGCCAAGTGCCAGTGTCGCGCCGCCAAGATTTTCCTCCAGACGCGACAGGCGACGCGTACCGGGAATGGGTACGATCCAGGGTTTGCGGGCCAGAAGCCAGGCAAGCGCAATCTGCGCCGGGGTGGCCTGACGCTGCGCCGCAATGGCTTCAAGCTGCGTGACCAGCGCCTTATTGGCCTGCAACGCCTCCGGAGCAAAACGTGGCACAATCTTGCGGAAATCCTGATCGCTGAACTGTGTGCTCGTGTCGATCTTGCCCGTCAGGAAGCCCTTGCCCAGCGGGCTGAAAGGGACGAACCCGATGCCAAGTTCTTCCAGCAGCGGCAGGATTTCCTGTTCGGGCTCGCGCCACCAGAGCGAATATTCGCTTTGCAGGGCAGCGACTGGCTGCACCGCGTGAGCCTTGCGAATGGACGCCGCACCCGCTTCAGACAGGCCGAAATGGCGGATTTTACCCTCCCATATGAGTTCCTTGACCGTCCCAGCTACATCCTCCATCGGCACATCAGGATCGACACGATGCTGATAGAACAGATCGATCACATCGGTACGCAGGCGCCTGAGCGCGTCCTCGGCAACCTGACGGATGCGAGCCGGATGACTGTCGAGCCCATCGCCCGGCCGGCCATTGCGAAAGCCGAATTTCGTGGCAATCACCACATCCTTGCGGAAAGGCGCGAGCGCCTCGCCCAGCAGGCTCTCATTGGTGCCGGGGCCATAAGCCTCGGCGGTGTCGAAAAACGTGACCCCGCGCTCATAGGCACCGCGCAGGAAGGTGATGGCGCTCTCATGATCTTCGGCGGGACCATAACCGAAACTCAGCCCCATGCACCCCAGACCAAGGGCAGAAACCTCGAGTCCGCTTTTTCCCAAAACCCGCTTTTCCATGTTCCGGTCTCTTTCCGATGATAATGATGTGTGTGGGGACCTGTTCAGCCCTCAACCTCAATCGGCGCGGCGGTATTGTTCGTCGCTCACCTTATCCAGCCATCGGGTGGAAACACCCTCGACGCTCTCGGTAATCGCGACATGGCTCATCGCGCATAGCGCCGAGGCACCGTGCCAGTGTTTCTCATCGGGCTCGAAAAACACGATATCGCCGGGACGCACTTCCTCTATCGCGCCGCCGTCGCGCTGCACCCAGCCCAGCCCGGAAAGCACCAGAATGGTCTGTCCCTTGGGGTGCGTATGCCAGGCCGTACGGGCACCGGGCTCGAAAGTGACCGTTGCACAAGCCAGTGCACCACTTCCCGAAAAAGGCGCGTCCACACGCACCCTGCCGGTAAACCAGGCGTCATTTCCCTGCGCAGAGGCTGTGCTGCCTGAACGTGTGATCTGCATGGTGATCCCTTTCCCGAAATCCCCGGATCAGCCGCCTTGCGGGCGCGACGGGGCGATGAGTCATAAAACCATTATCCTGCGCAAACGATTAGCGCGTATAATCGGCACGTACCTATGTTGGATTTTCATGAATGAAACGCGATGATCTGGTCGATCTGAACGCCTTTCTGGCCGTAGCGGAAGAGCAGAGCTTTACGCGTGCGGCGGCAAGGCTTGGCACGTCGCAATCGGCACTCAGCCATACGGTCAGACGGCTTGAAACCCGCCTTGGCGTGCGGCTACTGACACGCACCACGCGACGGGTCTCGGCCACCCTCGCCGGTGAAAGGTTACTCCAGACCCTTGTCCCTGCGCTTGACAGTATCAGCGACGAAATCGCTGCCATCAGTGAATTGTCCGAGCGCCCCTCAGGCACGATCCGGCTCACGACCTCCGACCATGCCGCCCGAATCCTGATCTGGCCCGCATTGCGGCGCCTGCTGCCCGACTACCCGGAGATACAGGTCGAACTCGCCATCGATTCAGGCCTGACCGACATCGTGGCCGAGCGCTTCGATGCGGGCGTGCGGCTGGAAGAAACCATCGCACGTGACATGATTGCGGTGCCGATCGGGCCACCGTTGCGCATGGCCGTCGTGGGCGCCCCTGTTTATTTCGCGCATCAGGCGCCTCCCCGGCTGCCGCAGGATCTGTCGCAGCATCAATGCCTGAAACTGCGCATGGCCAGCTCGGGGGCAATCTACGCCTGGGAGCTGGAAAAAGGGCGACGCAGCCTGCGTGTTCGCCCCGAGGGGCCCCTGACATTCAACAATGCTCCCATGCTGCTCGAAGCTGCTCGAGACGGGTTTGGCCTTGCCTGCGTCATGGAGGATCAGATCCTTGATGATGTGGCCGCCGGGCGGCTTGTTCGCGTGCTGGAGGATTGGTGCCCCCCCTTCCCCGGCTACCATCTCTATTACCCGAGCCGCCGCAATACTTCGGCAGCCTTTCGACTGCTTGTCGAGGCCTTGCGGTATCGGGCCTGAAACAACGCCTTTCGCTCAGTATTCCTGAGCGGTCGGACGGAACAGGATTTCGTTGATATCCACCGCCTCGGGCTGGCTCATGGCAAACACCACACATTCCGCAAAGGATTCCGGCGGAATGGCGTAATTCTGGTAGAATGCCTTCATCGATTTCGCCGTATCCGGATCGGTGATGCTGTCTGTCAGCTCTGTCGCCAACGCACCGGGGGAGATGATGGTGGTGCGGATATTATAGGGTTTGACCTCCTGCCTCAGCCCTTCGGAAACAACACGCACCGCCGATTTGGTGGCGGAATAGACCGCCCCGCCCGGCCCGACCTTATGCCCCGCCACTGAAGACACATTGATGATATGGCCGCTCTTCTGCTTCTGCATCTGCGGCAGAACAGCGGCGATGCCATAAAGCGTGCCCTTGAGATTGACATCGATCATGCGATCCCAATCCTCGATGCGGCGCTTTTCAAGCGGCGAATGGGGCATCAGTCCGGCATTGTTGATCAGCACATCCACACGCCCATGCAGCGCGATGGCGTGATCGACCAGAGCCTGCACTTCGGCGCTGCGGCTGACATCGGTTTTCTTGACAGCATCACGCCCGATGGAAAGGGAATCCGCCAGGGCTTCAAGCCTGTCGAGACGCCGAGCCCCCAGAACGATTTTGGCCCCTTCTGCAGCAAGACGGCGCGCGACTGCCTCGCCCAGCCCGCTGCTCGCCCCGGTGATAACCACCACTTTTCCTGAAACCGGCTGGTTCATCGTGTCGTCTCCTTTTTGTCCTCAAAGACCTGTCGTGCAATGCCAAGCGCCGTCGAGGCCGTGGGCCAGCCGGAGTAAAAGGCCAGATGCGTGATGATCTCGATGATTTCGCTCTCGGTCACGCCGGTATCGAGCGCCTTGCGCAGGTGAAATCCCAGCTCATTGCCGCGATAAAGCGCAATCAGGCAGGTAATGGTAACCATGCAGCGATCGCGCGGCGTCAGCCCGGGACGGGCCCACACATCGTCAAAAAGGACGCGATCGGTATAGCGTGCGAGATCGGGGGCGATATCGCCGAAAGCCTTTCGCGCTGTCGTGGAATGCAGGGATGTCTGATCAAGCTCGGCCATATTCAGGGCTCTCCTCGCTTTTCATTCTGTCTGGCGAGAAGACTAGCCCCTGAATGCGATGCAGGATTAGAGCATGAATTATTCTAGGACCTATATGCAGCATTCATGAAACGAATGTATTCCGGGATATTATCGGGGTTGGTTCGGGGGCATTTTCAGCAGAGTCTTATGCGCTTTTACCGGACAGATGCGACATCGACAGGCCTGCCGGTTTGCAGCGAGAGCGCTGCGGCCTCTGCCAATCTCTGCGCTTCCACACCATCACACAACGTGGCAAGCGGTGGGCGGCCTTGCACAATCATGTCACGAAACGCCTCCATCTCCGCACGATAGGCCTGCGCAAAACGCGCGATGAAATCGCTCATGGGGCCAGAAGACGTGAAACCACGCGCATCGGCACTGACAAGATGATGGGCGGGGTGATTGGCCACATAGAAAACCCGCTCCGCGCAAACAGCTTCAAGGCGTTGATCGTAGCCGAACGCCGCATAACGGGCGTTGATCATCTGGACCAGAGACCCGCTTTCCGAGCGCAGCGTCATCATGGCGGTATCGATATCGCCAGCCTCGCCGATTTCGGGTGCGATCAGACAGTTTCCGGTAGCGAAAACACTCGTGATTTCCTCACCCAGAAGAAAACGCGTCATATCGAAATCATGGATCGCCTGATCGCGAAACAACCCGCCTGAGGATTTGACGTAGCTCACAGGCGGCGGTGACGGATCGCGCGTATGCATGACGATATGCTGCACCTTTCCCGAACGTCCCGAGCGGATTTCCTC
Source organism: Asaia sp. HumB (assembly GCF_030263835.1). Classification (NCBI taxonomy): domain Bacteria; kingdom Pseudomonadati; phylum Pseudomonadota; class Alphaproteobacteria; order Acetobacterales; family Acetobacteraceae; genus Asaia; species Asaia sp. HumB. Next base: position 1,865,190 of record NZ_JARPML010000002.1, on the reverse strand, counting down.
TCTGACCTGCATGAAATCGGGGTCATAACGACGCTGAAAACCCAGCATGATTCGTGTGTTTGTACGGGAAAACGCTTCCGCCACATCCACGACCTGTCTGAAGTCCAGACTGATCGGCTTTTCGCAGAAAACCGGCTTACCTGTGCCAGCCGCCCGGCGCAGCAGGGACGCGTGTGTGTCGGTCGGGCTGGCAATGAGATAGGCGTCGATGTCAGGATCCGAAAAAATCGACTCCGCATCATCAAGGCGCGCCTGACTGCGCGTCAGCAGGTCTTCACGCGCTGGAGACGCAACCGGATCGGCGATAGCGACAAGCTTCATATCGGGCATGGTCATGAGATTGCGGGCATGCACCTGACCGATACGACCTGCGCCGAATAGAGCGAGACGTGTCATGATATCTCTCCAGAAATGGCTGTCACCGTGTCTCGCGACCGGCAATACGGACACGGTCCATGGTTTCCATGGCCATGAAAGAAGCAGAGAGCGGCCTGATCGGCGACTCTCTGAGCCCCTGACCGATACACCAGGCCATATGCTCGGCCTGATAATGCAGCCCGTCATAGGAGGAGCAGGGCTCTTCGAAGACCAGACGCGTTTTCAGATCATTGGCAGTGACCGTGAAAGGCCCGGGCGTATAGAATTTTCCCGGCAGGGTAATCATGCCACGACGCCCGCCAATCGTGGCTTCACACGGCGTATGCGACAGAAGCGTCGTATGAAGTACGGCCTGTGCCCCGCTCTCGTAGTGCAGCACCATACCGGTCTGGCCATCCACGCCGCTTGCCGCCGGAACGGACTGCGCCACTACATGATCCGGGCGCCCCAGAACGCCTGTTGCGAGACCCACGACATAGGTTCCCAGATCGAGCATCGGACCACCGCCGAGATCGGCACGCATGATACGATGATCGGGAGGAAAGAATTCGCCGTGATCGGCCAGAACGGTCGTGATGTCACCAATAAGGCCATCGGCCAGTGTTTTGCGCAGCACGGAAAACTTGGGCAGAAAATCCGTCCAGTATGCCTCCATCAGAAAAACGTCGTGTTTTCTGGCGCATTCAATGAGATCCGCCGTTTCCTCCGCCGAAACACAGATCGGCTTTTCCACCAGTACGGGCTTGCCCGCTTCCAGCCCATGTCTGGCCATTGCTGCATGAAACGGATGGGGCGTGGCGATATAAAGCGCGTCGATTTCCGGATGAGCGCTCATGGCGCCATCGAATGCATGGGGAATATCGAATTGCCGTGCGAAAGCCGCTGCACGGTCGCCATTACGGGATTCAATACCGACGATTTTCTGTCGGGTAAACCGCTGCACCGAACGCACGAACCGCTCGGCAATCCAGCCAGGTCCGACCACACCCCATCGTAATGAGGGCACCGATGCAGGATCGAGACGATCTGCGTCAGGCAGGCGGGAAGGAAACGTCATCCGTGTCTTCCTAGTAAAAGAGGGAGCATAAAGGCGGGGGAGCACGAAAATCCGATGTCACCCCGCACATGAGACGATATGATTTCCCTGCAACCGTTATCCGGCTGACAGGTCTGGCGAAGCCCGGACAAGGCACTCGCCGTGCGGCAGTGTCTCCCACCGTCTCGTCTGAAGCGATGCCTCCATCGCATCCATGATCTGCTGATTGCGCAGGCCGAAACCGAATGACGGAAAACAATCCCCATTGGACATGATGCCCGTGATGAGGTCGTGCACTTCGATGACTTTCACATCGAAATATCCCAGTCCGCCTCCGCCGAAATCGAAGCCGAAAAAGGCAGAAAACTGCGGCACCTGACTCCCGACGAGCAGCGTGCGAAAACCACGATCCGCCTTGTCGTCACCGAAACGGAAGAGCTTGAGCTCGTTGAAGCGCTCCCCATCCATGATGAGTGTGCCTTCAGTGCCTGAAACCTCCCAGTACACACCGAAAATCTTGCCTGCCGCAATGCGCGAGGCTTCTATCGTACCACCTGCGCCGTTTGCGAACTGGACCAGTGCCTGAATCTGGTCTTCATTTTCGACATCTGCCCAGATGGCGTCCTTACCGACAGTGGCACCATAACCGGACCCCCCGTCGGGGACCGGCCTTTGTTTGAAAGCCGTCTGGCTTTGGGCAATCGTAGCTGTCACATCGCCCATGAGGTACTGACCAACAGCGATGACATGCGAGCCGAGATCGCCCAATGCGCCAGATCCGGCTTCGGCACGCTTGAGACGCCATGAAAAAGGCAAAGACGGATCGTTATAAAATCCCTGATCGAACCAGGCACGAAACCGCGTGGGTCGTCCGATATCGCCACGCGCGATGATCTGCTTGGCATAGAGGGCTGCGGGGGTCTTGACGTTGTTGAACGCCACCATGGTTTTGACGCCTGCCTTTTCGGCAGCGCGCGTCATCTCTGCGGCATCTTCAGCACTCAGAGCGAGTGGCTTTTCGCAATAGACATGCTTGCCCGCAGCAATGGCCGCCAGTGCCATTTCCTTGTGAAACAGGTTGGGCGAGGTGATATCTACCACATCGATTGCAGGATCGTTGACGAGAATACGCCAGTCTCCTGTCGAGCGTTCAAAACCGAAACGACGCGCCGCTTTTTCAGCCAGTTCCGGTGTTGCATCGGCCAGCATGGACAAACGGGGGAGCGCTGGAAGATCGCGATACAGCATGGCGGCACGCCGATAGGCATCCGCATGAGCCTGCCCCATGAAGCCCGAACCGATCAGTCCGATATTGAGATACTTTTGGGTCATGTCGGCATTCCTCAAACGGTCGTCAGAGCGTGGGTGAAACAGGCCTCGATCACGTCGCGCCCGCGCTTTACTGCGGCCAGAGGCGGTGCCATGACAGGGTCCTGCTCCGCTTCGACCACCATCCAGCCCTGATAGCCGCTTTGGCGCACGAAACCGGCCAGAGGGGTGAAATCGATGCAGCCATCGCCCGGCACAGTGAACATCCCCGCACGCACGGCGGCATTGAAGCTCATATCCTGCCCGCGCACGCGCTCCAGTATGGCGGGGCGCACGTCTTTCAGATGGATATGACAGATGCGATCGCCATAACGGTCGATCAGCCGTTGATAATCAAACCCGGCGGCCATGGCGTGACCCGTGTCGAGCAGCAGGCCTACATCGCTGGAGAGGGCATCGAAGATCTGGCAGATCTCCTGAAAATTCTCGGCCACCATCATGAGATGATGGTGATAGGCCAACCTGATGCCGTAGCGCGTACGCAGCCATGCATCGAAAGCACTGAGGCGCGTGGCATAGGCTCTCATGGCGTCGCGCGTCAGCACCATACGCCGTGACATGGGCTCATCCAGCGGTGCGGGAGAGGGCGTCATGGCACCGCATTCGCCATAGACCATCACCTTGCAGGACATCGCACGCAGAAGCTGCACATGGCTTGCGACGTCCTCGATTTCTTCCTCCACCGAACGCTCTGCGAGACGCCCAGAATACCAGCCCGACGCCAGAGACAGATCATGGGCGGCGAGCATAGGGGCAAGATCCTCGGCATTTCGCGGATATTTCCGCCCCAGCTCCGTTCCCTCATACCCGGCGGCGGCGATCTCGCTCAGGCATCGGTCCAGCGGCGTGTCGTCACCCAGATCCTCAAGCACGTCATTGGTCCAGGAGAGTGGGCTGCATCCCAGCCTCACACCTCGCGGCAGCCCCGTAATTCTGTCTGTCGGTCCCATGATCCATCCCTTGATGATCCGCCATTCCATGACGGGTGGTCATTCGCCGTGGCCCGTCATGGAAAGCAGCGATTGATGCATTCAGGCTAGGGCGCGCAGGCTGAGGCGACACGCAGAGATTTGATGTGTTCGCATCATGAATGTGAGATAAATCACATAATCACCATCACATTCTCGTTGGAGAATCCATGTCCCAGCGTGCCACTATTCAGGATATCGCCCGCTATTCAGGGGTTTCGACTGCGACGGTCGATCGTGTCATCAACGGGCGTGGCGGCGTACGACTCGATAAGGAACGCGTGGTGCTCAAGGCCGCACGGGAGCTGGGAGACGGGCGCAAGCTTGTTGCCCTCCACGCGCGACTGGCGCGTATTGCCGTTGTCACACAGCCACCCGGCAATCCGTTTCATGCGGCCTTGCAGGATGCCTTTCGTCAGATCATGCCAGCCTATCGCGAACAGAACATTGCCTGTTTCGAGCATCATGCCGCAATCGGGGATCCGGCGCGGGCAGCGACGCTCATTGCCAGCCTGTCACGCGACTATGATGGTCTGATTCTGTGCCTGCCCGATCATCCTGCCATTCGTCAGGCTGTTACCATTGCAGGCGGGAAACTGCCCATCATTACCATCGCTTCGGACATCACGGCACCGGAACGGCTCGCCTATATCGGGTCAGACAACTATCGTGCCGGGCGTATTGCCGCAGACATGATGGGCCGTCTGCTTGGCCCGCGTGAGGGACGCGTGGCCCTCATTGCGGGGACGATGCATTATATCGGGCATCAGCAACGCTATGCCGGCTTTATGAAGGCGCTGGACGAGCGCTATCATGCGCTTCAGGCCACGCCAGCCCTAGAATGCCATGAAAATGATGACCGTGCTGCTGATGTCATCCATGAACTCCTACAGGCACACAGGGATATCATAGGCATCTATCATTTCTCGACCGGGGCCGACGCCATTGCGCGCCTGCTCGAAAAACAGGGCATGGCCGACAGGCTGGTTTTCATCACCCACGAACTGACACCCCATCGTGCCACGTTACTGCGCTCAGGCACGATCGACATTGTGCTCGACCAGAACCCCATGCTTGAGGCGCGCACGGCACTTTCCACGCTCAGCCACTATTTGGGGCGCTGCACTACCCCCCTCGACGGCCCCATTATTCCGCTATCGGTTCATACGCGCGAGACCGTCTGAGCATCTCCCTGAACCTGCCCGCTGGAGCCCCCTCTTCCTGTTCTCGGAAGCCAGGATCATCACCCTTTGGTTGTCAGGGACGTGACCGTGCCGGGAAACTCTCCGTATCAAAGCGCCGTAACGCCTTGATTGTCGCATCGTCCAGCGTCTGCTCCCGCCCCGCAAACCGGCCAGTGATGAAGTGTACGAGAGCGGCAATTTGATGATCGGTGAGATCGTGACGAAACGCCGGCATGAAGGCAACGCCTTCAGCACCCTGGCGATGCACGCCGGCCAGAATGGTCATGACGAGATTATTGGGCCGGTCGGATAACACGGCTCGGCTCTGCGTGAGCGATGGATAATAATCATCACCTGCCCCGCTCCCGTCGAGTTGATGACATGCCGCGCAGGCAGCCATATAGAGCGCGGCACCACCTGAAATATCGTGATAATTGCGTCGATCCGCGTAAGCGGCGGGAGACGCTTCGCGTTCGCTCCGAGCGGCCGCGCGTGTCTGACGGTCTTGAGGTGAGTCAATCGAGTAAATGGGGCGTTCATGCGAGACATTGGCCGGGACCATGGCAGACGCAGAAATGCCCTGGATTGCCGCCTCTGGAACTGAGGGGCGCTTCAGCGTACGCAGATAGGCCGTGATCGCTGAGAGATCCTGAGGAGTCAGGAACCGCAGGGAATGCTCGACCGCCTCGCCCATCGGTCCTGCAGCCACCCCTTTATTGCGGACATGCCCGTCACGTAGATAGGTTTCGATGTCCTGATCCCGCCATGATGCGAGTGGTGCATTCTGCCCGGCAGCGATATCGGGGGCATACCACCCCCCGACCTGAGCCCCCCTGAGCGCATGGCCCGTGCGCGCAGCCATCATGAAGTTGCGCGGCGTATGGCAGGTTCCGCAATGAGCCACAGCCTCGACCAGATAACGCCCCCTGGCCTGTTCCTCCGTCTCGTCTTGCCGACGGGCAAAGACACGACGATCGAGATACAGCCAGTTCCAGACCCGCATCAGCCCTCGAATATTATAGGGAAAACGCAGTGACGTGACCGGCCCTGCCGCGTCTTCGATGGGCTCAATGGCGGTTTGCATATACGTATAGAGCGCGTGAATATCCTGATCCGTCATTGCCGCATAGGAATCATAGGGCATGGCCGGATAAAGAGAGACACCATTCGATGAAATACCGCCGCGAACAGCACGCGCAAACGCGGCCTCGGACCAGCGCCCGATGCCCTGGGTTTTCGATGGTGTGATATTACTCGAATAGATCACCCCCATAGGAGTCTGGATACCATATCCTCCTGCATAGGGTGCCCCGCCAGGCCGGGTGTGGCAGGCAACGCAATCCGCAGCACGAGCCAGGTAGGCACCACGATCGAGCACTGTCTGATCTGCGCTGAATGCGGGGCATATCATTGCAACACCAAGCATCATCAAGGCGCCAGAGTGCCATTGTCGTGCCCGGCGCTGTTTTCTGGGCAGCGTTTTGAAGGATTTGTCTCGCACGGCCCCATGCCGGGACTGACAATCCGCCATGACTCAGATCTCCTTCAGCATGATGGCGGCTGAGCGCAGGGACAGGGCACAACCTGTCAGGGTCGGATTAACCACTGACGCCGCCGGCATGATCCCTGTCGTGGCGATGAAAAGATTATCGTGGTCATGGCTGCGACCCTCCGCATTCACCACAGAGTTACGCGGGTCATTACCCATGATTACCGTGCCCATCGGATGATCGCGGTTTTCCCATGTCGTGAGATTCTGATCGAAAATCTCGCCACCTAGCAGGCTGAGGAAGCGGGCATAATCGTCTTTGATCACGGCCCCGGCTGCCCGGGCATAATCATTGACGTCGTAATAGATATCCATGAGTGGCAGACCATAGAAATCCCGTTTGCTGGCACTCAGTGTCATACGGTTGCCAGGCTCGGGCAGCATTTCGATATTGGAGTCCATAAAAACCCAGCGCGCCGCCATGTGCCTTATTTTCTCGTCAAGCTCCGGGCCGATAATCCCTTGTGACAGCAGGCGCTCGGTGATCTGCACATTACCGACGAAATTGCCGACTTCGTGACGGATGCAGCCATGAAAACGGCGGAAATCGCCATCGCGCCATTTGAGTACGTCGCCCTGCTGTACCGGGCCGCGGCCCGACCACATGGGTTCATCCGCGATCATCGCCAGAGAAAATGCGTTATGATCCATCAGATTTCGACCCACCATGCCCGAGGAATTACCGACGTCGGACAGGAGCATGAGACGCGGCGTTTCCAGCGCATGGGCTGCAACCATTACCTGGCGGGCCGTCAGACGGATCGATTGCTTTGCAGGCGTATAGTAATGCACCGCCGCAATGCGCTTACCATCCGGCGTCTTTTCCAGACGATAGACTGTTGCATCGCTGACAAGTCTGGCCCCGGCACGTTCGGCCTTCGTGGCGTGGCGGTCGCCGCTATACTGAGAGCCTATCGGGCAGATCGGCGAGCAGTTATTGTTCCCGACGCACGCCGGTCGATCGTCATACGGATCGGTTGCGCGCCCATTGGGCTGATAGGTGAATGGATACCCTCCCACGGCCACACGATCGCGAAAACGCTGGCTGAAATAGCTGAGCGCCTGGGGCCTTACCGGAAACGGCGCCTGACGTGGAGGGAACGCTGCGCCACTCTTACCGCTGTAATCGGCATTATCATCGCCGGAGACCCCCATCTCGATTTCGGCCTGATGATAGAACGGCTCAAGATCGTCATACGATATCGGCCAGTCGCGCCCCACGCCGTAGAGCGTCTGCAGGCGGAAATCATTGGGAAGCAGGCGCCAGCATGCCCCTCCCCAATGCCATGTGGTTCCCCCGACCATACGCAACATGCCAGGCACATAATCGACAGGGCCGTGATTGGTGATGTAGCCCGGCACAAATGAACTCGGGGCCCAGGGCTCATTTGGATAAGGCTGATTGCGATTGCCGGCATCAGTGCTCACATTCCCGCATTCCCGAAAGCTCTCGACGATCTTCCAGCGTGGTACACGGGTGCCTGCTTCGAGAATAATGACCGACTTGCCATTACGGGCGAGGTGATGAGCCGCCAGACTACCGATCACCCCCGAGCCGACCACAATCACGTCGGCGTCATAATCATGCTGTACCATCAGAATTCTGATCCATTGCTCTGGGAGACGCTCGCCCCCGCCGGACGGCCATTCGGCAGCCCGCCCTGCTGTTGCCGGTCTTTCTGCTGCCTGTCCTCAATGGGGGGTGGGGCCGCCCAGTATCCGGGGCCGCCACGCGCGTAGGTGGGAATGACTGTCACGTCGATCGTGGGGCGCCACATCAGGGCCCCTTCATAGGTGATGAATACCGGCGTACCTGTCTCGGCGCGTGGCAGCATCGGGCCGACACGCCCCAGATACCAGGCACTCACAATATCGACAGCCACAGCATGCAGCATTTCATGTGCACGGGCTTCGGAGTGCTGGTAGTCACGCCAGGTTTTTACGCCCGCCTTGCTCAGGGCTGTCGCAAGGGCGCTATAGCGGCCCGGAAACTCCCCGTCGCGCATGACGAGGCCGGACCACACCTGCCTGGCCAATGCCGGATCCAGATCATCGTGGCCTATAAGCGTGAAAGAAAGCGCGTGAAACCCGTCAGGACAGGGAACAGCCTTGCCGACAAGCGGGCTGGAACGAGCTTTGCCATACAGCACCAGCACAGGAACAAGCGCCATGCCGCACCGCAAAATACTGCGTCTTGTTGCCTCGCCCATAGCGTCATCCCATCTCCGGCACGTCGGAAAACCGGCACTGAGGCACCCCAGGCGCCGCGCATCGATCCGTTGTCCCGTCACACCTGTTTGATCGGGCCTGTATGCCCGGGACTGCTATCTAGACGGGGGGACAGGATCAAAACGATCATCATGATGATCTGATTTCATCATGACGGTGAGACGAGCGTGCGAAAATGCTGGACAAGGTCGAGATCAACAGAAGCCGCAAGAAGCGTGCCACATTGAAGGATATCGCAGCTCTGGCTGGCGTTGGAACCGCGACTGTCGAACGTGCGCTGCATAGCAGGGGCAATGTACGACCGGAAACCTGTCGGCGCATCCTGACGATCGCGCGCGATCTCGAATATTTTCCGACCCTGCCCGACCTGCATCAGGGCGTGTTGCGCATTGATGTATTACTGGTACGTCCGGAAACGCTTTTCTACGCGCGTTTGAGCCAGGCCTTCAAAACGCTGGCGGCCTCTCTGGGCAAGGATATCCAGGTGCATCGCAATTTCGTGGGCGAAGCGGATATTGCTGCTTTTGTCGCCCGTATCCGCGACGCCCCTTACAGACGCTCGGCGCTGGTCATTGCCTGTCCTTCCCATCCCGATATACTCGAAGCGCTGCATCATGTTGCCAGCGATGGGCTGCCTGTGATCCAGATCGTCACGCGCAACCTGCCCGGGCTGCCTTACGTCGGCATCGATAATCACGCGGCAGGGCGTACAGCAGCCCTGTGCCTTACGCGCAGTCTCTCGCAACGATCGGGGTCACTGCTCGCGCTTTGCCATTCCATGACCTATGCCAATCATCGCGAGCGTATAGAAGGTTTTTCCGGTTTCCTCTCCGGGCAGGCTGCGCAGCAGCACCGACTGGCTGACATTCTGTTCGATGGAGATGATCCCGACGAAGCCGCGCGCCTGCTGCATCAGGCCATCCTCGATAATCCGGACCTCATCGGTGTTTATACAGCGGGTGGCGACAACCTGCGTATCGGCGAGGTTCTGCGTCGCCACAGACAGCGCAGCCTGTGCTGGATAGGGCATGAGGTCAACCCGGTGACACGCGCATGCCTGATCGACGGCACGATGAGTTTTGCCATCGATCAGACACCCGAAACCCAGGCCGGCCTGGCACTCCACCTCAGCTTGCAGAAACTTGGTATTATTCCGGCTCTTATTGGCTTCGATCCGCCTCAATTCCGGTTGGTCACCTCTGAAAATATTGGTTAGTGACGCCGAAATATGTCGCTTCATTCTCTACCCGGCACAAGCCCGTGACACAGCACAGAATAAGGCGTTGAAAGCGGCTCGGGCCCTTCGCATGCACTGCGCATGCACTGCGCATGCAAACGATGGCAACCGAAGAAGAATCGCGACAATATTACCCGCGGCAGGGTGAAATAAAAAATTAACTATGCAATTCATCCGTCAATAATGACAGCGCTGCATGTCGCGGGTATCGTGCGCAACGTGCTGTACGACCTGCCCGCTGATCCTTTCATCGTGCGACGTTGACAGCGCGCGAGCGCTGGCAACCATCACGTCTTTCTTCAGGCCAGATTGCGCCCGCTTCGCCCCGCAAGGGCGCTGATATCTGACGAGAACGAGTAGAAACATGTTTCTGAAAAATGCGCTTGTCACCCTGCTCACTGCCACGACCCTCGCGTCACCCCCGCTCGCCATTGCTGCGACGGATACGAGCAGCCTTGCCACGGCCCAGGTGACGATGGTGCCGCAATACACTCTGGCCTGGCCGCATGCGCTCGGGCCCGTCGATATCTTCGTATCCCGTACCGCCAGCAAAGAGGGTATGACCCTCGTGCAACAGCACAATGACAGCGGCGCGGCCCGTGTGATTTCCCCCCTGCCAGGACAGGGACGTGTCTATTTCTTCATCAAACCGGTTGATGGCAAGCCGGGCCAATGGGTTGCGAACCGCATTCTGCCGCTGGATGGCGTGGCAAACTTTCGCGATATGGGCGGTTATGAAACAGCAGACCATCATCATGTGCGCTGGGGCGAATTCTACCGCTCGGCCGCGCCCGGCGGCCTGACGAGCGCTGATTATGCGCTAGTCGACACGCTGGGCATCAAAAGCGTGACCGATCTGCGCACGCAGGCGGAACAGCAGAAACAACCGACACACTGGCAGGTCAGCGGGCAGGAAAAACTACCCGCTTTCTATCCCTCGGAGAAACCCGTTCTGCCGGGTGACATGACGGACAAATCACGTCTGGCGAAGATGGATCAGACCCAGGCCAAGGCGCTGATGGAGGCATTTTACGCAAAGATGCCGGATTACTATGCGCCTGAGCTGAAGGCGCTGTTTGCCCGCCTTGTCGCGCACCAGACCCCCACCCTGACTCACTGCACCGCGGGCAAGGATCGCACTGGATTTGCCTCTGCACTCATTCTCTACGCTTTGGGTGTGCCCGAACAGACGATCCTGAGCGATTACGCCATGAGTGGTGATTTGCTTCGCGCGCATATGACGCCCAGCTTCAAGGCCGCGATGAATGACCCCAAAAACGGTGGGGCCATGGCAGCGTCGCCTGTCATGAGCGCGCTGCTCAATTCCGACCCTGCCTATCTCGAAGCCGCCTTTGCCTCGATCCGCAAGCAATATGGTTCGATCGACGCCTATCTGGCCAAGGCCCTCAATGTCGGTCCGACGCAGATCAAGGCGCTGCGCGACGCCTATCTCGACTAACCGACAGGTCTGAAGCCAATGGGCGCCGGGTTTTGGCTACAGCTGGTGGCCCGAGGCCGAGGGACCGCCCTAAGGCAGGCCCCGGACTTTCCCGTTTCGCCCGGCAGCAGAGGCGCTGCCGGCCATGATTTATCTGGACGTGCCGTCCACCAGGGTGGCGCGATAGACGGCCCCGCGAAAGCGATGTTCACGAGCCTCACGATAGGCGTCGCTTTCGTACCAGGCCATTGCAGCTGCGCGATCCGGAAATTCGAGAATGACGATGCCTTCGGGTCCTTCGCCTTCCAGACATTCCTGCGCGCCATAAAAAACGATTGGGGTGAGAGGGTGCTTGTCGATCGTTGCAGCCGCCAGACCCGAATAGATATCCATCTCGCTCTGGTCGATCAGGCGTTCCTTGGTGAAAACGATATAGACGCTCATGATGTGTATCCCTTCTGAAATGCGACAGATGATCGGGTCCTATGGACCTCAATGTCCGATATAGCGGCCCGGTCGGTGATAGGCGATCAGCACACCGCTCGTGGCCACAGCACTGAGAGCCGACAAGGCAGCCTTGTCGAGCGGTAGATAGAACGCTGAAACAGAGAGAATGACGGCATCGATTGTGATCTGCACACGCCCGGCATTGATCCCGCGCGCCTTCTGCAACCAAAGGCATATGATGCCCGTCCCTCCGACGCCCGCCTGATGGCGCGCCAGACATAATATCCCGAGCCCGATCATCGTGCCTGAAAACAGGGCGGAGAACAGCGGGTTTATGTAGGACAGGTTCATCACCAGTGGCATTTCCCCGGCGGCGAAGGTTACGCCAAAACTTGCCAGCATGGTTCTGAAGGCAAACCCCGTGCTCATGGCGCGTATGGCAAAAAGCAGGAAAGGGAAATTGATCAAGGTGAACAGATTACCCGGTGAGACAGGCACCAGATAGGACAGCAAAAGGGCGACACCGGCCATGCCTCCCGTAACCAGCCCTGCCTTGTGCAGGCACAATATGCCCATGACGATCAGGGAACACCCGATGAAAAAGGCGTAGATATCTTCTGCGAGCGAGTGCCGCAGGGCCGGTACGTGCGGCGTGGTCATTTCCGGATCTTGTCCTTGGTGCAGGGTCGGGCGGTCCGCTTTTGCAAGCAGCAGACCGCCGGGTCGATATTATTCTTCAGGAATGTGCAGGGGGCTAGTTGCCGTAGAGCGTTCCCACGGCATCATGCATCGCCAGCGCGACGGGTGCCGCATCGTAACGCCTCATGCGGACCTCGATGAAATGACCGCGTGAGGTATCCGCGTTGCAGGCGGCAAAAGCAGCCTCGAGCTCCTCGCGTGTCGAGACGGTGCTGACGGCCCAGTCGTCGCACCCCAGCGCGGCAGGCAGGAGGTGATAGCGCCACTGGGCGAGGTCATTGTAATAGGTCTCACCGTCCTTGCACAAAAGCCGCTCGATCAGATAGCCATCGTTATTGATGACAACGACCACAGGGTGTTTCCTGAAGCGACCGAACTGGCTCAGTTCCTGGGCCGTCAGCTGATGCGACCCCTCGCCTGTCACAAGGATCACCCGGCGTGACGATGCGGCCATCGCCATACCGAAAGAGGCAGGAGTCGCCCAGCCGATAGACCCCCACAGGGTCTGGTTATGATAGCTCACATCCTCTGGCAGGCGGATTTCCGCCATACCCATTGAGGCATTGCCGGTTTCGGCCGCAATGATATCACCCGGCCTGATGAGCGACTGAAGATCATGATAAAGCGTCGCGGAGGAAATGAAGGGCTCATTTCCCGCAACGGGACGCGCCTGTACAGGCAGTTCGCCCTCAAAACGCCGGATCGTGTCTGCCTGGGCACAAAGCCCATCGAGGACATCGTGCATCATCACGCCATTGATGATCTCATGACCAAAAACAACATGGTCCGGCATGATGTTGATCAGATGTTCTTCGGAGAGTTTGGCCGTAAACGCGCCGGTGTTGAAATCTGTCTGCTGCATACCGATCCCGAGCACCAGATCGCACCCTTCTACGAAATCGGCGATATTTTCATGGAGCAGATGGCCGTAATAGAGGCCGAGATAGTGCGGGGAGGTTTCTCTTACCACGCTTTTATCGGCAAACATGGTGGCGTGGGGGAGCGCCGTACGATCGAGAAAATCCTGCATGCGGGCCTGATTGCCAAAACGCGTAGCGAGAATCCCAGGGAGAACGCAGGATCGTGCGCTTTTCTCGAAACACGCAAGAATACGGGCGATGACCGTGCATAGGGCATCTGGGTTGCTCTGCTTCGGCTGCAGGGCCAGTGGCGCAGCCTGCGCCACCGGCTTGCCGGCGATATCGGACGGAACACCAAAGTAAATCGGGCATTCTTCAGCGCGCATGGCATGAATGGCACGCTCGACTTCCTGGATACAGTTTTCCGGAGTGAGAATGACGCGGGCACAGGTAAAATCGGCGGCCGCATTGTAGAAGGCCAGAAAATTACCGTTAGCCAGTGAGTGATGAACCAGCCTGTCGGAGCCCAGCACCGATGAGGCGGGCATACCAACAATATGGACAATCGGCAGACGCTCGGCAAAAGCCCCGGCGACACCGTTCAGGGCACTGAGCTCGCCTACGCCGAACGTCGTGCTCAGGGCCGCAACGCCATTTACGCGCGCGTACCCGTCAGCACTATAGGCGGCATTGAGTTCATTGCAGCTGCCCACCCAAATCATGTCATCGCGGGCACAGACGGCATCTTCAATCGGGAAGGCGTAATCACCTGCGACACCGAACACGTGGCGGATGCCCAGATCGGCAACACGGTTCAGCAGATGCTCTATGACAGTCACACTCATGGCTTGCCTCTCGTCAAACAAGAACAGGCCGGTCATACATGCTTCGCAATATATAGGATAATATGATATTTTTATGCCGAATATAGGATTTTGGCTATGTCGTCTGTGCAGATCACCTTTCGCGAGCTTACCCATTTCCTCGCCGTGATCAGCGAGGGAGGCTTTGTGCGTGCCAGTCAGGCGCTCAATATCAGTCAGCCATCGATCAGCCAGAGTGTGCAGAGTCTCGAGGCCAAGATCGGGGCCAGCCTGATCGTTCGTGGCAGGAAAACCATCCAGTTGACCGAGAAGGGCCAGATATTCCGCCGCTATGCGGAAAGAACGGTCAATGAAGAAATAAGCCTGAGAGAGCGGCTTTCAGAAACGAGGGAAACCGTGGAAGGCCCGCTGCGCGTGGCTGTCCCTCCGGCCATCGCTTCGATCTGCTTTCCGGCCATTATCGATGTTTTCTGCCGCAGATATCCGGATGTGATGCTGGAAATCGACGAATGTCCGTCTGATCGACTGATACCGCGCCTGCGTAGCGGCAAAACGGAGATTGCAGCGCTCATCCTCCCCGCAGCAGAGCGGGATTTGCGCCTTTATCCGCTGGGGCGAGATCATCTCTCCCTTGTCGTGCCAAGCCAGCACCCGCTGGCCGAAGCGCATCACTGCCGTCTGGACGACATTCTGGACGAACGCATCGTCCTGCTGCGTGAGGATTTCAAGATCAACGATTTCATCATGAGTGCCTTTGCCAGCCATTCGGCGCAGCCTCATGTCACCGGGCGCACGAGCGATATCCACCTCCTGATGGCCATGGTGCGAGCGGGGGTCGGGCTGGGGATCGTGCCCTCGCTTCTCTGCCAGGATAGCCGCATGAATGGCCTGACCGCCCTGAAGCTTTTATCACCCAGCATCAGCTTCGATCTGGTTATGGCGACGCGCAAGGATCGCACGCTTTCAAAGGCAGGCGAGGCCTGGAGGCGCGTGTGCCAGGCGCATTTCATCGAACCTGACACCGCCACCGAAAGTTGAAACGCAGCTTATGCGCGATATCACGACCCGGCTGCGCGTGTGAGTGGCTTGGAGCTCTCGTAAACCTGTAGCGAGCTTGCCTCGTGGTGGCAGAACTTACCGTTCCTGTTACGCCTCAACCGCGCGCGGTCTTGTCAGACAGAACAGATAGAGTTGCGGAATGGCGGACAGGGATATCGCAAGATAACTGCCCCACACCATGAAAACGACGCCCCAGCCGACGAGCGCCATCACGCTCACGAACCCGATCAATTGCAGCGGTGAGAGCACTCTCCTGAAACTCTCGCGTAGCGCCTGATACAAACCTAATAATGCGATCAGAAACAGGACATCACCGAGGCTGAGAAATGGTTCAGGATTAGGGTAGGACGCCATGGCCCAGAATGACTCATGCCCATTCCACATCGGTACCCGTCCGTCCATGCTCACCCTTCCTGCGCCGCGCACATTTGCGACCCTTGTTTCGATAAAGATACAATCGGGCGGCAATCCGGATGATGCAATTAAAAAAGGGGCGCCTTGCGGCACCCCTTTTCTGCGAGAATCCTGAGCTGGTGCGGTATACGCGGCCTATCAGCCCTTCTGGGACAGGACAGCGTCCTTGATACATTGCCCGATCTTCTCATCGACGTTGGACCAGTACTCGAACACACGTGACAGCACCGGCTCCTCGACGCCACCGGCAATATGACCAGCAGCATTCTGGACCAGGCGCTCGCGAGCAGCGTCATCCATGACCTTGTTCACCAGAGCATTGGCCTGACCGAAATCATCGTCATCCGGGCGCAACGTGTAGGCCGCACGCACGAACTCACCATCCGCGGTCCAGACGGCATTTTCCGGGAAGCGCTCACCATTGGCCACCGGGCCACTCTTGGAGTTCGGCGCATAAACCGGATCGGACACATTATGCGAACGCATCGTGCCGCCCTTGGAGTAGGAATGAACCGGACATTTCGGGGCGTTGACCGGGATCTGCTTGTAGTTCACGCCAAGGCGGGCGCGATGGGCGTCAGCATAGGCGAAGGACCGCGCCAGAAGCATCTTGTCTGGTGAAAGACCCGTGCCAGACACATAATTGTTCGGCTCGAAAGCGACCTGTTCGATCTGGGCAAAGAAATCCGTGGGATTACGGTCGAGCGTGAGCTTGCCCACCTCGATCAGCGGATACTCACCCTGCGGCCAGACCTTTGTCAGGTCAAAGGGGTTGATATGATAGGTTTTGGCATCCTCATAGGGCATGATCTGCATCTTGAGCGTCCAGCTCGGGTTTTCACCGCGCTTGATCGCGTTGAACAGGTCACGACGGTGATAATCCGCGTCGCTACCTGCCAGCTTGTCGGCCTGATCCTGCGTCAGGCACTTGATGCCCTGATCGGTCTTGAAGTGATACTTGACCCAGAAGCGCTCGCCCGCCTCATTAACCCACAGATAGGTATGGCTGGAGAAGCCATCCATGTGACGCCAGCTTGCCGGGATACCGCGGTCCCCCATGAGCCACGTGACCTGATGCGCTGATTCCGGGCTCAACGTCCAGAAATCCCACTGCATGTCGTTATCACGCAGGCCGTTATCGGCGCGGCGCTTCTGCGAGTGAATGAAATGCTGGAACTTCATCGGATCGCGCACGAAAAACACAGGGGTGTTGTTCCCCACCATGTCGAAATTGCCTTCTTCGGTGTAGAATTTCACCGAGAAGCCACGCGGGTCACGCCACGTGTCGGGGCTACCAGACTCGCCAGCTACCGTGGAGAAACGCACCACGGTTTCGGTCTTCTGGCCCTTTTGCAGGAATTTCGCCTTGGTATAGGCGCTGACATCATGCGTGACCTCGAAATGACCGAACGCACCGCCGCCCTTTGCATGGGGCTGGCGATCGGGAATCATCTCGCGATTGAAGGTCGCCATCTGCTCGATCAGATAATGATCATGCATCAGGATGGGACCATCGGCCCCGACAGTCAGTGAATAATCGGTGCTGGCGACAGGCGCGCCAGAATCGGTGGTGGTGTTCTTAAAACGTTCATCAGACATCGGAGCTCTCCGGTGGTGGAATACGTGTAGCTATAAGCGCGTATCCGCTTGCTGGTTCCGAAGATCTCTTATCGAGAATATTTATGAAAAAAGCCCGTAGAACGGTTTCTCGATCATACCAACCCTAAATGAGAATAACTATCATTTGGCCAGTATTATTGTGCCAGCTCGCCATTTTTGCCAGTCAGTCGTCAACGCTCCGACGATTCGGCAGTTGCACCAGACGACGCACAGAACTTTCCGGTACGTGCTGACACGCTTGCCCTGTTCTGAAGAAACAGGGACGAGCCTGACCAGACCGCACGCGCCCTCTTACAGCCCTACCTGAAAACTGGACGCGAAGCGTCGCAAGGCGCGCTCGCTATTGCCATCCTCAGCCCAGGATTCGAGCCCGATCACACCTGTATAGCCCAGTCGCTTCAACGCACGGGCAATGGCCGGGTAGTTGATCTCGCCTGTCCCCGGCTCACAACGCCCGGGCACATCGGCCACCTGTATTTCCCCGATATAGGGAAGCGCCTGCTCGATCAGGGCGATCAGATTCCCCTCGCCAATCTGCGCATGGTACAGATCGAGCATCAGGCGCAAAGATGGTTGATCGACGCTTTGCACCAATGCCAGACACTCCTGCGCGCGGCCAAAGGGCACGCCGGGATGATCGACTGCGGCATTGAGATTCTCAAGCACGAACATCACGTCGTTTTTCGCCGCCAGTTCGGCAAGACGCGCCAGCGTGTCACGCGCCTTCATCCACATACTTCCATCAGCACCGTTCGGGCTGGGCCGCACAGGTAGCCCCCGGGAGTCGAGGCCAGTGCCATGCAGATTGAGCCTTGGCACCCCCAGATCATGCGCAGCGCGG
This sequence comes from Asaia sp. HumB, assembly GCF_030263835.1. NCBI lineage: Bacteria > Pseudomonadati > Pseudomonadota > Alphaproteobacteria > Acetobacterales > Acetobacteraceae > Asaia > Asaia sp. HumB. The sequence goes on along the minus strand of NZ_JARPML010000002.1, from coordinate 1,847,078 downwards.
ATTGACTGCGCCGCCGAGTGCAGCATTTCCCGAGCGCCACTTTCGTCAGCCAGCGTGCCGCGTATATAGCCGGTCATGGACGAGAATCGCGCCCCCGTAGCGGCGAGCCGTCTGAGATCGTGGCGCGTCCAGTCCCATATCTCGATCATGAATCCTTCACGCGCGATATGTCTGACACGCTCGATAAAGGGCAGATCAAGAAACTGCATTTCGGCGCAAACAGCCAGTGTAAAAGGCTGGGCGTCCGTTTGATCAGGCAAACTGATCTCGGGGGGCATCATGGCTCTTCTCCCAGAAGGCGGATGCTCACAATTCTCCAGTCAGGAACTGGGCGCGACCATGGCCGAAGGACCAATGGGCATCGTTGTTCTCGACCACCGAAACCATGACATCCGAAGGGGCCATACCACAGCTTGTCTGGAGTCTCTCAGTCAGACATTTATAGAACGCGGCATTTTTGGCATCACCTCTTGGCCTTGTGAACATTTGCAAGAGAAGAACCTTGTCTGTTCTTGGTATATCAAGCCCAGTATCTTCAACAATCAAATGTGTTTTCTTGTGCTCCGAAACGATCTGATAGCGATCGCCACGCGGCACCTCGAACGTTTCGAGCATGGCCTCATGAGCCGCGTCGAGCATCGCCTTGATATCGTCGTCGCTTCGCCCTTCGACCACATGGAAATGAAGTAGCGGCATCGTTTTTTCCCAAATCGCGGATGCCGATACAATGCATGTCCGGCACCCTGATGATGTGTTGAAGCAGGGACGATGACAGGCGCACCGCCCCATTACCCCTGCGGGGCGTCCATTGTTTTTCCCCGATCAGCGTTCCTTGACGGCACCCCGGCGATACGCGCCGGGGATACAGTCTCAGGACGCGTCAGAGCGTGATCCAGTTCTTGTCCCTGTCGGACATCACCGCTGAATCGATCAGGCGCTGAACTTCCCAGGCTTCGCGGAAATCGGGGCTGGCCGGTCTGTTCTGATCAATGGCGCGGACAAATTCAGCCATTTCGATCGTCTTGAGATCGTTGAAGCCAAGATGATGCCCGCCCGCCACGCAGAACGCGCCATAGGGCGCATGCTGCGGTCCGGATTCGATCAACCTGAAGCCGTTGCTGCGCGGATCTTCACCAGCCTTGAAATACTGGAGTTCATTCATCCGCTCCTGATCGAAAGCCAGCGTGCCCTTGCTGCCGGAAACCTGAAACGCAAGCTGCATGTTGCGACCGGTCACCAGCCAGTTGGCCTGTAATGTGCCAGAGCATCCCCGCTCGAACGAGACCAGCATACGCGCGATATCATCCACGCCCACCTGGCGGTGCTCGCTGGCACCGGGGCTGACGGGACGGGTTCTGATGGGTGTGTCGAGCTTGGCAAAGACCGTATTGACCGGCCCCAGAAGATAACGGGCAATCGCGATGATGTGGCTGCCCACATCGGCAACGGCTCCCTGCCCGCCTGCCGGATCGCAACGCCATGACCAGGGCGTGGCCGGGTCAGCCATGAAGCCTTCGGCGTGGATCCCGTTGAAATCGGTAATCTCGCCCAGTTCGCCCGAGGCGATCATGTCACGGGCATATTTCAGGAGAGGGTTCTTGATATAATTGAATCCGCTGGCGCTGCGCACACCGGCCTTTTCAGCTGCCAGAGTCATTTCCAGAGCGTCGGCCGCGCTGATAGCCAGCGGCTTTTCGCAATGGACATGCTTGCCTGCGGCAATGGCGGCAAGGGCCATCTCCTTGTGAAACAGCGTCGGTGTCGTGATCGAGATCACATCGATTTCAGGATCAGCCACCAGCGCCTGCCAGTCAGTCAATGCCTTGGCGAAACCGAACTGGTTTTTGAACTGCTCGGCCCTGCTGCCATCGATATCAGCCACGGCGTGCAGGACCGGGCGCGAGATATCATCAAAAACGTTGCCTGCAGCCTGATAGGCCAGAGCGTGGGCCTTGCCCATGAAACCTGTGCCGATCAGGCCGACACGAATGGACTTTCTCATCAGATTTCCCCTCGCTCAGACATGACGGGTGGAGTTGGCCGCGACACTGGCCGTCGTATTCGACTGGGCACGATGATTGATCATCGTATCCTCAATTTTCTCGAGGGAAACGCCCTTGGTCTCAGGCACAAATTTCATGACGAACCACAGGGCAAACAATCCAAGGATTGCGAAGAGCCACATGGAGAAGGCGCCATGGAAGTGCTCGGTCAGAAATTTGTTTTCGCTCAGCATCGGGAAAAACTGGCTGACCACGAAATTCATGCCCCATTGCGACGTGACGGCAAGGCTGATGCCGACCGCACGGAAACGATTGGGGAAAATCTCTGAAATCAGGATCCAGCATACCGGGCCCCATGACAGACCGAACATCAGCATGAATACCAGCATCCCTGTCAGCGCCATGAGGCCGGTAGACTGGGTGTAGAGCCCCCATGACACGACGAGCAGACCCAGCACCATACCGATCGATCCCCAGAGCATCAGCGGCTTGCGACCCTGACGATCCACGATCCAGGCCCCGATGATGCAGCCGGCCAGTAGCGCAAAACCGATCCAGATCGTCTGGAACAGCGCAGCCTGAAGGCTCCCGCTGGTCGATTTCAGCACCATCGGGGCGTAATACATCATGACATTGATGCCGGTGACCTGCTGCAGCGCAGCAATGCTGGCCCCGACGAAAATGATCCAGCGTGCACGCGCATCACCCAGAACCTTCGTAAAGCCCAGGGACGATTGTGCGACGGCGCCCAGAGACTGCTTGATTTCAGCATGAAGGTTGCGGGCGTGATGCTCATTCGAAATACGGGTGAGCGTTTTCAGCGCCTCGTCGTGACGGCCCTTGAGGACGTGCCAGCGTGGTGATTCCGGAATGAAGAAGATCGTCGCGCAGAACAGGATGCAGGGCACGATTTCAGAGCCGAACATCCAGCGCCAGCCCATATCCAGCAGCCATTCCGGCGTAGCGGAACGCGCGATCAGGTAATTGACGATAAACACAACCACCTGACCGAACACGATGGCGAACTGCTCCATGCTGAGCGCACGGCCACGCATATCCTTGGGCGAGACCTCGGACATGTACATGGGCGAGACAGCCGATGCGACACCCACAGCAATGCCACCGAGCATGCGATAGACCACGAACCAGGTGAAGTCTGTTGCGAGCGCTGTCCCGACCGATTGCAGGCTGAAAAGCAGGGCGCAGATGAAGAGCGTCATGCGCCGCCCCAGTTTGTCGGCCATCGTGCCGGAAATCATGGCGCCGACCATGCAGCCGATCACTACGTTGGATACGGCCCAGCCAGTCTGCGCAGGGGAGAGGTGGAAATATTCCTGCAAGGGCGAAATCGCCCCCGAAATGACCGATGTATCGTAACCGAACAGAATTCCGCCTAGAGCGGCAATAGCGCAGATACGCAGGACATAGCCTACGTCATGTCGCTCGGACGCGACCATGACGACGTCTTTTACTCTTCTCATCGAAGATTCTCCTGTCCCGACGGTTTTTCCGCCGGGTGAGACAGTCAGAGACCGGGTTTCAGATGGCCATGGTGATCCTGAGCGCCCTGCGCTGCATCGCACCCCGTTGCGAGAACATGCGACAGACCCGTCCGGCCTCGTGAGATATCAGTTTTCCAGATCGATCGGCTTTCAACCGCCATACAGGCCCGGCCTGGGTGACATGGTAATTGGCTCGATCCTGCCGCTTTCCTGCGCCTTGACGCAGGCATCGGCGGCGACCGACGCGCAATATCCATCCCAGGACGTGGCACCGTTGAGCTTGCCGGCTTTTACACCATTGATGAAATCCTGCACCTCGACATCATAGGCAGCGATGAAACGCTCCTTCCAGTCGGTCATGATTTCAGTGGAGAGCGAGGCCGCCTTGCGCAGTTCCACGGCTGGCGGTGCCGGCAGGCTGGCCTCGCCAAGTTCGCCGACGACGGCGCATTTGATGTCATAGCCGTACTGGCAGTTGACGAATATCTCGACATCGATACGGATACCTTTTTTCGTCTCCAGCAGGACGATCTGCGGATCGCGCATATGCTCCATGGCCTTTGACGTGCGGCGCGGGAAAATCACCTGTGCGCTCACATAGTCATCACCGAGCATCCAGCGAAAGACATCGAGCTCATGCACGAGCGTATCGGTGATGCCCATATCGGTCTTGTAATTCGCACCGACACGCTGATTGCGATGGGCTGCGTGAATCATCAGCACTTCACCGATCTCGCCCTGGTCGATCAGGGCCTTGAGGGCGCGATACCCGGAATCATAGGGACGCATGAAGCCCACCTGCACGAGGCGTTTGCCATGCGCAGCCTCAGCTTCGACGATTTTCAGGCAATCAGCCGCCGTGGTCGCGAGCGGTTTTTCGCAAAACACATATTTACCGTGCCGGATGGCCTCGAGCACATATTGTGCGTGCGTCCCACCCCAGGAGGTTACGATCACGGCCTCGACTTCGGGCAGGGCAATGAGCGATTCACCATCCTCTGGCACCTTGGCCTGAGGTGCATATTTGTCAGCCACTTCACGGGCACGCACGAGGTTCACATCGGTAACGGCCACGATTTCCGCGCCCGAGAGTGACTGCATGCAGCGGCGGATATGGTCTTCACCAATCGCGCCTGTGCCGATAACGCCAATTTTGAGAGTCCCGGTTTTGTAAGACATGGGTCTGTGCTCCGGTATGTCGGATCAATAGGGAAGATGGGCCTGGTCGGGATCCATGGAGAATTTCCACACCCGCCGCGGGCCTGCCATGACATTGAGATAATAGAGATCGAAACCATGAGGGGCGCCGACCGGATGGTACCCTTTGGGCACCAGAACAACGTCGCGGTCAGCAATGGCCATCGCCTCGTCCAGCGAACCGTCCTTGGTATAGACACGCTGGAGGGCGAAACCGCTGCCGCGCTTCAGGCGGTGATAGTAGGTCTCTTCCAGATAGGTCTCGTTCGGAAAGTCATCCGTGTCATGCTTGTGCGGTGGATAGCTAGACCAGTGCCCGCCCGGCGTGATGACCTCAACCACCAGCAACGTTTCAGCCGGGGCAGTATCAGGCAGGATATTGCGCACAAAACGCTGATTGGTGCCTGTGCCACGTGTCAGTTCACCCACCTCTTCGGGCGGGATCAGCCTTGCCGGATATTTTCCCTTGGCGGGCGACGCGCAAACGGCCAGCTCAACAGGGGTCTCGGCCTCAACGCGCCAGTCTGCCCCGGAGGGCAGATAGACCGACCAGGGTGCCCCGCTGAACGGGTCCATGCGCTCGCCGATCACACCGAAATCCTGACCCGCGCCGATGATGCGGGCCTTCCCGCTGATCAGGACAAGACAGGTTTCGTTCGGGCCGGCACGGTCCGTCACCTGTTCACCCGCCTCAAGCACGCGCACATTGAAGCTGATATAGCCCCAGCCCGCCGATTGCGGTGTGACCGAAACCGTGCATTTCGAGTCATCGCGCTTGTGGGAATGGACCAGAAGCTTCGAACTCATGATGCCGCTCCTGTCATATGGCCTGTCGCAATCAGCGTATCGACCAGATAATTGCGGCCCATGCGGGCATAGACGAGCGGATTGGCAATCTCGGGGTCCTGCTCGGCTTCCAGCACGATCCAGCCGGAATAGTCGGGCAGTTCGCGCATGACGCGGGCATAATCGATGCAGCCATCACCCGGCACGGTAAAGACGCCGGAAAGGACAGAGCGCAGGAAGCTCCAGTCATACACATCGGCCTGGGCCCGCTTGAAAGGTCGGATATCCTTGCCATGCACATGGCGGATACGATCACGATAGGATCGTGCCAGTTCAGCCGGATCAGACCCGCCCCATAGCGCATGGCCGGTATCGAGCAGCAGCTTCACCGAGGGGCTCGTCAAATCCATGAAGCGTGCGATATCCTCGCGCGACTGCACCACGGTGCCCATATGATGATGATAGACAAGGTCGATGCCATGATCGGCAAGGAAGTCGGCCACTGCGGTCATGCGGCGTGCGAATTCGGTCCATTCGCCGCCCTTCAGATAAGGGCGTGCCGAGAGCGGTGTATCGATCTGGCCATGAATGGCATTCGAGGTTTCGGCCGCAATACAGACCTTGCAGCCCATACCCTTGAGCAGTTCCAGACGGGGCTTGAGCGCGGCAATTTCCTCATCCGCGCTACGGGTCAACAGCTCGGTGGACCACCAGCCCGAGATGAATTCGAGACCGAACGGGTCGAGCGCGGCCTTCATGCCTGAAACGGTCTGGGGAAATTTATGCCCCAGTTCCATACCCTGTATGCCCGCCTTGCGAGCCTGGCCCAGGCACATCTCCAGCGTGGTGGATGCTCCCACCGATTGCATGTCATCGTTGGACCAGATGATGGGATTTGCGCCGATCTTGATGGTCATGTCTGCCTCCAGAATGAGGATTGATGCGTCGAAGGGATCAGTTGCCGATACGCTGGGTGCCACGCTGGCGCTCATAGCTCTCGCGGGCCTTACCGACCTGGCTTCGTGGCGAGACCTCTGGCACGGCCACATCCCACCAGGCGCCGCCATCGGTGGTCGTGGGTGCGGGATCGGTATCGATCACGATCACCGTGGTGCGGTCGGCAGCGCGGGCACGCTCGACAGCGGCTGTCAGAGACGGCAGATCGGGCACTTTCTCGGCATGGGCACCGAGCCCGTGGGCAAGTTGCACAAAGTCGATCTTGAACGGCTGAACCTGCCTGCAATCTTCCCAGAGATTGTTGAAAGGCGCCCCGCCGCATTCCTGCTGAAGGCGGTTGATACAACCATAACCGTGGTTATCGAGAAGCACGATGATCAGCTTCTGGTCGAGCACCACCGAGGTGGCGATCTCGGCATTGAGCATCAGCCAGGATCCGTCTCCCAGCATCACGATCACCTCGCGATCCGGGCAGGCCATCTTCACGCCCAGTGCCCCGGCAAGCTCGTAACCCATGCAGGAAAAGCCATATTCCATATGGTATCCGCCCGGTTGTTCAGCCCGCCAGTGCTTCTGCAGCTCGGCAGGCAGACCGCCCGCGGCGCAAACCACCGTATCGGTGGGTCGCCCTGCCCGCTGCACGGCGCCAATCACCTGGGCATCGGTTGGCAGGGAGGTCTGGCTCGCATCGGGCAGCGCCTGATAACGCGCCGAGATGTCCATCCAGTTCCGATAGGCACGCTCAGCCTTGCCGGTCCATTCCGGTATGGCTCTCCAGTCTTTCAGCCCTGCTTCGAGGGCAGAGAGCGACTTGCCGGCATCGCCCACCACGGCCAGTGCCTGATGCTTGGTGGCATCGAAAGGCTGGATATTGAGCGAGACGATCCGCATATCCGGGTTGGCGAACAACCCCCAGGAACCCGTCGTAAAATCCGCGAGACGCGTTCCGACGGCAATGACGAGATCGGCCTCGGCGGCCATTTCATTGGCGGCTGAACTGCCGCTCACCCCGATACCCCCCATGTTGAGGGTGTTCGACGTGGGCAGAGAGGACCGACCGGCCTGCGTCTCCCCAACCGGGATACCCTTAGCCGCGCAGAAAGCCGCAAGCTGCTTTTCGATCCCGGCATAAAGGACGCCGCCCCCTGCAATCACCAGCGGCTTGCGCGACTGGTTGATCAGGGCAATGGCCTCTTCCAGCTCGACTTCATCGGCAACCGGGCGGCGTATGCGATGGATGCGCTCTGCAAAGAAGCTTTCGGGATAATCAAAGGCTTCTGCCTGCACGTCCTGACAGAGCGAGAGCGTCACCGGGCCACATTCGGCCGGATCGGTCAGCACGGTCATGGCGCGGTTGAAGGCCGGAATGATCTGCTCGGGACGCGTGATACGGTCGAAATAGCGCGAGACAGCCCTGAAGCAGTCGCTGGCACTGACCGTGCCATCGCCGAAATCCTCAACCTGCTGCAACACAGGATCCGGAATACGATTGGCAAAAACGTCGCCCGGCAACAGCAGGACAGGCAAACGGTTCACATGGGCAACGGCAGCGCCAGTAACCATGTTGAGCGCACCCGGCCCGATCGAACTCGTACAGGCCATGACCTGACGGCGGCGGGCGGCCTTGGCAAAAGCCGTGGCCGCATGGACCATGCCCTGCTCGTTATGACCACGCAATGTCGGCAGAATGTCACGCTGCGCATGAAGCGCCTCGCCCAGACCGGCGACATTGCCATGACCGAAAATGGCCCAAACACCGGCAAAAAAGGGCTCGATGCGCCCGTCAATCTCGGTTTTCTGCGCCATCATGGCCCGAACAAGGGCCTGGCTCATGGTCAGACGGATGGTTTTCATAGGCGTATACTCTTTCCTGACGTCACGCACTGGCCCCGGAGAGCACCGCCTGATCGCGGGACTCCCAGGCGGTCACGAAGGCCTGAAACCGGCGCGCCATTTCGGCCACGGCCTGGTCGTCGGTTGTCTTGCCGCCAAGCCAGTCGCGGGCAGGCTGGGCGAAGATGGTGCGACCGATTGCAAAGCCCTTGACCCAGGGCGTCGCGGCAGAAGCCTCGAAGGCTTCCATCAGTTCCTCGGCTGGCGCATCGAGGCCAAGAATGACCACGCCACGGCAATGCGGATCGCGTGCCTCGATCACAGCACCGATTTTCTCCCACGCCTTCCTGTCGCGCTGACCCTCAAGCTTCCACCAGTCAGGGCGCAGCCCGCTATCGTAAAGACGCGAAAGGATGGACGAGACAGTATCGGGATTAAGCGCGCCGTTCTTGCCCGCAATGATCTCGATCAGGATTTCCTTGCCCAGCTTGCGGCAGGCATCCTGAGCCCGGATCAATTCGCGCTCCTGACGCTGCTTCAGTTCCTCAGGATCATCAGGGTGATAGAAGCACAGGCACTTGATCACCTGCTCACTCGGCCATTCCACCAGATGCGCCCCAAGCGACCCGCCGCACTCGAAATCGAGCGGACGCGAGCCGGTTTTCTCGATGGGGCGTGCAGTCCATAGCCCGGCATGAGAGGCCTCGAACAGTGCGTCCTGCCCGTAGCGACCATCCATGAACACACCAAAACCGGCACGCCCCTGAGCGACAGATTTTGCGGCCTCGACAGCGAGTTTCTTGAATTTGGGAATACGGTCGAATGAGGCTCCTACCGCCGTGGCAATTTCCTCAAGCTGCAACCGGTGGTCGCACGCAAGCGCCATGATGGGCGTTGTCTGCTGACGGCGCGTCGTAACCCAGTGCAGGTGATTGATGGCAGTGTCGCGACGCAGGGCGCGCTCATTGCTGCCCTTCTCAAGGAAGTAGCTCAGTTCTTCCCATGTCGGAATTTCCGATGAGCACAGAAGGCGCGAGACAGCGAAGGCCCCGCAGGCATTGGCGAAGCGACAGCACTCGGCAATCTTCTCGCCCCTGACCCAGCCGCGCAGGAAGCCCGACATGAAGGCATCGCCCGCCCCGAGTGTATTATAGACCTCAACCGGAAAGCCGGGGCCCGAAATACCGTCTTCAAGCGTATCGGGAATGGCGCCATCGAACACGACACATCCCATCGGGCCACGCTTGCAGACGATCGTGCCACTGGACACCGCCCGGATGGCCCGAATGGCCTCAAGCGTATCCTCGCTGCCCCCTGCAATATGCAGCTCTTCCTCGGTACCGACGATCAGATCGCATTCCGGCAGGATCTCCATGAGATGCCGCGTGACATTCTCGGATTTCACATAGCGCGACTCACCATCGCCAATGCCGGCCAGACCCCACAGATTGGGGCGGTAATCCACATCGAATACCACCTTGCCGCCATGCGCATGCACAAGATCCATCGCCTTGCGCTGCGCCTTGGCCGAAGCCGGGCGCGAGAAATGCGTGCCGGTCACGACAACTGCTTTGGCGCGGGCGATCAGTGCGGGATCGATATCGTTTTCGTCCAGCGCTGCATCGGCACAATCAGTGCGATAAAACAGAAGCGGGAAGTTTTCACGATCACGCACCCCCAGAATGGCGAGCGCCGTAAAACGATCGGGATCGACGCGCACGCCATCGGTGCACACACCCTCGCGCTGCAATTGCTCGGTGATGAAGCGCCCGAAATGCTCATGACCCACGCGGGTGATGATGGCCGATTTCAGGCCGAGCCGCGATGTGCCGATGGCGATATTGGCCGGGCAACCACCGACTGCCTTGCTGAAACTGGCCATATCTTCCAGCCGGCCACCAATCTGCTGCCCGTATAGATCGACTGAGGAACGTCCTATGGCGATGATATCGAGATCCTGTCCGCGCATCCCCGACTCCTGCAAGCATGTTACGTTGCGCATAATAAGAACATAAATTCTGTTCTAGGTCACGCCGCAGAACGTACATTCCCTAATTTTCTTTAACTTCGCACGCTGATGTGATTAACTGCGCGGCAAGGGCGTCATGAGCGACCGGGACACTTCGCCCGGATGCCCGGTTTTGCTATGGAATATCCATTCCCTTTTGCGGATCACCTTGCCTTGACCGATATTGCTGAAGACGCCGTGCCGACCCAGTCCGATTTTGACGCGTTCCACCATCGCTTGCGCCAATGCTATGCGCAGCTTCCCAAAAGGCTGGTCCAGCTTGCCGATTTCGTGACCGAGGATCCTGATGAAGTGGCGCTCGGCACGGTCAGCTCCCTGGCAAGACAAGCTGGCGTACAGCCCTCGACCGTCGTGCGTTTTGCCCGCACGCTGGGTTTCGGCGGCTTTTCGGAAATGCAGGCGGTTTTTCGTGACCGTTTGCGCGTGCGCAACGTGACCTATCGCGAGCGCGTCAATGCGCTGCACCGCGTGGATGGCGAGCCGCTTGAAGCCTCAGTTATTTTCAACGGATTTTACGAGGCAGCGCATGACTCCCTGCGTGCCTTGCAGGCCCATTTGCTGCCCGAACGGCTTGAGGCCGCTGTCACCACCATGGCGCAGGCCAACTGCCTCTATCTTCTGGGGCTGCGCCGTTCCATGCCGGTCATACGTTATCTGTCCTATCTTCTGGCCAAGCTCGATATTCGCCATCAGATCATTGGACTCGAAACCGGTATGGAGGAGGAAAGCTTTGCCCATGCCGGACCAGAGGATGCAGCTCTGGTGCTGAGCTATACGGATTACGCGCCCCGCACGATCGAGCTGTTTCAGGCACTCGAGGCCCGTCATGTGCCGGTTATCGCCATGACGGACAGCGCAGCCAGCCCGGTCATCCCGCAGTCAGGCCTGTGGCTGGAAGTGCATGAAGCCGATTTTCAGGGATTCCGCTCCAACGCGGCCTCGCTGGTGCTCGTTTCAACCCTTGCTGCCGCCATTGCCGAACGCCGGGGCTAGGCGATCAGCAAAGCGCGCCGGCGTACTGGGAATCCCGCATCCGGCTTCAGACCAGGCGGCCTGTCACGCGTGGGCTGATAGTGGAGATCGTCTTGTCATTGGGCGAGAGGGCAAGCGGCGGAAAAGCGCCATAAGCCTCTAGCTGGGAAAAATAATAGGACGTCACGACGTCGATACCGACATTACGCACCATCCGATCCAGACCGAGTTGCTGATATTCCTGCGCCCGCAGCGGCAGGCAACATTCGAGCAGCCGGCGCGCGCCCTTGGGCGACACCACATAGGCGCATAGACCGAACGCCTGAAGCAGACGATAGGCAACGCTCTGACGATCCTGCGCCACAAACGATGCAGCGTTTTTCTGCATGCGCCGCTCATCAAACGTGACCACGCTGCGTGTTACGCCGGGCAAGGCGTCGATCGTGATCGGTGCATTGAAATTATAACCCAGCAGGACAACGTCCCACTCGGGCGGAAGGGTCGCGATCAATCGCGCGGATTCCGCGTCGAAATTTCGGCACAACAGGGCGTCATCCTCGAAAATCATCAGTGCTTCGTTTTGATGCGCTGCATGGCTCCACAGCCCCAGATGGGACAGGGCCGCCCCTATGGCGCCAGGCTTGTAAACCAGCCCCGCATCGGCCATGCCACGCTCGACCAGTGAAGCGAGCGGGATATCGCGCCCCTCTGTTCCCTCAACGCGTTCGATATCGGGCATATGGGCATTGGCACGCCGAAATGCCTGCAGCCTCTCCGTATCACATGCCCTGTTGATGACGACCCTGCGCATAATACTCCCCTGCCATACCTGCCACCATTGCAGGAAAGCCATTCTAGCATAGTGCCGGGCGACGGGAAAAACGCCGGGGTAACGCTATGCCGGAACACTGACAGACAGCTGCCTTATGGGGCGAGCGACATACCCGTCAGGGCTTGCGCGGACCACCCAGCCGCACATGTGCGAAGCAGTCAGTACCCGCGCTGGTGGTCATAGAGCAGCGACGGTTTTCCCCCGCGTTCCATCTCACGAATAACCTCCGCCACATAACGGACCTGTTCCTCCCGTGAGGCTTCGGAGGCCACGTGGGGGGTCAGCGTGATGGCCGAGTGATCCCATAGCGGCGAATGCGGAGACAGGGGCTCTTCGGCCACCACGTCCAGCACGGCACCGCAGAGATGCCCCGCATCCAGCAGGGCCAGCAGATCGGCCTCTACCAGATGATCGCCACGACCGACATTGATAAGCCCTGCACCGCGCGGCAATTGCGTTAGGGTTGCCTCGTTCAGGAGGTGTCGTGTCTGGGGTGTGCTGGGCAGGAGATTGACCAGCAGATCGGCCTGACCGAGAACATGTTCGAGCCCTTGCGACCCGCTGAAAAGACTGACAGGCCCGTCTGCGGTTTCCCCTTGCGAGCGACGCCAGGCGCAGACTTCAAATCCGGCACGCGCTAGGCTTTGCGCCACCACCGCCCCGATCTGCCCATAACCGAGCACAGCGACGCGGGTATTGGCGCTGGTACGCGAAACCAGATTACGCGCCCATTCATGCCGCGCCTGCTGCAAGGCCCATGTCCGGGCATCACGCAAGAGGGTCATGCACGCCCATAAAACATAATCGGCCATCAGCCGCGCCGTATCGCCCCCCCCCATGCGCACGAGCGGCACATGACGGGGAAAGGCCGGACTTCTGACGAGGTGATTGACGCCTGCGCCCGTGCACAGGATACCGTGCAGATGCCCCATGGCGCGCAGATCATCGTCATCGGCCTCCCAGACCAGCGCATACTGCGCCGCATCACGGGGCGTGGCAGGATCGAACCAGGACAGGATCTCGATATCGGGCGCATGGGTGGCAAAGGAATCGCGCCAGCCTGCAAAGGCTTCCGGCCCATCAGCACTGATGATCAGACGTGGTGCCATGACTACGCTCTCCTGCCTGCATCAAAAAACATGATGCCGTGTCGTCAGGCCAGACTGGCACGTCTGAGCGGCATCGTCATGCAGTGTATGCTGCCACCGCCTTGCGAGAACTCGTCAAGTTCAGGCTCCAGCACGGTCAGACCATGATCGCGCAATATGGCATTGACGCGGCGCGAATGACGGGGGCTCACCACCCGCCCCTCGCCCAGCGCCAGCACATTGCACGCCATATCGCGCATGGCCTCCTTGTAGGTCACGGGAAGAATACGGATGCCCTGCGCCTCGAACCAGGCAAGGTCTTCATCCTCCAGCACATCCGTGACACCAATGGCGAGCCCTTCGGTCACCATCGTAAAAATCACATCCAGATGTAGGAAATGCTCGGGGAAATGGACCATGCGGCATGTCCAGCCTGCCGCTTCGAAAGGCTTGAGAAAGGCCTGCGCCCCTTCGACGGTTGTACGGCCGCCACTGACACCCACCACAACCAGGCCGGGACGGATGATATGGATATCGCCCCCCTCGACATAACCCTCGGTGCAGTATCCGGTGATCTCATCTCCGGCGTAGAAAGCCTCGATCCCCTCCTGCTCGGGCTGGCGCTCGGGGCGCATCAGGCGCGTGACGACCGTGCCCCACGGGGTCGTTTGCGACGAATCGCGTGTATAGACCTGATAGGGCTGGCCCTCCCGCGGGGTGAGGAAATGGCAATGAACGCCAGCCTCTTCCAGCACGTGAACCAGCCCGGCAAATTGCGCTTGCAGCTTTGCCGGGTCCGGTCGTGCACCCGTGGCAAGGGTGCGTATGGCGATATCGTTGCTCGGGTTCCAGGTGTAGAAATCAGGCGGGCAGAGCAGCACATCCGACAATGTTCCGGTTTCGCTATCAATGAACCAGCGATTGGCAGTCATGCACGGCGCTCCTGTTGAAGGCAGACCCGGTGGGGCAGGTTCTGCCGGCTGCGACCCTGCCTGACGCAAGGCCCGTTGAGGCATCTGGCAGGCCATCAACGCCCGTCAGGTGTGAGCGAGGCTAGAAGCCACCCGATCATTTCTCAATTACAATGAGATGGAGTTTGGTTTGGCGTTTCATAAATTATCGCCTGCGCCCCACCCGGCATACTCCCTGTAACCGATCCGGCTTTTGCCAAAGCCCGACAGAAGGCTGGCAGATGAACGGTTGATCGTGTCGCAAGGGGAGATATCATCACGTGTTTGCTGAAGCAGGATTCCCGCCTTTGTCACGTATCCGCACCAACGCCACGCCACGACGCCCACCTCGCGCCAGCGGGTTTCAGGGGCGTATCGCCGAGGTCGATCTGCGTTTGCTGCGTGTCTTTGCCTGCGTGGCCCAGCATGGCGGTTTCGCTGCGGCAGAACTGGCGCTGGGCAAGAGCAAATCCTCGATCAGCATTGACATTGCCGCCCTTGAAAACCGGCTGAGCATGGTGTTGTGCCACCGTGGGCGCGCGGGTTTTGCCCTGACGAATGAGGGCCAGGGGGTACTCGATGCCACGACGCGCCTTTTTACCGATATCGATCTGTTCCAGCAGCGCATCAATGATGTCAGCGGAACGCTCTCGGGGCGGTTCTGCCTCTATCTGCCCGACAACATCCAGTTTCATGGCGAAACCGCCCTGTTGCGGGCCATCCAGATCTTTACCAGTCGCTATCCTGCGGTCGAGATGGATGTGCGCTCGGCCTCGACACGCGATGTGGAATTTGCCGTGCGTAACGGGACGGCAACGGCCGGGATAACGCTCTATCCGCACCAGCAGCCCGAAATGGAAGCAACCGCCCTCTTCAGCGAACGGTCCAATCTTTATTGCGGTGCCCGCCATCCGCTTTTCGACCGCCCGGAAGACACGATCAATATCGCCGCCCTCGCCGAGGCACGCATGATCAGTGTCAGCGATGCCGCATCTTCCCCGCGATGGGATGAGCTGCGCCCCTCCATGAATTTTGCGGCGCGCGCCGATAATATCGACTCACGCGCCCTGCTGATCCTGTCGGGCATGTATGTCGGTTTTCTGCCCGAGCTGTTCGTGACGCAGATGGTCCAGCAGGACAGGCTGCGCCACATCGTGTTCAACGACCTGCATCTGGTGAATCATTTCTACTTCCTGATACGTCCCACCCCGGAAAACGGGCTCATGGCCGAAACCTTCCGTGCCATTCTGGAAGAAACATGCTGATGCGCCGCCTCATCGCCTGCCTTGCGCTGCTGGTCGTGTTCCTCTCGCCAGCTTCAGGCTATGCCCAGGAACGCCCGGCCTTCATCGAAAACGGAACGCTGCGTATCTGCACCAATCCGACCCTGCCCCCCATGACATTCGTCAACGGGGCAGATCTCTCGGCGCTGGACGGGTTCGATATCGCGCTGGCGCGTGAGCTGGGCGCCTATTGGCATGTCCCCGTTCAATTCGAGACGATGGATTTCACAGGGCTTTTCCCGAGCCTCGGGGCGGGGCGGTGCAGTCTGGTCATGAGTGGGGTGCTCAAACAGGCGTCACGCGAGCGGCTGTTTGATGCGGTTGCCTATCTAGAAACATCCCCCGTTGTGGTGGCCCCCAGCCAGATCGCACCGGTGAGCAGTTTCGACGCCCTTGCGGGGCAGAGCCTCGCTGTTGAATCAGGCACGAGCTATGCCGCCCGTATCGAGGAAATCAACCAGGGTCTGGCTGCACGTGGCAAGGCCCCGATCATGCTTCAGCAATATCCGAGCGAAGATCAGGTGGTGCAGCAGGTTCTGGTTGGACGGTCACAGAATTTCCTGAGTCAGGATGTCGAGCTTTTCTATCGACAGGCCCAGCTGGGCAGCAAGCTGCATGTCATCTTCACCCCCTCCCTGCCGGGCTATTCCGAATTCGCGATCTATCTGCGCCGCACCGGGCAGGACAAGGCGCTGCTGGATGGGGCCATCGCCACGCTGAAGCAGCAGGGCAAGATCGCAGCCCTTGAGAAAAAATGGAATGTCGGCCCGGCTGCACGGGCGGCGCTCGGTGTGCATAGTGAAAGACCGCGCTTCAACACAACCACGTTTTTCTCAGCCCTTTTCTCGATGGCGTTCCTCAAGGGCGCCATCATGACGCTGGCAATTGCGCTCGCTTCTCATGCGGCGGCCATCGTCATTTCGATTCCCATTGCCCTGAAACTCAACGCCCCGCGCTCACTCTGGCACCCTTTCCTGCGGGCCTATGTCGCTGTTTTTCGTGGTGCGCCGACATTGCTGCAGCTTCTCTTCATCTGGAATGCGCTGCCGCAATTCTTTCCGGTGTTTCGCGAAAGCTGGTTTTCGCCTTTTCTGGCCACGTGGATCTGCCTGTCGATCAATGAGTCAGCCTATCAGGTTGAGATCAATCGGGCGGCGCTGAGCGCTATCGATCCCGGACAGCTGGCAGGGGGGCAGGCTCTAGGCATGAGCCAGGCACAGATCTACCGCCATGTGATCTTTCCACAGGCCCTGCGTGTGGCGCTGCCGCCCACCATCAATGAGTTCATTTCACTGCTCAAGACAACCTCGCTAGCTTCGGTCATCTCCCTTCAGGAACTGCTGTTCATCACGCAGGTCCAGGTGGCGCGCAGCTTCGAGTTTACCGAATATTACGCTGCGGCGCTGGTCTATTATCTCGTGATGGTGTTCGCCTTCCTGCACCTGCAAAAGCGCATCGAAACACGGTTTGTCTGGGCAAGCCGCGCCAGCAGCGCCGCCAGACCCGGCATGACCACGGAAAACCCTGCAGGCAGGGCGGCGGCTGGTACCGCAGAGGCGGAGACATCAAACCATGTTGCATAATCTGCCCCCCAACCCCGATTGCGCCCTCAGCCTGCGCAAGCTTAGCAAATTCTATGGCGAGTTTCTTGCGCTGGACCGGGTGAGCCTCGATATCGATCATGGCGAGAAAATTGTCGTTCTGGGGCCATCGGGATCAGGAAAATCGACCTTTATCCGCACGCTGAACCGTATCGAGCCCCATGATAGTGGGGTGCTCATGATCGATGGTGAGGTGATCGACAACAAGACAAGCCTGCCCCTGCTGCGCGGGGCAGTGGGGATGGTGTTTCAGAATTATAATCTCTTTCCGCATCTTACCGTGCTTGAAAACTGCACACTTGCCCCGCGGCTTGTCCGCAAGGCCCATCGCGATGCAACGGAATCGCTCGCCCGAGGCTATCTGGAGCAGGTGGGTATCGGCGAACAGGCCGATAAATACCCGATCCAGCTTTCAGGCGGGCAACAGCAGCGTGTCGCGATTGCCCGCGCCCTGTGCATGGCGCCCGATATCATTCTCTTCGACGAACCTACCGCGGCTCTGGACCCGGAAGCCATCAAGGGTGTGATCAGCATTATCAACGCCCTGGCTGAGCGACGCATCACCACAATCTGCGTCACTCATGAAATGGGGTTTGCGCGCCATATTGCCGACCGCGTGGTGTTCATGGACAAGGGCGTCGTGCTGGAGGCTTCCCCCCCGGAGAAGTTTTTTACAGCACCCGATACGGCCCGTGCGCGCCAGTTTCTGGACCAGATGATTCACCACACGTAACAAAGTCGTCTCAAGGCGCATGATCCCGGAAGATTTGCCATAAATTCCATGAATGACGCGATATGGGTAACGATCTGACAAAGTGAGGTTTGGTTTTTTTCAATCGAACAGGATGTCGTTTCGCCTCTTCAATGACAGGGAAGCCACTGACGGGAGTCCTTTTCATGATGACGCGCCTGCCCAAAGGATTTCGCCGCCTGACCAGCACGGCGCTTTCGCTCTCTGCCGGGATCGCTCTGGCTGGCTCGGGATTGGACGGGTCCTGTATGGGCGGTGTGGCCCATGCAGCAGCAAGCCCGCAGACCACGACACCCAATCATCCCCTTCATGGCGCTGCCCCATCCCGCGCCACCCATACGCCGCGCAGCAGCACCCATGCCCGGCGCCATGCAGCACCCCATTCCGATCCGGAGGCCATTCAGGTCACGGGATCACGCGCTCAGCGCTTCCTGACAACGGCGGCCACGGTCAATGTGCTGAGTGGCCGCGAGTTGCAGGAACTGCACATCACCAGCCCCAAGGACATTGCCGCCTATACGCCGGGCCTTACCGCGGTGAATGCGACGTCTGGCAGCACGCCTGTCTTCTCGATCCGAGGCATCGGGCTTGATGACTATACCGGCAACAACATGGGCGGGATCGGCATCTATCAGGATGGCGTGTTTGCCCCCTACCCTGTGTTCTATACAGGGCAGATGTTCGACACCCAGTCTGTCGCCGTCGAGAAAGGGCCGCAGGGCTTCGATTACGGGCGCAGCTCCACGGGCGGGAATATCGCGGTCGAGACGGTCAAGCCAGACGGAAAATTCGGCGGTTATGTGGATTGGGGCTATAGCAGCTATGGCACCAATACGGCGAGTGCAGCGGTCAATGTGCCGATCACCGACCGTATCCAGAACCGCACCGCCTTTTCCTATATCAATGGTGATGGCTGGCAGCGCGATATCCACACCAACAAACGCTATGGCTCGCAGGATCAGCTCGGCTTGCGCAATCTCACGCGCTTTCTGATCGATGACCGTTCGAGCCTGCTGCTGAATATCCATTACACGCGCGACAAGGGCATTTCGATGTCGCCGCAGGATACGGATGGCGACGCGGTCAATGGTTTTCCGACAGGAACGGTGGGGGTGGGGCCAAATGCGTCCTATAACGCGGTCAATGTGGGCAAGAACCGCGTCGGCCGTAACGAGAATGGCGGCGGCGTCTCGATCAATTACACCCATGATTTCAACTGGGGGCAGTTCGTCTCGACCACCGCCTTCGACGCCTTCCGTCGCAGCGATTATGATAATTACGATGGTGAATCAATCAACGTCGGTGATTATCACTGGAATGATACGTCCCTCGCCCAGTCCCATGACATGCATCTCAGGATGGATCTGGCGAAACGTTTTCGCCTGACGGTGGGCGTCTATGAATCTTGGGACAAGATCAACGGGGCCTATACGAGCTACCGCTCTTTTCTGCTCGGCGTGCCCAATGGCAATCTGACGGATCGTTTCGTGCAGCAGAATGTCTCGACGGGGCTCTATATCAACACGGTCACCAATGTGCTGCGTAATCTCGATTTCATCGCCTCGGGCCGTTTCTCCTGGGATGATCGCGGCTTCAAGGGCGGGACGATCGATGATGCTGGCGCGCTGACGAGCAAGGGCGCCTATCTGTCACGCCTCGACACCACCCATTCCTATGCCCGCCTGACAGGGCGCGTGGGGCTGCGTTACACCATCGTGCCCGGCACACAGGTCTATGCCACCATTTCCAACGGCTACAAGGCAGGCGCCTATTTTGCGGCCCCCGTTTCTGCCCCTCAGGCACTCGATTATGTGCGTCCTGAAAACATGATCGCTTACGAAGTCGGCGCCAAGACCAGCCTGCTGCACAACCATGTGCAGATCGAAGGCGCGCTGTTCGATTACGAATATCATAACCGCCAGACGCTGTTCGTGGCTGAAATGCCCATGAACATCACCTCGCTCAGCCTTGGGCCTATCCCCCGTGCCCGTACCCGCGGCGGCGAATTGTCGAGCACATTGCATGATCTGATCCCCAATCTCGATCTGCGCGGCTCCTTTGCCTATCTCGACGCGCAGGCCACCAATGCGGTGAATGATATCGGCGGCCTGCCGCTGCTTTCCTCTGTTACGGCTCATTCGGTGCTGCCTTTTGCCCCGCGCTTCTCCTGGAATGCCGTCGCACGCTATGGCATCGACTTGCCCCGCGCCTATCGCATGACGCTCCAGACCAGCTACACCTGGAAGGACAATATGCTGGTGGCCCTAGGCGACCCCAATGGCGTGACCGACAAGATCAGCTCGTTCGGAATGCGCATGGAAGTGGGGCCCAAAACCGGCAAATGGACGGCCGCAATCTATGTCGACAACATGCTCAACAAGCACGGCAACACCTATTCCTTCACAGGCTCGGATAATTCACGCGTGCAGTTCCTTCAGACGCCGCGCTGGATCGGCTGCGATCTGCGCTATAATTTCTGACCCGACACAAGCATGACGGGAGACGACACGCCGATGCGCCTCGACAGCTTCCTAACACTCTGGGGCGATACGCGTACCTGGGTTGAGGCTATCGCCGATGCCCATCGTCGAGGCTATGACGGGATCGAGGCGCGTATCCCGGAACCGGAAAACCTCGCTGCCTGCCGTACGGCCCTGCGCAACACCGATTGCCCTTATATCGCCATCGCCCTGACCGGCGGCGGGGTCGTCCCCCGCCAGAGCGCAACGCTGGACGACCATCTGGCCGATCTGAATGAGGCCCTCGGGCGCGCCGCGCGCCTCTCCCCCCGCTTCGTGAACGTGCTGGGCGGCAATGATCGCTGGAATGCCGCACTTCAGGCCGAGTTCATCAATCGAGCCATGAATCTGGGGCAGAAGCATGGGCTGACGCTCAGCTTCGAGACCCATCGCGCCCGGCTCTGCGCGACACCCTGGGTCACGCTCGATGTTATCGCGCAAATACCCGAAGCGCTTTTTACCGCCGATATCAGCCATTGGGTGGTGAGCTGCGAAAGACTGCTCAATGACCCCTGCGATGATTTCAGTGGATTCATCGCGCGTGTGCATCACGTTCAGGCACGCGTAGGCTATGATCAGGGCCCGCAGGTCTCGCATCCCGCAGCACCTGAAAATCGCGCCGCACTCGATTTTCACCGCGATTTCTGGCGCCGAATCTGGATGTCGCAGCGCGCACGCGGCTACGCTGTCACAACGCTGACACCGGAATGTGGTCCCGATGGCTACACCCATACCTTGCCCTTCACCGATCTGCCCCTTGCCGACCGCCATGCCATGAATGACTGGCTCAGGCAGGATCAGGTCAGATCCTTCGCGGGGTGCTTCCCCGCTTCAGCAGGAGAGTCCTGACATGACAGAAGAGACGTTCACGTCCATTCCGGTGATCGATATTGCCGGGCTGTATTCGGCAGACAAGACCGATCGTCAGAAAGTGGCGGCGGCGCTGCACGAAGCGGCCAGCAGGATCGGGTTTTTCTATATTGCCGGTCATCGCGTCGCGCCCGAACTCATCACCGATCTGCGCCAAGCCGCGAAGGATTTCTTCTCCCAACCTCTGGAGGAGAAAATGAAGCGCTATATCGGCAGTTCCGCCTCTCATAAGGGCTTCGTTCCGGAAGGGGAGGAAATCTACAACAAATCCCGCCCCGACCATAAGGAGGCCTTCGATATCGGCTTTGAAGTTCCTGCCGATCATCCTCTGGTCCAGGCCGGAACGCCGCTTCTCGGCCCCAATGACTGGCCCGACATCCCGCTGTTCCGCGAGCGTGCAAGCGCCTATTACAAGGCCGTTTTCGAGTTGGGGCGTGTGTTGTTTCGTGGTTTCGCCCTCGCGCTGGGGCTCGATGAACATAGTTTCGACGATGTGGCGCAGTTCCCTCCCTCGAAGCTGCGCATGATCCATTATCCCTTCGATGGTGAGGCTCATGACGCACCGGGCATTGGCGCGCATACCGATTATGAGTGCTTCACCATTCTGCTGGCCGACCAGCCGGGTCTGGAAGTGCTGAACGGCAAGGGTGAGTGGATCGATGCGCCGCCCATTCCGGGGAGTTTTGTGGTCAATATCGGCGATATGCTCGAAATGATGACGGCGGGGGCTTTTGTCGCCACTGCGCATAGGGTCCGGAGCGTGAAGGAGGAACGCTATTCCTTCCCGCTTTTCTATGCCTGCGATTATCATCACGAGATCCGCCCCCTCCCCGCCTTCGAGAAGGGCGACACCGCCTATGAGGCCGTGAAGATCGGGGATCACATGTGGGCGCAGGCCATGCAGACCTATTCCTATCTCATTGCCAAACGCGAGCGGGGTGAAATTGCCTTGCCTGAGGGAACACGACGCACCAATACATTCGGGCATTTCAGCAAGACGGGAGTGACCGCATGACCGCCCGGACCGAGAAGGAACTGCGCGAGGATCTGGCTGCCGCCTATCGGCTTTACGCACAGTTCGGCCTGACCGACATGGTCTACACCCATCTCTCCGTGCGTTTGCCCGGAGAAGGGCATCGCTTTCTGGTCAATCCCTACGGGCTGCTTTTCGAGGAGATCACGGCAAGCTCGCTCGTGGTAGTGGATTCCGAAGGCCATCCTCAGCAGGAGACAAGCTGGCCAGTCAATCCGGCTGGCTTCGTGATCCATTCCGCCGTGCACCGGGCCCATCCCGAGGCAGACTGCGTGATGCACAGCCACACGCTCGCGGGCATGGCCATTGCCGCGCAGGAGGAGGGTATCCTGCCCCTGAATCAGATCAATATGGAGTTCTACGGGCGCATCGGCTTTCACCCCTATGAGGGCATTGCGGCAGACGACAATCTGAGCGAACGCGAGCGTCTGGTGCGCGATCTGGGCGACCATATGGGGCTGATTCTGCAAAATCACGGCCTACTGACCATTGGAAGCACCGTGGCTCAGGCCTTTTACCGCATGTATTATCTAGAACAGGCCTGCCGCGTGCAGTTGGCCGCGCAATCGACCGGGGCCAGACTGCATTGCCCGAGCGAGGCCGAGGTGCTGCGCGCGCGCCAGCAATTCGAGACAGACCCCGATCAGGGCCAGATGATCTGGAAGGCCCTGCGCCGCAAGCTGGATCGTGAGCAACCGGATTACAAAAACTGAGCCAGGGAACGCGCCCTTTGCAGGGCATGAGGCAACCGCTCGGAAATTAGTCGCCCTCACAAGACGCCCATCCGGAAGCCCATTCCATGGGGCGCTTCCCATGGCTCTTATCCGGGCCGTGCATCCGGAGCCTGAGAGCGGCCGAGAACGTAAAAAACCCTCCGGGCCGCGAAGCCCGGAGGGTTTTTTCATGTCAGACGAACGAGAGGATCAGAGAACGACCTTCACGCCGAACTGGAAGGAGCGAAGAACGACACCGTTCTGGGTCCAGGAAGAGTTGTAGAGGTAACCGCCATAGGTGCCGAAATCGTAAGGCGATTTGAAGCCAAGCAGGTTGTAGACGTTGGCATAGGCGCTCCAGCGGCGGTTGAACTGATAGTTCACCGTCAGATCGACATCCCAGAAGCCTTTGACCTTGCACTGTCCCTGAGGGACGAAACTGCTGGAGGTCAGGGCATCGGCGCAGTTGCCCGCCGTGCCCGAACCTGTCTGGTCTTCTGCCGTCGTACGATAGCCGCTGGTATAATAGACCGTCGGCGTCACCGCCAGCTTGCGCCATGACAGTGTGTTGGACCAGTTGGCACGCCAGCGCGGCGTTCCCGATGCCGAAACGGCACCGTAAGGGCCGAGCGTTCCGGCATAGCGATAGACCGAGCCATCAGGATTGGTCAGGTTCATGCGACGCACGAAGGTCGCTGTGCCCTTGCTGTACCAGTGCACTTCTCGGAACACGCCGGGAAGCTGGGTATTGGCCTCGAAAGACAGATCGAAACCATCCGTCACGAGCTTGTTCGTGTTCACATAGCCAAGATTGATGATGCCCGGACGCAGCTGGCCGCTCGGGTTCTGCGGATCGGCAATATCCGGCGTAACCGTCACGCCCGTCGGCAGGGCTTCGCCTGCGAGATAGGCGTTGGCCACGTTGGTGGTGCCCACCGGGTTAGGCGCAATGTAGTGGTTTTTGCGGATATAATAGTAATCCGCCATCAGGGTCAGCCAGCGGGTCGGACGGAAGATCGGACCACCCGAGAAATTGGTCGAGGTCTCAGGACGCAGGTTCGGGTTACCGGCCGTGTTCGAGCCAATATAGTAATTCTGAGCGTAGTTGTTGGGCGTACCGTTGGCGTTCAGATGCTGGCTGATGAAGTTGGCATTGTTGGGTGTGTAGGTGGTGTAGCCCACATTCGACCCGCCTGTTTCAGCAAAGCTGGGAACGCGGAAGCCCTTCTGAAACGTGCCACGCAGGGTCAGCTTTTCGGTCGGCTTGAACTGCACACCGAATTTCGGCGAGAAGTGGCTGAAGCCTTCTGAATAATGATCGTAACGGCCCGAGGCATCGGCGCTCAGCATCTTAACGATCGGCGCCTCAGCCTGGAAAAAACCTGACTCGACCCAACGACTGCCCTGAGCGTTCACCGGGTTGATATAGCTGGTGTACTGGTTGGCCGGATTGGCCGTATCAAGCGGGTTGGCGTTCGGATCGTTCAGGGCTTCGTAACGGATGTTGCCGCCGATGGCGAGCTTGGCCATACCACCCGGCAGGTGGAACAGACCCTTGCTGAGCGTGGCTTCGCCCGAATATTCCTGCGTACGCGCATTGATAACATTGCGCGGCGCGATGGAGTTCAGCACCGACTGCGAATTCTGCGACGGATCCACGAAATTGTAGCTGCCGCTGGTGATCGCGTTCTGGATGCCGGAAATGGTCGGCACGCCTGTGATCGTCTGGTTCAGCAGCGTGTTCATGCCAACGAAGTTGACGTCGTAATTCCAGTCCGAACCCCAGCGCGACGGATGCCAGCCATTATAGCGTACCGAACCACGGAAGTTCTGGCTCGTATCCATGGTGGTCGGAATCAGATCGCCAAAGCGATAATTGACCTGCGCCTGCTCACCCTGTGCGGCATAAGGATTGTTGGGGTTCAGAGAGCCGTCAGCCAGATAGACGGGCAGATAGGTATTCTGCGCCGATGCCAGCTTTGCCTGGCTGTAGGACGTACCACCATAGGTTGAATAGGGCGTTCCCGTGATGATCGAACGCGCCTGCGACCAGGTGAACATGGCCGTCAGCTGCGAACGCTCCGTAACATTGGCCGTAAAATGCGCTGTGGCACTGACGCGACGCAGATCGGGCGCAAGCTGGGCGTATTTCTGCGTGTTCCATGAGCAGGCTTGGCTGGTGCCGGTGCTTCCACCGACAGCTCCTGTAACCAGACCATCAAGGCCACGGCAACCCGCCTGCTGGTTCAGAAGCGACCAGGGTGCCGTATTGGTGCCGGTTCCTGTCACAGGACGCACGAGCGCTACGGTCGACGGCGCGAAATTGGTGATCGAGCCACCCGAGACGATGTTATCGTTACCGTTGCTGCCACCGATCCCGGTCAGGTCACCATTGTTATACGGTGAATTGAGCTGACGGTAATAAAGCGGATCGTCCTGCTGATATTCCGAGTTGATGTAGAAGTTGTAGCCGTCCTTGTGCAGGTCACCATGCCCCCAGGTGGCATAGAGGCGCTGATGCCCTGCATCGCCACGCTGTGTCAGGCCACCTTCGGCGTTACCCTCGAAACCCTTGATTTCCTTGCGGGTGATCATGTTGACCACACCGGCAACGGCGTCAGCACCATAGGTTGCCGAGCCGCCATCCTGCAGCACGTCCACGCCCTGCATGATGGATTGCGGCATCCAGTTGGTGTCGACAAAGTTGCGCTCGCCGTCATCGGCCAGCGGATAGTACGACAGGCGCTGCCCATCCATGAGGACCAGGGTCGAATCCGTGCTGAGACCGCGGAGCGACGGAGCCGATGCACCGGCGGCAAAGCCACCACCCGCCGACCAGGCATTGGTCAGATTACCTGCACCGTTGGAAGACAGAAGCTGCAGCGCATCGGTCACGGTCTTGATGCCGCGCTGCTGCATGTCCTTCATGGTGATGTGCGTGATCGGTGACGCACTGGTCGTGTTCGGATCGCGGAAGAGCGAGCCCGTCACCATGATGGTTTCGGGGCGTGAAGTCGCAGGAGCGTCCCCAACCGGTGCGGAAACAGCCCTGGCGCGCGTCGCGCGGCTCTGGGCATTGACCTTCACCTTGCTCTTGGCAGGAGCCTTGGCGGCGTTGGCAGGGATTGTCGATGTTTCAGGGGCCGAAACACTCTGTGCCCGTGCGTCACTGACGAAATGCAACAGAGCGACACAGGCTGTGGCACTCATGAGACCGGCGGCAAGCGGTCGCTTGCGTCGGGTTGACGGGGCGACGATCGGGTCATGGCGACCCGATTCGTGCGTCTCTCTTGGGAGCAGCGTCATGGAACGTTCCGTCAAAATGGGTTAATTCGCGATATTACGCATCGCAACGTTCCCAAGCCGTAACGGAAGATTGTTAACGTCCGCAAGGCGCGTTACATTTATATTACATAGTTCGAGCAATGCTGTGCAACAATGTCACACTGCCAGAAGCACCGTTACCAATCAGAAATCATTTTCTGTCAGTTACTTACAACGATCTGGCATGATCGGGCTCTTGCTGGGCGCAGGTTTATTTCGAAAAAAATCGAATTCACGGGGAACCGTTAACGGTTAAGAATTGACAGCGACCTATGTCTTGTCCGTTTCGCATGTCGCCGCATACGCACTGGCTGGCATGACATAAAAAAAGCGGGGCTTTGGCCCCCGCCTTTTTCTCCTTCGTCTCAAGAAGGAAACCGCTCACTCAGTGGGAGAAACCCTTGGCTGAAGCGCGGGTGGAGTGGAGATGGGCTTCCACCTCCGGGTCCAGCTTCAGGAAGTAGGTCAGAACCGCACTGATGAAGTAGATGATGGAGTAGACAACCATCACACCGAACACCCCGAAGGCAGGCTCGAAGATGTAAACGATGGCCGGGCCGATCCAGACACTGGCACCTGCACCGAGGTTCAGCAGCGACATGGCGGCTGCCTTGTTCTCGGGAGCGAGGTAAGGCATCAGGGCCGAAAGCGGCACATAGCCAGCCAGGGTCATGCCGTAAAAGGCACCGGCGATCATGACGATGAACAGATGGTCAGGGCCCAGCATGGTGGGGGCAAAATACAGTGCCATGGTGCTCAGCGTCGAGCCAATGCCACCCATGATCATGGTCGTGTAGCGCCAGCTCAGCTTGTCACTCACGATGCCCAGGAACAGGTTGAAGAAGATATTGCTGATGAAGATGGCCTGAAGCACGGCCAGCCACTGGCCCATGGTAAAGCCAAGTGTATGGGTGAAATAGAGCGGCATGAACACCAGGAAGCCGAATTCAGCAGAGGTGTTGATGGCACGCACTATGCAGCCAATGCCGACTTTGGGGCGCTGCCAGCCAATGGCCAGCGACATGAACAGCGTCTTGAGTGCTCCGTTGTTGCCCGTTTCGACGCGAGGCACGCGGCTCATGCCGAGCAGGGCCAGCGCACCACCGAAGACAACGAAGCTCAGAGCGACCCACAGGGTTGCATAACCACCAATGATGGGCAGCAGGACACCGGCAATCGTCGTACCCAGCGTGGGCAGACCTGCCGTGAAGCAGAACCAGAACCAGCCAACGGCGGAGCCCAGTTTCTGCACGGGCGCCGTGTTCACAACCCAGACGAGAAAGCCGAAGGCGAAGAGCGGATAGCCAAAGCCACGCAGACCGTAGAACAGCGTGATCAATGTCCAGGACTTGGACGGCAGGGCGAAACCCAAGAACCCGATCTGGAACAGGATCCAGATGGCCAGACCGACAAGCATGACCTTGCGGCTGCCCCACATGTCGGAAAGGGCACCCGAGGCCCAGGCCGATACAGCTGCCGTCAGGCCATAGATGGTGAACAGGCCGGCAACGTCATGCTCCTGAAAGCCGAGCGAGACGAGATAGGGAGAGAGGTAACCACTCTCTACGCCGTCACCGATCATGAAGAGCAGAGTACCGATAAAGCCCCAGATCATGATCGGCGGAATGCCGGCCCATGAGATGAACCGTCCGAAAGCCGTCTGTGGCTCAATGTCTGGCAAAGTGTCGGTTGCGGACCGTGCCCCGCCGACGAATGTCCCGCCTGCCATTGTGTTTCTCCTGAGTCTCAAAAAAGGCATCTTGCTGCCCTGCAGCGTGCCTGGCCCGTCCTCCTTTGCGCGGGTTGTCCCCCTCCGGCAAATCACAAAAAAGAGTTATAGTTACCAGACGGTCTGTTCTTATGAGACATTCAGGCTGTCAGAGTTGGTATGATAAACGTTTTTTAATGAGATCATATAAGAACTTTTATAGAACGCGATCTGTATTACCACCCCAAGGTGACAATAATTTGAATTGTCTACCCATGAAACTCTGTATTCGACAGATATAAGTCTTACGCTTATACCTAGGCCGCATTCCGGCTAACCATCACGCCATTGTGCATGGATTGTATGAAAATCTCATAGTTATATATTTCTATTCAATGGCTACATTGCTTGTGTGGTATTCTCTTAATGCAACAAAATGGGTATTATTCATGCTTCGCAAAACAAGCTTCATGAACAGAGTTTAATGCATATCATTTCATCAGCCGAATCTAACATTGCGGCCACTGGCCGGATCAGACCGAGGGCTTCTCATGACAACCCGCAAGCAACGCGCCAACGCCATCCGTATCCTGGCCATAGATGCCATCTTCAAGGCCCAGTCCGGCCATCCCGGCACGCCAATGGGCATGGCTGATATCTCTGAAGTGCTGTGGCGTGACGTGATGCGCTACAACCCGGCCAATCCGGGCTGGTGCAACCGTGACCGCTTTGTCTATTCCAACGGCCACGGCTCGATGCTGCTCTATGCCCTGCTGCATCTGAGCGGGTTCGACCTGACGATCGAGGACATCAGGCAGTTCCGCCAACTCCATTCCAGAACGCCCGGACACCCCGAATTCGGCTATGCACCCGGAATCGAAACCACCACCGGCCCGCTGGGCCAGGGTATCGCCAACGCTGTCGGGATGGCGCTGGCAGAAAAGACTCTGGCCGCGCAGTTCAATCGCCCCGGTCTACCCATCGTCGATCACCACACCTATGCCTATGTGGGTGAAGGTTGCCTGATGGAGGGCATCTCGCATGAAGCCTGCGCTCTGGCGGGCACGCTCGGGCTCGGCAAGCTGATCACCCTCTATGATCGCAATATGGTCACCAATGATGGGCCGATCGACGGGGTTTATACCGATGATACGCGCAAGCGTTTCGAGGCCTATGACTGGCAGGTGATCGGCGAGATTGACGGGCATGACCCCGATGCTGTGCTTAGCGCACTCAACGCAGCACGCGCCGAAACCACGCGCCCTAGCCTGATCATCTGCCGTACCACCATCGGTCAGGGTTGTTCCGAAGGCTATGCCGGTACCAACAAGGTGCATGGCGGTGTTCTTCCCGCCGATGAAATCGCCAGAATTCGTGAGCGTCTGGATTGGGCCAGTCCGGCTTTCGAGATTCCTGACGCCATCTATCGCGACTGGGATCATCGCCCAGCCGGAGAGGTGGCCGAGGCCGCTTGGAACGATCTGTTCTCCCGCTATCGCGATGCCTATCCGGATCTGGCTGCCGAATTCACCCGCCGTCAGGCCGGCGCCTTCCCCGCAGACTGGGCAACCCTGTCGCGTGAGTTGGTCGCCACCCTGCAGGCAGCCCCCAGGGATATTCCCTCGCGCAAGGCATCGCAGAACGCCATTGAGGCCTTTGCCCCCCATCTGCCCGAAATGTTCGGCGGCTGCGCCGATATAACCCCAAGTTGCCTCACATGCTGGTCAGGGTCTTCCTCTGTCTGCTTCGATGCAGCCGGCAATTACGTTGATTACGGCGTGCGCGAATTCGGCATGGTTGCTATGGCCAATGGTATTGCCCTGCATGGCGGCCTCATTCCTTACACCGCGACCTTCCTGATGTTCATGGAATATGCGCGCAATGCCGTGCGCATGGCAGCGCTCATGAAACAGCGTCAGATTCTGGTCTATACGCATGATTCCATCGGTCTGGGCGAGGACGGGCCCACCCATCAGCCTGTCGAACAGCTCGCGAGCCTGCGCCAGACGCCCAATATGGTAACCTGGCGCCCCTGCGATCAGGTCGAAACGGCCATCGCCTGGGTCAGCGCGCTTGAACGTCGTGACGGCCCCACCGCCTTTTCGCTCTCGCGCCTGCCGCTCAAACAACACAGCCGCAGCGAGGAACAACTGCGCAATGCCTGGCGCGGTGGCTACATCCTTTCCGACTGCGCAGGCATCCCTGACCTCATCCTGATTGCTACAGGCTCGGAGGTCACACTGGCCATGGACTCCGCCACCCTCCTGCGCAACCGGAATCTCGCGGTCCGGGTGGTTTCCCTGCCCTCACCCGAAACCTTCGATGCCCAGGACGCAGACTATCGCGAAAGCGTCCTGCCCGATGGCGTGCGCACCCGTCTGGCCATAGAGGCCGCAAGCACGATGTACTGGTCGCGTTATGTGGGGCTCGATGGTGATGTCGTGGGCATGACGGGCTTTGGTGAATCCGGCCCGGCACAGGATCTGTTCCGCCATTTCGGCTTCACGACAGCCAATGTCGTCACGCGCGCCGAAGCGCTTCTCGCCCGTCACGCCAGACGCCGTAGCGCCTGACAACACGCCCTTTCCCGGCATTTTTGCGGGCGGCACCCACCCATGCCGCCCCCACCCATACTGGATAAATTCATGGACCTTTTCGATCTCTCCGGCGATGTCGCTTTTGTCACCGGGGCCGGAAGCGGCATCGGGCAACAGATCGCCATCGGCCTTGCCGAAGCCGGTGCTTCGGTTGCCTGTTTCGACCTCCCCGGCTCACGTCAGGGCCTCGACGAGACCGCCGACCGTATCCGCGGTCTCAAACGTGCCGCGCTGGTCTGCACCGGTGATGCAACCGACGAAACCAGCCTGGCCGACGCCATTGCGGCCACACAGGCCGAACTCGGCCTGCTTTCGGTTGCCGTCAATGCCGCAGGCATCGCCAATGCCGCCCCGGCCGAGGAGATGGGACGCGACCAGTGGCAGCGCGTGCTCGATATCAATACGACAGGCGTCTTCCTCTCCTCTCAGGCCGAGGGTCGCGCCATGCTGGCCAATGGTCGCGGGTCAATCGTCAACATCGCCTCCATGTCCGGCGTGATCGTCAATCGCGGTCTGATGCAGGCGCATTACAATGCGTCCAAAGCCGCCGTCATTCATCTGAGCAAAAGCCTCGCGATGGAATGGGCAACGCGCGGCGTGCGTGTGAACACCATCAGCCCCGGCTATACCGCTACCCCCATGAACACCCGCCCCGAATGGGCCGAGCGTGTGAAGGTGTTCGAGAACGACACCCCCATGAACCGCATTGCCGTCCCGCGCGAAATGGTGGGGCCCGCCATTTTCCTCTCCTCCCGCGCTGCGTCCTTCTGCACCGGGGTCGACCTGCTTGTGGATGGCGGTTTCTGCTGCTGGTAAGAATGCGCAGGGCTCTGCCCTGAGACCTTCAGAGGGACGGGCGCTTGCGGAACCTGTTTTGCGTCACCCTGTCTTTCGTCCGTTCCACAGGTCGTCTAAAGATGGATAAAGACCCTGTTGCTGGCGCGGCTGTTCAGGGCGCTGCCTTGAAACCCGCAAAGGGGCGTTAGCCCCTTTGATCCCGGATTGTCGTGCCGTTCAGTTTTTACTCATGGGGCGGGGCGGGGCGGGACGTAAGGCCGGATATATCGGCCTTGTAAGCTGAACCCATTCGACGCGCCCTCTACGCCTTGTCCTGCGTCACTGCGTTTCGTGTCGCAGATGATCTGCGCACTCGGCCTCGAAAACGGGCTTATTCTCGGCCTTCAGGAGGTAAGACGCTCTATGGGAAGTTCGAGCGTGTGCTTGATTTCCGACAGAGCCACCATTGAATTGACCTCCTGTATCCCCGGGATCAGGGCCAGTCTTTTCAGAAAGAACTGCTCGTAGGATTCGATATCCCGCGTCACGATGCGCAGGATGAAATCGACCGAGCCAAGCAGAACATAGCAATCCTGCACCTCAGGGAATTCGCGTATAGCCTCTTCAAACGCAGCCAGATTGGCGCGGGCATGGGCTGTGAGCTTCACCAGAGCATAAACCTGCGCGTTCAGCCCGATCTTGCGCCGATCCACCAGATAGACCTGTTTTTGCAGGATTCCGGATTCCTTGAGGCGCTGTATGCGACGCCAGCATGGCGCCTGCGAGAGCCCGACAGATTCGGCCAGCTCAGCCGTCGGGCGTGATGCATCCTGCTGAAGCAACTGCAACAGATGGCGGTCAATCGCATCCAGATCTTCAAGCATCTTCATACCTCAAAAGTGATCTTTTGCCGCATATTTTATGCGTGTGATTTACATTCTGGAAGCTGAAAACGCAATTTTTATCAGAAGATTGCATGATACCGTTCCGGCAAAGGGATGCTGGCTCAACTGGCCGACATCCCGCAAAAACGCCCTTTCTGGAGCCAGACCATGTCAGCCAGCTTCGCCAAGACAAGCACGCTCGACGCCCGCAGTGGTGCCGATATCCTGCTCGAAATCCTCGCGAGTGAGGGGGTCGAGTATATCTTCGGCAATCCCGGCACGACGGAACTCCCTCTTATGGACAGTCTGCTGCGCAGGCCCGATATCAGCTACATCCTCGCCCTGCAGGAGGCGAGCGCTGTGGCCATGGCCGATGGCTATGCCCAGGCAGCGGGCCGACCGGGTTTTCTAAACCTGCATACAGCAGGCGGGCTGGGTCATGGCATGGGTAATCTGCTCAACGCCCATGTCTCGCAAACACCCCTTGTCGTCACGGCAGGGCAGCAGGATCTGCGCCACGCCGTTACCGATCCGCTCCTGTTTGGTGATCTTCTGAAAATTGCCGAGCCTGCGGTGAAATGGGGCAAGGAAGTTGCCTCTGCCGAGCAACTTCCCACGCTGGTTCGGCGCGCCTTTCACGACGCCGATGCCGCACCTTCCGGCCCGGTCTTTCTGTCCCTGCCCATGGACGTGATGGAGGAGATGAGCACCGTCAGTGCCGGGGCCCCTTCACGCATCGACCGCAATGCCATCGCCGGCGCCCTGCCAGAACTGGCAAATGCCCTTGCCGCCATCGCGCCCGGGCGCCTTGCCCTGATTGCAGGCGACGAAATCCATGCCAGCCGCGCCGCTGCCGAAACGGCAACTTTGGCCGAGACACTGGGGGCGCCCGTCTATGGCTCTTCGTGGCCCTCGCGCGTCCCTTTCCCGACCGCCCATCCGCTATGGCGTGGTAACCTGCCCACCACGGCGCGCGGTATTGCCGAAGTGCTCTCCCAGTATGACGCCATTTTCGCTATTGGCGGCAAATCGCTCATCACCATTCTCTACACCGAAGGCTCGGCTATTCCTGAGGGGTGTACCGTCTACCAGCTTTCTGCCGATGTGAACGATCTGGGGCGCACCTATCCCACGGCGCTTTCTACCTGCGGCCATCTGAAAGCATCGCTCAACGCGCTTCAGTCACTGGTGGAAAAGGCCTCGCTTGCCCATGCCCCCGCCTATGACGCCCTGCGCCGCAAAGCGGCCACGCAGCGCGCCTCGGAGCGCGCCACCCTTCATGGCCGCGCTGATGCGGCCATGAATGAGGCGGTCATCCCACCCATTCTGGCTGCGCGTGAGGCCGTACGGGCTATCGGCCCTGACACCCCGATCGTGGATGAGGCCATTGCAACATCGGGCTTTGTCCGCAGCTTTCTCGAAAGCAGTGATCCGTCTCAGTACTCCTTTCTGCGCGGCGGGGCTTTGGGGTGGGGTATGCCCGCTGCCATCGGCTGCTCACTCGGCCTGAAGCGCGAGCCTGTCGTGTGCCTCGTGGGTGATGGCGCGGCGCTTTATTCGCCTCAGGCGCTCTGGACGGCTGCTCACGAACACCTCCCCATCACCTTCGTTGTCATGAATAACTGCGAATATAACGTGCTGAAAAACTTCATGCGTGGTCAGCAGAACTACACGGCTGCACAGACCGGGCGCTTCATCGCAATGGATATCGTTAACCCCACCATCGATTATCAGGCTCTCGCCACCTCCATGGGCCTGCCTGCCCAGCGCCTGACACGCGCTGGCGATATCGCCCCCGCCATTCAGGCTGGTATTGCGAGCGGCAAGGCCAATCTGATCGAGATCATGATCAGCCGCTGAATGTTGCGGCGAGGGTTCTGCCCTCGCCCCCACACGGGGCCTCGCTGCACTAAACCCGCTTTTACAACGCCAGATGGAAGAACTGGTTATGCGCGGTGGCCTTATACGGGCCGAAGGGCGGACCACTCTCGAACCCGTAGCGGCGATAGAGCCTTATCGCAGCCTCGAACGATGGTGACGTCCCGGTTTCGAGGCTCAATCGCATCAGACCATGCGCTCTGGCAGCCTCGATAAGCGTGCCCAGTATGGCCGCTCCAGCGCCACGTCCGAGAAAATCAGGGTGGGTCCGCATGGATTTGACCTCGCCCACCCCCTCTCCAAATTGCTTCAGCGCCCCAATGGCGGCGACACGACCCTCGATACGCGCAGTCCATACCGTAACCTCGGGCGTGGTCAGTCCTGAGAGATCGAGGGCAAAACGGAATGCCTCTGGCGTGCTTTCCGCCATGCCCGACAAATGCAAGGCCAGCAGCGCCCGGCTTTCCGCGCTGGAGAGATCGTCGATCCCTATTTCCATGAGCCAATATGCCTTCCCTGTTGCCTGAGCCGCTTCAGAGCAGGAGAATGATCGCAAAGTGGTACCTGGCCCATACGCTCTCCTGCGTTTGCCTGATGATGGGCACACCCTTCCAAGGATCGTCGCCTTTGTCAGCCATTTTTCCACACAGCGTTCTCGACCGGGCCGAAGCGTATCTGGCTTCCCAGCCAATTCGGGGTGGAGGCACCTTGCTCGATGCATCCGGCGCCGTCCTCTATAGCGACGTCATGACGCTTGTACCGGGTCCGGTCTATTTCCTTGGGCTTAATCCCGGGGGGAGCCCTGGCAACAACCGTGACGGCACCATACGACACTCACTAACTGCTAGCCGAGCAGGGATAAATGCGTTTCTGGACCAGTCATGGGGTGATCCGCCAAGAAACTCACCCTCAGGAGAGGCGCCATCACAGTGCCGTATACGCAAACTGTTTGCGATGATGGGGCTGGAGACACGCAAGATTGCCGCGAGTAATCTAGTATTTACCCGGTCGCGCAATCTGCGTTTCCATATAAATTTTGAGAACGCCATCGCGCAATGCCGCCCTGTTCATGAATTCTTTATCGACGCTATCCAGCCGGAATTAATCCTTACGCACGGCAACCGCGATACATTCAGACAGGGAATAGGCGCGCATTTTACCGAAAATCACGAGGCGCATCATGCTGGCTGGACGATTCACTTAGGCACATGCGCGATTGCCGGCCGGACCATTCCCGTCATGAACATGCCTCACCTTTCATTCTGGGCCATCAATGCGGAAACACCCAAAGCCGAGCGACGACGTGCCATTCTTCGCACTCTTTTCAAAGAATACGGTTTTTCGCCGCAATAAACAGCCATCAATGACGCGCTCCGCGATCAGGGCCATTCGTCAGATCACGGCACTTCAAACTTGGTCAAAAGCCAGCCATAGCCCGCCAACAGATCCTCGTGATGCCGGCGTGTCAGTGCGGCCAGACAGGCGACATGCTCGAGGGGGCCCGCTGTTCCACCGTCATAGAGCCCATATTCGGCATGGCAAAGCTGGTCCCGGTAGACCAGCCACGCGCGCTCAGCCTGCCTCAGCGCGTCACGATCATTTAATCGCGGCTGATCACTACGCTGAAAAAGGGTAATAATTCGTTGATAATCCCTGTTGAGCGCAGCGTCCTCCTGTCGTCGGACCTTTTCAAAACAGTCATAGGTTCCAGCCTGTCCCATTTGCCCATCCTGGCTCCTACAGGCTGCCATGAGCGGCTCGTCCTCGTTCATCCTCTGGGCATGGGCGCAAGGCGAAATGCCGCAAAGCACAGCGATGGCGAACTGGCGTACGATCTTCTTCATCGTTCATGCTTTCTTGAGAAAACACTGAACTGAAACGCCTGAATCGTGCCGTTCGGCGTTTCATGTAAGTGATCGACCGTTCGGAGCAGGGTAAAATCATTCCCCAGCAAAGCACACAACGATGCGCTGTCATGACGCATGACAGGCAGGCCGGAACAACGGAGGGGCCCATCCGGGGAAAAACCTCCTATGACAGCAATGCCACCGGGCAGGAGAGCTGATCGCAAGGCGGCAACGTAGCGTGCCTGATCGGCGGCTTCTGTCAGGAAATGCAGCGCCGCGCGGTCGTGCCAGACCATGTAGTGCCTGTCTGGCGACCATGCCGTGACATCGGCGACAATCACATGATGCCGTGTGCCGAAAGGCGCGAGCCGTCTGGCAACACCAGACAGGGCAACAGCAGAAAGATCAAGGCTCGTGACCTCGGCAAATCCGGCATCAAGAAGCCTGTCCGGCAGGAATGAGGCCCCGCCCCCGATATCGATTACCGGCCCCTTCCCGGGGGCCGCTTCCATAATCAGGTCAAGCGACAGGGTTGGACAGGGCTCGTACCAGCTACAGCCTGTCGAGGGTTTATCCGTATAGACCCTGTCCCAGTAATCCTGACGACGCTCCATGTTCTCTTGCCCTTCATACCGCCCCCGGTTCTCTATCCTGCCGAGCGGCTCGATAAAATACCGGCCTCCAGCCCGGATGGGCATATACAGACCGCACAAAGACTGTCCCATCCAACGCGATGACGACCCCAGCTCGTGCCCGATCAACCGTCAAGGAATGCGTGATGCGTTCTGAACAGCCTTGCCTGCGTGTGGGCCTTTGCAGGTCTTTCCCGTGCGTGTCGGTCCGCGGCAGTACAGTTCACTGCCTGCTAGAGCTGCATCATCAACCAATCACGCATCAACCCGAGATCAACACTATATGTCGAATTGAATTCTGTTCGATGAATTCTTGATGACTTCCCCGTTTTGAGTAGTCGCTCCTTCTGCAATGCTCTTTGATGCGCCGCGTCATTCCCTGCCTTTTCAGGATCTGTCGATGCGCTTTCGCCACCTGCCTCATTCATTTCCAACAATCAGCCACACGATGCTTGTCTCAGGGCTTGTCTCGGGGCTTGCCGTGGGGTTTGCCTTTGCCCCAGCATCATGGGCCCGGGATCATGCCCCGTTGGAAACACGCGCAATCTCACACGCCGTGGACGACGCCGTGCATGTCAACCAGATCCAGGTGATCGGCACCCATAATTCATATCGGCGCGATATCTCGCCGGTGACACTGCAATGGCTGACCAGCCTCTCCCCGCAGGCCGCGGTTGCACTCGATTATCATCACGACACCCTGACAGCCCAGCTCGATCACGGTGTCCGCCAACTCGAGATCGACATCTATGCCGATACGCAAGGCGGCCGTTATGCCCATCCCAAAGGTGCCGAATGGGAGCGAAAGGCAGGGCTGACCCCCGATGCCGATCCGACCCCGGCACAGGCCATGCAGGGCACGGATTTCAAGGTGATGCATATTGTCGATATCGATCAGAGATCGAGCTGCCAGCCTTTCCGCGCCTGTCTTGAACAGATCAAGGCATGGTCTGACGCCCACCCCAACCATGTACCGGTCTTCATCGATCTGGAAACCAAGCAGGATATCCCTTTTGGCGGAGGCAAGCTGCCCTTCACGCCTCCTGAAGTTTTCACGCCAGCCACTTACGACC
This sequence comes from Asaia sp. HumB, assembly GCF_030263835.1. Lineage (NCBI taxonomy): Bacteria > Pseudomonadati > Pseudomonadota > Alphaproteobacteria > Acetobacterales > Acetobacteraceae > Asaia > Asaia sp. HumB. Next base: position 1,809,439 of record NZ_JARPML010000002.1, on the reverse strand, counting down.
GGCTAGACGCCGAGCTTGTGGCTGTTTTCGGTCGCAATCGCATCATCACCCCCGATGACGTGCGTGGCGATGCCCCGACACTCGATGAAGGGGTCAGAAAGCATGGCTGGCCTGCGCTGTCACAGGCACGGGGCAAGATCGTGTTCCTGTTTGATCGCCCGCATGACACGGCACGCTACGTCAAGGATCACCCGGCCCTGCGCAATCGTATCGTGTTCACCAATGCGCATCCCGGCAATCCGGATTGCGGCTTTACCGAGGTGAATGAGGGATTCATCGGGGCCAAGGGCAATGGCAGCGATGCGGTGGACAACAAGGCTGCGGCAACGACCATCCCTGCCCTCGTGAAACAGGGCTATCTCGTGCGCACCCGGGCCGATGCCAACACGATCGAGGCGCGTCAGAATGCGCTTGAGCGTCGTGACGTGGCTTTTTCATCCGGCGCACAGTTGATCAGCACCGATTATCCAACCTTCGAGCCAGCACCCTGGCACAACTACTCGGTCGGGTTCGGGCATGGGCTGGTGGCCCGATGCAATCCGGTCAATGCGCCAGCCTCCTGCCGCTCTTCGGCTCTTGAGCCATAAGGCACCCGACGTCGGCATCATGCTGGTCTGTTAATCTTTGATGACGGCGGGAATGTCATGCCGATATTTCCGCCTCTTGCTCCATTTCTTCATGTCCAGACCAAACGATCCGAGACATGTTCATGAAACGCTTATCTCTTTTTCTCGCCGCCTCCGCGCTCACGGTACTCTCATCGTCCGGTCATGCGCAGAATGCGCCAGGCGCCGTGCCGGCATCGCCCGACGAGGCAGTTCACCTCAACGAAATTCAGGTGATTGGCACCCATAATTCCTACCGTGCCGCCATGTCGCCCGTCACCATGCAGTGGCTTTCAAAAGTCGCTCCTGACGCCGCAATCACGCTCGACTATCAGCACGCGCCGCTTTCCGTGCAGTTCGATCACGGTATCAGGCAAATCGAGCTCGACCTTTATGCCGACATGAAGGGCGGGCGTTATGCCCATCCCAAGGGTCCCGACTGGCTGCGCAAGGCAGGCCTCACCCCGGAGGCCGATCCTGTCGATCCAGCCATCATGCAAGGCAATGACTTCAAGGTCATGCATATCGTCGATATCGACCAGCGTTCGACCTGCCAGCCGCTCAAGGCCTGCCTTGGCATCATCCACACCTGGTCAGACGCCCATCCGGGGCATTTGCCGATTTTCGTCGATCTGGAGACGAAGCAATCCGCGCCACCGGGAAAAGTCCCCTTCACGCAGCCTGAAATTTTCACTCCGGCCACCTATGACCGTCTTGACGCCGAACTGCTGGAAGTTTTCGGACGCAACCGTATTCTGGCGCCGGATGATGTGCGTGGTGACGCCCCGGATCTGAACACGGCCATACGCAGCAAAGGCTGGCCCAGCCTCGCCAAAGCCCGGGGCAAGATTGTCTTCGTGTTCGAGCGCCCTCATGACACTGCGCGCTATCTGGTAGGGCACCCGGCGCTCAAGGGACGGCTGATCTTTCCCAATGGCCGGCCCGGCGAGCCGACATGTGCCTTTACTGAAATCAACGAAGGTTTTGTAGGCAAGAAGATCGGTGAGTTCGAGGCGGTAGATAATGCCAGAGCGGCAAAGATCGTGCCCGATCTGGTCCGACAGGGTTATCTCATTAGAACACGTGCCGATGGCGATACGCTGGAGGCGCGTCACAACGATATTGCCCGTCGTCAGACCGCATTCAAGGATGGCGCACAGCTGATCAGCACGGATTATCCGCTTTATGCCCCTGCCCGCTGGCACGATTACAGCGTGTCATTTCCGGGTGGGGCCATGATGCGTTGCAACCCGGTCAATGCCCCTGCTTCCTGCCGCGATTCGGCGCTGGAACCCACCGCGCCCAAACTCTGAGCGCCGCCCCGGAACACAGGAAAACAGGGGTAAGGGGAAGAAAATGCAAAATTCTTTCTTTCCCCCTGTTGCCAAACACAATGAGGGCTGGTAGTTCCCCCTTCACCGAAGACGAGGTCGCTACAAGCCTCCTCCGACGCGGTCGCCGGAGCGGAAACGCTCCATGCGGGTGTAGCTCAGTTGGTTAGAGCGCCGGCCTGTCACGCCGGAGGTCGCGGGTTCGAGCCCCGTCACTCGCGCCACTTTCCCATGAAAATATGAGAAAATGGTGCATTACGCTGCCATCGTGCGCGTATCACCCATTGATCGACCGATCATGCCGGGCCGAGGCGCCCTGCCTCAGCCCCGGGCACCACGCGACCTTGTCTCATGTCGCGAGATAGGCATCCAGCACCGCGCTGGACGGACCATCGAGGCGGATACGCCCTTCCTCAAGCCAGATCAAACGCGTGCACCATTTCCGCATAATTTCGGGCTGATGCGATGACATGATGAGCACATCCGCATCCTGTACGAGCGCTTCCAACCGCTTTTTCGCCTTTTCCATGAAGGTGATGTCACCCGCCATGAACCATTCATCCATCAGCAGCACGTCGGGCGTGATGGCTGTCGCCAGCCCAAAAGCCAGACGCACCAGCATACCGCTGCTGTAGGTCTTGACCGGCAGGGCGATGAAGTCGCCCAGTTCGGCAAATTCGGCGACATTCTCGAGCACGGATTTCGTCCCCGCGCCGCTCATGCCATGAGAGAGGCAGCGCAGTCGCACGTTCTCCAGGCCTGTCAGCTCCATGTTCATGCCGAGCTGGGTATCAAGAAGCGTACCAATCGTACCGCGGATGCGCACCCGGCCTGCAACAGGCTCATAAATACCGGCCAGCGCCCGCAGCAGGGTCGTCTTGCCAGCACCATTGCCACCGATCAAACCGAGCCGCTCACCGCTCTGCAAGCCAAAGGTAACGTCCCTGAGCACGTCTACTGTAACGCGATGACGGGCATCCTCGATGAGGGCACTTCCCGCGCGATGGACCGACCGGTTGGCCACAGCTCGGGCCATGGAGCGTTTCAGGGTTCGACTGTCCGCATGATAGACCGGAAAACTGAGCGATAGGTCATCCACAAGAACTCTGGTCATGTTCAAACCCAGTACGCGATGCGTGCGCGAAAGCGCGTGAAGACGAGAACCGCAAAACCGATCAGAACAGCGCTATGCGCCAGGGCGACCTCCCACAGGGCAAGAGGGGTTGGTTCTCCCAGCAGCGGCGTGCGCATGATGGCGATCAGCGAATAGAACGGGTCGAGCAATATCCAATGCTGGAGCGTCCCGACCAGTTCGGGGCGCCAGATGATGGGGGTGATAAAAAAGAACACCTGAAGCAGGGATTGCACAATGGGGGGGATATCGCGAAAGCGCGCCCCCAACAGACCCAGACACAGCATCAGTGCGAAGCTGTCCACCAGCCAGAGTGCCAGTGCTGGCAGAACCAGCCAGATATGGAGTGGTGTTACATGGAAGATGAGAAACACGACCAGCACGACCACCGCATTATGCAACAGAACAAGGATATTGCGCGTGATGGCCTGCAGGGCAAAGACGCTGAACGGCATACGTGCCGCCTGGATCATGCGACTTTCCTGAGAAAATACTGTCGTGCTTTCTCCGATCAGTGTCGAGATATACCCCCACAACACCAGCGACAGCGCGAGAAAGGGCAGATAATCCTTGATAACCATGTTGAAGAGTTCGGCATAGAGAAAGCCGAGCGCTGCCACCATGACGGCAGTGGTGATGGTCAACCAGAACGGCCCCAGCATCGAACCACGATATCGCATCTTGATATCGAGCCAACCGAGCATCATCGCAAGGGGCAACAGGCGTAGCCCTGCCCTCAAATCGGACAGGGCTGCCCTGAAACGTCCGGCGGCGGTCAGGGGGAACAGATCGAGGATAGGCTCTTTTCGACCTGACTCTGCCTTGATTGTGTTCATGCTTCTTGCTCTTCGCTGGATCAGGAGGAAAGCTCTACCTGCTCCGCCGCCTTCCTCCAAGAGCGGGGGCGCGCGATGTATTCCTTTCCGGACAAAATCCGGTGTCCTGCGGCGGCAGACGAGGTCTCGAGATGGATTCACGACGGTAGAGTCGGCTATGATTGCCGTTCATTGTGCGGGACAAGCAAACAGGCATGGATGGTGGCGATTACTTCATGATCGGTTTTGTCTTCGCGACATACGCGATCGGCCCGCTGCTGGCTGCCTTCCTGGTACGACGTATCAACCGGTCAGGCCTGTTCGAAGAGCAGGACGACTAGATCAGGCGTCGACCTGTCAGGCCTTTGCCTCGCTCGCGCTTTCGAGACAGGGGGAGCTGCCCAGACCACCCTCCTCATACGCTTTCGCTGTTAATAAAAGGCCCTCCCATAGCTTCAGAAACGCAGCGTCATTCCCTGTCTGGCCAGAGTAAAATGAAAGCCCAACCGGTTGTCCCGATCCAGATCGTTGCGGATACGCGTCTGCGCCGTCGGTCCGGCGTCAAGCAGGGGCTTGATGTGCGAGACCAGAACGGGGAAACCCGTCATGGACACGCCTGCAAGGGCCTGAAGTGCCGCGAGTTCTGACAGCAGCCATCGAGGCGTCAGATGGCCGAAAAGCTGCTTGTCTGTCCGTCGGTTGTCATACGAACATTCGATGATGATCCCGCGTAAATGGCCAGTTCTTATCAGTGGCGCCACCTCGTGCCAGAGCGCCGCCAGATGGCCACCCGGTTCGATGGCATCCGGGCCGGTATCCCCGAGATAAAGCAGGGCATCCTGACCTGAATGGAGAAGAAATGCGGTGGATTCTACCCCGCCATGACTGAGCGGATAAGCCGTAACACTCAATGGCGTTCCTGAGAGCGGCATTGTCTGACCCGGCGTGAGGTCATGATAGTGAAGCAGCCCGAACGCCGGTTTCACTCCCCTGTCACCCAGATTGGGCCAGACACGGTGATTGAACAGGTCATCCTGAAGTACCGACAGAACCGACGGAAGGGCATAGACAGGCTTGCCCGGATCCTCAGGCGAGATGGCCACCAGACCTGCCACGTGATCGAGATGGGCATGGCTCAGCAGATAGCCCTTGATCACACGATGCAGGATCACCCCACTGCGTGAGGCTGATGGGTCCGCGCCCAGATCGATGCCATCGAAGGCATGGGCGGCATCGGCTTTTTCGATGCCGTTGAGCACTGTGCCTGCATCCAGAAGCACACCGGACGACGTTCCCGCTTCCCGGACCAGATAGGCGCTCAGATTACCATCCTCGAGGCCGCCGGCCGCACCCAGGACAGTTACGTCAAACTCATGCGCCTGAACAGTGGCAATGGGCACCATCAGGGCAAGCAGCAATAGCCTGATCATGCTTGAAGGGAGCGCAGGCAACAGACATGCGGGCAATCGGTAAGAAATCATCGGGCCTCCGGCATCATGAAGACTGAACCCCATGCCAGCTTCTCCCCGAATGATGAAAGATATTTGTCAGCAATACCTGTTGCCTGCACCCGCCCGGCGGGATTCGCACGCTGTGCAGACCAGCGTGGAAACGACCGGGTCCTGACCCGCAGTGAGTCAGTGACACCGTCTGATCGGCAGTCATAAGACGCGTCATGACTGGCAAGCATTCGCAACACATGTAACACTTGGAGGAACAGCCCCGGTTAAGAGTATACAGATGTCCCGCAGAAACTCATTCTTGCGCTGCCTGCCCCTGATAATGGGCCTTCTTGTACTGGCAGGGTGCGATGACCAGCCACCGCTTCAGCCCGGTCATTGCGAGATCCGGACACTGGGGCGCCTGAGGCTGCGCAGTCTGGCATCGATCCCGGTTGTCGAGGCCAGGATTGATGGCAAGCCCGTATTGTTCATGGTCGATACCGGCGCTTTCAACTCCACCATCTTCAAGAAAAATGCCAGCATGCTCAGCCTGAACTACACAGGCGCGACAGCCCAGATAAGAGGCGTGCATGGCATCGAAAGCAGCGCCGTTGTTCGCATCGACAGGCTCGATCTGGGCTCCGGTGCCACGACCGACCATGCGTTTGTCCTCACAGAGTCGATGGCGCCCCGAACGCCCAAAGGGTTGCCCCCCATTGTCGGACTGCTCGGCGCAGAGCTGCTGATGGCGTCCGACCTGGTGATCGATATGCCGCATCACGCGATGTACATGCTCGACATGCGCCGGTGCCCCTATATCACCCCCTACTGGCAGGGAACGGTCCACAAGATACCGATTGAACGGGACTGGGACGATAACAAGGTTCGCCTGACATTCACCATCGATGGCAGCAAACCGATCCCGGCAATTTTCGACACAGGCTCATCCCACGTTCTGCTGCCTTATTCACTGGCCCATGAGAAACTCGGCATCACCCGTCGCGACCTCAAGAAAGACCCGTCAAGCACGGACAGCATGGCCGTTGGAGAGGACACGGTTACAAGCTATCACCAGCAATTCGACCATCTCGATATGGCAGATTTCCGTATCAGTAATGCGTGGGTGACCATTGATGATGCAGATAATATCGACCATGCCCTGTTCGGTGCGCGATTCCTGCATCAGACCCGCATCTGGCTGACCACGAAGGATGTGATGTATGTGCAGCACGTCTCGGAAATGAAGGATGCGCCGCCCATTCCCATCACCCCGGTCGCTGGCGTTACACCGGTGACGAAATAACCCGGCCGCCCCTTATTCGTTGTTTTTTCACTTGCATATACAGCCCGCCTCGCCGACATGCGGAGCATGCCATACGCTGTGAAGGAAATGTTTGCGACACTGCAGGGAGAAGGGGCTCATACAGGGCGCGCCTCCGTGTTCTGTCGCTTTACCGGATGTAATCTTTGGTCGGGTCGCGAGGAAGATCGTCACAAGGCGGCCTGTCAGTTCTGTGATACCGATTTCATCGGAACGGATGGCGAAGGCGGCGGGCGTTTCGCAACAGCCGACGCTCTGGCTGAGGCGCTTGTGCGATGCTGGCAAAGCGAGGCGGGCAATCAGGCAGGACGCTATGTCGTGTTCACAGGCGGCGAACCGCTCTTGCAGATCGATCCCGCGCTGATCGCTGCTGTCAAAGCGGCAGATTTTGAAATCGCAATCGAGAGCAATGGCACGATCAACGCCCCGCAGGGGATCGACTGGATCTGTGTGAGTCCCAAGCCATCCAGCACTGTCACACAACAGACCGGCCAGGAACTCAAACTGGTATTTCCGCAGGAAAGCCTGCCCCCCGAGCTGTTTGAAGGCTGGGATTTCGAGCATTTCTGGCTGCAGCCCATGGACGGGCCGGATCGTATCGCCAATACCGCCAAGGCCGTCGCCTACTGCCTGAAGCACCCACGCTGGCGCCTGTCCCTGCAAACCCACAAGCTGATCGGGATCCCCTGATGCTCTCTGATGACACGGCCATCGTCCTTTTTTCAGGTGGGCAGGATTCGGCAACCTGTCTTGCCTGGGCACTCGACCGCTTTGCCCATGTCGAGACTCTCGGTTTCGCCTATGGCCAGCGTCATGCGATCGAGCTGGAATGCCGCGATACCTTGCGCGATGCCATGACACGCCAGAACCCGCAATGGCGTGAGCGTCTTGGACCGGACCATACGCTCGATCTCTCGGTGCTGGGGCAGATTTCGGAAACGGCCCTGACGCGCGAAGCGGCGATCGAGATGAACGAGAACGGCCTGCCCTCGACCTTCGTTCCGGGGCGCAATCTGCTCTTCCTGAGTTTTGCCGCGACGCTTGGCGTCCGGCGCAACGCACGACACATCGTGACAGGCGTGTGCGAGACTGATTACTCCGGTTATCCTGATTGCCGCGATGACACCATCAAGGCCCTGCAAGTCGCGCTCAATCTGGGCATGGAAACACGCTTTGTGCTGCATACGCCCCTGATGTGGCTCGACAAGGCGGAAACCTGGCGTCTGGCCGAGCGTATCGGAGGTGACGGGCTGGTGGCGCTTATTAATCGTGAGAGCCATAGCTGCTATATGGGCGACCGCGCCCATCTGCATGACTGGGGCTATGGCTGCGGCACCTGCCCTGCCTGTGAGCTTCGTGCCAAGGGATGGACCAGTTATGTCAGCGCTTGAACTAAGCTTCACACGGCGATTCAGCATGGGCCACCGGCTGATCGCCGGTAGCTCGGAGCGTTGTGCCATCCCCCATGGCCATAATGAATTCGTGACCGTCACGTTGCAGGCTCGGGAACCTGCACGGCTGGACGGCGCGCAGAACATGGTTATCCCGTTTGCTGACGCGAAACGGCGATGGCACGATTTTATCGATACACGCCTCGACCATGCCTTTCAGATTTCTTCATCAGATCCATTGCTGAGCTGGTTTCTCACCAATGAGCCCGCCCGGGCAGACAGGCTGGTCGTGACACCGGGGGATCCCACCACGGAGATGATGGCCGCATTGCTCTATGCAAAGCTTCAAGCCTTCCTGCGTGCTGATGGTGACGTGCTATGCTGCACCAGCCTGTCACTCGAGGAAACACCGACCAACACGGTCTGCCTGACTGGCGGCCCTGAATTCTATCTGCCGGTGACAGAAGCTCCCCCGGAGTCCTGTTGGTGGAACCGTGCGGACGATACGATTTCCGATCTTTTGACGCAGAGCTGACGGGACGGCAGTCCCGTCAGGCCCGCCTATATCTGCTCCAAGCGAAGCTGGGCAACACAACGCGCTCCTAGTCGTTCAGAGGCTCACCGGTTACAGTCGGGTCAGGCACCAGCTATCAATGCGTCTGTGACCACTCATGACCGAGCAGCTGCACATGGACACGAAAAGCGCCATGGTCATCAGATTTGATGTCACGTGGTGATGTTACGCCCAGCTTGGCAGGCTCGCTGCTAGCGGGCAGTTCAGTCTGAGGCAGGGTTACCGTCTTGCTCATGACCATCTCCTTCACTGGAACGACAACAAGGGAACGTGGCGCCAATCTGGCATTGCCATGAAAGAATGGGGCATGAGCCCATCGATTTGTTCCCGTACCTCGCTAACGCCCGATGCCCTGAGCGGTTCTGAATCATCGATGGATCGAAGGATTTAATTTCTTGACGTCACGGGAGGCAGATCAAGAAACCAGGCGTTCAGGACTCGCGCTCCATCAGAAAAACAGGTCTAAACAGAGCCATGAGACTGCGCGTTATTGATCTTGAAACATCCGGGGCTCACCCCACCGCCTCTGAGGTCATCGAGTTCGGCTCGGTCGATCTTGTCCTGCAGGGCGATACATGGCTGATCGAGTCTGTCCACACGCAACTCTTCAAACCGAAAGCGCCGCTGACACCGGAGACACAGGCCGTTCACCATTTGATGGACGAGGATTTTTCCGATGAACTGCCCACGGCCACGCCAGAAACCCTGAGTGCGCTGGTGCGGCGCGATCCCGTGCCGGACATGCTTTGTGCCCATCATATCGCTTTCGAGCGGCATTTTCTGACCGACACGATTACGGAAGGTCTGCCCTGGCTCTGTACGCTGCGTATCGGTCAGAAACTCTGGCCCGACGCCCCACGACATACAAACCAGATCCTGCGCTACTGGCTCAAGCTCGATCTGGACCGCGCAAGTGCCTCACCCGCCCACCGGGCAGGACCCGATGCCTATGTCACCGCCCATATCCTGCAACGACAGCTTGCCCTGGCCGACCCCGAGGCGCTGCTGCGGCTCACACAGACACGCCATATCCGCCGTGGCGCGGCCTTGCGTGCCGGGCGCGATATGCAGCGTCAGGAGCAGCTTTTTACCTGACGCCCCATCGTGATCCAGCACATCAGGCAGCCGCGCCGTATCGTGCTGTTGCCTTGATGGTCAGGCCCAGCACACCCGGCGCCCCAGCCCGGCGCATCCCCAGAGGTAGCCGTGCATTGCCTCCGGTCCAGCGCATCGGGGCCGCTTCGAGCCCGTTCCAGCCCTCGAGGGCAGCATCGCTCAGATGGGTGTCGATCCGGGTCATGCCGCAGCTATCCCAGAAATGGACATCGCCCACCAGCACGCCGAGATGGCGCCTGTCATCCACAAACGGCCCCTCGGCCATATCGGGACGAGCTGCACGTGAGCGTATGCGGACTTCCTCCAGTTCGGACGGGATCTGGAAGATCACCATATCCTCGATTCGCCTGACCGGCTTGATGATCTGTCCATCGGCACTCACAAGATGCAGCTCGGCATCTTCATGACCCGACGCACTTCCTTCCCGCGGGGCTTCGGGCGACAACAGGCCTGCTCGATCGGCCAGTGAACGGTGCAGGGGCTCGACAAAGCTGCGCTCGACACGCAAGGGCGCAACTCTCTTGCGTTCTGCAATAGCCGGAAGCAGCGGAAGGGGGCTGCCTGTGACGTCCCCCCGCGCGACAGGTATCCCTGCCGAACTCGCGGATATTGGCGCCTCATGGGGCTTCAGACCCATGATCTCCCCATGATCAAGAAGGGTCTCGGTCGGCATATTGTTCGACCAGACAATCGCATGGGTCTCGGTACGAAAATGATAGATCTTGAAGCGGGTCCGCGTACGGTCATAGGCAATGCTGTGACCATTGACCAGCATGCGCGCCGGTACCAGAGCCCCCTCGATATAGACGCAGTGCTCGGGCGTAATGAAGAGATCACGATCTGGAACGCCACCGCCCAGAGCCCCTACCCGAAAGCGGACAGGGTATCCCGCCACATCATCAGAACGCGCCGGGTCAACCACGATTTCAGTCGAGCCTACCCACTCGATCCGACGGATATTGGACCCGCCAGCACCATTCACCGAGACCAGATCACCAACGCGCAATGTCTCAACCGCCCGCTCGCCCTCAGGCGTGCGGATCATGGTGCCAGCCAGGAAGCACTTGTCATAGACGAGTTCGGTGCTGCCATCGCTATCGGCTTCCAGATGGAAATCACCCGCCTTGTACGAGCCAGTGAGCGCCGTGGACCAGCTCGTGCCGTCTGAATGGGTGACTGTCAGGATACCGTTGCTGACTGTGATCTTGCCGCCCGGTTTGTACGCCAGCCCCTCGATATCGATACGTCCGCGCCACCCGACGCTCAGATTGGTGAGAACAGCACCGGGTGAGACTGTCAGCAATCCCGCGGCCCCCGTGCTGGACGTCGCGCCGGCCACCACCAAGCCAGCGATGGTCGCCCCGGATGCCACGATCATGGAGCCACCGGCGGAGATGACGGCCTTCTGGACCGTAGCCCCTGATGACACGCTCTGGGTTCCACCCGAGAGAATGGTCGCGCCGCTGACCACCCCGCCGGAAAGAACGGTTTCCGACCCACCGGACGCGATTGTGGCACCACTGACTACGCCGCCAGATGACACGACGGCCAGACCGCGTGCAGCGACAAGCTGATTGACGACAAGACCACCCGACAGCGTCAGCCCGGTGCCGCCACTCCCGATCGTCAGGCCACTGATCGTGCCCCCGCTTCCTGCGACAATCGTTCCACCGGCGGAGACAACCGAGCTCGACGCCAGGCCACCCTGCACCAGCTGTACGCCCGCACTGAAAATACCCCGGACTGCCAGAGCACCCGACGAGACAACCTGTGTGCCGCCAAAGATACCGCCGATATCCGTCCCGCCGCTGGCAAGCTGCTCGGTCGAGCCCACCTCGAAAGTCCCGCCGGAAACAACCCCGGATCCGGCAAAGGTCTGGCCCTTGATGGTGAACCCGCCGCCAACAATCGCCTGACCGCCATTGAGCACATGAGGCGCAATGGCACTGGCTTGTGCGCCGTTGTAGCCGGATAAGTTACCAACAGCGAGACCAGCGCGTGAGGTAATGGTGGCGCTGATGACCACGCCCTGGTTGAGCGCCGCAAACGACCCGCTCTCATAAGCCGTACCACCGTAAGTCGTGCCATTGGCGGCAGCAGCAACCACGCCACCGGAAAGAGCCGTTGCCCCTGATATGATACCACCCGAGGCGAGATCGACCGCTGGATGATCGGTGCCGCCGTTGAGGCCGTAAACAAGATCGCCTGACGTCACCTGGCCGCCAGTGACGTAATTGGTCGCCCCGCTGGTGATCGTGGCGCCACTTGTTGTACGGCGAATAGGCAAGGCTGCTCCTTAACGATAATTAATGGATATTAATTAATACTCACCAAATTATGGGAGAATATCCTGATATTTAACGGTAACGGCGCCGTGATAGAGGATCATGTCGCTGCATGACAAGCGATTTCGCATGGTGCATGCGACATTCCTGCCTGTTTGTTCTGTATATGAACTATTTCAGGCAGTCTGCATGGGGCTCAGCCATTTCCACATGGCCATGATAACCGATCGTAATGATTTTTTATTTGAGATCTCGTCCAGAACATTCCGGTCGAGCGACCGCGTCGTATTCCATCGTGATCAATAAGAATGTTTGCTGTCCTTCATCCTGCTGACCTGGGACGCAATTGCACGCAGGATACGGTGCCTGATCAAGCCACTGACAGGACGTATGAGAGCCCAGTAGAGCGCCATTTTCCGGCGCTCTGCATCTTCCGGACAGGAAACGAGAGTACGGGTTACGAGATATGTCCGGTCTGGTCCGTCAGGGCGAGCCTCAAACTCCAGCAGGAGGCGGGTCTCGCCACACGCCGCCTGCCATGCCTCTGGCGTGAGCATTCCACTTCTGGAGAGGCCGTAATCCGCACGCCAGAATTGCCCGCTGAGCCCATAACGCAGGAACCTGTCCCCTTCCCGACCGAGAAAGACGAGGCTCTTCTTGCTGAAGCGATGAGCCTCTCGTCCCTTGAGCACCCTGCCGGGCAGATCGCGCAGGGCGAGGCAAAGCCTGATCAGCCAGTCCTGATCGATCTCAAAGGCCTCGGCTGCATCCAGACAGGATTTTGCATCAGCTTTGATGACACGCGCATGCTCTTCCCGAAAATCCGCATGTCCCAGGATGAAATTCTCCGTATCCCCGCGCGACCGGTGCGTTCGCAGCCCTGTCATCCAACCCACCCCTGTTTGTGTACGCCCGTTCTGATGGGAGCCTGTATGATCCAGCCGGGAAACAACCGGAACATAGATCCGGAGGGCAGGAGAAAACCATGCGCCGTCTCGAAAACAAAACCGCCGTTGTCACCGGGGCGGCCCGCGGCATCGGGCTGGCCATCGCCCGGCATTTTCGTGACGAAGGCTGCACGGTGATCATGACCGATATCGACCGCGAAAACGGCGAGCAATCTGCCGAGGCGCTGTCATGTCGTTTCATACCGCTTGATGTGCGGCGCGAGGCTGACTGGCTTGCGCTCGAAACCCTTTGTCCCGAACCCAATATCGTTGTGAATAATGCGGGAATTACCGGTTTCGAGCAGGGCATGGTCGTGCATGACCCCGAACATGCCACCCTTGCCGACTGGCACGCCGTCCATGCCACCAATCTGAGATGGTACCTTTATGGGGTGTCGCTACGCCCTGCGCCAGATGGGCGGCAGGGGCACGGGCTCCATCATCAACATTTCATCGCGCTCCGGGCTCGTCGGGATACCCGCCGCAGCGGCCTATGCCTCATCCAAGGCCGCCATACGCAACCACAGCAAGACGGTCGCGCTCTATGCCGCGCAGAAAGGCTGGGCGATACGCTGCAACTCCGTACACCCGGCTGCCATTCTGACCCCGATATGGGATGCCATGCTGGGAGAGGGCCCTGACCGCGAAACGCGTATGGCAGCGCTGGTTGCCGATACGCCACTCAAGCGCTTCGGAACAGTCGATGAGGTGGCCTCACTCTGTGTCATGCTGGCTTCCGATGAATCAGGCTACATAACGGGGTCGGAATTCTCGATTGATGGCGGTCTGCTTGCAGGTTCTGCCGCCCAGCCAGGCTGAGAGCCTCAGAACGTCCAGATCAGATATCGGCCCGTTTTACCAAGCACGCTCACTGATGTTTCCCTTGCCTTGCGCCATGTTCTAGACAGGCCGGACCAGCCCATGATCAAGACTGGAGCGCCCGATGCGCTTTATCGAAACGTTCGACCTTCATTCCTTCACTGATTCGAGCATCAGCCTGCTCAGCGCCTTCGTGTTCGGCACCCTGATCGGTGCCGAGCGGCAATACCGACAGCGAACAGCCGGTGTGCGCACCAATGCGCTGGTGGCGCTTGGGGGCGCGGCTTTCGTCGATCTGGCGCAGCGTATTGCCGGCGATGTCGAATCCCTGCGGGTTATTGCCTATGTCGTGTCAGGCATCGGCTTTCTGGGGGCTGGTGCGATCATCAAGGAAGGGGCAAATGTACGCGGCATGAACACGGCCGCCACGCTCTGGTGTTCGGCAGCTGTAGGGGCGTGCGTGGGCAGCGATATGCTGGCAGAAGGGTTCCTGCTCACCTTCTTTATCATCGCAGGCAATACCCTCCTGAGACCGATCGTGAGAGCGATTGATCGTATTCCCTTGCAGGCCAAGACCATGGAGACGGGTTACGCCCTGCGCATCGTCACCTGTGCGCTCGACATCCAGACGATGACGGCCCTGATCAAGGAACGTCTGGAAGAGGCCGATTATACGATCGGCAAGCTGGCGCTCAGCGATGAGAAAGACGACCAGACTGCCATCGCCATTGCCCTCATGGTGTCGTCAAACGGCCCCGCCGCGCTGGAACAGCTTGTCGCCAGTCTGATGACTGACAGCCGTGTCACAGCCGCGTCGTGGTCGCTCAACACCGATAACTGAGCGACCACGAAAAGATAAAAACGCCAGAACAAGCAAATTCACACGGCTGTAAGCGGTCCAGCCCATAACGTTTTCAGGGTGCCGGTGATGGCAGAGTGATTTTGACCACGAGCCAGGGGCGCTGCTCCTGGTTTACCCCATTATGGAAAGCAGGCTGACGCGACCACTGGCCGATCGTCGCATAGAGTGCGTTGCCCTGATAGGCCAGACCATCAGGGGCGATCAGTCTCGGGTCATGGGCAACAACAGAAATCGTGCCATCCGGCGCCCTTTGCAGGATACCGTGACGCTCGATATCGGTCAGGAAAAGGCGTCCATCGGGAGCGGTGGCCATGCCATCACCCATGCCTGCCTCGCCCTCATCCTTCACGCTGAACTCGATTTCGGTTTCGGTCGCTCGTGGGTCTGCCAGAACGGCTGTCGGGGCTGAATAGAGTTCCCGGCTGGTCAGAGGCTGCCAGAAAAGCGTCTGCTGATCGGCACTCAGCCCGATCCCGTTGGCACCTGCCTGGGCCATTGTCGGCTTGTCCGGGTTGTAGCGCGAGGCCTTGCCATCGAGCACGGCCATGAAGCCATGACGGGGCATGACCGGCTCTGTATCAGCCAGAAGGCGACGCTGATGGCCGGTGGCGATGTCGACCACGATCAGCGCAGGATGCACAGTCAGGGAAGAATCGGTAATGAACGCCGTCCCTCGATCGCCATGCGTCAGATCGATGCGAACATCGTTGGGATGACTGTCAGAGCGCAATGCCGGCGCAGTGAGCGCGATCTCTTCCACAATCCGGCCCTCCACCGGGTCGATATGAAACAGACGCGCAGCCCCCGGCACAGTACCCTTCTCTGCCAGAATACCCTCATCCAATACCCAAAGCTGTCCGCTGGCATCGACAGTCATACCCAGCGGCGACACAAAACGTCCCTGGCTCTCAGCGTCGGGGAAAGGGGTGAGCTGGCCATGGCTGTAAAGGGCAAGACGGGGGCCATCATGATCGTGCAGGCTGCGGGGAAAGCCCAGCACCATGCGATGGTCGGACAGGATGGCGATGCCGGAGGGCTGGGCATCCTGAAACCGGCCAATAACCGTCACATTGCCGCTGGGCTTGTAGCCGGCGTCGATACTGTCGGCAGGCGCATCGCCCATGCCGGTCATATCCGGCATGGAGGCGTCGTCAGCCCCGTACGAGGGCGGCGAAACGAGCGTGGCTGCGAGAGACAGCGCAAGGGTACATAGGGTCAGACGTGTTTTCATATTCCCTCTTCCTGTCCGTCATCAAGGCGATCAGGGCTCTCGCGTCAAACCACAGCAGCATGACGTTTAGCCCTTGAGCAAGGACATGATCTCGGCACGTAACGCCGCATCACGCTGCCAGGTGCCACGCACAACTGTCGTAACCGTACGACTGCCGACATTGCGTATGCCGCGCATGGCCATGCACATGTGCTCGGCCTCGACCAGAACCATGACAGCCTTGGGTTCGAGAACCTCGATGATGGACGCAGCAATCTGGTCTGTCAGGCGCTCCTGCAACTGCGGGCGACGGGCCAGAACATTGACCGTACGCGCAATCTTGCTCAGCCCGGTCAGGCGTCCGCCCTCAGGCAGATAGGCCACATGAGCCTTGCCAAAGAACGGCAGGAGATGGTGCTCGCACATCGAATGAAAGCCGATATCGCGCACGATAACCGCCCCTTCATGCTGGTCCGCCAGAAACTGCTTGTGCAGATGATCACGCGGGTCCTCATGCAGGCCACCCAGCACGTCCAGATACATGCGCGCCACACGACCCGGCGTCTCGAACAGCCCTTCCCGGTCAGGATCCTCACCGAGAGCCTCAAGAATTTCGCGCACCGCACCGGCGATGCGTGTCTCGGCATCCTCGGGTTTCGCAATCGGTGCGATGGGGCGCTCGCCACCCTGCCCCTTGTGGCGGGCGGCATCCAGCGCCACGAGATCGGCAGTCGGTTTGGTCATTTCTGGTCCTCGGCAATGCAAGACGGGTCTTCCGCGCAGGGGACAACGTCTTCAGCCTCGCGGGGGAGCCTGTCCAACATGTCCGAAACCGAAAGTCCACTGATTTTCTGTTCCGATGCGATTTCTGCAAGGGGAACGAGCACAAAAGCCCGCTGGGCGATACCGGGATGCGGCAGGGTCAGAACGGGATTGCTGATTTCCTGCGTCCCCAGATAAAGCAGATCGACATCCATCGCGCGCTGCCCCCAGCGCACCGAAGGCACCCGCCCGAGACGGGTCTCGATGTCCTTGCAGACGCGCAGAAGCGCCATGGCATCGAGACCGGTCCGCCCCGTGACGCAGAGATTATAGAAATCGGGCTGCTCAACCCCACCCCACGGCGCCGTACGATAAAGACCTGACACAGCGGTGATTTCCAGACCCGGCGTGAGACCAAGCCATGTGACCGCAAGCGCAAGCGCACTCTGCCGATCCCCCATATTGCACCCAAGCGAAAATCCGACCGGCAGGGTTCGCTCTCTGGTTGTCTCGACGCTCACCATGCCGAACGGATGGGCGATGGGTGCACCGGGCTTGCTGACCCGCACGGTCAGGCGCGCAATGGTGGGGAAATGCGCCAGCAGGTCCTGCGCGATGCGGTCGGCCAGTGTCTCGATCAGCTGTACCGGCTCACCGGCGGCAAGCGCCACCACATGATCGCAAAGCGCCGCATAACAGACTGCGTGACGATAATCGTCGTTGGCCGTCGCCCGGGCCGTATCAGCGGTGACAACCAGATCGATCAGGAATTTCTGCCCGAGCCGCGTTTCCTCCGGCAATACGCCGTGCCGGGCAAAGACCTGTATGCCGTCAAGGCGAATGACCGACTGGGTCATGACACGGGGGACCTCTCTGCCTGCGGGGAAAAGCAGCCCAGCATTGTCGCGATACGCACAGCATCAATATGGGGCGCTACATCATGAACACGCAGAATGGCCGCGCCCTGTGCCAGACCGCCAAGATTAGCGGCCAGAGTACCCGCCAGACGTTCATTCACGTCGCGGCCAAGCAGGCGACCGAACAGCGATTTGCGCGACAGGCCCAGCAGCACCGGCACGCCATATGTCTCACGCAGGAAACCGATCAGCCGGATACTCTCAAGATTTTGCGGGTCAGTCTTGCCAAACCCGACACCGGGGTCGAGCACGATATGCTCGCGCCTGATGCCGGCACGCAGCGCCTGCGTCAGGATCGCATCGAAACAGCGCCGGAATTCGTCACGCAGGTCCAGTCCAGGGTCGATGGTCTCGCGATTATGCATCAGCACGGCCACTGCCCCGGTTTCGGCCATCACCGACGCCATGGCGGGGTCGCGCTGCATGCCCCATACGTCGTTGATCATGACCGCCCCGGCACGCACTGCTTCACGCGCCACACTGGCCTTGTAAGTGTCGATGGACAGGAAACAGGTTTGGTCGCGCAGCGCCAGCATGACAGGGCGTGTGCGCATAATCTCTTCAGATGCGGGGACAAAAGCCGCACCGGGCCGCGTGGATTCACCCCCGATATCGATCAGGGCCGCCCCTTCGGCAATCAGCTGGCGCGCATGGTCGACGGCCAGGTCCGGGGCGTCATGCAACCCGCCATCGGAGAACGAGTCAGGCGTCGCATTGACGATACCCATGATCAGCGGTTCATGCGCCTCATGCGCACCCCATATCGCGGCTTTGAGCGCATCGCGCCTGTCCTGCCACTGGGCCTTGTGAACCGCGGAGCCGACCGCTTCCATAACATCCATTCATGCCGGGACTGAGGGAACCACGCTCTTAGAGTATGGGAGCGGACAGGTCCAGAAAAACGAACCGGCCCCTTCGCCCGCTGTTCTATCCTGCAAGAAGGAGACGCATCATGGCCAACGACCAGTTCGACACCCCCGTATTCGATGGGGAAGACAACAAGCATTACAGCGCCCGCGCCCTTGCAGAGGCCGCCCTGCGCGCCGAGGAGGAAGGCGAACAGGAAAAAGCGGAGCAGCTTTTCCGCCAGGCAGAAGCCGCCGATCCATCAGCGCTCGAGAGCGTCCTGCTTGAACGACGCAGCGAGCACCCCGGCTTCAGCCCACAGCCCGCCTCGAAGGACGAGGAAGTGGCTGCCATGAGCCGCACCATCGAACCCGAGCGTCATGCACCGCCCCCGGAGGCCATGGACGAGAACTACTGATCACGTAACGCAGGTCAGAACGAGACAGGGCCGGTCGGGTATCACCCCGACCGGCCCTGACCACATGAGATGCGCCATTGGTGGGCCCTGTCATGACAGAGCCCTACCATGACAGGATCCTTTGCAACACTGGGAACTAGTTTCAAGTGATGGCGTGGATCCAGCCATGCGCATCATTGGTCTTACCGGCCTGGATGTCGGTCAAGGCTTTCTTGATCGCCAGCGAGACCTCACCCGGCGTCTTGCCGTCGCCGAAAACAGCCTCGCCACCCGTGCGACGCAGGGCGCCAATCGGGCTGATGACGGCGGCCGTTCCGCAGGCAAAGGCCTCCTTGTAGCGGCCAGAAGCGGCACCGGCGAAAATCTCGTCGATCTCAAGCGGGGTCTGCTCGATTTTCAGACCGCGATCCTTTGCAAGCTGCAGGATGGCATCGCGCGTAATACCGGGCAGGATGGTGCCTGTCAGTGGAGGCGTGACCAGTGTGTTGTCATCACGCAGGAACATGACATTCATGCCCCCCATCTCCTCGACGAAACGCTGCTCGCGGCTATCGAGGAACAGCACCTGATCGCAGCCATGAGTTTTGGAATCGCGCTGGGCCACAAGGCTTGCTGCGTAATTGCCACCGCATTTGGCAGCCCCCGTGCCACCCGGGGCAGCGCGCGTATAGTCGTCCGACACCCATACGGACACGCAGCCCGAGCCGAAATAGGCGCCCACAGGACAGGCAATGACGATGAACAGATATTCGGACGCGGGCTTGACGCCTAGGAACACTTCCGTCGCGATCATGAAAGGCCGCAGATAAAGGCTCTTGCCCTCACCGGTCGGCACCCAGTCATGATCGATCTTCACGAGCTCATCGACGGCCTGCATGAAGATTTCCTGCGGCAGGTCGGCCATGGCCATACGCTCTGCCGAAGCCCTGAAGCGCCTGGCATTCTCCTCGGGACGGAACGTCGCAATACCACCCCCTTCGGTACGGTAGGCCTTCATGCCCTCGAAAATTTCCTGCGCATAATGCAGGACCGAAGCCGCCGGATCGAGGGTGAGCGGCTTGCGCGCGGTGATGCGCGCATCGTGCCAGCCGCGGCCCTCGGTGTATTTCACAATGGCCATATGGTCGGTGAAGACACGTCCGAAAGCGGGATTGGCAATAAGATCCGCACGGTGATCCGCAGGAGTCGGATTGCTGGTGGGCTCGATGGTGAAATGCAGGGCTGCGCTCTCGGAAACCATGGTCTGATCCATTTTCGTGTCAACAGTCAGCGCACTTTATCCCGTTCGCTGCATCTTGACACCCTTTGATAGGGAGAGAGAAGAACAGCCCCTTGTCTGACGCTTTCGTGAGCCTTTCCTGCCACCTGGCAAGGTGCAGGGCCATGCTGGCGGAAATCTACTAAGCGGATCAGGCAAACGGACCATAGACAGGCCTGTGACAGAGGCTGATGAGCAGAAGGGCGTATCATGAGCGCATCGACCCCCATCCGGACCCTCACCCCCCAGGCCGTGAAAGCGCAAAAAGGTGGCGCACCCCTTGTGTGCCTTACCGCCTATACGACACCGGTGGCCCGCCTTGCCGATGCTGCCTGCGATATCGTTCTGGTAGGCGACAGCGTTGGTATGGTCCTGCATGGCCTGCCCTCCACGCTGGGTGTCACCATGGAAATGATGATCCTGCACGGGCAGGCCGTCATGCGCGGCATCACACGTGCCCTGTGCGTGGTGGACATGCCCTTCGGCTCCTATGAGGAAAGCCCGGCCCAGGCCTTTCGCAACGCGTCGCGCCTGCTGGCCCAGACCGGCGCGAGCGCGGTCAAGCTCGAAGGCGGCGTGCATATGAAGGAGACAATTGCCTTTCTGGTGGCACGCGGCATTCCGGTCATGGGCCATGTGGGACTTACCCCGCAGGCTGTGCATGCTCTGGGCGGCTACAAGGTTCAGGGCCGCGATGAGGATGCACAGCGCGTCATGGACGATGCCCAGGCTGTGCAGGAGGCGGGCGCTTTTGCCGTCGTGCTCGAAAAACTGCCCCGCATGCTCGGTGAATCCATCACGCAGGCTCTGACGATCCCGACGATCGGTATTGGCGCCGGGCCTGAATGTGACGGCCAGATCCTTGTCATCGACGACATGCTTGGGCTTTTTGCCGATTTCAGACCGAAATTCGTCAAGCGTTATGCCCATCTTGCCGAGCAGGCCGAACAGGCTCTTGCCGCCTATGCGCAGGACGTTCGAGCGCGCGCCTTTCCAGGACCCGAGCACAGCTTTGGAGAGCGCTCATGATCATTCGCGATATCGCGACACTGCGCCAGACCGTCCGGCGCTGGAAAGAGGCTGGAGAAACGACAGGGCTCGTTCCTACTATGGGCGCCTTGCATGAAGGGCATCTGAGCCTCGTCAAACAGGCGCGCAAGCAAGCCGCGCGGGTGATCGTCTCGATTTTCGTCAACCCGACGCAGTTCAACAATCCAACGGATCTCGCGACCTATCCCCGCACGGAAGAGGCCGATATCGCCCTTCTGGGCGATGCGGATGCGATTTTCATCCCCTCGGTCGACACCATGTATCCGGCGGGGTTCAACAGCCGTGTGCAGGTCATGACCATGACGGAAACGCTGGAGGGCGCCCACAGGCCAGGCCATTTCGATGGCATGGCAACCGTGGTGACCAAGCTCTTCGGCATTACGCAGGCAGATATCGCTTTTTTCGGTGAAAAGGACTGGCAGCAGCTTCAGATCATCCGCCGCTTCGTTCAGGATCTGAATATACCGATCGACATTGTGGCGTGCCCAACCCTGCGTGAGGCCGATGGTCTGGCGATGTCCTCGCGCAACCGTCG
The DNA here is from genome assembly GCF_030263835.1 of Asaia sp. HumB. Classification (NCBI taxonomy): domain Bacteria; kingdom Pseudomonadati; phylum Pseudomonadota; class Alphaproteobacteria; order Acetobacterales; family Acetobacteraceae; genus Asaia; species Asaia sp. HumB. Next base: position 1,787,803 of record NZ_JARPML010000002.1, on the reverse strand, counting down.
GCTCTCCCCGCAAGCGCGTGCCATCGCACCCGAACTGCATGCCACGTTGCAGGAAACTGCCGCGCAACTGCGAGCAGGCACCCCTGTCACCGAGGCGCTGGCTCAGGCCAGAGCGAGGCTTGCCCGATCCGGTTTTCAGCCGGTTGATTATCTCGCCTGCTGCGAGGCCGAGAGCCTGACTTCCATCAGCGATGTATTCGCAACAAAATATGACCGGGGATCGCTCCGATTACTGGTAGCCGCTGCTCTCGATTCTGTGCGCCTTATTGACAATATCGTTATTTAGTTCTGCGGCGGGGCCGTGCCATCATACCCGCATATTGAGGCGCGACCCGAATGTCGGGCCTCCGGTGCCCTCCTGCCGGAAGGCACCGATGCACAAGAAGGTATGCAAGCATGTCGCTTCCACTACAGGACAAGGTCGCCGCCGTTACGGGTGGTGCTTCCGGCATCGGTCTGGAATGCGTTCGTCATCTCATCAAGGCTGGCGCTATCGTCTATGTCCTCGACCGCGACAAGGCGGCCATGGAAAAGGCCCGCGAAGAGCTCGGTGAAAAGCTGCACGGCGTCGAGGTCGACCTCTTCCGTCATGCCAGCATCCAGCAGGCTGTCGATACCGTGCTCGCCGAGCAGGGCCGTCTGGACATCATGTTTGCCAATGCTGGCTCCTATGTCGGTGGCAATGCCTGGGAAGGCGACCCGGATGTATGGGACCGTATGCTGAACCTCAACATCAACGCGGCATTCCACTCGGCGCGCGTTGCCATGGTGCCCATGATCAAGCAGGGCAGCGGCGATATCATCATCACCAGCTCGGTGGCAGGCGTGGTGCCGATTGTGGCTGAGCCGATCTATACCGGCTCCAAATATGCCGTGCAGGCTTTCACCCATACCTGCCGTCGCCAGCTGGCACCGCATGGCGTTCGCGTCGGCGCGATTCAGCCCGGCCCGGTTGTCACGCCGCTGATCAATGACTGGGACCCCGAGCGCCGCAAGGCTGCTCTCGAAGGCGGCGGCATGATGCAGCCTTCCGATGTGGCCGAAGCACTAATCTTCATGCTGACGCGCCGCAAGGGCACGGTCGTTCGTGACCTGGTCCTGCTGCCGAACGGCTTTGACGTCTGATCCAAAGATCAAAGGCGTCCGGGCTCGCTGAGCCTGAGCGCCTGCGACACCCTGTTGGACAAGAACATGACCCCGCCCCAAAAGCGGGGTTTTGTTTTTTGACGGGGCCGGTGGATGGACCACGTTTGACGGATCATCGCCGCATACCCCCCGAAGATCGTCCGATGGCATGCCCGGCTGCGTCTTATATCGCCTTCGTACGTTCGAAGGCCCGGTTCCAGCCTTATCTGCATATTGCGATTGACTATTACTTGCGCACTCACTAGCCAGAAGCGAGCTCAAGCCTTCGTGACTGGAACGGCCCCATTCCCAGCGTGCTAGCCCCCTTGCGGCCTCGCGCCCCCCGTCAAACGGACCGCGGCCGGCCTATCGACCGCTTCATGTGGCCGCTGCGCCCTGCGCGCCCCGTCCTGCTGGCCTTTCACCGATATCTCGGTCTGATTCTGGCCCCTCTGCTTATCGTGCTCGGCCTTACGGGCAGCATCAGCGTATTTCGGGTCGAGCTTGACCGGATGCTCAACCCTGATCTGTTTACGACGACGCATGGCGATAGCCATCTCGCGCCATCTGACCTGATCAGAGCCATCGAAACGCGGCACCCCGGTCAATCGCTCATCCTGCTCGATTACAGGCCTGCCCGCTTCGAGACGATCCATGCCTATCTCTCACCGCTCAGGGACCATGCCGGACACCCGTTATGGGACGAGATCTTTCTCGATCCATCGGATGGTCATGAAATGGGGGGACGACTGAGCGAGGGATGCTGCCTCGGGCGGCGCGCCCTGATGCCCTTTATCTACCGGCTGCATTATTCGCTGGTTGCCGGTCAGACAGGGCTCTGGATCGTCGGCATCACAGCGCTGATCTGGAGTCTGGATTGCCTGAACGGCCTTCTCCTCACCCTGCCGCCTGCCCTTGCTCCGTGGCGGCGGCGATTCTGGCCGGGATGGAAGAAATCATGGCTGGTGGCCTCTCCCCGCAATGCCCTGCGCCTGTTTTTCGACCTGCATCGGGCTGCAGGATTATGGTTGTGGCTGCTGTTTCTCGGCATGGCAGTCAGTGGCGTGGCGCTGGCACTCGGCCCCCAGATCTTCCAGCCTGCTGTCAGTGCCCTGTTCCCGCTGGCCCCGCCGCAAGCCGAGATTGCCCTGCCCGGGGGCCCGCATGCATTGACCCTCGAACAGGCCGAGAGTCGCGCCCACGAATGGGTTGTTACGCATGGCTGGTCTGCCCGACCCGCTGCCCTGATGCTGACCCACGCGCCCGATACCGCCCTGTTCTATCTGTTCAGTGACTCGGATCGTTTTCCTGCCGGGTTTGGCAGCCCGCTCGTCACAGTGGATTTGCAGACCGGCGCGACGAAGCAGACCGTAATGGCGCCCCAGGGCTGCCTTGGCGATATGATCCTGCAGATACAGGACCCTTTTCATAGCGGGCGGATCGCAGGACTGCCGGGACGTATTCTGGTTTGTCTGAGCGGTGTCGCCACGGCGGCTCTTGCCGCCACAGGCGTGCTGATCTGGCTTGGCAAGCGACGTGCCTGCCGTGCCGCAACACGCAAGACGGGTCGTCGGTCTCGAACCTGACACTTGCGCTTCCAGCCTGTTGCGACATTGTCCAGCCGCAAGAACATCACAGCATCAGGTCTTAGAGATCGTCGTCCTCATATGTTTCGTCAGACAGGATCTCGATCGAAAGCACACCGGGGTCGATCGGGTCCTGATCACCCAGAGACAGCATTGCATCCCCCGAAGTCCAGCGTGACTGGGCTGAGTGTTTCTCACGCCAGCCGTCTAGCGCAGGGCTGTCGAGATGCTCGGTCATCGTATGGGTCCGGTTTGAGTCGAAGAACGTGATCTTGCCGACAAGCACACCACGCGATGGGCCGTAATGACTGCCCTCAGCCCAGGCAGGATGAAAAAGCCTCGACACCAGTCGTACGGTCTGGATCTGCCCTGGCACCATGAATATCCAGACCCTGCCGTTCTTGCGTGCGGCTCTTATGCGTCGCCCTCTCTCATCAAGCAGATGGAGATTGGGATCATCGGAACGAGTCAGGACCAGGCTCCCTGAAGAAAATAAAGGCACGCGACACGAGGTTGACAGCGCGACATAACGGATCCGGGAAACGTGTCTTCACCTGATCGAATGGCTAGATCCCCCCGAAAGGGCGGGACAGAACGCAGGAAAATCTCTCTAGCCTTTTACATCCTTGTGAACCACCCCCTTTTGCCCGTGCAACACAATGCTCGAACAGGATGGTCTTCCCCCATCAGACCGACACCGCAGAGGGCGGTCGGCTGAACGTTTCAGCGTAACGAGATTCCCACGAAACCTCTCTGGCGATCAAAGAACACGCCTCAGGCAGCGCTTCAGGCTGCCGCTCCCTTCTTGTGAGCAGGCTCGTTCACAACGGGTTGAACACTGTGACCTGACGGAACATCACGCCATGTGAGGCATTCTTCACGGGTCCGTGAAATCGTATCCGTGGTCATTCGACCCAAGGAGCCAGCCGATGCCAGAGCAGATCCCTCCCCAGTCGCAAACCCATCAGCCCGGTGTAGAAAAGGCAATGCGCCCGCTCGCCGTTCATATCCGCGATGGTTATCGTGGCAGTGGCAAGCTTTCGGGCAAGACGGCGCTGATCAGCGGGGCTGACAGCGGCATCGGCCGTGCTGCCGCGCTGCATTTCGCCCGCGAAGGGGCCAATGTCGTCATCCTCTACCTTGAGGAACATGAAGACGCGCAGGAGACCGTCAGCCTGATTGAGAAAGAAGGGACCAAGGCGCTTGCCATCGCCGGTGACATACGCTCCAGCGCCTTCTGCAATGACGCTGTAAAACAGACGATCGAGCAATTCGGCACTCTGGATATCCTCGTGAACAATGCCGGCTGGCAGGTGGTCAACCAGAACAGTGCCACCATCACCGATGATGAATGGCAGCGTCATATGGACACCAACATCAACGGCTATTTCTATCTGACGCGCGCGGCCCTGGCCCATTTGGGCGGAGGCAGCGCCATCATCAATACCTCGTCCATCAATGCCTATCGCGGCAGTGCAGGATTGCTGGCCTATTCCACGACGAAGGCCGCCGAGATGGGTTTCACCCGCGCTCTGGCACTCGAACTCGTTTCGAAGGGCATAAGGGTCAATGCGGTCGCGCCAGGACCGGTCTGGACACCGCTTCAGCCGGCAAGCTGGGGACCTGTCGACCCGCAGGAAGTCTCCGGGTTGGCCAATTCCGTGCCGATGGACCGATGCGGCGACCCGGCTGAGCTCGGGCCGGCCTATGTCTATCTGGCGAGCGCTGACTCATCCTTCGTGACAGGCCAGACGCTGCATGTGAATGGCGGAACGATCATCAACGGCTAATTTTCTCCGCGGGCATGCTGCGCTTTTCGCGCCATGCCCCGGCACACGCGAGTTTGACCGGTCGGATCCTCACTCGGCATTGTGCCACCGAAATATATCAGTTAATCTAGATATATGGAAACGTCAGAGGCCCTCGCAGCTTTCGCTGCGCTGTCACAGGCTACACGCCTGAAGATCATACGTCTGCTCGTGCGTCACGAGCCGGACGGCCTGCGTGTCGGCGAAATTGCGACCCAACTTGAGCAACCACAGAACACGATATCGACCCACCTGGCCATTTTGCAGCGTGCGGAGCTCCTTACCTCAGAGCGCCGGAGCCGGGCGGTCATTTACCGGGCAGCCGTGGGGCAGCTTGCAGAGCTGATGGCGTTTCTGCTGTCAGAATGTTGCACGGACCGCCCTGATCTCGCCTCGCCAATCTTGTCCGGGCTGCATCTCTGCACGATGGGTGCAAAGCCAAAAAGCTGAACGCCTGTGCCTGATGGACATAGTAAAGGACGCCCCTACATGCCGGATGCACCGCTCTACGATCCCCGCCATCTTCATCCTATCGACTAGGACAGGCTTGAGCCTCGTATCGGCGCTACGCACCGGCCGCGCATCCTGCTGCTTTACGGTTCGCTGCGCCCACGCTCGTTCAGCCGGTTACTCGTGATCGAGGCCTCCCGTATTCTGGAGGCGCTCGGGGCGGAAACGCGGATTTTCGATCCAGCAGATCTGCCGATGGTCGATTCCGTGACGGATGACCATCCGAAGGTGCAGGAATTGCGCCGCCTGTCCCTGTGGTCGGAAGGTCAGGTCTGGTGCAGCCCCGAACGCCACGGCACATTGACGGCTGTTTTCAAGAACCAGATTGACTGGCTCCCGCTCGAAACCGGTTCCATACGCCCGACCCAGGGACGAACACTCGCCGTCATGCAGGTTTGCGGCGGTTCGCAGAGCTTCAACACAGTCAATGCCCTGCACATTCTGGGCCGCTGGATGCGCATGATCACCATACCCAATCAATCCAGCGTTCCCATGGCCTATAAACAGTTCGACGAGAATGACCGGATGATCCCCTCGTCATTCCATGACCGGCTGGTTGATGTCATGGATGAACTCGTCAAGTTCACCCTGCTGACCCGTGACCGAGCCGATTATCTCGTTGACCGCTATAGCGAACGAAAAGCCCTGTCTGCGGCACCATAATGGCAGCGCTGAAAACAGGTGACGTTCCCCGACAGATCAGGCGTCTGCCCATGCCGTGATTAGCCCCTCATGGCTCTCCCGGATCACCGCTTCCAGATCACGGTCGTAGAGGCTGTCTTCAACGCCGGAAGAGAAAATTTCGACTGTGCAGGCGCCCCGATAGCCAGCATCGTAGGTTGCCTTCATCAGTGCCCCAAGCGGAATGGCCCCCTCCCCGGGAATGAGACGGTCCATACCGGAACGGGGCGTGCGCCAGTCGCTGGCCTGCACAACAAGGATTGCCGTGCCTGCCCGTCTGATTGCTCCAGCACAATCGGGCTGCTGCCAGATATTCCAGTAATCCAGGCAGAGCCCGCATGAGGGATGCCCAACGGCCTCGATGACATCCAATGCCTGATCAATGGTCCAGATGGCCGTCTCGACATTGATCGAGACAGGGTTGAGTGGCTCGATGGCCAGTTTGACTCCCAGATCGGCCGCAAGCAGAGCGAGAGTGCGCAGATGTTTTTGCGTCTCGTCCAGGCAGCGTTGCATATCGCCTTTGGGTGGTGCGCCGGTATTCATGACAAACGACGCGCCCTCGGCATAGGGTGCAAGGCGCTTCAGGCTTTCCGCAAAAGCCGTCACACGCGCCTGGGTAGCCTGTGGCTCGGGTGCCATCTGACTACCGAAAAACGTGCGGATGGCCGGTTGCACCGCACTGATGGCAAGTCCGGCCTCCTTCGCCATTTCCATTTGTCGGGGGGCGTTATCCGCATCGAGCTTGGCTTCGCAGATCTCGATCGCCTGCACGCCGAGGCGGGCATAATGCTCGACATCCTGTTCGAATGACCACGGCTGGGTGGTGAATTGATTCATGCCGAATGCGAAAGGGAAAGGGCTCATCGGTCAAGAAACTCCAGCACGGCCTGATTGAATTTCGCTGTTTCATCGATGAAGAGCATGTGGGAGCTGTTCTCGAAATGGAGCACGTCGCATTTCGGCATGTTTTCCGCCACCCAGGCAGGGCCTTCAGGCACGAGTACGGCGTCCTTGCGGGCGACCATCATCAGGGCAGGTAGATCGATATGGGGCAAAAGGTCTCGCCAGTCATGCACTGTATGGTCCGCCATCATTGCGGCGCGGGCATGAGCAGGGCTTTTGGCCATTTCGGCCAGGAGCATGGTGCGCTCGTCATGCGACAGTGTGGTGGCCAGACAATCGGCAAGATTCTGCTGGTCGAATGCCTCTGGCGTCAGGGTCAGTTTCTGGATGGTTTCAGCCAGTCCGGCCTGATCGTAACACGCAGCATGACCGTATTTCCATTCAGCAGAGAAATACTGACGCGGCGTTTGCTGCACAAAGATGGCGTCACGCAGATGCGCCTTGCCGAATAGCTCAAGATAAGACCAGATAATCGGGCAGCCGATGGACCAGCCCAGAACTGTTACATCATCAAGGTCAAGCTGCGCGATCAGGTCGCGCAGATCCGCCGCGAGGCGGGCGATACGGTAGGAGTGGTCCGGCTTGCCAGACTCGCCATGCCCGCGCAGGTCGAGTGTGATGACGCGGGCTTTCTTTGCCAATGCCGGAATATTGCGATGGAAGAACCGGCCTGAAAATGTCCAGCCATGAATCATGATCAGCGGGCGCCCGCTGCCCTGCTCCTCGTAATGAAGGGTCGTTCCGTCACTGGCAGTAATTTTGGGCAAGGGCCGTTCCTCCGGATGAGGCGGCATACAGGATACCGCCAGTGCTTCGAGCTCACATGGCTGGGCAAGCGTCCGGAGACGGGATCGGGTTTCATGAAACGATCGTCACGCAACGGCACGAAAACCTGCACGCTTTCGGGCGTTCTGATGAATCGCTCATCGAAGGAAAAATGTCATGGCCCGCGGAAAGGGGCGCATTCCACCCCGGCCAGACAAGGCAGATCTGCCTCAGAAAATATGCCCCATGTGCCACCGCCATTTCTCCTGGCGCAAGAAATGGGCTCGTGACTGGGATCAGGTGCGTTATTGTTCGGAACGCTGCCGACGCAATGACGGCAATGGGTCACCTGAGATACGCCCCTCGCTGTTCCTCGTTGGCAGGGGTGTCAGATCCTAGGGCTAGATACCCAAACATCCAGAAAGCCAGGTTCATTTATCCGGAGGCATCGACTTGCGACGGGTAGTGCCAATGCGAGAGGTATGCGGATGAAAACAGGATCCGAACGCATATCGTGCGCGGCGGCCTCATCTTCCAGCGCTGTCCGGGGGAAATTACTGCTCCCCTTTACCCCGCAGTACGGCCGAGCCAGCCTGTATGGGACCTTTGCGCCGTATCGGCGCAGCTTGGTCTTTTGACACAAAAAAACCCGCCCTCTTGCGAGAGCGGGTTTTTCCAAAACGTCCCGCACAAACGGGTCGATCCCTGCGGGGCCGAAGCCCCGAAGTATCAGCGCTTCGAGAACTGGAACGAACGACGAGCCTTGGCGCGACCGTACTTCTTGCGCTCGACAACGCGGCTGTCGCGGGTCAGGAAGCCTGCAACCTTCAGAATGCCACGCAGAGCGGGGTCATAATGGGTCAGGGCGCGCGAGATACCGTGACGCACTGCACCAGCCTGGCCGGACAGACCGCCGCCCTTGACCGTGCAATACACGTCGAACTGGTTGTAGCGATCCGTCAGCAGGAAGGGCTGCGTGATCAGCATGCGCAGAACCGGACGGGCGAAGTACGTCGTGACCGGACGGCCATTGACGATGATGTCACCCTTGCCCGGCTTGACCCATACGCGTGCCGTGGCGTCCTTGCGACGACCCGTTGCATAGGAACGGCCCTGTGCATCGCGCTTGACTTCGTGAACCGGAGCAGCCTGCGTGGCAGGAGCGATACCGGCGAGGTCCTGAAGCGTACCTGTGCGCTCTTGAGTTTCAGACATATCTCTCAGGCCTCGATCACATTGAGGGTGTTCTTGCGGTTCATGGACGCAACATCCAGCTTGACCGGCTGCTGGCCTTCATGCGGGTGCTTGTCACCGGCATAGACATACAGATGCTTCATCTGGGCGCGCTGCAGCGGGCCGCGCGTGATCATACGCTCGACTGCCTTCTCGATCACGCTGCCGGGGTTCTTGCCCTCGAGGCGCTGCGTGATGGTGCGCTCCTTGATGCCACCGGGATGACCCGTGTGGTAGTGGAACAGCTTCTGGCCCACCTTGTTGCCGGTCAGGACGATCTTCTCGGCGTTGATCACGACGATGTTGTCGCCGCAATCGACATGCGGGGTGTACTGGGGCTTGTGCTTGCCGCGCAGGCGGGTCGCGATGATGGTGGCGAGGCGGCCAAGAACGAGCCCTTCGGCGTCGATCAGGGTCCAGCCTTTCGTCACCTCTGCAGGCTTCAACGAAAGTGTGGTCTTCATGATTCTGACTGATCCAGCAACATGTGTTGGTATTGGGGGCGACTTATGGGGCGCGCCCGCTCGCAGGTCAAGCTTTTTCGACTCATGCTACCATACAAAAAATGGCTGTTTTCCGCCATTTTTTGTATAACGGTATCATGATACCGCATGAAAAATGCCTGAGATTGTCCCTGTCGCAAAGCCGGACTAACATGCAGCCAGTCGATTGAGGCCGTTTCAAGAGGATGATCTGACGTGAAAAGACCCTTGCTTGCCGCAGGCCTGTGCCTTGTTGTCATCGGTCTGGGTGCTATCGGGGTACGCCACGAATCCAAGGCTGAGTTGCAACGCGCCCTTGCCAGCCTGCGTGCCAACCTGCCACCCGACTCACGTTTCGAATATGATCAGGCCTATCCGCGCTTTCTCGCACGCGGTGCCGGTTTCGAGAATGCCCGCTTCATCCGCGGCGATATTGTCCTCGCGGCAAGACATCTCACCATCAACAACCCTACGGGTTATCTTGCAACGGGGCTGAGCTTTTCACAGATCCATGCTGATCATGTGACAGTTCAGGGGCCTGTGAGCGGTACCATTGGCGAAGTGACGCTCAAGAAGCTTCTGCTACCGCCCTTCAGCCGCGAGAAACGCGATATCGTCACCCTGCCGCCGGCCTCGCAGATTCATTTTCGTCATGGTCAGATCCATGACATTGCCTTGACCGCATCGAGCGGTTGCACGTTTACGATGGGCTACGCCTCTCTCGATAATTACGGCCATGATGATGGCAATGCCGGAAGCCTTCATGAAGGTCATGTGCTTTGCGCGAAAGACAGCATGGTGGCTGGCCTGTTGTCCCGTAGCACCCACCAGGCAACCGCACCCGTCAGCCTTGATATTACCGACATGCATGAGAGCGGCATACGCTACGCCCGTTATGTCGGTTGGGCGGAGCAATTCAGGGGCGGCACCCTGCCGGCTCACGTCGCGCTTTTGTCCGATGCGCTGGAAACCCCTGCAAGAACCGAAACCAAGGGTCTGTCCTTCTCATTCCTTAACCTGCAACTGACATCGGAGACCAGCGACATGCGCCGCTGGAAAGAAGGCGAGACGATCGAAACACGGGGAGAGACGCGTAATTCCTCTCTCAAGATCAGCCCTGCGTTTCCCCTCTCCCTTGTCCTGCCCCCGGTCATCCACATCAACACGGTCAACCAGACCATGTCCTTCAACACGACCACGCGTGCGGGAATGATCGGTCTGACGGCCACCACCCCGAAATCCTTCACGGTCAATGCCCGGCTCGCCATGAACAATCTCGAGAATTACGATGCGGAGCATCTGCCCGCCCTCGTCTCGACCGATCTGACCTACACGGATGAGGGGGGCAATCTCGATGCGCTCCTGACCCGCATCGCCGCCCAGCGCAACATGACCCTTGAGGATCTCAAACCGACGCTCCTCATGTCACTGGCCTTCGTCGTACAGAAGGTCCCGGGGCTGAGTGCGGTCCCCGAATTCGTGCAGTCCCCTACAGGGAAAAGCCTGACGCTCTCCTTCCGACCGCCAGTACCTCTCGATAATTCGAGCATGATCAGAATGATCAAGCCGCTATCGCAGGATCCTGCCATGGCACGGGCCTGGTCATCACCGCCCGTCCTTTCCACGACGCTGCACTGAACATGGCGTCACCCATCCATCTGATAGGGGCCAGTGGTCGCTCCGGCACCGCTATCGCCCGGGCGCTTGCCGCGCAGGGCGACACGGTGATTGCCGTCATACGGTCCCCGAAAAAACTCGAAAGCGCCCAACGTCGTACGGCGCGCATGGCCGATCTGAACGACGCCACCAGCCTTGCCACGGCTCTTGAGGGGGCTGTGCGGATCGTCTCGACTGCCCATGCCCGCTTCATTCCTGCCATTCTTGCCGCCGCACCGGCCACTGCCAGCCTGATTGCCCTTGGCAGCACACGAAAATTCACGCGCTGGCCGGACGCGCATGGCAATGGGGTACTGGCTGGCGAATCTGCCCTGCTGGCGTCAGGGCGCAAAGGCATGATCCTGCATCCGACCATGATCTATGGTGCACAGGGTGAGGACAACGTGCAGCGCCTGGCCAGCCTGCTGAAGCGCCTGCCTGTCATTCCCTTGCCCAATGGCGGGCGCTCTCTGGTGCAGCCTATCTATCAGGATGACGTGACACGCGCGGTTCTTGCCGCGCTGGAACTGGCCGAAACAGGCAGGCTGACCGGCCCTGAATCGCTCGTCATTGCCGGCCCCGAGGCCGTCACCTACCGGCAATTCATCGAGGCGATCCTCAAGGCTGCCGGTTTGGGGCGTCGGCTCTTTCTGCCCCTGCCCGGCCCCTTGCTCGAGGCCCTCGCTCCCCTCGCAGCGAAGCTGCCAGGCTTTCCCACCATAGGGCGCGCCGAGATACGACGCCTACTCGAGGACAAGGCTTTTCCCGTCCAGCCCATGCAGGACCGGCTGGGCATAACGCCAGTTCCGCTCGAGGTCGGGCTGTCCCGTCTCTTCTCCCCCGCCTCCGAACAGGCCCCTTTCTCCTCTGGAATGCGCCCATGACCCGCCCAATGCCCCAGCCCGTACCCCGCGCCCTGAAAAGCCTGTCCCGCCTCGGCTGCCTGATGCTGGCGATGGTGTCATGCACCACACTGGCGGGCTGCACCGACCCGACAGGGCCGGTTTTCGGTGACTGGTACGGGTTCAACCCACTTCCTACGCCGCAGGGCAATATCTCGATCGAGCTGGTTCTGGATGGCGCCCCAACCGCGACATCCGGCCGATATCGTCTGCATCGCCAGTCATTCTGGGCAGAAGACATGATGTTCAACCGGGCCGATACGCTCGATGGCACATGGACGCTCAGGGAATATACGGTGGACGGCAAGATCTGGCGCAATGTCTTCCTCAAGGGGCCAGAGCTGCACATCACCCACTACGTGCTGCTGCCCAATGGTTACCTCACCCCCGCAACCGACCAGAACACGCCGGATATGGGTGAGGGGGGATGGAAATGCTGCCGTCTGGCGCCCCGCGCGCGCAACAGCTTCGGCTATGGGCGCGTCTAGGCCCGGACCCGGACGGCAGGAGCAGCACGCCCATGGCTGACGCCTTCACAATCGGCGCCTGGATGACCCGCTCGGGCGTCGGTTTCGGCACGAGCGGTGCGCGTGGCCTTGTTTCAGCCATGCGCGATGACGTGTGTTTTGCCTATGTACTCGGATATCTGCAGCATCTCGGCACACTGGGCGAGTTCATGCCGGGCTGCCCGGTTGCCCTGGCGGGCGATCTGCGTCCCAGCACGCCGCGCATCCTCTCCGCCTGCGCGGCCGCCATTGAGCATGCAGGCGGTGTGCCGGTCTTTTGCGGCTATGTGCCGACACCTGCTCTTTGCCTTCATGCCTATGCACGCGGCATACCGTCCTTGATGGTGACAGGCAGCCATATTCCGGCTGATCGCAACGGTATAAAATTCAACCGTGCACGAGGGGAATTTCTGAAAGAAGACGAGCCCGGGATGCGGGAGCAAAGTGTTGTGCTCCCTGCCGGACTTTTCGACGACCATGGTGCCCTCGTCCAAAGTTTCACGTTACCGGACCCCATTGATGTTCTGACGCCGTATATCGCCCGATATCGCGATTTCTTCGGGGCCGATGCGCTGCGGGGCCTTCGCCTTGGCATCTATCAGCATTCCGCCGTGGGAAGAGATTGCCTTATCAGCGTGCTCGATGCCCTGGGGGCCAGGGTGACGCCGCTGGCCCGGTCGGAAACATTCATGCCGGTCGACACCGAAGCGGTTCGCCCCGAGGACGTCGCTCTGGCCAGCACCTGGGCAGCGACAGGGGCTTACGATGCCCTTCTGACGACAGACGGCGATTCCGACCGGCCCCTCATTGCGGATCGACAGGGCCAATGGCTCCGTGGCGATATCCTCGGCATTCTCGCCGCCCGTTATCTCGGGGCCCAGGCCGTTGCCACACCCATCAACAGCAATACCGCCCTTGAAAAAGCCGGGTTTGCTCGCGCGATCCACCGCACACGCATTGGCTCACCCTATGTCGTTGCCGCCATGACGCAAGCCGCGCAATCGGGGCTGGCTCCCTCCGTGGGCTATGAGGCCAATGGAGGGTTCCTCCTCGCCACACCGGTCATGCGCCCTACGGCCACAGCTCCCGGCGGCGCGCTTGCCGCTCTGCCAACACGTGATGCGGTTCTCCCGATGCTCTGCGCCCTCATGGCTGCGCGCGACCACGGGGATGATCTTGCGGCTCTGGCCGCGACGTTGCCTCAGCGCTACACGTTGAGCGACCGGATCACACCACTGGCAACCGACCGCAGCCTTGAGGCCATCGCGGCCCTGCGCGACTCACTGGCCACCCACCGGCATCTGCCCGCCTTCGCGGCTCTTTGTGGTGACATCGTTCACATCGATGAGACGGATGGCCTACGCCTGACCTTCGCGTCGCAGGATGTCGTGCATTTCCGTCCCTCAGGCAATGCGCCAGAACTACGGCTTTATGCCGAGGCTGCCACCCAGACACAGGCCCGCCTTCTTCTCGCAACCGCTCTCACGCTTGCCACCTCTTGGCGCGACTGACCATTAGGGATTAGGGTCGGCGCAACGGACAGCCCGCAAGGCTCTGGAAATCCTGCATCAGAGTGTCGCCCGGGCGGCCCCGCCGCAGCCCAGTCTCCAGAGCAATTTCAACTGGATCGAGTCTTGCCTTCTTCATCCCTGACGACCCCTCATCGCATTGTTCCTGTCATCCTCTCCGGTGGCTCAGGGAGTCGCCTCTGGCCGGTGTCCCGCAGCAGCTTCCCCAAACAGTTCTGGCCGCTCCTTACAGACAAGACCCTGCTGCAGGAAACCGCCATGCGTGGCATGGCTGCCGGGCTGGAAGCGCCTATTGTTGTGTGCAACGAGTCACATCGCTTCATCCTTGCCGAACAGTTGCGAGCGATCGGAATTGATAACGCCAGAATCGTGCTCGAGCCCTCGGCGCGAAATTCGGCCCCGGCTATTGCCGCGGCAGCTTTTCTCGTCGCTGAGCACATGCCAGACGCCATTCTCTGGGTCATGGCTGCGGATGCCGCCATCACCGATATGGACGCCCTTTTCTCGACACTGGCCATCGCCGCAGAGACCGCAGAAAAGGGCTATGTCACGATATTTGGCGTCGAGCCGACCAAACCCGAAACCGGCTATGGCTATATCGAACGCGGTGATGCCCTGGCAGACGTATCGGGCGCCTTCAGTGTCGCGCGCTTCATGGAAAAACCCGATCTGGCAACAGCGACACGGCTCGTTCAGGATCAGCGCTATTCATGGAACTCAGGCATGTTCGTCGCGCGTGCCGATATCCTTCTGCGCGAAATCAGCACCTTCGAGCCTGATATTCACGCCCATGTCGAACAGGCCGTTGCAGGCCGTAAATCCGATCTCGACTTCGAACGCCTCGACCCTGAAGCATTCAACCGCTCGCCCGATATCTCCATCGACTACGCGGTCGCTGAACGCACCTCTCATGCCGCCGTCGTGCCGGCACGTTTTGGCTGGTCTGATATCGGCAGCTGGGATGCCCTATGGGAAATCAGCCCCAAGGACGACGATGGCAATGTGACGTCAGGCGATGTGTTCCTGGACGGCACACGCAATTGCTACGTCCGCTCCGATGGGCCGGTGACAACGGTTATGGGGCTGGATGATCTTGTTGTGGTCGCGACAGAAGACGCCGTGATGGTGTCGCATCGGGACCGGGCGCAGGATGTCAAGAAAATGGTCGCCCGCCTGAGCAAGGCAGGCCGTGCCGAAGCCCTGTCGCATAACCGGATGTACCGCCCCTGGGGCTTTTATGAAAGTTTGATCCAGGGCGACCGTTTTCAGGTGAAGCGGATCCATGTCGACCCCGGTCATACCCTCTCCCTGCAAAAGCACTTTCACCGTGCCGAACATTGGGTGGTGGTTGCCGGTACGGCCGTCGTCACACGCGACAGCGATGAGATTATTGTAAGAGAAAACGAGAGCATCTATCTGCCACTTGGATGCACCCATCGTCTTGCCAACCCAGGCCGGATCCCGCTGACACTGATCGAAGTGCAGTCCGGCCCTTATCTTGGTGAGGACGATATCATTCGTCTTGAGGATGTGTACGCGCGCCCTTGATCCGCAAAATTAGCCTGGCATGCACGATCATGTGCCAGGTTTTCGAAAGAGCCGACATTCAGGTGCGGTGACTACTCGATGCTCTGCATACCACCGGGTAGTCCGGCAAACTGCATGAAACCACCGTACAGCAGAGCGCAGACATGAGACGCAAGAGCACTCACGATGCTTCTTATGATCATATTTTGTGGAAAATGCTGGGGCGAATGACGGGACTCGAACCCGCGACCACCGGTACCACAAACCGGCGCTCTACCAACTGAGCTACATCCGCCACACAGCGACGCCCGATTTAGAGAAATGCAGGGCTGTCGTCTAGTCCCTTTATCGAGATTCTTTTCCACCCCGAGAGGAAACCGGCCATCGACCTGTTCTGGCTGGCGATGCCTCCCGGATATGTTGCTCTGTCCCTCAACACCCGCCGAGGCGCGCTACACACGAAGCACGATTGCCTTTCTGCTGATCGATACCAATCAGGGCAGCATAACTCGCAATCCCGGACACGTATTCCAGACAGCCCCCCTTGCTAAGGGAGACGGCTCTTTCTAGGTTCTGCACATCATTGCCGCGTCGGGCCGGAATACGACGAGACCCTGCTGATCTTTGACCGACGAAAGGAATCGTCCCTTGAACCTCTCGACTTATCGCGCACAGTGGGCTTTCAGCCCGCTGCGCGAGGTGCTGGCTGGCATGGTGGGCACATTTGCGCTCATTCCCGAGGTCATTGCCTTTTCATACATTGCTGGTGTTTCGCCGGCTGTCTCGCTCTACGCGTCATTTGTCATCAGCGTCGCGATTGCCATTACAGGCGGCCGACCAGGCATGATTTCCGGCGCTGCCGGTTCGGTGGCGCTTGTTGCCGCAGCGCTCGTGCATCATCACGGTATCCAGTATCTGTTTCTGGCCACGCTGGTCGCGGGCGCCATGCAGATCGTATTCGGCCTGCTGAAACTGCATGTGCTCATGCGCTTCGTCTCGAAAGAGGTGCAGACCGGCTTCGTCAATGCGCTGGCCATCCTGATTTTCTCGGCGCAGGTGCCGCAGATGCTGCATGTGACATGGCACACCTATGCCTTGATCGCGCTTGGTCTTACCATCATCTACCTGCTACCGAAGCTGACAACGGCCATCCCCTCCCCCCTGATCTGTATCGTCGTCCTGACACTCATCACCATCTGGTACCCGATGCCTGTGCATGTGGTGGCTGATCTTGGCGCCCTGCCTACCGGCCTGCCTGGCTTTATACTGCCGCATGTCCCCCTTACGCTCGAGACATTCGAGATTGTCATGCCCTACGCACTGGCGATGGCCTCGGTGGGTCTGCTTGAATCCCTCATGACCGCGGGTGTGGTGGATGACCACACAGATACCCACGGCGCACCGCGTATGGAATGCACCGGGCTCGGCATTTCCAATATACTGGTCGGACTTTTTGGTGGCATCGCAGGCTGCGGCATGATCGGCCAGACGGTCGGCAACCTTCGTTATGGCGGCCGCGGACGACTCTCCACCTTCACGGCAGGTGCCTTCCTGCTGATCCTGATGGTCCTCCTGCACAGCTATGTTGCGCGTGTTCCCATGGCAGCGCTTGTTGCCATCATGATCATGGTGTCAGTCAGCACATTCGCATGGGGCTCGCTGCGTGATCTCATGCGTCACCCCAAGCTTTCCAGCCTGGTCATGATCATCACCGTGATTGTCACAGTCACCACGCATGATCTCGCGGCTGGCGTGGCGGTTGGCGTGCTGCTGAGCGGCGTTTTCTTTGCCTGGCGGGCCATGGGTATGCTGCGTGTCGAAACCCGGCAATCGGCTGAAGCTGATCTGTATCTGGTACACGGCCAGGTGTTCTTCGCCTCGGCTGACATGCTGTACGATGCGATCGACTTCCAGACAAAGGCACCGGTGGTCGAAATCAATCTCGCCGATGCGACATTCTGGGATATCACATCGGTCGATATTCTGGAGAAAATCGTCAGCAAGCTCCAAGGCAGATCGATCACCGTTCGCGTCGAGGGGCTGCATAGCCGGCGTCATGGTCTTATCGCCGAGCAGTCAGACGAGCCCCTTCTTTCAATGTGAACCGTGGAGGCGTTTCGCCAGAGCCTCCCGCTCTGGCGACGCAACAAGATCGGCAAGGCTTTGCCGATCCAGCACGGCCATGAATGCTTCTAGCGCCTCGCCCAGCACCCCCTGCAAGCGGCAGACGCCGGTGAGAAGACAGGTCTGGCCCGTCTGAAAGCAGGCGACGAGGGCCATATCCTCCTCGGTAAAGCGCACAAGCGCTCCGATATTGATCTCTTCAGCAGGGCGGCCAAGCACGAGGCCGCCTCCACGCCCACGCATGGTCGTAACGAACCCTCCCTGCCCCAGCCGGTGCACAATCTTCACGAGATGATTCTCGGAAATGTCGTAGCGCTGGGCAATCTCATGAATCGACACACGGCGATCAGGATTGAGGGCGAGGTAGAACAGGGTGCGCAGGGCATAATCGGTATGAAGGGTCAGGCGCATATTTGAAGATATATCATATTTACATGTTAAGTGCATTCACCCTAAAAGATGTATGTTATTTGCATCTTTTAGGAGTCGAAGGATGATCACACCGCTCAAATCCGGCACTGCTGGTATCGTCAAGGCGACAATCCCCGCTTTGGAGGCCCATGGTGTAGAGATCACCAAGACCATGTATGGCGCTCTGATGCGCGATCCTGCGATTGCAGCCATGTTCAATCAGACCGATCAGGCCAATGGTCGTCAGCCCCACGCATTAGCGGCAGCGGTTCTGGCCTATGCACGGCATATCGAACACCCTGAAAGGCTGGAGGCCGCGCTCAGTCTTATCACCGAGCGTCATGTCGCCGTTATGGTCAAACCCGAGCAATACCCCGTGGTAGGCAGGGCGCTTCTGGGCGCGATCAAGACAGTGCTGGGTGATGCTGCGACTCCCGAGATTATCGACGCCTGGGCAGATGCATACCGGTTTCTCGCCGATGTGCTGATTGATCGGGAAGCCAGGATTTACGCTGAGCGCGCGGCGCTGCCCGGTGGATGGCGCGAATGGCGCACGTTCCGGGTTGCCTCCAAAACGAAAGAGAGTGATGCCGTTGCCTCTTTCTGGCTGGTACCTGTGGATGGCAAGCCGGTTCTGCGCCATGAGCCCGGCCAGTTCCTGACATTCCGCTTGGACCGTGATGGCCTTTCCACGCGGCGCAGTTACAGCATTTCAAGCGCGCCCGATTCGAGCGCTTACAGGATTTCGGTCAAGCGTGACCCCTTGGGCAAGGTATCGCGCTGGTTCCACGACGTGCTCAAGGAGGGTGACGCACTCGATGTGGCGCCGCCCGCCGGAGACTTCACACTCGCCCGAAGCGGCACGTCGCCTGTCATTCTGGTCAGCGCGGGAATTGGTATCACGCCCTTCATGAGCATGATCCTGGCGGCAGGCGACCGCAAAAGCAGTCCAGCAATACGACTGGTACACGGTGATCACGATTTTGCCCGCATGGCCTTCAAATCTACCTTCGTTGACGCCGCGACCAAACCGGAAGCTTGCCGGATCGATCTGTTCAGCAGTTCGGGCGAAGGCAACAACCTGCCAGTGCCAAGCCATAAAGGGCATATCTCGGCCCAGTGGATTTTCGACCAGATGGGCGCCGACACGCATGTTTTCGTCTGTGGTCCCAGAGGCTTTCAACGTGACCTGATTGGCGGCCTGCGCCAACTCGGCGTCCCAGGCGCGCAGTTGCACCACGAATTTTTTGGCTCGGACGAACCACTCCTGGGCTGACGCTCTCTGCGCACATCGCGATCGGTTCAACCTGCGATGTGCGCCGCAACGTTGCGGGCAATGTTACCGAGTTTCGACCAGAGATCGTCGTTATCGTCTTCCCGACCCAGCGACAAACGCAGCGTGCGCTTTTTTCCTGCTCTCTTCCTCAGAGAGACTATTGTGTATGGATCTGAGATTTATTTCTCATATTTGAGATAATAAAATATTTGTTGTTCAACACGATATATAGTCTGTTAATATACGCGATACATAGTATTTTATCGGAATCGTTTGTATGATGGAAACGTTATATTACTTTATTTTTCCTTATAGATCTGTACCTCGTTAAGGCTTGTTATCAGGGGAAAGGCGTAATGGCTGTTATCTTCGAAGGTGACGATCTGGTCGTCCACGAAATAGCTGGTGATTCCGATTATGCGGTAATTACCTTTGAGCCCGCCGAACAATGCCAGCACGCGACCAGTAATTTTTTCGCTGAAAAACCGTTGCGATTTAATAATGTAAAAGTATTGGTGTAACAGCAAAATATTCGAAATGGTATATATTCAACGAAGTTGATGATGTTATCACAATAATAAATAATAAATTGCATGGCATAAATAATCGTATTGTTTTTGCTTACTCTATGGGTGGCCACCCAGCTCTCAATTGGTCCCGTCGAATTGGCGCAAAGACAGTTTTTCGATGTGCCCGAAATATTCGCTCGATCCAGATATATGTAATATTGAACAAGCCCATGTCGACAAATATTTCTGCAAACGCATGAAGGGAATGAAAATCGACCCGAAGAACGTATCTGGCCGCGTTTTCATCGTTTATGATCCCGACCACACGCACGACTAATCGAAGAAAAGCTCGCTTCTTGCAATGTAACATTGCTCCAGAGTTTCTATTCCCAGCACGACGTACATCTGACAATACAAGGCAGCGCGAAATTCGGGCGCATGATCCGAACGCTCGCGTACGGTTCCGATCAGGAGATAAAAGCGGTCTATGCAAAGGAACGTAAAACGAGTTCCTCGACCCTTAACACTTTACTCCTGCGTAATATTCATTACCATCCAGAGAGAGCTCTAAGCGCGATATTATCCAACAGATCTTTAATGCATGGAAATATGCAACCGGTTTTGGGAAGAACTTTGGATATGGCGCGCCTATCGCATCGATTTTCTGAGAAAGGCAAGTTCGAGGAAGCCTGCCTTTGTCTCAGTCTACCGTTTCTGCAGGCAAGATATAGTAAGGAACTCGACCGAAATATTTTGGCCAGTGCCGCGTTGCGACAGTTTACTCGCGCACCCCTAGGATTTCACGGTCACCTTTTATGTTACGATTTCATTACGAGAGAATTTTCTGGTCGAGATCTGTTTGGGCCTACACCCAACTGTCCGGAGGTGGAGATACGCAAGTCCGGCGGATATTATCTGATGCAAATCACAACCGGCATGGAAGCGACCTATCTTTATGAGCAGGACGGGAAGATACTTACGTCAGACGTGCCACGTGACTGCGGATTTACGCTTGAGAAAAGCGCGCGCAATCATCACTACCACATACGTTCCCGGCTAGGGTACCTCCGCTCTCATCCTACAGGCCACTATGAACTGGATCGTCCTGTCAAACTCGAATGGGAAGAATTTTCCATACCGTCAGTCTTTAGCTGATCTTTAAATCTTTGCTGTTTATGCAAAACGCCCGGCACACCAAGCCGGGCGTTTGAGAAAAGTCCTGCACCCCTCAAGGGAACCAAAACCTGGCTCAGGGTTTTGGCCAGCCAGTCGCGGGGCGGTCGAAATGTGACAGAAGATCCTGATCGGGGATATTCGTCAGATCCTTGCTCTCACTCTTGATCAACTTCTTGCTGGTCGCTTTCGACAGATGCTCGCGTATGTCGTGAAGCACGTGGGGTGCCGCCGCAAGCACGAGCCCCTCGAGGGCAGGGTTGTCGTTCAGTGCCGTCTCGATTTCATCTGCAATCTGTCTGGCGAACCGCTCCTTGACCTGCACTTTCGGATCCGAACGCGGCTCTTTTATCGAAGCGACATCACCCGCTGCGTCCGTTGCCTTGTCGTGGGCTCCAAAACGCTGGATTGTACGCATCTGCTGGCCATCATAGCGCAGAAAGCGTGCCTTTTCTCCATCGCAGACTGCATAAAGTACTGGGTCCTGAACGGCCATAAAACCTCTCCTGTGTTTACGAATAATGAACGCAATCTGGTAAAGGCAGTTTCTGCTTACACAGATACTTGAAGCAGGATCAGCAGGACAAGGCCAAGGCGTCACGGACCATTTGCCAGGACGCTCGGTCGGGCGCGTAAAGCAGGCCCCTTCCCGGCACCGCAGGATGGTAAGGCACATCGTTCAAACGCGCACCATAAGCCCCTGCTTCAAGCATAAGCAGCCAACCCGGGCAATGATCCCACAGACATGTGCGACTATAAGCCAACACATGCCCGTGCCCCCCTGCCACCAGGCGATATTCATGCGCGGCGCAGCGCAAATCCCATAAACCGGTCATGGAACGCAGCGCCTGGTCGGCGCGCTCTGTGTCACCCATGGGCAGCGTACGCCAGGCAATTTTTCCGGTTACATCCTCAATACGGGAAAAAGGCCGTGCCGCCCGCATGGGACGGGTTGCCCCACAAGGGTCCTCCGTCCAGGCGCCCTCACCCATCAGGGCAAGGGCAGAACTGCCTGTGACAGGGTCATGAATGACACTCGCAACCGGCACGCCGTGCTCGAGAACCGCCATCATCACGCCAAAAACCGGCAAGCCGGCGGCATAATTGGCTGTGCCATCGATAGGATCGATGGTCACACTTAGCGGGGCTCTACCGGCTTCTTCGATCAGGGCCGGTTGGGTGCAGCATCGCTCTTCGCCAATCAGGACAGCCTCTGGCAACAGGCGCGCCAGCTCCCCCGCAATAAATTCTTCCGAGAGGATGTCCGCAATCGTCACCAGATCGGATGGGGACGATTTCGTACGTATGTCAGCTTCGGACAGACGACCAAAACGGGGCATGATGATCCGTGTCGCCGCATCACGGGCGATCACGGACAGATCCTCCAGCACCGCTCGCGTCACGGTGCGTGTCCGCACCGGTGTCATGATCGCCTCACCCTCGCTCAATCGTTCCTCCCTGGGAGAGACCGTTATCCTCCCTCAATCCACTATCAGGAGGATTTCAGGCAGATACAAGGCAATCCGGGTAGAGTTGGCCAAAGCGTGACCGGTCCTGTTCGAACAATCGGACATCGAGTGTGATCTCGGTTTCCTGGTCCAGACGTTCCAGAACCTCGCCATGCTCATAAAGCCATGCCAGCGCGGCACCGTTGCTGATATCAAGGCTCACACGTGTCAGGCTCATCGACGCCGTCATATGCTGATCGAGCATCGAGTAGAGATTGGGAAGCCCCTCGCCTGTCATGGCCGATATGGCCACACAGCCGGGATGACGCGGCACAGCCTCGATACCGCCCATGAGGTCGGCCTTGTTCAGAACCTCGATGGTTCGCTCGGGCCAGTTTTCATCCAGCATGCCATCGCGCACCATGCCATCCAGCACGTTGATGACATCAGCACGCTGGGCGGCACTATCCGGGTGAGCAATATCGCGCACGTGGAGGATGATATCAGCCTCGGCCACTTCTTCGAGTGTCGCACGAAAGGCCGCAACCAGCTCGGTAGGCAATTCACTGATGAACCCGACTGTATCGGACAGAATGACCCTGCGCCCTGACGGCAGACGCAAACCCCGCATGGTCGGGTCCAGCGTCGCAAAAAGCTGATCCTGCGCATGCACGGCGGAGCCGGTCAGTGCATTGAACAGCGTCGATTTGCCCGCGTTGGTGTAACCCACCAGAGCGACCACCGGGAAGGGCACCTTCTTGCGGGCGGAGCGATGCAGACCACGCGTGCGGCGTACCTGATCGAGATCCTTGCGCAGTCTGACCAGCCGCTCGTCGATCATGCGACGGTCAGCCTCGATCTGGGTTTCACCAGGACCGCCAAGAAAGCCGAAACCACCGCGCTGACGCTCAAGATGAGTCCACAGCCTGACGAGACGGGAGCGCTGATATTCCAGATGCGCAAGTTCGACCTGCAATACGCCCTCACGGGTCGCTGCGCGCGCGCCAAAGATATCCAGGATGAGCCCGGTGCGATCGAGCACCTTGCAGTCCAGCGCCTTCTCGAGATTGCGCTGCTGGCCGGGTGAGAGTTTGGCGTCCACGATCATGACCTTGACGTCATTCTCGTGCACCAGCTCGGCCAGTTGCTCGACCTGCCCCTTGCCGAACAGGGTCGCAGGGCGAACCGCACGAATCGCCAGAACAGCCTGCCTGACGACAACGAGACCAATGGAAGACGTCAGCCCGACAGCCTCTTCAAGACGGGCTTCCGCAGCACGGAACTCGTCGTTGGGTGTCGGGCGCGCCCAGGGTAGAATGACCGCAGCGCGTGTCGCGGGGGGTGTCGTACTTGTCGTCACTGACACGTCTTGGGGAAACTCCAGTCCTTAAAGGCTCAGTTCGCCATCCTGAGCAAAAAGCGCCAAGGGAGCGACAGGCATGATCGTGCTCACCGCATGCTTGTAGACAAGCTGGGTGTGGCCGTCACGACGCAGAATGATCGTCTCATGATCAAATTGAGGGATGACGCCCTGCAATTTCACGCCATTGACGAGAAAAACCGTCACGGGAAGCGCATGTTCCTGCAGATGCTGGAGGAAGAGGGATTGTACGGTTTCACCCTCCTGGAATTCGGCAAAGGGGGCGGTCTGGGGCGATGGGGTGGGGTTTGCTCTGGCCAAGATTGCTCTTCTTCTTTTCAGGTGTTTGCAGGGGCCCCTGTCCGGGGGGCCGGGAGACAACGCGTGAAACAGGCTCCCGGCTTTATGGCCCCTACCTTATCTTTATTGAGATAGGGTTTCCAGACTCACAAAGTCCGGTCTTCAGGTGTCACGCCAAGCTGCTTGAGCTTGCGATGAAGGGCGCTACGCTCCATCCCGACAAAATTCGCAGTACGGCTGATGTTTCCGCCAAAACGCAAGAGCTGCACCTGCAGATATTGCGTTTCAAACAGGTCGCGCGCCTCACGAAGGGGCAGCGCCATGACATCCGCGCCCGCATCGAGACGCGTCATGGAGGGGGCGCCCTGGCTGACCGTGCTGGGCAGCATATCCGCGCGAATGAGATCCTGACCATTGGGCATCATGATCAGAAGGCGCTCCATAAGATTGCGCAGCTCCCGGATATTCCCCGGCCATTCATAGGATTGCAGCGCAGCCAGCGCATCGACCGACAGCTCGCGCGGCGCAAGACCGGCATTCTCGGCGTAACGACGCAGGAAATGCTGCGCAAGGGACGGGATATCCTCACGACGTTCACGCAGGGAGGGCAGACGCAGCGGCACCACAGCCAGACGGTAGTAAAGGTCCTCACGGAAACGCCCCAAGGCAATTTCACCCTGAAGATCGCGGTTTGTGGTGGCGATCACACGCACATCCACCTTGACCCTTGTCGAACCACCCAATCGCTCGAACGTCTGGTCCTGCAACGCGCGCACGATCTTGCCCTGGGTCTCCAGCGGCATGTCCGCCACTTCGTCCAACAGCAGCGTTCCCTTATGGGCACGCTCCAGCACGCCGGTGCGGCGCATCACACCATCGGATTGCCCCTCGATGCCAAAAAGCTCTTCCTCGAAACGGTTTGGCGCGAGCGTTGCACAGTTCAGGGCGATAAACGGCCCCGTGCCGCGGCGCGAGCGGGCATGCACCATACGCGCTGCGATTTCCTTGCCCGACCCAGCAGGGCCGGTAATCAGCACGCGTGAATTTGTGGGCGCCACACGCTCGATCTGCCCCCGCACGGCGCTGATGCCGGGGCCGTCACCGAAAAGCAGCGTCTCGTTTCCCGAGCGCAGACGCAGCTCAGCATTCTCGCGTTCAAGGCGCGCGGCTTCCAGCGCGCGCTGGACAACAACAATCAGACGATCAGCCTGAAAGGGCTTTTCGATGAAATCATAGGCCCCGTGCTGAAGGCTCGAAACGGCAGTCTCGATGGTGCCGTGGCCGGAAATCATGACGACCGGCAGACCCGACTCCTCCGCCTTGATCGTCTTGAGCAGATCGATACCATCAAGGCGCGATCCCTGCAGCCATATGTCGAGGATGACCAGCGACGGACGACGCGCCCGGAACGCCGCCAGCGCCTGATCCGAATTGGCGGCAACGCGCGTTTCATATCCCTCATCACGAAGGAGCCCCTCGATGAGAAGCCGGATATCCGGCTCGTCATCGACGATCAGGATTTCATGCTCCATGCGCATTCCTCATCAGAAGTTCACTGCTCCCTGCTCGTCTGGACCATAAGGTCGGGCTGTGCATCGGACACCTCGCGCACAGGCAGGGTGAGCGTCGAGACGGTTCCACGTCCGTCCGGTCGGTCCTCCAGCCTGATCCCACCTGTGTGATCCTCCATGATCTTCTTGACGATGGCGAGCCCCAGCCCCGTCCCTTTCGGTTTGTGCGTGATATACGGTTCCGTCAAGCGGTGGCGGTCAACAGAAGGCAAACCGATGCCGTCGTCAATGACCTGCACCATGGCTTCTCCCCCCGCAACCCCCAGAGCCACGCGTATACTTCCCTGGGTCGCCCGCCTTTCATTCCCCGCTTCGCCCTGTCCGTCCATCCGAGCGGTGTCACCCTGCTCCTCACGTTCCTTCGCCGCCATGGCCACGGCATCGGCAGCATTCTGCAGCAAATTGGTCAGGGCCTGGCCAATCAGGCGTCTGTCGCAATGCACGAGGGGGCCACGAGCCGGCATATCTGTCGTGTCATAGATGATTTCGGGATGAGCATTGCGCTGGAGGACCAGAGCTTCTCGCACAAGACGCGACAGATCCTCGTTCTTGAGAACGGGTTGCGGCATGCGGGCAAAAGACGAGAATTCATCCACCATACGCCCGATATCGCCAACATGACGCACGATGGTATCCACGCACTGACCAAATGTTTCCGGATCGGAACTGATCTCGCGCAGGAAGCGACGCTTCAGCCGCTCTGCCGAGAGCTGGATGGGCGTCAGCGGATTCTTGATTTCATGAGCGATGCGTCGGGCCACGTCGGCCCAGGCCGCCTTGCGCTGGGCCGCCAGAAGCGCCGTAATATCATCGAACGTGACAACATAGCCTGTCGAATCATCGCTTCCTTGCTCACCCACCACGCGCACCAGAAGTGTGCGGCCGGATGTACCCACGCTGGGGCCATCGCCAAGCACAGCCCCTCTCTCAGCGACATCGATCTGAATTTCCGCGGTGTGCGCCTGTCCGGGCTCTGCCCGCGCCTGATCGAGCATGGTGCCGAATTCCGGTACAACATCGCGCAGGGCCTGCCCCTTGCCACTGTCCAGGTCACGCTGGAGCAGTCTGGAGGCGGCGCGATTGGGTAATTCGATCACCTGATGCGCATCGAGACCAATCACGCCGGCCGACACACCCGAAAGCACCGTTTCGGTGAAGCGACGTCGCTCATCAATCTGCTCATAGGCTTCCATCAACTCGGTACGCTGGGTCGAAAGCTGATCGGTCATGCGGTTGAAGGCACGCGACAGGGTGCCAACCTCATCATCACGCCGGGCGTCGCGGGCCCGTGCTTCGGGCACACGCACACTCAGATCGCCCTCGCTCACCCGTCGCGCTGCCAGGATCAGGAGCCCGAGAGGCTGGGTAATCTGTTTGGCCAGAACCAGCCCCGTCAGCATGCCGATGCTGAGCACCAGCAGGCCCAGTAGCGCAAAGATCAGCGCAAAGCTCACCTGTATGGCCGAGCGATGCGCATCGAGACGCTGATATTCCGAAACGACTGCATCGGTATGGCGCATATGCTCAAGAATCTTGGCATCGACCGGACGTGTGATGACCAGCATCAGCCCGGAACTTGGCCCAAGGCTGACAACAGCGCGTACAGTGCGCTCATCCGGACTATCGAGAATCGCCACGTCATTGGTACGCGCGAGGGTCGTGGCATCCTTGGGCGGCAGGGCAAGCTGCTTGCCCTGCAAGGCTGCCAGCCCACCCGAGGCCACCACCTTGTTGGTGTAGGAATCGAACACCACGGCCTCGTTCAGGCCGCGTTCAGTGGCTTCCACATCCAGCATCATCCCGAGCTGACCCGGATCACGCATCAGATCCACGCCGTGGCGATACATCTCGTCATTATTGGCAGTGATGATGATGTTCGCGAGGGCAAAGGCCTCGGTGCGGATGTTGTCGTTATGCTCCTGCAGATAGCCTGCTGCCACGTCACGCGCTTCGGTCAGCGCCGTGTTCACCCGGTTGGAAAACCAGATCTGGATCCCGAAATGGAAGAACAGGGCTGCAAGCCCCCCGATCACCACAGTCGGGGCCACAGCGACCACGCCGAAAAGCGTAATCAGCCTGACATGAAGCCGCGCCCCTGCCAGACCGGTACGGCGCTCGGCAAGCATGCGCCCGACGCGCATGATCACCGCCGCCCCCAGAAGAAGAAGCACCACGAAATCGAGCAGGAACACGACGGATTCGATTTGGGGCCGGTAAGCGAAGGAAAGGCCACGCGCCAGAACAACAAATGTCGTGATCAGCAGAACCAGCGCCGCACAGGCCAGAACCATCGCCGTCTTGAGACGGCTGACACGCCGTATAACCCGCAGGATGGCAGAGTCATGCTCTGCCTGCGATCCGACCCCAGGCATGGCATCATCCGGGAAGGGGGTGGACGCATGCGTGATTACGGGCTTGTCCCTGTCTGTCATGACCGTGTGCGCCCTGTCTCGATGCCTAGAAGCTGCAGCCGTTTACGCAGCGTATTGCGATTGATCCCAAGAAGGGCAGCCGCCCTGATCTGATTACCCTCTGTCGCCCTGAGCACAAGGCGGAACAAAGGTCGCTCGACCTCTGCCAGCACGCGGGCATGAAGCGACCCCTGAATATCGCTTTCAAGATTGAGCATGGAGGGAAGATAACGCGCCAGAAGCCCCTGAAAAGAGGCGGCATCTGCCGTTGTGTCCACCCGATGCAGCGCAGCGAGACGCGACGCCGTCACGACCCCGCCCGCTCTGGATTGCGCAGCGTGAGACAGGAGCTGGCGTATCTGGCGGAAATTACCGGGCCAGTCCTGCTGTGCCAGCCAGTCAGCGCAATCCGGATGAAAAACCGCCTCTCCGCCATTCTGTTCGGCCCAGACGGCACAAAGCGCCCCCATATCGTCATGGCGCTCCCGCATGGCCGGAACGGTGACACAGTGCCGGCTCAGAAGGGTCGCCAGGGCCTCATCCATGCGGCGATCCTGCACAAGGCGCGCAGGCGTCCATGTACTGGTGCAGATCACCACCGGGCGTTCATTGGCCGGTTTATTGCACAACAGCAAAAGCAGACTGGCTTGCAGGCCTGGCTCGACAAGGCCGATCTCACCGATGAACAGGCACCCGGCCTGATCCGCCAGAGCCTCTTCAAAGGAAAGGCGGTCAATGACCGGCACGAAGCGCCCCGGTCGGGCAGACTGCACCCAGAGATAACGTGCAGCTCTTGTTCGGCCACTGCCTGCCTCACCGCACAGCATGAGTGCGTCGAGCGTCGGCAGGCAGGCATCAAGCCGATCTCGCAATTGTCGGACCGCTTCAGACTGCCCGTCAAAACCAAGACTGGCCGGTGCGGGATGCTTCAAGGCATGAGGCGCCACGTTCGCCGCGCCTCGGAAATCTGGCTCCGCATTTTCAGAAAGCACGCCGGCAGAGGCGCGATCGTGCGGCATCAGGACCGCACTGACACGGTTGCGATCATGATGCGCCCGACTGGCCAGGACCGGTAAGGCTAGGCGCGATCAGATCTCTCTCATTCAGAGAATGCAGAGGTTCGGAATACAGGGACGCATCATGATGCAGAAAATGCGTCATTCAGGCAGCTTCTTCAACTACATCGCCGGAATCGGGGCGCTGATGCGTGGATTCACGGTCGCGCACGACCCCGTTGGCGATCTGCTGGTCGTAGAACGCCGTGAGATGGTCGATCACATCCTGCGCTGTGTCCATCTTGTTGATGCTGGCACGAAACGCGGCTGAACCGGGCAGGCCGTGCGAGTACCAGGAAACGTGCTTACGTGCGAGACGAAGGCCGGGGCGCTCGCCGAAATGGTCCAGCATCATCCCGTAATGGCGCAGAACAATGGCTTTCTCCGTCTCAAGGTCCGGATCCGGCATGTTCTCGCCCGAACGAAGCGACTGCGCCACCTGGGCCAGGAACCACGGCCGCCCGTAGCAGCCGCGACCGATCATGACGCCATCCGCCCCCGAGGCCGCCAGCGCATCACGGGCATTCTGGATGGAAACGATATCCCCGTTGACGATCACAGGCAGAGAAACGCTTTCCTTCACCGAGCGAACGAAATGCCAGTCTGCCGTGCCGTTATAGAACATCTGGCGCGTACGCCCGTGGACGGTCACAAGGCGAATACCGACATCTTCGGCAATGCGGGCCAGGCGCGGGGCATTAAGCGACTGATGATCCCACCCCATGCGCATCTTCAGCGTTACCGGTACTGAAACGGCTTTGACCGTGGCTTCCAGCAAGGCCGCAGCCTTGACCTCATCACGCATGAGCGCGGATCCGGCAGATTGCCCTACCGCCACTTTTTTCACAGGGCAGCCAAAGTTGATGTCAATCAGGTCGGCTCCCTGATCCACGGCAATCCTGGCAGCTTGCGCCATCGCCTCGGGGTCACATCCTGCCAGCTGAACGGAGTTGGGGCCGTTCTCGGCGCTGCGCGCCATGCGCAGGGTGTTCTCGTTCTCACGCACCATGGCCCATGAGGCGATCATTTCCGACACCACCAGCCCGGCACCGAGATCACGCGCCAGCTGACGGAAGGGCAAATCCGTAACACCCGACATCGGCGCCAGAATGACCGGCGTCTCGATCACGACACCGCCGCCAAGATCGATCGGGCGTAGTTCAAGGCCGTGGCTCGACCCAGCCACGTCGGAAGAGGAGAGATTGCTCATGATGGGCCAAGGATACCGGCGGCCCTTGCGCGAAGCAATCAGAGATCGCCTCTCGTGGCACAGAGAGTCCCTTGCACAACCCGGCTTCTCACGCGTCGGGATCGTTCAGCTTGCCGGGCTTGCCAGCGCTTTGGTCAGACGGGTCAGAGCGGCCTCGTCCGCAGGCAGGCCGAAACGCAGCAGGGTTTCATCCCATGCAAAGCGTCGCACCAGTATTCCGGCCTGCGCCAGCCTTTCCCATATCTCCTGGGCATGGGCCGTTCGCCAGAGGCTGAAAAGCAGCGTTCCTCCCACAAATGCCAGGCCAGCATCATGCAACATATGGCGCAGGATTTGCGTCTGATGCGCGAGACGTAGGCCCATCGAGTCGCGCCAGGCCGTGTCCAGCAGCGCCTCTCGCCCGATCTGGCAACCCGCCGTGTTGACGGCCCAAGGGCCCATGACTTCCCGCATGGCATGAAGCACCGGATGGGTACCCAGCAGAAAGCCAAGACGGACCCCCGCGAGACCATAGGTCTTGCCGAAAGAGCGACAGACGATCAGGGCCCTGTGCGGCAGCAGGGATGCTGCACTGACGGGTTGGAAATCGGCAAAGGCTTCGTCAATGACCAGTACCCCGTCCGCATGGCCGTGACTTTCAGCGAGAGAGGCCATCTCTCCGGCACTCAGAACGTGCCCCGTCGGATTATTGGGCGCGCAGATGATTGTAACGATGTTTCGTCCCGGCATCGGCAGGGATGCACCATGCGGAATGAAGGTGATCGGTACCCCCGCTGCTGCCCAGGCGGCCTCGTGCCCGCTATAGGTGGGTGTCAGGATACGAACACCCTCTACGCTCTGCAGCCGCGAGAGCAGGATGGGCAACAACCCGATCAGCATCTGCGTACCCGGACCCGCCAGCACATGGTCTGGCGACACGCCGTAAGCCTGTGATGCCGCAAGACGCAGCGCCTCTTCCTCCGCCGGATCAGGCAGGCGCGAGAGAGCATCCGCCCCGGGCGGGGTGAAGGGATAGGCGAACGGATTGATGCCGGTTGAAAGATCGATCAGGGGGGTGGGAGCCTGCGGAAAGCGATGCGCCAGCGTGCTCAGCTGGCCCCCATGCGCGGGCCAGGGCGTCATGCTAGGATGCCGTTCCTCATGCTTTGCGGTCATCTTGCTCCATGTTCCTTCTCCTGACCCTTTGCGCTCTCGTGACAGAGAGCGTGTTCGGGTATCCGGACGCCCTGTTCCGCCTCATTGGCCACCCGGTAACATGGATTGGCCGGCTGATCACGGCACTGGACAAGGGGCTTAATCCGCTCGATCTCCCCTCCTGCGCGTCATCCCCCCGAGGGCAACGCTCGATCGTCGATATCCGGGCGCGTGGTTTGCTGGCACTTGTCCTCATCATCGCTGTCCCGACAGGGCTTACGATCGGAGCACAGGCTCTTGCCCGCGCCGTCCTGCCCATGCCGGTCACTTTCTGCCTCGAAATCTGCGCGGCCAGCACACTGATTGCCGGGCGATCCCTTCATGATCATGTACGGGCGGTTCTGACCGGGCTGCGCGCAGATGGCCTTGACGGTGGGCGCAAGGCGGTCGCGATGATTGTCGGACGCGACCCCGAGTCTCTCGATCTTGCCGGCGTGGTTCGTGCTGCCACGGAAAGTCTGGCCGAAAATTTTTCTGACGGTGTTGTGGCCCCTGTCTTCTGGCTGGCCGTTTTCGGCTTGCCCGGCGCCGTGGCCTATAAGGCCATCAATACGGCAGACAGCATGATCGGTCATATGACGCCGCGCCATGAGGCTTTTGGACGTGCCGCTGCCCTGTGCGATGACTGCGTGAATATCCCGGCATCCCGTCTGACCGCGCTCTGGCTCGTTCTGGCGAGTCTGGCACCGGGCTATTCGACACGGGGTGCCCTGCGCACGGTATGGCGTGATGCCTCCCGCCATCGCTCCCCCAATGCGGGATGGCCGGAAGCAGCCATGGCTGGCGCGCTTGCTTTGCGTCTGGCAGGCCCCAGGCAGTATGGTGGCACAGTCATTGCCGATTCCTGGATGGGCGATGGGAAAATGACGGCCGACACCCGCGATCTTGCCCGCGCCCTCACACTCTACCGTCTGGGGTGCCTGATACAGGGCGGCTTCCTGCTCGCCCTGTTTTGTGGAGTATGCTCATGAGCCCCCCCGCCTGTACCAGTGCGCCGGTTTTCGATCAGGATTTTCGGGACAGGCTCGACACGTTGTTCCAGTGGCGCCGCGATGTCCGCCATTTCCGGCGCGACCCTGTCCCTGAAGCGGTGCTCGACCATCTGCTGGCGGTGACCTGCGCCACCCCGTCGGTGGGACTCAGCCAACCATGGCGTTTCATGCGCATTGACGCACCCGAGCGCCGCGAGGCCGTGCGTCAGGAGTTCGTGCTGCGCAATGCCGAGGCTCTGGCCGCGAGAAGCGCCACGGATAATACGGCCTATGCCCGCCTCAAGCTCGCAGGGCTTGAGGATGCCCCGCATCATATTGCCGTCTTCTGTGACCCCGACCCCGCTCAGGGGCGTGGTCTGGGGCGCATGACCATGCCTGAAACGGTCCAGTGGTCGGCGGTCATGGCCATTCATGGTTTCTGGCTGGCAGCGCAAGCCCATAACGTCGGGCTGGGCTGGGTGTCCATTCTCGACCCGGCGCATATGAACCCGCTTCTGGATGCCGATCCGCACTGGCAGTTCATGGCCTATCTCTGCGTTGGCTATCCCGAGGAGGAGCACAGCACCCCCGAGCTGGAAAGACGCGGCTGGGAGCAGCGCTCGGGCGATCGTCATCGGTGGATCCTGCGCTGAGCAGCGCCCGGATTACGTCCGGCGCTGTCGGATCCCGATCTGGCCTCTCCTGACGCCTGACCGCCCCATGCTGCACCCCCGTCAATCGGGAAAAGGCAGCCCATGGGCGGCGCAGCTCATCCAGTCGATGAACAGACGCACCGCCGCCGAGCGCTGTTTTGTCGGGTAGGCGTAGGCCAGAATATCCCCGCTCTGGGCTGACCACTCGGGCAGGATCTTGACCAGCTGGGACGCGACACTCGGATGGTCATAAAGGAAATTCGGCAGGACCGAATAGCCCTGCCCGGCCATCAGACTCTCAAGAATCAGGTTGATTGGCCCCAGCGACAGATAAGGGCTTGATCCCAGACTGCGGGGCTCACCGCCGGCAGACAGGCGCCATCCATCCCGCCCGGGATCATCGACATAGCCAATGAACGGCAGACGGGCGAGCTGATCGAAACTCTCCACCGGGCCATACTGATCCAGAAAGCCACGCCCCGCCACCAGATGGCGCTCATACCCGCCGATCCGTCGCACATGCAGTGAAGGGTCATCGAATGGACGGGTGCGTATCGCCACATCGAACCATGTCATCTTGGCTTCAGACACGTCATCACCCAGAGAAAAACTGATCTGGCATGACGGATATCGTGCGGCGAAGGCATGAACCACCGGCAGGACGACATATCGCCCATAGGCGGCATTGGCGAGGATATGGAGTTTGCCCTGGGGGATGGAGCCATGATTCTGCGTATCGAGAAAAGCTGTCTCGATAGCCTCTACACCTGAATTGCAGCGCTGGTAGAACACCTCGCCAGCCCGTGTCGGGAGAATCTGCTTTGACGTTCTGATCAGCAGATCGGTCTGCAGAAAGGCCTCAAGTTCGATAATCGCCTTGCTTATAACGCTTTTTGACACGCCAAGGGTGCGCGCCGCACCGGAGATCGACCCCGCCTCAACCACCGATATAAAGTAAACCATGCCATTGAAATTTATCTTTTTTCTCATGGATTCCCTCAGGCATCGTTCTAAAAAACCGCACGATCCGTCGCAAAATTTTTCCTTGTTTTTACACAGCATTTCAGCCGATGCTCAGGATCGTAAAAACACGATGAAACTTCAGATACTCAACAGTCTTATTCGTTACACATCGTTAAATACGCCGAACGAACCAAATAGGTAACACCGCCTTTACGAATGTCTCTCTAGAAAACGCGGCCCACGATAAAAAACAAGACCGGAGATTGAGATGCACAGATTTAACCCACCCTCGACATTGCATAATGAAACTGTGAACAGCTGGAATAATTCCCTGGGGAATGCCGCATTCGTTCGCAATTTTTCTGACTCTCACCACGAGTATTATGAGTCGAAGATGGTATTCGATGGCGCTCCGCACGCGCTTGACGATGACAGCGAAACCCATTGCGCCGTAAATGATGGTCTGGACGACGCCATTTCTTTTCTCGGCACGGACACAGGGCTTCTCGACAACGTGCAGAACGATCCTGTATCGATCCGAGTTGTCTGGAACCTGCTCGAGAATGTTTCGCGGGTCTACCTCCCCAAGGTTTCCGCTGCCAGCGCCGATGAGACGGTTTGCCTGTCGGTCAAGGGCGACCCTTATTCGGTGCGCGAAAACGGCGTCATGCTCGACGCGCTGAACTACGTGCGTATGCTGTTTTCCGAAACGGCACGGGCCGTGCCCGCTTTCTGAATTCCGGTTTTCTGCATCTCATGGCCCGTGCCGGACGGGCCACCGGTGGCAATTTCCGGCTTCTCCCCGGCACACAAGCAAAATAAAGCGCCTTGCAAGCGACCCGTCAGATCGACAAGAGACGATCGATCGCGACATGCTCCTCAAGATGATCCGCCAGCGCATCGAGTACCGTCTCGATACGGGCCCTGTTATCGAACGGGGAAGATCCGGCGCCAAGCCATGACAGGAATGTAGCGCGCGCTGACGCGTGATCGAACAGGCCATGCAGATAGGTGCCACGAACACGGCCATCCTCCGAACAGGCACCATCCAGCCGCCCATCGGCAAAGCACAATACGGGCCGTGACAGGGCCGGCCCCTGTGTAACCCCGGCATGAATCTCGTAACCCGAAACTGCGGCACCTGACGGTAGAAGATGGCCGCCTGTCTGACGCACGGTCTTGCCGGGCATCAGACTGGTCTCGATATCGAGATATCCGAGCCCCTCGCGGGTTTGAGGGGTGCCCTCCAGACCGTGCGGGTCACTCACGCTGCGCCCGAGCATCTGGTACCCACCACAGATCCCCAGAATATGACCGCCACGCCGATGATGCGCTGCCAGGTCGATATCCCAGCCCTGCCCCCGGAAGAAATCCAGATCGGCAATCGTCGCCTTCGATCCCGGCAGAATGACCAGATCGCAGACAGGCAATGCCTCACCCGGCGGCACGAAGACCAGCGACAGGGCTGGCTCGGCGCGCAGGGCATCCATATCATCGAAATTGGCAATCATGGGCATAAGCGGCACCGCCACACGCCACGTACCTGCCCCCTGCCAGCCGGCGGGCAGATCGCCCGTATCCTCTGGAGGCAATTCGCGCATCGCAGGGAAAAACGGGACCAGACCGCAGGGTGTCCAGCCGGTGTGCTCGGCAATGAAACTCATGCCACTGGCAAACAGGCTGGCATCGCCACGCATACGATTGACGATGAATCCCCTTATCCGTTCGGCATCCAAGGGCGGCAGAACCGTGCGCGTTCCAACCAGGCTGGCAATGACGCCTCCACGGTCGATATCGCCTATCAGGATAACGGGAAGATCGGCCGCCTCGGCAAACCCCATATTCGCAATGTCATTGGCGCGCAGATTGACCTCTGAGGCTGAGCCCGCCCCTTCGACAAGCACAATATCCGCCTGAGCTTGCAGGTGATGGAAGCTCTCAAGCACGGCAGGCATCAGAAGAGGCTTTACCGCCTGATACTCACGCGCCTTGCGCTGCCCCCAGATCTTGCCTTGCAGAATGATCTGCGATCCATGCTCTGATTGCGGCTTGAGCAGGACCGGGTTCATGTGCACGCATGGCGCCACCCCGCAGGCCAACGCCTGAAGCGCCTGGGCACGGCCGATCTCGCCACCATCTGGCGTTACGGCAGCATTGTTGGACATGTTCTGGGGCTTGAAGGGCCGTACACGCAGCCCGCGCCGGGTCAGTGCCCGAGCCAGACCGGCCACCAGAACAGATTTGCCGACATTGGAGCCCGTTCCCTGAAACATCAGGGCGCGAGGGCTCAAAATTCGAAGCCCTGCTGGGCTTTTACACCATCACGGAAATGATGTTTCACCAGGGTCATCTCGGTGACCAGATCGGCAGCCTCGATCAACCATGCCGGGGCATTACGCCCGGTAATAACAACATGCTGATGCGCGGGGCGGCTGCCCAGACCTGCCAGCACCGTGGCCTCGTCGAGATAACCATAGCGCAACGCGATATTCAGCTCATCCAGCACCACCAGCGCCACATCCTCGCGTGCCAGCGCCACACAGGCCTGCTCCCAGGCCCGCTTGCAGGCGGCAATGTCCCGCTCACGGTCCTGCGTCTCCCAGGTGAATCCCTCTCCCAATGCGTGGAACTGGGCCAGATCGCCAAAGCGGGCGAGCGCCCGCCTCTCGCCTGTATCCCATGCCCCCTTGATGAACTGCACGACAACCA
Organism: Asaia sp. HumB; assembly: GCF_030263835.1. Taxonomy (NCBI): domain Bacteria; kingdom Pseudomonadati; phylum Pseudomonadota; class Alphaproteobacteria; order Acetobacterales; family Acetobacteraceae; genus Asaia; species Asaia sp. HumB. Next base: position 1,751,249 of record NZ_JARPML010000002.1, on the reverse strand, counting down.
CCTTGCGCTCATAACCAAGCATACGCAGGGCCAGGCCGAAAGCCGCTGTGGATTTGCCTTTGCCGGGGCCGGTATGAACCGCGATCAACCCTTTCTCGATCGTCTTTTCAGCCACCTCACGGTCCTGCACCTCCTTGCGGCGCTGCATTTTCGTGCGGTGACGATCACGTTCGGCCTCCGAAGGATCTCCCTCAGGGGTAGCGGGCAGGTCACTCATCGCATTCGTCTCCAAACACATCATCTTCAGGAAGTAGCCTCCGGAAGGAGGCCACATGCATGGTCATTTCATTTCGAGCGCACAGCCTGCCGCGACAAACAGGACGCGCTGCGCCCGCTGGGCCAGTTTCTGGTGCAGCAGCCCTGCCTCATCCCTGAACCGTCGTGCAAGGGCGTTTTCAGGCACGATGCCGAGCCCGACCTCATTGCCGACCAGCACCGTCAGGGCACTGCGCCTGTCCAGCGCATCAAGCAGGGTTTCGGTCGCCTGTTCAATATCGCGCTCCTCGAGAATCAGGTTGGTGAGCCACAAGGTCAGGCAATCCACAAGCGCCGGTTCGGGGCCGTCCAGCGCCGTGGCCAGATCGAGGGGGGCCTCGATCGTTTCCCAACCGGCGCCGCGTTGTGCCTGATGCAGGGCAATGCGGGAGCGCATTTCATCATCCCAGGCACGCCCCGTCGCGATATAGCGCCACGGCCCCGGTTCCGCCGTTACGAGCGCTTCGGCATGGCGGCTCTTGCCGGATCGGGCACCACCCAGAACAAGTATGGTTTTCATGACCGCTCCCCCTTGCAGAACCGGGCTTATCCCAACACAAAGGCGCCATGTCACCTTTCTGCTCTCTCGAAACCCTCCGGAACGCGTGCGAAACCCTGCCGGAGCCCGATGCTGCGGCACAAGACGCCATCAGGGAGCAAGAGGCACGGCTGACAAAACCCGCTGGAAGCCTTGGACGTCTCGAAACCCTCGTTTCCTGGTTCGGCGCGTGGCGTCCCCTGCAAATCAATCAGGCAGCCATCTGCCTTTTTGCCGGGAATCACGGCGTTCTGGCGCAGGGCGTCTCGGCCTGGCCGGCCAGCGTGACCGCTGCCATGATCAGCAATTTCAGACAGGGTGGAGCCGCCATCAACCAATTGGCCCGTCAGGCTGGTGCGTCGCTTCACGTCGTGCCCGTGGGGGACCTTACCCCCAGCGCGGACCTGACATGCGCGCCGGCCCTCACGACAGAGGCCTTCCTTGAAGCCGTCTCAACAGGGTATGACGCCGTCCCGGCGCAATGCGATCTGCTCGCCCTTGGTGAAATGGGTGTGGGCAATACCACCGCAGCATCGGCGCTGGCTGCCGCCCTGTTTGGCGGAGATGGCGCAACATGGGCAGGTCGCGGCGCAGGGCTGGATGACGACGGTATCGCGCGCAAGGCCAGAGCCATCGATACGGCGCTGGCCCTGCATGGTCGTGAACACCCGCCTCTGGAACTCGCGCGACGCTATGGCGGATGGGAACTGGCCGCCCTGCTGGGGGCCACGCTGGCCGCCCGTCACCGGCGCATACCTGTCGTACTTGATGGCTTTGTCGTAACGGCTTCGGTAGCGCCTCTGGCGCTGATGCATCCATCAGGCCTGTCTCACACCGCGCTGGGCCATTGCTCGGGCGAGCAGGGCCATAGCCGTCTTTCCACCCATCTCGATCTTGAGCCATTGCTCGATCTGAGGCTGCGCCTTGGAGAGGGGTCCGGGGCCGCTCTGGCCATCCCGCTTGTGCGCGCGGCCCTCGCCTGCCACAATGGCATGGCAAGTTTTGATGATATTGCCGTTCTTGATGAGAATAATCGATCAATAAAGAGCTAGATGCCTATCATTCGCGCAGATTTCGCTGCGGGTCTCAGCCTGCTGACACGCCTGCCAACAGGCTGGCTTCTCGCCCCCGGCAAAAAAATAGACCTGACACGGTCCAGCTGGTGCTGGCCTCTGATCGGGGGCGCCATCGGTGCGCTCACCGGCACTGTGATGGTGCTGTGCATACGCCTTGGCATGCCAGCCATCGTTGCCACTGGCTGGGCCATCGCCTTCCAGCTTTTCCTGACAGGCGCCCTTCATGAGGACGGGTTTGCCGATACGGTGGATGGGTTTTTTGGCGGCCGCACGCCAGAGCGCAGGCTTGAAATCATGCGCGACAGCCGGATCGGCAGTTATGGCGGGCTGGCGCTGAGCCTGCTGATGCTGCTGCGGGCTGGCACCATGACAACCCTTGCCGCCCAGCCGATCCATATCATCTCGATTCTGGCAACAGCCGGGGCCTTCTCGCGCCTGTCGCTCATGCTGCCCCTGCTCTGGCTGCGTCCTGCCAGAGCCGATGGACTGGCCCATGAGCTGCGCCATCTGCCAGCGCGTGGCCTGCTGATTGCCATGATCCTGACCGCCCTGATCGCCAGCTCGCTTTCCGTACTTGGCGCGCTATCTCTTTTTCTCGTGGCCTGTCTGGCCACACTTGGCCTGTGCAGCGTCGCCTATCGCCTGATTGGCGGTTACACAGGCGACGTGCTGGGGGCAACAGCCATCATCACCGAGCTTGTGGTTCTGACGGGGGCCAGCCTGCACGGGTTCGACAAGCTGCCCCTGTAAACGTCGGGGCCTCTCAACCCGTTCGGAAATACGAGGCCCGAACGCTGTCAGTCGAGTACGGCGCAGGCAATACGCGCACCGGCGCCACCAATCGGCTGGGTCGTGTAATCATCGGGGCTGGTGTGGATGATCAGCGCCGCACCGTCGGCATCCTTGAGCGCGGGCCGCTCGCCTACACCATGCAGCGAAACAAGCGTCGAATACAGCTCGACAGTCGCCGTACCATCGGGTGCCACATAAAGATTGGGCAGATCACCGGCATCATTCGCGTTTGGCGTAAGCAGACCATGCACGACAGGCGTCACCGCATGAACATGACCGCCCGCGCTGGTAAATTTCGGTGGGGTGCAGCTGCCTTTCTCATGGAAATGCATGCCATGCCAGCCGGGCGCCAGACCTTGTGCCGTAATATGCAGCAGAACACCCCGCGGGGCTTCGGTCACGCTGACCGTTCCATGCGCCTTGCCGTCCGTGCCCAGCAATGTGCCCTTAGCACTGTCTGCCGCCTGCGTCCGTGACAGACCAGCAGGGGAGAGAGCGATGACTGCCCCCCCTAGGAGAAAAACAGAAAGCATCTTGTTCATGGCATGACGCATGAGATCTGACCTCGACGTTGAAGAGAACGCTGCTGCTCCGAAACGGATGACAGCCGGGAAAGGTTCTGGACGGGAAACGGAAAGCTTGCCTGAGTTGAGACCGCTTCGCAACATGCCGTTCTGACGCGCCGTCCCGGTTATTCCCGGTCCAGAACCGTGCGCCACGCTTGTGCCGCCCGCGTTCCTGCCCGAAACTGGTTTCGCTTACCCCCAGGCACAAGGAGGCAACACCATGCTCGAACTCAGGCCCAATTGTGAATGCTGCGACGCGGATCTCTCCCCCGCTACGAACGATGCCATGATCTGCTCTTTCGAGTGCACATTCTGCGTGCGCTGCGCCACCGATCACCTCAAGGGCGTATGTCCCAATTGCAGCGGTGATCTGGTGCCCCGCCCTGTTCGGCCATCACGCTTTCTGGCCTCCAGCCCCGCCTCGACGCACCGTGTGTTACGGGAGCAACCCTGCCCCGGCCTTTGAGTCGTTCCTAAAGTCGTTTTTAAACCGGAATTTTCTAATACCCTGCGTGTCGATGCTCTAACCTCGGGCCATGCGTAGGCCGTGAGCCCTGCCAGCATGGTGCTGACAGCTCACGGCATACCCGAAGGTACACAAGGCTGATTGGTCATGGCAGACAAGGCTTCAAGCCCCTCGTCCGGTGCGTGGCGCTGGCTTGGTGTGGCGTCTCTTCCCTGCCTGCTCGCCATCGGCTTCGCTGTCGCTGGCGGATGGTTGAGCCCCCACAGGGTCACACAGAACACACTGCTCGGCGCCTTGCAGAGCGTGGACGGCCATCATCCGGGCTTTCGGCGCAACCATGCCAAGGGTGTTTGTGTCACCGGGTGGTTCGAGGGCAATGGTGCCGCCGCCACCTATTCCACAGCCCCCTTCTTCGAGGCAGGTCGCGTGCCGGTCATCGGGCGCTTCGCTCTTGCCGGTGGCATGCCCTATCAGGGTGACGCACCGGGCAAGGTGCGCTCGCTGGCGCTGAGTCTGGAAGCACCGGACGGGCAGGAATGGCGCATGGGCGTCAATGACATCCCTGTCTTTCCGGTTCGCACACCGGCGGAGTTCCAGTCACTCCAGATCGCTGTTCGCCCCGACCCGGCCACGGGCAAGCCGGAGCCAGCGCGCGTGCAGGCTTTCAAAGCGTCCCATCCGTGGTTGGCTGAAGCCGGCGCGGCGCTGGCCAAAAGGCCGATTACCCCCGGATTTGAAAACGATCGCTATAACAGCCTCGATTCCTTTCTGCTGCACGATGCCAAGGGGGGCACAACCCCTATGCGCTTCGCCCTGCGCCCTGCGGAGAATGTCGTAACCACCCCCCTGACGGGTGATGACGCCCTCTTCGAGCAGCTTGCCGCGACCATGAGTGCTCATCCCCTGCGCTGGACACTGGTGCTTACCCTCGCCGGTCCGGGCGATGCCATCAATGACCCAAGCAGGGCCTGGTCTGCGCAGGACAGGCAGATCGAGGCTGGCACCCTGACGCTTGACAGGATCGAGAGCGAGGAGACCGGCCCCTGCACCGGCATCACCTATGATCCGCTGATCCTGCCGCAGGGAATAAGCGCCTCGGACGATCCGGTTCTTCAGGCCCGTTCAGCGGCCTATATGCGCTCTTTTGCCGAACGGTCACGCGAGCCCGTGCCTCAGCCTGCCGTCACACCCACGACGCTTGAGCAGAAGATGCCGGAGAAAGCATCATGAGCCCTCACCCTGTTTTCAGCCTGACATCGCGCCTGTTGCACTGGCTGATGGCTGTACTGATTCTGATCATGATCTTTGTTGGTCTGTTCATGGCCTCCGGTGTGGGGCCGCACTACCATAGCCTTGTGTCGTTTCACCGCCCGCTGGGCATGGCCATTCTGCTTCTGGCTGTCCTGAGGTTGCTCAACCGCTGGCTGAACCCACCTCCTGCCCTGCCCGCCGATCTGCCGAATCTCATGGCGCTCATGGCCAAAGCGTCGCACTGGACGCTTTACGCGCTCATGATCGGGTTACCTCTGGTCGGCTGGGCCATGCTCTCGGCGGGCGGTTACCCAATCCCGCTTCTGGGCCACAGCTTTCTTTTGCCCCCGATCCTGCCGCATGATGCAGCGCTCTGGGGCTGGCTACGCCTTGCCCATACCATACTGGCCTTCTGTCTTTTCGGACTCATTCTCGCTCATAGCGGGGCGGCGCTTTTTCATTTCCTGATCAGGCGCGACAGGGTGTTCCAGAGCATGACGGGGCAGGATCACGAGATCTGACATCGGCGCCTTCCGCTGCCCTCTTGCAAAGCCACGGGGCAACGGTTCATGGGAGGCAAAACATCTCCGGATCCTCCTGCCATGCCGCGTGTCCCTTCCCCCGCCTATGGTCTCGCCCTTGCCTTGCTGGCGTGGCAGCCCCGGCCTGCTCTGGCCAGTGAGACAACCGACAGGGCTCTTACCGTCAGCCGGGTCGATGCGCTCTGTGCGGCCGTGCAGCAGAGTGCGCCCCCTGCGAGCGACCGGCCGGATCCGGCGCAACGCGAGGCGTTGAGGGGATGTGACAGCGAGGCCCTGTATTTTGGTATCGGCATGAAGGCCGATACCGTCAGGGCACGACTCTGTGCCTTTACCGAACAGTCCCGGGAATCATCCCAGGTTGTGTGGGGTTATACAGGCAGCCATCTGCTGATGATGATCTATGCCAATGGCGAGGGGACCGCCCGCAACATTGCCTATGCGCAGAATCTGGCCTGTTCCACCTCTTTTGCCCCGGCGGAGCGCGACCTGCGAGTGTTGCATCTGCAGGCGATATCCGAAGGCACGGACAAGGCTCCTTTCGATTACTGCCATGACGCCACGGCGGGCGTTACAGGCGGCTATTGCGCGGCCCATCAGGCAAGGATTGCGCGCGAAGCCGAGGACCGGAAAATCCGGGATTTTGCGTCCAGCCTCCCTCACTCTGCCCGCTCGGCATTTTCCGCGCTTGTGGCGCAACAGAAACTCTGGGGAGAGGCCCGCGCCGCCAACGAGACAGATCTCTCAGGCACTCTGCGCGCGGCTTTCGAGATACAGGAGCGCATGCTGCAACTGCGCGACTTCACCCAGATGCTGGCGCGCCTCGGGCATAGGCCCCTGCCGCCTCTCGGCAGCGCCCAACTCAATACCGCCAATACGCGCATGCAAGCGGCCTTGAAACGCCTCGCTGGCCATCAGAACATCGGCGGCACAACCATCAACTCAAGCGACATCGAAAAGGCCCAGAGCGCTTTTCTGACCTATCGGCAGGCATGGGGCAGTTTCGCCGCCGTAGCTTATCCTCACTGGGGGCGTGACGCCGCCGAAGCCTGGGTCACGATGAAACGGGCCGACATGCTGGAGCATCTTGCCGCCTTGCTGGATTGAAGAGCGCAGGCAGCGGAAGAACTGGTGCCAACTCAGCAACAGGCTCCCGGATATGAAAAAAGCGGCCGGGTGGCCGCTTTCTCCCATTTCAGTCCGGCTGAAACGCTTAGTCAACCAGCTGGAAAGACAGACCCTGACCGCCAGCGGCGAGATGCGCCCCGCGTGTTGCGGTCGTGATCTTGATCTTCACGCCATTGCTGTTGCTCAGAATAGCGCCGCCGATCCCACGATCCAGCGTCGCGTCGCCGTTCAGAGCGCCGTAACCACCATCGAAATCATGCAGGTTCTTCAGGTTATAGACGACACCCGTTGCCTCGATTTTCGAGAAACCGACAGCAGCAATATTGCCGCCCGAAATCTTGAAGCGATAGGTCTTGTGACCATAGGTCAGCGTGCCCTGGCCCCAGGTATAGCCAATGCCCACATCGGCGGATTTCGCCATCAGGGTGATGTGGCCAACGGGGGTGCCCAGTGCATCGGGGGCTGCATGCGCTACCGGCATGACGGCCAGAGCCGCAGCGGCAAAGGTCGAAGCAGCAAGGGCACGGCGGGTAAATGAGCGCATTGTTATTGTTCCTCTCAGAAAGGGAATGCGTTGCGGTTCGTTAACTCCCTGCATCGCTTTTCGTTCCCACCCCGCCTGCATGATCGCGAGGCGTTGACCTCAAGGTGGGCCAACGCTGCACGAAGGGCGCTCGGGGGATGGCTCAGTCGCGCTGCGGCGGGGCCATGAAATCCGGCTCGATGGCATCAGGCACGTTGTCACGCAGGATGGTCTCGATCTCGGCCTTGTCCTGATCGCTCAGTGACCAGCCATAGGCCTCGGCCACACCATCAATCTGCTCGGGCTTGCGTGCGCCCCAAAGCGCCACAGTCGGTCCCTGATCGAGCACCCAGCGAATGGCCAGCGCCAGCATGGATTTGTCGTGACGCGCGGCGATGGCCTTCAGCGCCTCGACAGCGGCGAGGTAACGCCCGAATACCGGCTGCTGGAATTTCGGATCGCTGCTGCGCAGGTCATCCTTTGGGAAATGCGTTTCACCCGTCATCTTGCCTGCCAGAAGGCCGCGACAAAGCGGACCATAAGCCATCACGATTGCGTCATGAGCCTTGGCGTAAGGCAGGATGTGACGCTCGGTGGTGACGCGCTCGAACAGGTTGTAGGGCGGCTGGATGGTGCTGATCGGGGTGATGGCCCCGAACCGGTCCATATCATCAACCGAGAAATTGCTGACCCCGATGGCGCGGATCTTGCCTTCGCGGCGAAGCTTTTCCAGCTCATGGGCGGTTTCCTCAACCGGGGTCTTGCCGTCAGGCCAGTGCACCTGCTCCAGATCGATCACATCGGTCCCAAGGCGTCGCAGGGAGTCTTCCACCTCCTTGCGGATGCGCTCGGGGCGGCTGTCACGATAGACTTTCTGGTCATCTGTCCAGGCCAGACCAAGCTTTGTGGCCAGCACGACCTTGTCGCGTCGGCCGCCCTCCAGCGCCCGACCGATAACCTCCTCGCTGTGGCCAAATCCGTAAACTGGCGCTGTATCGATGAAGTTGATGCCATTATCGATCGCCTTGTGAATGGTGCGTATGGCGTTGTCGTCATCGGGGCCACCCCACATCCAGCCGCCAATCGCCCATGTTCCCAAGGCGATGCGTGTTACAGGCTTGTCGATATTCCTGATGCTGATCGTGTCGGCTGTCATGAGGGGTTTCTCCATTCGTGTGAGGTCACATGCTGTTTCATACGGTGGAGAACCGTGTTCGTTGCCTCACTTGCGCCTGATGCGCCGAGCGGGCATCACCGCAGATCATGACACGCCGCGCCCGCCTTACTTCCGTGCTTGATCGCCTTGGTTTCGGGGCGACGCTGCTTCTGCCTGTCTTTCTGACTCATGGCAGGCTGTTTTCAGAGATCATGATGGACCTGCTGGCCGTCGGCCTGCTGGCGCAATCGGCGCTGGGGCTTGGCTGGGGCTGGGGTCGGCAGTTCTGGGTCCGTGTGGCCCTGCTGTGGTGGGGTTGGCAGATTGTTTGCTCACTGCCCCATATCGGTATTGGCTCGTCGCAGGCGCTCACGCAGTCCATTCTCGCCATACGGTTTCCCCTCATGGCGGCAGCCCTTCAGGTCTGGACGCTGCGCGATGAACCATCACGGGCGACAATGCGCTGGGTCCTGGTCACCTGTTGCGGATATTTCGTGCTGCAATTCCTGGTGCAGGCCATCTTCGGGCATAATCTCTTCGGTTACCCGCGTTATATCGACGGGACGCTGACCGGACCCTATGCCCACCCCAGAGCGGCAGCGCCTTTCTCCCGTCTGGTTCTGCCGGTCATGATGCTGGGCTGCGCCTGGCTGATGGCCCGCCCCATCAAGGCACCTGCCACAGGCTCCCCGGGAACGCGCAACGGCAATCCGCACAGAACAACCCTCCCCGTTTTCATGGCCATGAGTGGGCTGGCTGTTATTGTGCTGGGGATTATGGTCCTGGCCGGGCAGCGTATTCCCATGGCGCTTACCGCGCTCGGGATCGGCATTTGTGCCCTGTTCTATCGCCCTTTGCGCCCTGCTGCCCTGGTCGGGGCCCTCAGTCTGCCCGTTCTGGTCTTGCTGGTGCGCGTTCTTGCGCCTCAGGCCTTTCAACATCTGATCGTGCTGGCCGCTCATCAGCTCTCGCATTTCTGGGAGTCGCATTACGGTCTGGTCTTTACCCGTGCGATTGTCATTGCGCAGGCCCATCCCGTCACCGGGCTCGGTTACGACGCCTTCCGTCATGCCTGCGCCAATCCGGCCTATCTGCATGGTCTGCCCTGGCTCAGCACAGCCAGCGATGGCGGCGGCACGATTATCTGTGTGCAGCACGCGCATAATCACTATCTGCAGGCGCTGACCAATGCCGGACTACCGGGGCTCTTCCTGTTCGGTGGGCTGGTTTTTGCGTGCCTGCGTGCACTCTGGCCTGTGCAAGGGGCTCATCATGCCTGGCGCATCGGCCTGTTCGCGGCCTTCTTCGTTCAGGAATGGCCCTTTGCCTCAGCCAGTGACTTCCTCAACCTGCCTCTTGGCGGATGGGCCTTCATGCTGCTTGGCGTCGGACTGGCCGAGGCAGCGGCCCTGGGGGCCCCGACCTTGGGGGCCGCCTCTGTTCCTCGCGACAAGGCAACCCTATATGCTGTGCCAAACGTAACCTCTCGCTAAGACCCGGAGTGCCGATGTCCGAGACCAAGATCCCCGTCACCGTTCTCACCGGCTTTCTCGGTGCCGGGAAAACCACGCTGCTCAACCATATCCTCTCGAGCGAGCACGGGCGCAAATATGCTGTTCTCGTCAATGAGTTCGGCGAACTGGGCGTCGATGGCGATCTGGTGGTCGATGCGGATGAAGAGGTGTTCGAGACCAATAACGGTTGCATCTGCTGTACCGTACGCGGCGATCTAATCCGTATCCTCGGCAGCCTGCTGCGTCGTCGTGGCAAGTTTGACGGTATCATCGTCGAGACCACCGGTCTTGCCGATCCGGCCCCCGTGGCCCAAACCTTTTTCGTGGACGAAAACCTACGCGAGAAATCACGCCTCGACGCCGTCGTGACCGTGGTGGACGCCTATAACGTCATCCAGACGCTGGACGAAAGCCCCGAGGCGATCCGTCAGGTGGCGTTTGCGGATGTGATCATTCTCAACAAGACCGATCTTGTGGATGAAGCCGGGCTTGAGGCCATCGAGGCGCGTCTGCGCTGGATTAATGCCAGCGTGCAGATCCATCGTGCCCAGCACAGCGCCGTGGCACTCAGCACTGTGCTCGATCAGGGCGGGTTCGACCTCGAACGCGCGCTGGAAACCATGCCGGACTTCCTTGAGAACAACGAGCACTCGCATGAGGAGGGCGTTACCAGCATGTCCTTCGCCGTCGAGGAGCCGCTTGACGAACAGCGCTTCCAGGCGTGGATCGGCGCGATCCTTCAGGAACAGGGCGCGGATATCCTGCGGTCCAAGGGCATCATGCATTTTGCGGGCAAGGATGAGCGCTTTTCGTTCCAGGCCGTGCACATGATGGCCGATGGCGACTATATCGGCAAAGGCAAGGAGGGCGAGAGCAAGGAATCGCGCATCGTCTTCATCGGTCGCAACCTCAACCGTCCGCAGCTTCGTCGTGGCTTTGAAAGCTGCCGCGCATGAGCGAGATGACTGAACTCCTCGCCACACGCGGCGCGGAAAAGACCATTGGTTCGCCCGTTACCGTCGCCGCCTGCGCCCGCGACGGCCAGACCTTCGCGCTCGGCACGGTCGAAGGCGAGATCTTCCTGATCCCTGTTGCCGGGATCAAGCATCCTGAAACATGGCAGCGCATCGAGGCTCATGACGGTGCCGTGCTCTGCCTCGCTGCCGATACCGGCAAGGCCGGTTTCGTCAGCGGTGGCGAGGATAACCGCCTGTGCCGCACCCTGCCCGATGGCACGGTGAGCGAACTGCACAAGGGCCGCCGCTGGGTGGATTGCGTGGCCACGACCCCTGACCATCTGGCCTTTTCGACCGGCAAGCAGCTTGAGATCCGCAACGCCTCCGGCGAGACGACCCTCAAGACCCTTGAGCACCCCTCGACCGTTACCGGCATCGTTTTTGACGCCAAGGGCAAGCGTGTCGCCGCGTCGCATTATAACGGCGTGTCGATGTGGTTTGTTGGCGCGAAAGTGGACACGGTTCGCCCCCTCGAATGGAAGGGCAGTCACACCACCCTCGCCATTCATCCGGCTGGCGAGGCCCTCGTGACCGCGATGCAGGAAAACGACCTGCATGGCTGGCGCCTGTCTGACAGCCATAACATGCGCATGAGCGGCTACCCCAAGCGCGTGACCTCGCTCTCCTTTACCCGTAACGGGCGCTGGCTTGCGACCTCAGGCGCCGATGCCATCGTGCTCTGGCCATTCTTCGGCGGCGGCCCGATGGGCAAGCCCCCGACTGAACTTGCGCGCCTGCCCGGCGTGTTCTGCTCGGCCGTTGCGGCCCACCCCAAGAACGATATCATTGCAGCAGGCTTTGAAGACGGCTCGGTGCTTCTCGCCGAACTCGGCTCCGAGCGTATCCTGCCCATCTGCCTTGGCAAACGTGGCAAGGTAACCGGCCTGGTCTTTTCCCCGCTGGGTGGTGCGATGGTATTCGGTACGGATGACGGCGTGATTGCCGCCATTGATCTTTCTTCGGCGGGCTAGACTGTTCATGGGGCTTTGCCCCATCCCCCACCCAAGGACATACGTCCTTGGGAAACCTGTCAGTCGAGCAGGATCAAAAAGGGTGTGCATGCCCGAAAGGGGAGGCACACCTCCTAAGAACTACAGGCCGAGTTCGCTCAATGACAGATGATCATCCGGGCGACGGCCCTGCGGCCAGTGGAACAGCCGATCAGCGCTGTTGATGGCAAGATCATTGATCGACGCCATACGCTGCGCCATCAGGCCTTGTGCGTCGAAAACCCAGTTTTCGTTCCCGTAGGAGCGAAACCACTGGCCCGAGGGGTCGTGCCACTCATAGGCAAAACGCACGGCAATACGGTCATCCTGATACGCAAAGAGCTCCTTGATCAGCCGGTAATCCTGCTCGGCAGCCCATTTGCGTTCAAGGAACGCGACAATAGCTGGGCGACCCTGCAGGAACTCATTGCGATTGCGCCATTGGCTCTCGACACTATACGCCAGTGCGACCTGAGACGGGTTGCGGCTGTTCCATGCATCCTCGGCACGACGTACCTTCAGCCGCGCCGTTTCTGCGGTAAAGGGGGGAACCAGAGCCACAGGGTCTTTGGTCATGAACTTGCCCTTCTGAACGCCCGCGCCTGCACAACAGTGAATATCGCCGTCGTGAGGCACGCCAGATCCTCTGAGGTGATCGTGAAGGCTGGTGTGAGATAGATGATATTGCGAAACGGCCTGACCCAGACGCCACATGCAACAAGCGCGGCCTTGAGCCCGGCCATATCCTCGATCGCTTCAAGCTCGACCACACCGATCGCCCCCAGCACGCGCACATCGCGCACGCCAGACAGAGCGCGACAGGGCTCCAGCTGGTCACGCAGCATCGTCGAAAGCGCGGCGACCTGAGCCAGGCGCGGCTCACGCTCGAAAAGATCAAGCGAGGCACAGGCGGCGGCGCAGGCCAGGGCATTGGCCATGAAAGTTGGACCATGCATGAGCGCGGCCATGGGTGATTCGGACAGAAACGCCTCATAGACATGGCGGCGCGCAACGGTTGCTGCCAAAGCCATTGTGCCACCGGTCAGGGCTTTGGAGAGGGTGATGATATCGGGCACAATCCCGGCTTGCTCGCAGGCAAACATGGTGCCTGTGCGCCCGAAACCCGTGAAAATCTCATCGAGTATCAGCAACACGCCATGTTTGTCGGCCAGTTGCCGTAGTCGGGCAAGCACCTCGGGGGCATGGAACACCATACCACCAGCACCCTGTACCAGAGGCTCGGTGATGATTGCCGCGATACTGCCCGCATGATGCGTCAGAAGCTGATCGAGTGCCTCATAGCGTGCTGCATCGAGGGGTAAATCAGCAATGACCTGTTCAGGAAACACACCGCTGAAGAGGCTGTGCATCCCCTCTTCAGGATCGCAGATCGACATCGTCGCAAGCGTGTCACCGTGATAGCCCCCGCGAAAGGAGAGCAGCTTCGTACGTCCTTTTTCACCGCGGTTGAGCCAGAACTGGATCGCCATTTTCATGGCCACTTCGACGGCCACCGAACCGCTGTCAGTGAAAAAACAATGGGCGAGATCGCCCGGCAGGAGTGCCGTCAAACGCTCTGACAGCTCCATGACCGGCCGATGAACCAGCCCGCCAAGCATGACATGGGGCATGGTATCAAGCTGGGCCGCCACCCGGGCGCGTATATGGGGATGATTATAACCGTGACAGGCCGTCCACCACGAGGCGATCCCATCCACCAGCGTGCGGCCATCTTCCAGAACGATGCGCGTGTCCTGCGTCCGCGCCGCAGTGAGCGGCGCAGGTGCTGTGTGCATCTGTGTATAGGGCAGCCAGACGGGGCTCGCAGAAGGCTTGTCGGATGGCATGCCTTACTGCCCGCTATCAGGCTCACGATCGGCATCGTAGAGCACCTGAAGCACGGCGCACCACGGATAGCGCGTATCGTAGAACTGACCCTCGGCGGTTGCGAGCGCACCGTTGGAATCGGTCGGAACATGGGTCAGGGATACCGTATCATCCACATTGCCGCCGATGATGCTCAGCTCATTGCCAAAGGGCGGGGCATTCTGATGCGTGGCAACCACGATGCCGCAATGGGAAGGAAACCCGTAGGAGGTTGGCAGCAAGGCAAAGGTCACGCTGCGGCTCTTGCCGCGACCCACGCAGAGCAGATCACCCAACTGGGGAATATAGGTTTTCGGGTCCTGCGCACGCAGACCTGTGGACTGTCCAGAAGCGGCGGCATTGATATAGGTCGAATGATTGGGCGAATAGGGAAAGCGGTCATTCGCACCAGCCACGCGCATCACATAGGAGATGAATGCCGCCGACCAGGCGTAATGCCCGTCATTCTCAGGGCGGAAGAGCTGACCATCTGCATTGTATTTGCCGCTCCATGAGACTTCCGTCTCATAGGGGTCCTGCCCGATCCACCAGTACTCGCCCACACGCTGCCAGAGGCCCGGAATACGCTCGGGCTTGAGCGAGGGAGCGCTTGGCTCGGGACGATCCTCAGGATCGTCATCGCTGACAGGGTTGCCGAACATGCGCCATTCGCGCATGGCGATCGCCACAACATCCTGACGGTTGAACGGCACGAAATTGCGCGAGGCGAAGTCGGGCACATGGCCATCATAGCCATAGGCCCCGACACGCCCGTTGGCATATTGCGCCATAGGCGTCTGGGCCGGATGTTGCGCTGCATTCTGAACCGCAGTCGACGCGCACCCTGAAAGCAGCATGAGCGCACCAAGAGCGCCGACAACCCGGCTCTGCCCGGCAAGGGTATTCTGCGCATATGATCGTAAAGAAAACAGTCCGGCGCCCATGATGTGATTCTTCTCCCTGTATGCGCAACGAGCGCCGAACAGCGCCGGTTCATTACAGCGAGATAGGAACGAGAGCGGCGCTCCGGTCAAGTGCCGCCCTCGTCATGCCTTGGTGACTGGCTTGCAAGAAGCTGCCGGGGCTTCAGCCAGCCTGGTCAGGGAACAGGGAAGCAAGAGCCTCGGCAGTCGCCTCACAGCGGCCACGCTCAGTAATCAGCCCTGAAACCAGTCGGGCCGGGGTGACATCAAAGGCCGGATTGGCGGCCTTGGTGATTCGGGGGGTGACGCGCACGCGGGCAGCCTGACCCTGCTCATCAATGCCGTGAACATAGGTCACCTCCTCGCCCGAACGCTCCTCGATCGGGATTTCCTTCACACCATCGGTTACCCGCCAGTCGATGGTCGAGGAAGGCAGGGCGACCCAGAAAGGCACGTTATTGTCATGAGCCGCCAGGGCCTTGAGATACGTGCCGATCTTGTTTGCAACATCTCCCTGACGGGTCACGCGATCTGTTCCTACGATCACCAGATCGACCTCGCCATGCTGCATCAGATGCCCACCGGCATTATCCGCGACCAACGTGTGCGGCACACCATGCGCCCCCAGCTCCCAGGCTGTCAGCAATGCGCCCTGATTGCGGGGGCGCGTCTCATCCACCCACACATGAACGGGCAACCCCGCATCATGGGCCATATAGATCGGGGCCAGGGCTGTGCCCCAATCGACCGTGGCAATCCATCCTGCATTGCAATGGGTCAGGATATTGAGACGTTCCTGACCGGGGCGGCGCTTCTCCCAGAGCGTACGAAACAGCTCGAGCCCATGACGACCGATGGCTTCATTGACCTGCACATCCTCATCGCAGATCGCATCCGCCTCTTCATAGGCTGCCTTCACGCGGGCATCAGGCGCCAGAGGCTGAAGATGCGCCACCATGCGTTCGATGGCCCAGCGCAGATTGATGGCCGTCGGGCGCGTCTCGACCAGACGCGCTGCTGCGTCCTTCAGGCCGGCATCGGATGCGTCTTTCTGCAGGGCAAAGGCCAGACCATAAGCGGCAACTGCGCCAATCAAGGGAGCGCCGCGCACCTGCATGGTACGAATGGCATGAGCCACCTGATCCTCTTCGCGCAGGGCGAGAACATCGAGCGTCCAGGGGAGCTTGGTCTGGTCGAAGATATGCACGAGAGCCGGGTCTTGGGCGTCGCGCCAGACACTGCGATAGGGCGTACCGTTGATTTTCATGTGGGTATCCGTCTTGTGAGCCACGCAATGCGGGGGAACTGCTTCCTGACAAGGGAGCCGGTGTCATGATCAGAGGGCTAGCATGTGGCAAATAAGGGGAAAGGACTCAAGTTCCTGCACCCTTATTTCCTGTAACGCAGCGAGCGTTTTCATGAATCTGCCACGATACTGACAAGCTGTGGAACGACGCTGATGATCGGGAACAAGGTTTTACGACCGGGCCGATCCGGTCTATATTGGGGCATAGGCAAAAGGACCGGAATATGAGCGAACCGCAATGGCTGACCTGGGCACGGGACGTACAGGCGATCGCCCAGAACGGACTCACCTTCTGCCAGAATCCCTATGATCGCGAGCGGTACGAGCAGTTGCGCATGCTCGCATCGTCCATGATCGCCGCGCTGGGCCAGAACACACCCGAGACAGTGCTTGCCCTGTTCACGAATGAAAAAGGCTACGCCACCCCCAAGATCGATGTCCGTGGCGCGGTATTCAACGCGGCAGGCGAGATCCTGATGGTACGCGAAGCCATCGACCAGGATCGCTGGACCCTTCCTGGCGGCTGGGCGGATGTGAATTTCACCACGGCTGAAAACGCGCTCAAGGAAGTCATGGAAGAGAGCGGGTACAGCGCGGAAATCATCAAGCTGGCTGCCCTCTGGGACCGTAACAGACAGGGCCATCCGCCTGACGTCTTTTCCTGTGCCAAGGTGTTCTATCTGTGTCGTCTGACAGGCGGCACCCCCACCATCGACAACCTTGAAACCTCGGGGATCGGCTGGTTCAACCGTGACAACCTGCCGGATGATCTTTCCCTGACACGGCTCCTCCCCCATCAGCTTCGCCGCATGTTCGATCATTACGACCAGCCGGATCTGGCGACGGATTACGACTGACGCCATGAAGGTCATGACCATTCTCCCCCGCCGGGAGGGCTATGCGCCTGACCGTGCAGGGGCCATCGCGCTTCTGGTCTCCCGTCTGGCGTCCCCGGAAGATATCGTGATCGGTACCGAAATCACCGGCTCACCTTTGCCGGGTGGCCAGTTCATCGCCGTGACCGAGCCGGGCGGGTTGCATCGCTGGCGCCGTGACGGCACGCGCTATCGGATTGCCTGCCAGCGTGAGATCAGACGGCATCGACCCGATCTGGTGGAGGTCCATAACCGACCGGCTCTGGCGCGTGCGCTGCGGGGGTGCGGTGTCCCGGTTCACCTTATTTTGCATAACGACCCACAGGACATGCATGGGGCCCGTCGGCCACGCCAGCGTCAGGAGCTCATGCAGCATGTGAGAGTGTTCACGGTCTCTTTCTGGCTGCGACGACGCTTTCTGGAAGACCTCGATGACGGGCCGGTTACGGTCATGCCCAATTGTCTCGATCTGTCTGCCCTGCCCGCCCCCCCCGAGAAACGCGCAAAACTGGTGCTTTTTGCGGGCCGTATGGTGGCGGATAAGGGGGCCGACGCCTTCGTGCGCGCCTGGGCTGCGGTCAGCCAGAAGGCTCCGGGGTGGAAAGCAATCATGATCGGGGCCGATCGCTTTCGCTTCAATTCGCCACGCACAACCTTTGTCGATCGGGTCGAGGCCAGTGCAAGCGCGGCGGGAATCACACTCTGTGGCTATCAGATGCATCATCAGGTGCTCGAAGCCATGGCTGCGGCCTCGATTGTCGTCGTGCCCAGCCGTTGGCCCGAGCCTTTCGGTCTGACCGCTCTCGAGGCCATGGCGAGCGGCGCAGCCGTTATCGCCTCACCACGCGGCGGGCTGCCCGAAGTCGTCGGTACGGCTGCGCTCCTGGCCCTCCCGGATGACGGTGATGCGCTGGAAAAGGCGATGCTCCGCCTGATTGATGATGAAGAACTCAGAGAAGAATGCATCAGACGCGGACATGAACAGGCGCAGAAATTTGATCTTTCTCAGGCACGTCAATTACTGAAGAAAATGCGTGAGAAATCGATAAATCTGAAAAAATCGCGCTGACGGGCGATTCGTCGCGCCGTATATTCGACACATTGGGATCATTGATTATCCTCGTACAGTATTTGACTGAGAGGACACATGTTCAAGACACGTTTTCTGCCCGCACTGGCCCTGACAACTCTTGTTGCAGCGCCTGTCGCTCATGCGCAGACTTCCGGATGCAATAATGCAACGGGAAACGACACCATGATTGGCCGTCTGGCCAACAAGGAAAACTGCATGAATGAGCGCATGCAGAACTGGCAGAACAAGAACCAGGAGGCCGCTCAGGCTCGTCAGAAGAAAATCGAAGATCTGCGCGATAAATATGCCAACGCGCCCCAGCACGAGCGCGAAAAAATCCAGAACAAGATCGACGAGCAGAAAAATCGGCTCAATGACCTGAAGCAGGATCGTACCCAGCGCATCGATCAGTTCAAGGCTGACCAGAAGGCGCAGCGCGACCAGATGAAGGCCCTTTCCAACAAGACGCGTCAGGATTTCCGCAATCTTGGCCGTTTCAACTGAGTACCTGACCATCTGACAGAACCCGGTCGCTTCCGGCACGACCGGTTCTTTTGCCAGCCAGCCTTGACTAAGGCTGGACTGGCTCGGGGTCGAGGGCTTCGGGTATGACCGATAACCGGGTCATACCCTCCGGCACGTAACATCCTGATTAAAAAAGACCCCATACGACCGAATTCCCATGTCTCGCTTCGGCATTCGGCGTTAAGACAATGCCCATGACGGCTTCTCCCCCCCAACAAGGCTTCCGCCCTGTCGCTTCTTCGCGTGGTTCAGTACACGCGCCGGAACAGTGGCAGAACGAGCGAAAACTGGTGGTGCTCACGGGAGCCTCGGGGGGAATTGGTGCCCTGATCGGCCAGACCCTTCTGTCGCAGGGCTACGATCTCATAGCGCTTTGCCGCTCGAAGCCCGACCTTGATTCCGTTCGTACCCTCCATATTGCCTGTGATTTTGCCCGGACCGAAACGCTCGCTTCGGTCAGCGAGAGCATCGAGCACTTCGATCGACCCGTTTTTGCCCTCATCCATTGTGCAGGGCTGATCACACCATCCCCGCTTGCCGAGGCCGAGAGCGCCGCAATCGAAGCCCAGATCGCCCTCAACCTTACTGCACCTGTTCTCCTCACACGCCACCTCCTGCCCCTCATGAGCTGTGGCGCGAGCAGTGAAAAGGCGGGCGGTCATATCGTTTTCGTCAACTCCATGGCGGCGGTCATGCCACTGGCCGGAAGCGCGGCTTATGCTGCAGCCAAGGCAGGCCTGCGAAGCTTCGCGCTCTCCCTCGCCCAGGAACTGCGACCAACAAACCTGTCGGTCAGCACTGTTTTTCCGGGTGCGGTACAGACATCCATGCTGCACCGTGAAATGGCAGAGGGTGGCTCCGTCCTGAACTACGTCAGTACGCCCCTCGACCCTGCCAAAGTCGCGCAGGCCGTCGTCAACCAGCTGGGCAGAAACCGGCAGAATACCTGCCGCGAGCAGTTCATGCCCGCTATTGATGGGGTATTTGGCAAGATGTGCATGGTCGCTCCTGCACTTTTACGCCTGACACTGCCTGTGCTCTACGCAATCGGACGACGTAATTACGCGAAGGTCCGGCATCGCGGCTGAGCAGGGACACCCATACCGGGGTCGGGTCATGCCGAAGAATTGACAAGGCCACGCCGTAGCGGCAGGGACAAGCCATGACGCGCTTTGATCCGCTTCTCAGACAGGCACTCGACACGCTGGAATCCCGTTCCCTGCGACGCACCTTGCGCCCCCTGCATCGCACCCCCGATGCGGTTCTGCGTCAGGGCCGCGAAGTGCTCGATTTCTCGTCAAACGACTATCTTGGTCTCTCGGGTCATCCGCTCCTGCGAGACCGCGCCGCCGACTGGGCCGTGCAGCATGGCACGGGAGCGCGGGCGTCACGGCTGGTCAGTGGCACGCTGGATCTGCATCAACAGGTCGAGGGGCGCCTTGCCCGCTTCAAGGGGGCAGAAGCCGCCCTGCTGTTCGCATCAGGCTGGCAAGCCAATGCTGCTGTTCTGCCCGCTCTGTTCCGCCTGGCCCGTGAACAGACCGGCGTGGCGCCGCTGGTCTTTGCCGACAAGCTCAATCACGCCAGCATGCATCACGGTTGTGCTGCAGCCGGGGTGAAGCAGATCAGATTCCGTCACAACGATCTGGCCCATCTCGAGGCCTTGCTTGAGCGCCACGCCGAACAGCCCGGCCTGCGCTTCATCGTGACGGAGAGCGTCTTTTCCATGGATGGCGATACGGCCGATATCGCCGCGCTAAGCGCTCTCGCCAAACGATACAACGCCTTCTTCTACCTTGATGAAGCCCATGCAACGGGCGTTCTGGGGCCCCAGGGTCGCGGCCTGTCTCATGGTCATGGGGTGGATCTCGTCATGGGCACATTCAGCAAGGCGCTGGGCAGCATGGGAGCCTATATTGCCGGTTCACGCGCCCTGTGCGACTGGATCATCACGGCATGCTCGGGGTTCATCTACAGCACGGCTCCATCCCCGCCGATGCTGGGCGCCATGGATGCGGCTCTGGAACTCATGCCTGATCTGGAGGCGGCCCGCCTGAGACTGCGGCAGAATGCGGCGCTCCTGCGTCAACGGCTCAACGAAGCCGGGATCGATACAGGCGGTTCAACCACGCAGATCATTCCCGTCATGATCGGCGATGAAGAAACGACCCTTGCTCTTGCCGAAACGCTCGAAAAGCAGGGCCTTTTGACCATTGCCATCCGTCCGCCAACGGTCCCTGCCGGGTCGGCGCGCCTGCGTCTGGCCCTCAGTGCCAGCCATGATGAAGCCGCCATCAACAGGCTTGCCGATGCCCTGACTGGAGCCCTGCGGCCAGGCCAGTCATGAAGCTCGTCTTTGTTCATGGATGGAGTTTCGATGCCCGGTTCTGGTCCCCGGTTCACGAGGCACTCGGCCATCCTGACTCGGTCTTTCTCGATCGCGGCTACACAGGTGCGCCCGAAACACTGACCCTGCCCGACGCCCCCTATCTTGCCATCACCCATTCAGCAGGCACGGCAGATCTTCTCGCCCGCGATCTCACCGGGTGTCGCGGCATCGTGGCATTCAACAGTTTCGCCCGTTTCACCCGGTCGGACGATTTTCCCAAAGGTCTTCCTCCCCGTATCCTCTCCCGCATGGCCAGTCGCCTGTCCGATGATCCGGCGGGGGTGGTCACGCAGTTCCGTCAGCAATTCGAGCCCTTCCTGCCCTGCACCACGCTGGCACCCGACAGGTTGCAGGCCGGGCTGGATGCGCTGATCGCGGCCGATGCCAGAGCCGAAGCGCGCCGCTGGGGGGCCAGTCTGACAACAATCAGCGGCACGAATGATCCGCTGGTAACACCTGCCATGACCCAGGCCAGCTTCCCTCTGGCGAAGACCCTGCAACGCGAAGGCGGGCATCTTCTGCCCCTGACCGATCCTGAGGGTTGCGCAGCCATCATCCGGGACCGGCTGGAGCAAGACGCATGAGCGAGGAAGCCAGCCGCCTCGCCCCGATTGCCGCGCGTTTCGACATGGCCGAGCACTATGATCAGGCTGCGCGTGTTCAGGCCCTCACGGCCATCGCGCTTGCACAGCGTATTGCCTCGCATGTCACGCCGGACAACCCGCCCCGCCGGATTCTGGAGCTGGGCTGCGGCACAGGGGCTCTCACCCGCCTCCTGCGCGGGCTTTTCCCGGCGGCAGAGATCACCGCCATCGACCTTTCACCCGGCATGATCGCCCGCGCTGCACGCGCCGTGCCCGATATCTGTTATCACGTGATGGATGCCGAGCACCCGACCCTGCCCGGGCCGTTCGATCTCATCTGTTCCAGCTTCTGCATGCAGTGGTTCAGCAATCGGGAAGCCGCCTTTCGTCGATTGGCCCATCTTCTTGCACCGGGTGGGCGACTTGAGGTGACAACGCTGGCTGAAGGCAGCTTTGCCCAATGGCGCGAGGCCTGCGCCGCGCAATCCCTGCCCTGCGGCTTCCCGGATTATCCCACGGCCAGAACGCTTCTGGCTGAACTCCCCCCGTCGCTTCAGGGCGAATGGTCGCTTGAGACGCAGCGTGATCCTGTAGGTTCCGCACGCGCGTTTCTGCTCGATCTCAGAAAAATCGGGGCGACAACGCCGAAGGAGGCCAGCCGCAAGCTGACAGCCCCCGAACTTCGGCGCGTGATGCAGCATTTCGACAGGATGACCAACGAGATGGACTACCAGATCGCCTTCGGCAGCGCCGTAAAGACACGAGGCGTTTTCGTCACGGGCACGGATACCGGGATCGGCAAGACCCTTGTTTCAGCCATTCTCACCCGTGCGCTCGATGCCACCTACTGGAAGCCCTTCCAGACCGGGCTGAGCGACGAAGCAGGCGACACGCATAGCGTCAGTGCGCTTGCCGCCCTCCCCGCTTCACGTGTGCTGGCCCCCGCGCATGCCTTTCTCGCCCCGCTCTCACCGCAGGACGCGGCGGCGGCAGAGGGCCGAACAGTCAACCTGGAGGGCCTGACCCTTCCGGATTGCACAAGGCCTCTGGTGGTCGAGGGTGCTGGCGGGCTGATGGTACCGCTTAATACCGAGACCCTGCTGATCGACTGGGCGGCCACACTGGGCCTACCGGTCATTCTTGTCACACGCTCCACACTGGGCACGATCAATCACACGCTGCTCAGCCTCGAAGCCCTGAAGCAGCGCAGTATCGCCATTGCCGGCGTGGTGATGAGCGGCCCCCCGAACGCTGCCAATCGGGCGGCCATAGAGCATTTCGGGCAGGTGCCTGTGCTGGCCGAAATTCCTCTGCTGGACGCCATCACGCCGCAAAGCGTGGCCCAGGAGGCAGAGCGCCTGCGCGAAACCCTGAGACTACAGGGTTTCTGACGCAGTCAGCGCCGCTTTCAGCCGGGGAAATACAGGGGCAGATTCTCGTATTGCCATCCACAGACCCGCCCGCGCTGACCGTTAGCATCCGGCTGGCCTTCATATCCCTCGACCACATTCACCGCCTCGACATAGCCGAGATGCGCCGCGAGTTCCGCCGTCTGCTGTGAGCGCACGCCCGAGCGGCACAGGAACAACACGGGCGTCTCCAGCGACGGCACAAGTTCACGCAGAGAGCGTGCGAAACCATTGGCATCGTAAGGGTCCCAGCTCAGGGTTCTGACATCCTTGTCGAGGGTTGAGAGGTCGGGCAATCCAACCAGCTGCCATTCGCCGGGGGTGCGCACATCGATCAGGACGGCATCCTTGTCTGCCGTCAGGCGTTCCCAGGCAGCTTGTGCCGAAATACAGTCGACCATCGTTTTTCCTCATTTATTTTACATGTCGCGACGTTAAACTCTCAAACCGCAGACGTATAGGATGGAATGTAGATGACCACGCAGAACGTGACCCCCTCCCACGCCACCAGTGTCATTCCGGGCTGGCAGCACCCTTCAGAGGGTATGATCGGCGCCATTGGCGGCACGCCGCTGATCCGTCTGAAGCTGGCGTCGGAAGCGACCGGCTGCGAAATCTACGGCAAGGCCGAGTTCATGAATCCCGGAGGGTCGGTCAAGGATCGTGCGGCTCAGGCTATCATTCTCGATGCGGAGAAGCGGGGCGCCCTCAAGCCGGGCGGTGTGATCGTTGAAGGCACGGCAGGCAATACCGGTATCGGCCTTACCCTCGTCGCCAAGGCCCGTGGCTATCGCACCATCATTGTCATGCCGGAAACGCAGAGCCGCGAGAAAATCGATTTCCTGCGCATGATCGGGGCCGATCTGCGCCTCGTGCCTGCCAAGCCCTTTCGTGACCCCGGCAATTACGTGCATGTCTCCCGCCGTATTGCCGAGGAAACCGACAATGCCGTCTGGGCCAACCAGTTCGACAACACTGCCAACCGCGAAGGCCACCGGACGACCACGGCGCTCGAGATCTGGCAGCAGCTCGATGGTCGTGTCGATGCCTTCACCTGCGCCTGCGGCACGGGTGGTACGCTGGCAGGTGTTGCGCTGGGCCTTGGTGAACTGGCCGAGGCGGCGGGTCGCAAGCGCCCCGAGATCGTTCTGGCCGACCCGGAAGGCTCAGGGCTGTACGGCTGGGTCAAATCGAACGATCTGAGTGTTTCGGGCGGCTCGATTACCGAAGGGATCGGGCAATCCCGCGTGACGGGCAATCTGGAGGGCATCACGATTGACGATGCCGAACGTATTCCCGATGCCGAAGCGCTCGAGCAGATCTTCTCGCTTCAGGATCGCGAGGGAATCTCGCTGGGCGGCTCGGCGGGAATCAACGTGGCGGCAGCGATTCGCGTGGCAAAACGCCTTGGTCCGGGCCATCGTATTGTAACAATCCTCTGCGATGGTGGAGCACGCTACCAGTCCAAGATCTTCAATCCTGAATTCCTGCGGGCCAAAAACCTGCCGACCCCACCCTGGCTCGATTGAGACAGGTTTTCGCAAGTTGTGACGGAATGAAACAGCCCCTTGAAGGGGACATTCGATTCGGACCAATGTTACATTCATGGAAACGACCCCGCACCTTCTCATCGTTGATGATGACCGCGAGATACGCGAGCTGCTCTGCCGCTTTCTCGAGCGCAACCATTTTCGCGTGACCGCCGCACGCGACGGGCGTGAAGCCCGTCGTGCCTGGGCGGCGGGCCATTATCAGCTTGTGGTGCTCGACCTTATGCTTCCTGGCGAAAGCGGGCTCGACATTGCCCGCTGGCTGCGCAGCCAGGACAATGTCCCGATCATCATGCTGACCGCCATGAGCGATGAGACAGACCGTATCATCGGCCTCGAATTCGGCGCTGATGACTATGTGGCCAAGCCGTTCAACCCGCGTGAACTGCTGGCTCGTATCCGTGCCGTGCTCCGTCGCACCGCCGACAGTTCCGACAAGAAGCTTTCAGCCGATTCACGCATGATCCGTTTTTCGGGCTGGACACTCGAGCCTGCGCGCCGTCGTCTGCTCAATCCGGATGGTGCCGAAGTGCCGCTGACGGGTGGCGAATACGACATGCTTCTGGCGTTTCTCGAACGCGCCAACCGTGTCTTGACACGTGACATGCTGCTGGAAATGCTGCGTGGCCGACAGGCCGGGCCGTTCGATCGCGCCATTGACGTTGCGGTGAGCCGTCTGCGCCGCAAGCTGGAGGATGACGGGCGCAACGCCCAGATGATCAAGACGGTACGCGGGGGCGGCTATGTTCTGGCCGCCGATGTCGAACGCCTCTGACACCGTGATCCATCTTCTGCCGCGCTCGCTGCGAGCGCGCACCAATCTGCTTCTGATTGCGGGGCTTTGCGTGGTTCAGGCGGCCGGCCTGACCATCCATGCCCTCGATCACCTCAATATTGCCGACCGGGCGGAGATGCATGACAACGAGCATCATGCCTTTTCGATCTATCATACGCTGGTCGAACTTCCGCCCGCTGACCGACAAGCCGGGCTCGATGCGATAGAAGTCCCCTCGAATTTCAAGATCGTTCTCGACACCAGACCGGACACTCATTTCCCCAATTCGTTCATACCCCTGCCATTCGCCATGAACCCCATGATGCGCGGCAATCCGCCTTCCGAGCGGCAGGAGGAAGGGGGATTTCCCCCACCGGGCGACATGGGCGGTGAAGGACACAACCCCTTCCCCTTCGAGGGGATGCCCCCCCCTCCGGCAGGTTTCGACCCTGGCGGTTCCGAGGAGCGGAGACCACCGCCCTTCATGCCCCCGGCCCTTTCGGGCATCGGCATGCTGCCTGCGCGTCTGCGCCCGCAACGCATGGTGATGGGCCATAAACCCGGCACGCGCCATTATGCAATGTCGCTGCAGATGCCCGATGACCATCGCTGGCTGGTTATGAACTACACGGTGCGGCCGCCCAATCCGTTTGGCTCACCCACCTTCATGATCTCGTTTGCCCTGATGACGATCTGTGGAGGCGGCCTGATTCTCTGGGGTTCGCTCCGGCTCATCGCCCCTGTCGCAACGCTTGCCAATGCTGCCACGGCACTCGGTCGTGATGTTCATACGCAGCCATTACCTGAATCCGGGCCAACCGAGATCCGTCAGGCTGCAATGGCCTTCAACACGATGGCAGCGCGTATCCGGCGTTTCGTCACGGATCGTACCCTGATGCTCACCGCCATCGGCCATGACCTGCGCACACCCATCACGCGCCTGAAGCTGCGTGCTGAATTCATCGACGATGACGAGTTGCGTGAGAAGTTCCTGGCCGATCTGGACGAGATGGAAAGCATGGTTGCTGCGACCCTCGCCTTTGGGCGTGACAGCTCGACCCAGGAGCCCATGACTGCTCTGGATCTGGGCGCACTTTTGCAGACCATCGCGGATGAAGCGGCCGAGGCCCGCCCCGACCTTGCCGATCAGGTAAGCTACCACGAGCCCGATCATGCGATCCGCATCAAGGCACGTTCGCTGGCGCTCAAACGCGCCCTGACCAACCTCGTCATGAATGCCCTCAAATACGGTGGTTCCGCCGCAATCAGCGTGACCTGCGCCCGTGGGCCGGGTCAGGAAAAGAACGTCTGCATCCGCATCGACGATAACGGCCCCGGCCTGCCGCAGGAAGATCTCGAGCGTATGTTCGAACCCTTTGTGCGTGCCGAAACCAGCCGCAACCGAGAAACCGGCGGCACCGGCCTTGGTCTGGCCATCGCCCGCTCTACCGTGCGCGGTCAGGGCGGGGATGTCACCCTTGTCAACCGCCCCGAAGGGGGGCTGCGCGCAAGCGTCATCCTGCCTTTGTAAGCAATCCGGGTTCTGCCCGAACCCGGCGGCCTTTCCTTGCCCTTCAGCTTGATGACCGGCAAACTCGGTCCGGAAGTGCGCTACGGACACCGCAGGGCGCGGCACGCGGACCCTGCATCAACCTGATTGCCATGCGCTTCCTGCCCTTTCTGTAGCAGGAGTCGGTAACCGCTCTGTCTGGCTCGCCTTGTCATTTAATCGAGTCCAGAGGCGCGCCTCTGGCGGGGTGCGGGGCAGCGCCCCGCATCATCTATCGCCTAGCGTTTGACAGTTCGCACCGCCAGGGTCCCCGCTCCCTGGATAAGTCCCACAAGGAGGATCAGCACAGCCACCACGGCAAACATGATGGTAGTGTTGAAGCGCTGATAGCCGTAGCGAATGGCCAGATCACCCAGACCGCCCGCTCCGATCGCCCCTGCCATGGCCGAGGCGCCAACAAGGGTGATGGCGGTGACGGTTAAACCTGAGAGTAACCCGGGCAGGGCTTCGGGAATCAGCACATAGCGGATGACCATCCAGCGCGTTCCACCCATGACACGCACAGCCTCGATCAGCCCGGGCTCTATTTCCTGGAGGGAAATCTCGGCAATGCGGGCGAAGTAGGGAATGGCTGCAATCGAAAGCGGCACAATGGCCGCCAGCGTACCCAGAGACGTACCGGCAATCAGCCGCGTGACCGGAATGAGCAGGACCAGCAGAATAATGAACGGGATGGCTCGAATGGCGTCGATCAGCCAGCCTATGGGGTAGCCAAGCCACGGCACATCATACAGGTCCTTGCGGCGGGTCGCGATCATCAGCACGGCAAGAGGCAGACCAAACACAAGGGCCACCAGTGTCGAGGCTGCGACCATTTCCACCGTCTGGAGGGTGGAATCGATGATGAGCTTACCGATCAGCCGGTACATAGCCGAGTATCTCCGTCACATGGGCCTGCTGGTCGAGATAGAGGCTGAGCGATGGGCTCAGCGGCGCGGAAAGGGCCAGGATCATGTCGGTCAGGGGTTCTCCCCCGCAATCAAGCGCCCCGCCCTGTACAAGCGTAATATCCTGATCGAAACGACGCGTGATCTCCGACAGAAAAGCCGTGCAGGCAGCCTGTGCGCCAAGCACGACACGCAGCAGGGTTCTGTCTCCGGGGCGCGGATCGGACGAAAGCTTCTCACGGACATAGGCTGGGAGGGTCGGCCGGATATCGGCCAGAAGCCGTTCCAGACGCTCATCGCCGCGACTGTCACGCAGCAAGGTGGCCATCGTGCCATTTTCGATCAGTGCGCCATGATCGAGCACCAGCACGCGATGGGCAAAACGTCGCACAACATCCATCTCATGCGTGATCAGGATGATCGTCAGGCCCAGATCACGGTTGATCTGCGCCAGCAATTCGAGAATAGAGGACGTCGTGTGCGGATCGAGGGCAGATGTCGCCTCGTCGCACAGAAGCAACGAGGGTGAATTGGCAATGGCACGCGCAATGCCCACACGCTGCTTCTGACCGCCTGACAATTCGGAGGGGCGCTTGTGCCCGTGCCCTTCAAGCCCGACCAGGGTCAGGAGTTCCGCCACGCGTGGGGCAATCCGAGCACGGGGCCAGCCGGCAATTTCGAGCGGCAGGGCAATATTGCCAGCCGCATCGCGTGAGTTGAGCAGGTTGAAATGCTGGAACACGAGCCCGACCTTGCGGCGCACCGCCACGAGGTCGCGTTCAGGCAGGGCAGCGAGATCGGCTCCATCGAGCAGGATTCGCCCTTCCGAAGGGCGCTCAAGCGCACAGAGGCAGCGCAGCAGCGTGGATTTTCCCGCGCCGGAACTGCCGATCACACCGATGATCTCGCCTTTATCAACCTGAAAACTGATATCGCTCAGAGCAGTCTGCGCCCCGAAACGGCACGACAGACCTGAAACATCAAGCAGCGTCATGAAAACGCAGGGATGACAGTATTGGCATAAACATCAATGAGCGCCTGACGGATATTGGGCTGCTGATAGGCACTGACCAGCGGCTTTACCCAGGGCGCCTGCACATCATCGGTGTTGACGGCAATCACACAGATATAGGGATTGTCCTTTACGCCCTCGCGCGCCAGCCGCTCATGCACCACATCGACCCCGGCCTTGTGCGCCCAGTCGGTGTTGATCACCGCTGCATCCAGATCCGGCAGGGCACGCCCCACCACCCCGGCATCCAGCTCGCGTATGGTGAATTCATGCGGATTTTCGGTGATGTCCAGCGGCGTCGGCAGCAGGCCCGCAGATGGCGACAGCTTGATGAAGCCCAGTGTCTGAAGCAGCAGCAGCGCACGCCCTTCATTGCTCGGGTCATTAGGCACACCGATCACGGCACCCTTGGGGAGGGCCGCGAGCGTTTTCCATTTGCGCGAATAGAGGCCGATCGGTGCGACATACGTATCCCCGACAGGGGTAATACGGTAGCCATGCGCGTCGCACTGCGCCTTGAGAAACGGCTTGTGCTGGAAGGAATTGGCATCCAAGTCGTGCGACGCCAGCGCCTCGTCCGGTGTCGAGTAATCAGAGAATGTGACGATCTTGAGCGCCAGCCCCTGCTTCTGCGCGTTCTGGCTGACCAGACGCCAAATATCCTCATCCTCGCCCGCCATGATTCCCACACGGATGGGCTTACCCTCGGCACGAGCGCCGCGCAGGCCTAGAGCCATGGACGCACCAAAAAGCGAGGACAACACCGTACGACGCGGGAGCGAGGCGAAGGACATGAGAAAGATATCCGGTTCCTGGCGCGAGCCGATAAATTGAACGATTTTTCTTCGTTAATAATATCAGTCTCGACGCATTCAACGATTGATCTGTGTCTTATACAGAACGCTCGATAAAGCAATGTTCCATCGTGTTCGAATGGCTCACCCCTCCGTTCCAGTCCCTGATACTATCCCGCTGATCCTCTCCGAGAATCATGGCTCGGCCATTCGGGGTCATATGTTGGGGGTACAGAAGAGGCTCCCATCCCGTCGCTCGACCACAGGCAGGTTCTGCATCACCGCATGTTTCACCGCAGAATAGTCCCTTGCATAAGGCCGACCTGAAGGATTTCTGCAAGAAGAGACGCAGCGAAATACGCATTCCATCCAAGGTCACGCCATGCTGACGTTCTTTTACTATGTTGCCGCCGCCTTTGCAGAGATTGCAGGCTGCTTTGCTTTCTGGTCCTGCCTGCGGCTGGGGCGATCAATGCTCTGGCTTGTACCCGGCATGGTGAGCCTCATGTTTTTTGCCGCTCTGCTGACACGTATCGACAGCGACAGCGCGGGACGCGCCTTTGCAAGTTATGGCGGCATCTACATTGTGGCGTCTCTGCTCTGGATGTGGCTGATCGAAAGCCGACTGCCCGATCGGTGGGATCTGCTTGGCGCCACCATATGCCTTCTGGGTGCCGGGGTTATTTTATGGGCGCCGCGCTCGACATGACGGGGTTCTTGAGCCATTGACCTGAGGTCTGCCCCACCCGGAGTCGCCTCTTGTTTCACGCCCTCTACCAACGCACCCTGGCACTGGCGGCCTCGCGTCATGCCAGCTGGTGGCTGTTTGCCGTCGCTTTTGCCGAGGCCTCTTTCTTCCCGATTCCTGTCGACCTGATGCTGATCCCGATGATTCTGGCGGCCCGTGAGCGCGCTTTCAGACTTGCGGCCATCTGCACGGTCGGCTCCGTCACCGGGGCGATGCTTGGCTGGGTGATTGGCGCCATGCTGCTTCAGCACGTCGCGCTACCCATCGTTCATTTCTATCATGCCGAGCATACACTGGCCGTCATGCAGGAGAAGTTCCGCCAGTATGGTGTGGCCATCATTCTGCTCAAGGGGCTGACACCCATCCCCTTCAAGATCGTCACGATCGCGGCAGGTGCAGCGCATTTCGCGATCCTGCCATTTATCGCAGCCAGTCTGGTCACACGCGGGGCGCGCTTCTTTCTGGTTGCGACCCTGCTCTGGTTCTACGGTGCACCTATCCGCGATTTCATCGAGCGCCGCCTGACCCTCGTTCTCGCAGGCTTTCTCTTTCTCATCATCGCTGGCATTCTGGCTGTCACCCTTTTGTAGACCGAATGAGGATTGCCGCCATGCCCAACCAGATTGCCGTCGTCACGGGCGCCGGAGCCGGTATCGGGCGGGCCACCGTGCGTATGCTGGCGTCCTATGGCTTCGACATTGCCCTGATTGGACGAAACGAGCAGCGGCTTCAGGATGCCGCTCAGGAACTCGAGGCAAGCGCGGTGCGCAC
The DNA here is from genome assembly GCF_030263835.1 of Asaia sp. HumB. Classification (NCBI taxonomy): domain Bacteria; kingdom Pseudomonadati; phylum Pseudomonadota; class Alphaproteobacteria; order Acetobacterales; family Acetobacteraceae; genus Asaia; species Asaia sp. HumB. The sequence goes on along the minus strand of NZ_JARPML010000002.1, from coordinate 1,720,384 downwards.
CCTCACCCTGCAGGTGGATGTGTCAGACGCCGCAGCGCTCGCCCAGGCAGCCGAGCAGGTCGAGCGCAATCTGGGTCCGATCACGGCCTGGATCAACGCAGCGGGCGTTACCGCCATCGGCCCGGTTCTGTCGCTCGATGAGGCCACATTGCGCCGCGTGACCGATGTGACCTATCTCGGCTCGGTTTTTGGCACGCAGGCAGCGCTGGCCTGCATGCGCCGCCGTGGCAGCGGCACGATCGTCAATCTGGGTCTGGCTCATCCGTTGCGCGGCCTGCCCTTGCAATCTGCCGTCAATGGCGCTCATGCGGCAATCAGTGCCTTTTGCGACAGTGTCCGCCCGGAAATCCACGCACTTTCCGATCGCATCGACCTGACGGTCGTGCATCTGCCCTCCATCAACACGACAAGACTGGGCTGGAGTCGTAACCTCTCGGGTCATACCCTCAAGCCAGTCGGGCGCATCTACGAGCCCGAGATTGCAGCCCACGCGATCTGTCAGGCTGTCCTGGGCCATCATCGTGACATCTGGGTTGGGGCATCATCCATTCTGCCAAGCCTGATCAATGGGCTTGCCCCTTCGCTGCGCGACCGCTTTCTGGCGCGCAAGGGTTTCAAGGCACAATTTGGCGCCGGCGCACCGGAAGACGCACCGGACTCCCTTGTGGAAAGCGTCGAGGGCGCTTACGCAGCGCACGGCCCCTATGAGGGAATTCCGCTCCGCGAACAGGGTCGCAAGCCGCTGCTGCTGACAATTCCGCGGCGTATCGGTCTGGGTGCGTCCCTGCTGGGTCTGGCCGGGATCGTGGCCTTGTGGCGCGCTGCACGGGGCAAGAACTGACGCCACGCCCCGTCTCCTGAAAGCCTTGCCTCCCTGATTGTCAGCAAACTGACAATCAGGGTTGTCATGCCTAGCTCGGTCGGCGGCTGGTGTTCGTCGACATGATCGCACGATGATGCTTGAGGCCATTGACCAGCTTCTCGGCATCTTCCGGCCCGAACACCAACCCGACCGGCCCGAATGCCGGGTGCTGGAAGGCCAGCGTCGAGCCCTCGGTCAGGGCATCGATCTGGAGCGCCCAGTTCGTGCTGTAAACCGGCAGGAATGGCGCATTGCCGATGGGGGGCTGAGCCTGCCCGGCCGTCATGGCAAAACGTACCCGTCCGAGGCTGGCAATCAGCTGGCTCAGCTGGTCGAGGGTCAGGTCGATTTCCCCTTCCAGGCCGCTCCCTTCAAGAAAGCGCAGCGTCGCCCCTGTGCCATCATCTTTCTGCACAACCTGCATTCTCGCACCCATGTCGTGATCGTCCTCTTTCCGGGTTTTCAGATCAGTTTAGTGGCGTATGGATCCATCCAGCCTCGGCCCACCAACCGTGATGACGCAGGCTGGCAACGGCACGCATCGCCTCAGGCATATCTTCATATAGCCCGAAACAGGTCGCGCCCGAACCGCTCATGCGTGAAAAGAGGCAGGATTCGGTGTCGGCAAGGGCTGCCAGCACATCACCGATAACCGGGTAAAGCGTGATCGCAGGGGGTTGAAGGTCATTCGATGTCGCTGCCAGCGCCGCGCACATGGCATGAACATTCTCCCAGCATACGGGCAGACTGGCTGGCGGTCGAAACCCCGCGCCTGATTCCTTCCATGCCTTGAATACGGCGGGCGTCGGCACGGCAATACCGGGATTGACCAGCAACATGGCACAACGCGGCAAGACCGGCGCAGCCACCAGCGTCTCGCCGATACCCTGCATGCGCTGTGTCTTCTGAGCCAGACAGACAGGCACATCAGCCCCCAACCCTGCCGCAACCGTGGCAAGATCAGCCGATTCACACGACCATGCCTGAGAGAGAAGGCGAAGTGCAGCAGCAGCGTCGGCCGAGCCACCGCCGATGCCCGAAGCGACAGGGAGGTTCTTGGTCAGGCGCATATGCCAGTCAGGGGTCGTGGATGGCACCGCGGCAGCTTCGCGCAAGGCCGCGGCGGCACGGAGCACCAAATTATCGGGACCAGCATCCAGCCCGGCCCCGAAGGGCCCATCGATAACGAGACGGCCTTTTTCGCCGGGTGAAGCCGGTGCCTCCAGAACCAGACGGTCGGCCGTGTCTGCGAAAACGGCCAGCGAATCCAGCTCATGGTAACCGTTTTCACGTCGACCCGTGACATGGAGAAACAGGTTGATCTTGGCGCGGGCGCTGGAGTGATCGGGGGTCATGCCGTCTGGGCTCATGGTCTGTCTCATCGTGACGGGGGGATGGGCCGACCACGCAAAACAGGCAAATCAGGCCCATTGGCGAGCGCAGCCTCGATCAGGGCCTTCGTTTCCGGCTCGGGCTTGTTGTTGAGCGCCTGGCTCCACTGGTCGCGCGCTTCGAGCTGGCGCCCCTGATACCAGTAGGCTACGCCCAGATGATACGCGATTTCGGCGTCGCCCGGCGCGGCATTGACGGCGGAGAGCAGAAGCGGAAGCGCCTGCGCCAGATCACCATTCTGCTTGAGAAGCGCCCAGGCATAGCTGTCACGTATCTCGGCGTCATCCGGCGCAAGGTCCATGGCGTGACGAAGCAGCCTAAGCGCCTGCTCCGGTCGCTCGCCATGAAGCACATCGGAGTAACCCGCATAATTGAGCAGCATTGGCTCCGAAGGTGCGAGCGCAAGCGCCCGGTCGAGATCGGCCTGCGCCTTGTCCCGCCGGCCCATATGATCCCACGCCATCGCGCGCCCAAGCAGCAACGGCCAGACCCGCGCCTCCATGACGCTGACATGATTGAGCGCCCGCGTATAGGTATCTGCCGCGGCCTGATACGCACCAAGCTGGTCCTGCGTGGCGCCCAGTTCGTTGAGGATATCGGGGTTATCGGGATTGGCCCTGGCCACACGCTCAAGCGCCCGCAACGCCGCTTTCAGGTCATGCCGTTTGAGGGCGATCTGAGCCTGCGCGTGGTCTGACAGGGGGGCCAACGGATCATCATCTGCCACATGGTCGAGTGCTGTCTGGGCCAGGTCGGCCTGACCATCGTTGCGAAGTTCCTCGGCCAGCAGAATCTTCGCCAGGGTCAGATCCGGCCGGAGCAGAAAGGCCTGACGCAGGAGCAGGATCTTGAGTTGCCGGATATCCTTCAGCTTGTCATCATTCTGATCGCCCTGATCGGCGGGGCTGGCAGTCCCCTCCTCATTGCGGTCACGGTTATTGGTGTCACCCAGAAAGGTGGTGATACCAACATAGAATTCCGCCAGCCCCTGGGAGGGGTCAAATCCGGTGCCGAGTTCCTGCGGGCGCAGCCGGTCAGCCACAAGTTGGAACGCAGGCAGTACCCCACCAACCTGCTGCAGTCTTTTAAGCGCAGCGTCACGGTGATGCCTGAAGGCCAGCCAGTCCGCTTCGAACTGCATCGTCTGTACCCGCAGAAGGGGGGGCATGGATCCGGCGCTGGCATCCAGGCGAGCAAACAGCCCATCGGTGCGGGCCTGGTTGCGCAGCGAAGCGATACGCGCCTGTTGCAGCAAGGCGAGATAGGCCACCGGGTCGAGCGAGGCCGTGGATTGTGCCAGACGGCCGGCATCATCATGCGTGGGGGAGGCCCCGTACTGGCACCAGTCCAGCAACCCCTGTCCAGCCAGACGCAGGAAACCCTGAGAGGTCTTGCTGTGCAGGGAGAAATAGGCTGCTGCGTCTTTCCACTGCCTGTTACGAAAGGCTGCGGTCCCCATCACGATGCGTGAAAGGCTCTCCTTTGGCAGTAGGCGTGCCAGCGTCAGAGCGTGACCGGCAGCTTCCTCGCCTGCATCCATGGCATTGTAGCGTAGGGCCATGAGCATGAAATCCGGCTCGCGATAGCCGTGCATCACAGCACCGAACAATGCCTGCGCCGCATCGGGAATATTATTGCGCTGAACCGACACGATACTGCCCAGCAGGCTACCCGTGAGCGACCAGGCCGGGGTGGCGGCCTCCCGCACCTGAAAGGCTCCGGCCTGATGGTCACGTGCCGACGGGATTGCCTCGGCCGCATGAGGGGCAGCGCCCGGCACCATCGCGAGGGGCATGGCTGTCAGACTGGCGAGAAGAACGCGCCGGAGCGGAGAGTGCTTGGTTTGCATCGTGCGGCAATCTAGACTGAACGCGAGCAGACACCAAACTGATAAGATATGATGCCTCTTTCCCTGTCCGGTCAGGACCAGTCCGAAATTCTCACCCTGCTGGAGCTCTACCGGGAGTGGGGAGTGGATTGCCTTCTGGATGAGACCCCGCCCCAAAGGCTCGATCGTCCCGCCTCGCTCACAGCACGACCGTCAGGACGCGTCGTCGCTGGGGGTAATAGCCGCGCGGGTGACCGTGCGCATGGCGGCGCACAGGGCAGTGCTGCGCCGGCGATCACAGCACGTGCCGCGCCGGTCGACCCTGAGACGGCGCGCCTGTGGGGTTTGGAGGCCTTTCCGGAGTGCGCCCTGTCACGCACCGCCTCAACCAGTGTCCGGCCTCATATCGTGCCCGACGCGAAGCTGATGCTCATTGGCGATGCGCCCGACGCCGATGAAGACCGGTCGGGCGATGTGTTTGCCGGAGAGACAGGCAAATTGCTCGACATGATCCTGCCCAGCATCGGGCTTGAACGCCGTGCGCTTTCGCAGGCACCTGCCCTTCCCTGGCGTCCGCCGGGCGGGCGTGCTGTCTCGACTATTGAGGGCCGGGAATGTCGTGCCCTGCTCAATGCGGTCATTGCTCGCGCTCGGCCGGAGCGACTGATTCTCCTTGGACCGACCCCTCTGCGCATTCTCGTTGATGAACAGGCGAGCGTGGCACGCTCACGAGGCGCGTGGATCACTTTGCGACTCGACAATGGGCATGACGTCCAGGCGCTCGTTCTGCAGCACCCCCAGCAGATGATTGCGAGTGCCCGTGCCCGCCGGGAGATGTGGAAAGACCTTGTTTTCATGGCAGAAAGCCTCGACGCAGCAGGCTGACACGGACAGTTGCAAGGCCTTAATAAAAAAAATTGATTTTTGCCCGGAAAAACGCGGTTTTTGGCTTGTATCCCTCTGGTAGAATTCAGCAAACAATCTTAGAATAGCGAACTCCTTTGGTGTGACCTTTCGGCCACTCTTGCTTTGACATGCAAGAGGGGCTACGAGCATCCCCACCATGCGAGGAATTTCTTATTTCGCGTCGAGTAATAGCGCCCGTGCTTTCATGCTGTGCGCGATGCTTGTGGCGGGAGCGACGTTCAACCCGCTTCGTGCCCAGGAAAGCAAACCGACGCTTAACCCTGCCGATCATGACAATGCCCAGAGCGAGGAAACGGCGTTTGCTACGCCGCGATCCTACACGCCTGGGGGTTCGAATGGTCTTCCCCATCCCCTTACCGCGTCAGATGCCGCGCTGCTGAAAGAGGCGTTCCGCGCCCAGCGTGCCGGTGATTTCGAGACCGCCATTGCCCGTTCCCGTGCTGCCCATGATGGCATCCTGATGGGTGACCTTCTGGCGGAGCGCTATCTCAACCCAGCCTATCACCCACAACCGGTACAACTACGCCTGTGGCTCAAGACCTTTTCAAGCCTTGCCGATGCGGGTGCCATACAGAGCCTGCTGGTCTCACTCAGCCCCAAAGGCAGCGTGACCCTGCAGAACTTCCCAACGTCTCTTGCCCCTTCGGATACCGCGTCAAACGCGACGACAGGGACGACAGACCCGCTTTCTCACCCTCTCAACCGTAATCCCCTGCTGGACCGTACCGTGAGCGAGCGTGTTTCGTGGGGGCTCAAGGGCGGTCAGAGCGCTGTCAAACTTATCGATTCCACCCCAGGCATGACGCCGCTCTATGCGGCGCAGCTCAAGGCAGAACTCGCTCTGAGCATGTTGAGTGCCGGTGAAACCGGCTTTGCCCTGCAAACGGCCCGAAAAGGGTTTACCCAGAGCGAAAGCCAGCTTGGCTATGCCGGTTACGTGGCTGGCCTTGCCGCCTGGCGTCAGGGCGAACTGAGCGATGCGGCCCAGCTTTTCGAGCAGGCTTCACGCGCCCGGACGACCAATAACGACATTCGCGCTGCCAGCGCCTACTGGGCGGCTCGTGTGCATCGTCATCTGCCGGGCCCTGCCACTCTGGCAACGTCGTGGTTGCAGCGCGCGGCGGCTGAACCCGGCACATTCTATGGCATCCTGGCGAGACAATCCCTTGGGCTGCATCATGCTGGCAAGATCGCTGCCAGCACAGAGGACGCCACGGCAGGAAATGCCACGGCGCTTCAGTCAGATGAGACCGCGCTCCAGAATCCGATCCCGGTAATGGGCGAAATCGATATCGATGCCGTAGCTGCCACACCGCAGGGACCGCGCTTGTTCGCCCTGCTTCAGATTGGCGAAACAGCCCGTGCGGAAGCCCTGCTGCGCCGTATGTGGCCCGACATCGTTTCCGATACCGCACTGTGTCATTCCGTGCAGCTGGTTGCCGCTGCGGCCGGACTGCATGACCTGTCAGAGCAGATTGCCACCATCCTTGGCTCACGCGACGGGCGTCCGGCCCATCTGGCCGGGTTCCCCACCCCGCAGCTTTCGCCACGTCATGGTTTCAAGATGGACCCGGCGCTCGTCTATGCCCTGACGCGTCTGGAATCGAATTTCGATCCGAAGGCGTCATCGAGTGCCGGCGCACATGGCCTGATGCAGATCCGCCCCCTGACGGCGAGCTTTGTGAGCGGGCCCAAACCCGCTCTCGACTCCCACGGCGTCGCGATCATCAACGTCCCGGCCGATATGGTCGGTCGCCTGCACAACCCGGCGGTCAATCTCGAAATCGGCCAGCTTTACGTTCAGTATCTGGCTGGCCTTTCGGAGCGTTCCGACACAGCACCCAAGGGAGGCGATCTGATCCACACCCTTGCCTCCTACAATGCCGGGCCGGGTGCGATCGCGCGCTGGGAAAGCGGCACGCCCCACGAGGCAGAGCTGGCCCATGATCCGCTTCTTTTCATGGAGCTTCTCCCCAACGGCGAGACGCGTGACTACGTCCATCACGCTTTTACCTATCTTTGGATCTATGCCGACAAGCTCGGCTTGCCCGCGCCGTCGCTCCATGCTCTGGCCCACGCCCAGTGGCCGGCCTTCGCCGAGGAACAGGAAATTGCCAGCGCACGGCCGGTGACTTATCACTGAAGGTGGAAGGTCGTCCGGCGTCGCCTGACCTCCACCACTTGATGCCTGCCTCAGGCAGGTAAGCAGATCATGACGAGGGCGATGCCGGAGCACGGTGTCGCCCTCAGTCTTTTCCCAACGTTTCCATTCTGATGATCCGCGCCCCAAGCGCCTTGAGAAAAAGGCTGTCATGGGACGAGAGCATGATACAGGCCGACTGCGCTGTTTCTGCCAGCAGCATCATCAGATAATCGCGTGAGGCTGCATCGAGCCCGTTGCCCGGCTCATCCATCAATAATAGCTGCGGTGTGCCTATAAAAGCCGAAGCGATGAGCATCTTACGCCGCGTTCCGAGCGACAGCGCGTCATAGCGCTTGTCGAGATGCGGTGTGAGACCGAACCCCTCGATCAGATCCGGCGAGACATCGGGCGCCTTGCGTGCCCAGGCGCACAGGGCCATGAGGTCACGCCCGGTCATGAACGGATAGACGGCCCCTTCGTCCGGGACATAGGCAAGGCATGATTTGGCTGCGACGGACTGGCGTGCGAGGTCATGGCCCGCGATCATCACCCGGCCCTTCTGCGGTTTCGCGACCCCGGACAAACCACGAAGCAGGGTTGATTTCCCCGTGCCGTTGCCGCCCCAGAGCCCATGCAGACCCACACCCAGTGCGAAGGTCACTGAAGAGAATACGGGCCGTCCCTTATAGGCCATCTCAAGGTCGGTGCAGAGCAGTATATCGGTCATGCGAAAGCCCCGAAGAGGATGACTGAAAGCCACAGCGCGGAAAGGGCGAGCGCAGGCATGGGCCGCCAGCGTGGATCAATCGGGATGGTCGCTCTCAGCGCCGAAACCAGGAGCAGATAGGAGGCGAGCACGAGGAGCGCGCCCAGCAGCGAGATCAGTCCATGCAGCACGAGAGGCAGCAGACAAAGCAGCCCCGGGATCACAAACAAACCCACTACGAGGCCAATATCGCTTCTGACCCAGAAGAACCGCGGCAGAGGCAAGGCCAGACAGAATCCCGAGGCCCGCTCATGCGCTTCGGCGAGCGCAGCGAAAGGCACCAGACTGCCTTGCGCGATGAGCCCCATGGCCACGATCTCAACGGGTATGGAGCGAAAATCGTGATCAAAGCCGTGCAGAAGCGCCCATAAAGCAACCGGCAGAACCCAGACGATCAGCATGACACCGGGCGTTGTGTTACCGCGCTCGATACAGCACCGTATATGCAGACGCAGAATTGGGTTCAGGCGGCTCAGCTCTTTGAGGGGAAACAATGAGACCCGTCGTGCGTACCGCCCGGCGTCGTTCCAGTCCCCCAGACGCGCACTCAGGCGCAGGCCTGCCCCGGCGATGAGAACTGGCAAGGCGAGCATCGACAGGGCGGCGCCAGACGCCGCCATACCACACACCATCGCGAGTGCCGCATCGGCCATCAGGACGAAGAGCACCAGAACTGGCGCAGCTTCGATACGAGCGGCCTGCACCATGATGGTCAGCTCCGTAAAAACCAGGCCTCTCATTATATAGAGTAGAACAACCATCGGGGCCTTCAGACCGATCAGCGCAAGGCCCACCGGCAGGGGCAGCAGCAGGGGGAGATCGAGCAGGAAGGCAAGCCCTGCAGCAATCGCCAGACGCTCGCCCAGTGGGATGGGCAGGCTGTCCAGATAGCCGCGAAAGGGTCCGCCACGCAGGATCGGCCGCAGCCCCTCTACCCAGAGCAGGGCGCTGATCTGCGCGAAAACCATTGCCCCAAGATGCAGGCCCATTGCCTGCGGAAAAATCCCCGGCGTGGCAAACAGGAACACCATGAAATGCGCCGCCCGCACCAATAGGGCGACGATTGGCAGGACCGGGGAAAGGAAAACAATGACAAGCAGCACGAGCCAGCGCTGCATGAGACGCGTCTTGCCCGCATGCAGCAGATAATGCAGCCTCAGGCGGAAGAAGGCAGAAAGGCTGCAAGGGGCAACAGCCACGCGCGCCGGAAGGAATTTCGTCTGATGGGAAAAGGACGGTGTCGCGTGTTCTGTCGTCACATTCTTCCCTCACGCCATCCAGAGGCCAGAGCGCGACACTGACCCTCAGTTTTCAGCCAGAACCTGACGGCTTGCGCGCACCTTGGTCACGCGGCGCTGCTCCATTTCGACCACCTCGAACAGCCAGCCTGCAAAAACCACCTTGTCACCCTTGGCCGGGACGCGGCGTAGCAGGGCAAGAATAGCCCCGGCCAGCGTATGATAGCTGCCTGCAGCTGGCAGATCGGGCAGATCCAGCACCGAGCGTACCTCATCGGCAGGCATGAAACCATCGAGCACATATTCGTCGCGCTGCTGCGGATTCTCGCGCTCGGTCTTGTTCTTCTCAGCGCTTTCATCGCCCACGATCGCCTCGAAGATATCAGACGGTGTCACTATGCCCTCGAATGAGCCGTATTCATCCAGCACGAAAGCAATGCCGAGACGCTCGCCGCGCATCCGCTCGATCATGTCCTGTGCCGTGAGGCTGTCCGGCACAACGATAGGCTGGCGCAGGGCCGCTTCAATGGAAATCGGCAACCCCTGAAGCAGACGATCCATCAGGTCCTTGGCCAGCACCACACCCACAGGATGATCCACATCGCCCTCGCAGACGAGAATACGTGTGTAGGTGGACTGCCGCAGCTTCACGATCAGTGCATCACGGCTGGCGTGCCGATCGACCCAGAACAACTCGTTACGTGGGGTCATGATGGCACGCACAGGGCGATCAGCCAGACGAAGCAGGCGCTCGATCATGATGCGCTCTTCAGTCTCCAGCACTCCGGCCTGGGCACCTTCTGCCAGAATGGCGCGCAGCTCCTCCTCGGTGATGGCGGCACGGGTCAGGCCGCCCACCCCGAACACGCGCAGCACGAGATTCGATGTGCCGCTCAGCAGGGCCACAATCGGACGTGAAATGGTGAGCAGGGCAGAAAGGATGAAGGAAAGTCTTGCCGCCATTTTTTCGGGCTGCTGAAGCGCCAGTTGCTTGGGCACGAGTTCGCCAAACACGAGCATGGCGAAGGTAATGGCCATCACCACAATGCCAATCGACAATTCATTGGCGAAGGGCCGCAGCATGTCGCTGCGTCGTATCAGCAGGGCCAGATCCTCTTCAATCTGGCTGCCGCCGAAGGCACCTTCAAGAATCGAGACGAGCGTCATGCCGATCTGCACAGTGGGCAGAAAGGCATGGGGCTCATCAGCCAGACGCAACGCCCGCTCTGCGCCACGCACCCCACGCTTGACCAGCGCCGCAAGCCGCGGCCGCTTGGCCGAGATCAGCGCCATTTCACCCATGGCGAAAATGCTGTTCAGGGCAATGAGAAGACAGATGACCAGAATGGGGGTGAGCATGGGGCCCTTCGTTCAGAAAAAAGAAAAGGCGGACATACATAGCGTATGTCCGCCCTCTTAGGATAAGGCGCTCATGCCTGTCTTGACCAGTATGCAGGGCATGGTTGCCCTGCCCTGCAGAGACCGGTCCGGACGCAACGCCCGTTAGTCAGCGGCGTCAGCAACCTCGACCGGCTTTTCCTCGGCCTTGTGGACGCGCACACGCGGGCCACGGGCCGGCTTGCGGGATTCGAGCAGGGTTACCTGCTCGGCCACCTGAGCCTCGTACTTGTATTCCGCCGGGCGCTGCTTCTCGAGCGAGATCTCGGGGACCATCGGCTTTTCGGTCTCAGGGCCGAACAGCGCAACCTTCGCGATGTGCCAGGGGCGCTTGACCGCATCCATGACGGCTGTGGACTCGTAGCCTGAATGAACCATGCAATCGGCGCATTTTTCGTAAGCGCCGGTGCCGTACTGTTCCCAGGCCGTATCGTCCATCAATTCCTTGAACGTCTTGGCATAGCCTTCGCCCAGCAGGTAGCAGGGACGCTGCCAGCCAAACACGGTACGAAGGGGCTTGCCCCAGGGCGTGCAGTGATAGTTCTCGTTGCCAGCCAGGAAGTTCAGGAAGAGCGGCGACTGCGTGAAGCGCCACTTCTTGCCCTTGCCCAGACGGAAGATGTCACGGAAGAGCTGCTTGGTCTTCTGGCGATTCAGGAAGTGCTCCTGATCGGGCGCACGCTCATAGGCGTAGCCCGGTGCCGTCATGACGCCATCAACGCCAAGCGCCATGACCTCATCGAAGAACCGTGCCACGCGCTCGGGCTGCGCACCGTCAAACAGCGTGCAGTTGATCGAAACGCGGAAGCCGCGCTCCTTCGCCTTGCGGATGGCTGCGACCGCGCGCTCGTACACGCCTTCCTGGCAGACGGACGAGTCGTGCATCGCCTTGTCGCCATCGAGATGGATATCCCACGAGAAGAACGGGTTCGGCTCGTAATCATCGAGCTTCTTCTCAAGCAGAAGGCCGTTCGTGCAGAGATAGACGTATTTCTTGCGCGCCGTCAGACCCTTGACGATCTCGGGCATCTCCTTGTGCAGGAGAGGCTCACCGCCGGCGATGGCGATGACGGGGGCGTCGGCTTCGGCGTCGGCATCCAGACATTCCTGCAGGCTAAGGCGCTGGTTCAGGATCTGGGCCGGATAATCGATCTTGCCGCAGCCCGCGCAAGCAAGGTTGCAGCGAAACAGGGGTTCGAGCATCAGAACGAGCGGATAGCGCTTGCGACCCAGAAGATGCTGCTTGACCACATAGCGCCCGACACGGACGGCCTGCATCAATGGAACGGCCATGTAACTCTATGCTCCTACACCAGGTGACAGGCTCTGGCAGCGCGGAAAAGCGCCATGACCCTGCCACTCAGACGTCATACGTTGAGACCCGTTGGCGTTGAGACCCGCCGGTTCTTGTGGATCCGAGAAAAAGACACCGGGATAATGACAGGCGTGCCAGACCCGATACAAGACCCGAAACGAGACGAACGGGATGATAAAACGTGGGCTATACACCGTCCCGTGGTCGCATCTCAACATCTGCGACGTTTCATTGCACAGGCTGTGTCATTTTGGCGACATCGAAGCGTAATGACTAACCAAATTTTAAGCTGAAACAAGTTGCACAACACCAAACGATGCGCTCATTCCCACCCATCGTTACTGGAGAAGAGTGAGAAGATTGCACTTTTCGACATTATGTCGGACATATGCCCACGTGGTCAGGCATCTGATGACTTGTAATTGATATGAGCCATCCCAGTTTTCCGACTACGGATCCAGATATATGTCGATCCCGCCGAACGGGCCCGTCGTACGGGAAAGATTTTGAGGACGCAGCATGACACAGCTTTCCAGCATAACGATCAAAGCCGCCTCCGCCGGGCGCCGAAAAGGAGCTGCGTCCCGTTACGCGGCCCTCGGTGTTCTGGCCCTTCTCTCGGCACCGGTCGCCTCTGCTGCGCTGATCACGCCTGCTCTTGCCCAGACGGCGGCACCATCATCGGCAGCCATCGCGCCAATCAACGATCTTTATGCGGCGCTCGGCCAGATCCAGACCACATCGAGCGGCTCCAACGAGGCGCGGGCGCAGATCATGGCCCCCGTTATCGATAGGGTTTTCGACCTGTCGACTGTCCTGCACAACTCGATCGGCATGCGCTATATCACCCTCTCGGCCGATGAGCAGACGAAGCTTCTTGCTGCTTTTCGTCAGTTCACCATCGCGCGCTATGTGTCGAGCTTCAAAAAGGGTGGCAGCGCCAAGTTCACCGTCAGCCCGACCACGCGCCCAGCGCCCAGCGGCGGCAGCACTTTTGTCAACACCACCATTGGTGACGGCTCCGATACGGCCACAGCCATCAACTATGTCATGATGCCTTCAGGCGGCGGCTATCGCATTGTCGATATCCTGCTGAATGGTCACATCAGCCAGGTTGCGGCCCAGCGTGCCGATTTCAGCTCGACCCTTGCCCGTGGCGGTGCCGATGCCCTGGTGACTCTGCTGAACCGCAAAACCGCAAAGTTCATGAACAACTAAGATGCGCTGCCGGTCACCCGAGATGAAAAGTCCCGTCAGGGGCAGAGGTGTCGCGTGACCCACGCCCTGAACTGGGCCGGCGCTCTCACAGTGCTGGGCTATGCCTCGGCCGGTCTCGCCCTGGCAGGCTGCACCCAATCCGTTATCGGCGCCGGGCTGCTGTCAGCCTTTCGTCGCAACGAACGCAAGATCCTTCAGCAAACGCCTGTTGACTCAAGTGCACAGGCACCAGTGACGGTGCTCAAGCCCCTCCACGGGGACGAGCCGCTGCTTGAGGAAGCGCTGCGCAGCTTTTGCGAACAGGATTACGCCCAGTACCAGATCGTCTTTGGCGTTCAGCGCGGTGATGACCCTGCGATTGCCATCGTGCGTCGCCTTCAACAGGATTACCCTGACCTTGATCTGGACCTTGTGATTGATGGCACCACGCATGGGGCCAACCGCAAGATTGCCAATCTGATCAACATGTTTCCCGCAGCCAGACATGACATTCTGGTCGTGTCAGACTCGGACATTCATGTTCAGCGCAGTTATCTGCGCGATGTCGTTCAGACCCTTTCGGCACCGGAGATCGGGCTGGTCACCACACTCTATGCCGGTCTGGCCGCAACACGCAGCGTAGTGCGTCAATTTGCCGCCAGTCAGATCAACCATAATTTCATGCCGGGCGTCATGATGTCGCGCTTTCTGGGACGACAGGATTGCCTGGGCGCCACCATGGCCTTTACCCGGGCGACGCTTGATCGCATTGGCGGTCTGCAAGCACTGGCAGACCATGTGGCTGACGATGCCGTTCTCGGCCAGCTTGTCCGCGCTCACGGTCAGAAAATCGCGCTTGCTCCATGCCTGACATGGACGACGGTGGCCGAAGCCTCGGCACGCGACATGATCGATCATGAATTGCGCTGGGGCCGTACGGTCAAGAATGTCGAGCCCGTTGGCTATGGATTATCCGCCATCCAGCTTCCCCTGTTCTGGGCAAGTGTCACGCTGGCCTGTTTCCAGGCCACGGTGTGGGCAGAAATGTTTTTTCTGGCCGTCTGGGCGATCCGCAGCGCCACGGCTTTTTTCATCGACCGGCTGGTGGGGCAATCAAGCCCGGCTGTTTATGCCCTCTTTCCCCTGCGTGAATGGCTCTCCGCTGGCATCATGGTGGGCAGTGCACGGGGGCAAAAAGTGGAATGGCGCGGTCAGACGCTTCACATACGTCGCACTGTTCCCGTGACCCCACCCGTACAACCGGTTGAGCCCGGCGATTAGACTTTTTGCTGTATCGGCCCCATATGCAGGGGCATTCGTCAGGCAATTCTGATTTTTCACTCCCACGGGATCTTACGACCCGACCGTTATTACCGAGGAAGCCTTCATCATGATGCGCACGCTGTTCCTTCAGCCCCCCTCCTTTGATGGTTTCGATGGCGGCGCCGGGTCGCGCTATCAGGCCAAGCGCGAAATCCGTTCCTTCTGGTTCCCGACCTGGCTGGCCCAGCCTGCTGCCATGGTCGAGGGCTCGCGTCTGATCGACGCTCCCCCGGCCGGTATGGGCATGGAGCCGATCCTCAAGGACGTGATGAATCGCGACCTGGTGGTGATGCACACCTCAACCCCGTCTTTCGCTTCAGACGTCCGCGTCGCGCAGATGCTGAAAGATGCCAACCCCAAGCTGATGATCGGCATGGTCGGTGCCAAGGTTGCCGTGCAGCCGGACGAGTCGATGGCCAAGGGCAGCCCGATCGATTTCGTGGCGCGCAACGAGTTCGACTTCACGATCAAGGAAATTGCCGAAGGCCGCGACCTGAAGGACGTAGACGGCATCACCTGGCGCAACAAGGATGGCGAGATCATCGCTAATCGTGACCGCGCCATGATCGAGGACATGGACTCCCTCCCCTTCGTGACGGAAGTCTACAAGCGCGACCTGAAGATCGAGGACTACTTTATCGGGTATCTGATGCACCCGTACATCTCGATCTATACGGGCCGTGGCTGCAAATCGCGCTGCACCTTCTGCCTGTGGCCGCAGACGGTGGGTGGCCATCGCTACCGCACGCGCAGCCCCGAGCACGTGGCTGCCGAAATCCGTCTTGCCAAGCAGTATTTCCCGCAGGTGAAGGAGTTCATGTTCGATGACGACACCTTCACCGATGACCTGCCCCGTGCAGAGGCCATTGCGCGTGAAATGGGCAAGCTTGGCGTCACCTGGTCGTGCAACGCCAAGGCGAACGTGCCCTATGAAACGCTCAAGATCATGAAGGAAAACGGGCTTCGCCTGCTTCTGGTCGGCTATGAAAGCGGCAACCAGCAGATCCTTCACAACATCAAGAAGGGTATGCGCGTTGAAGTGGCGCGCGAGTTCACCAAGAACTGCCACAAGCTGGGCATCAAGATCCACGGCACCTTCATCGTCGGCCTGCCTGGCGAGACGAAGGAGACCATTCAGGAAACCATCCAGTTCGCCCGCGAGATCAACCCGCACACGCTGCAGGTTTCGCTGGCAGCCCCCTATCCCGGCACCGCACTGCACAAGCAGGCCACCGAGAATGGCTGGTTCAACGAAGCGGAAGCCGAGCTGATCGACGAGAACGGCGTGCAGATTGCCCCGCTGCATTACCCGCATCTGTCGCACACCGAGATCTTCAACTCGGTTGAGGAATTCTACCGCAAGTTCTACTTCCGCGCGCCGAAGATCGCCTCGATCGTCAACGAGATGGTCCGCAGCCCGCAGATGATGAAGCGCCGTCTGCGCGAGGGCGTAGAGTTCTTCCAGTTCCTCAAGGGCCGCAACGCCGCCTGATCGCTCAGGCGTCGTTTACTCCCATGCGTCGTCTGATTATCTCGGCCGATGATTTCGGCTTGAGTGAAGAGGTCAACGAGGCTATCGAGATCGCCCATCGTGACGGGTTGCTCTCGACGGCCAGCCTCATGGTTTCCGGCCCGGCCAGCATGGATGCCGTGCGCCGGGCCAGACGCCTGCCCAATCTGCGAGTCGGGCTGCATCTGGTGGTGATCGAGGGCGATACCGCCCTGCCCGGTGCCACCATACCGGCCATCGCCACCCCTGATGACCGTTTCGGTACGAGCCAGCTCGGCCTTGGCGTCTCCTATTTCTTCCGCCCCGCCGCGCGCCGGGCGCTCTCCCGCGAGATCGAGGCCCAGTTTCGGGCTTTTCTGGCGTCAGGGCTCACCCTCGATCATGCCAATGCCCACAAGCACATGCATCTGCATCCCACCGTGGGGCGGCTTCTGATCGAGACCGGGCAGCATTACGGCCTTCGCCATGTCCGGACACCCTGCGAACCTCCCGCGCCACTGGCAGCGGCAGAAACGCATTTCGATTCACTGGGTGCTGCGGCCCTACGACGCTGGTGCAATGTCCTGCGCCATCAGATTGCTTGCGCCGGAATGACCACCAACGATCATTGCTTCGGACTGGCATGGAGTGGGCAGATGCGCGCCGGGCGCGTGGCGGGGCTGATCCCTCATTTGCCCGAGGGACTGTCGGAACTCTATTTTCATCCGGCTCTGAGCCAGAATGAACTGCTGCATCGCCTTATGCCGGATTACGACCAAAGCGGTGAGTTCGATGCGCTTGTGAGCCCGGCGCTTCGTCAGGCTGTTCACTCAGCCAATATCAGGCTGAGTGACTGGTCAGGACAGACACTCAACGCGGCCTGAGCCGGTCGCGCCTGCGGCAGAACGGGCTGCTGTGCCAGCCTTACCGACCGCCCCTTCCGTATAGCCGGTTCGGCTCCCCGGAAAGGGCGGGACGTTTCAGAGGGCGGAATCCACCCAGGCCTTCAGGGCGCTCTTGGGCAGGGCGCCGGTCTTCTGGGCGACGACTTCACCATTCTTGAAGACCATGAGCGTCGGAATGCTGCGAACGCCAAAGCGCGTCGGGGCCTCGGGGTTCTCGTCGATGTTGATCTTGGCAACCGTCAGACGGCCCTTGTACTCACCACCGATCTCGTCGAGCGCAGGGGCGATCATCTTGCAGGGGCCGCACCATTCTGCCCAGAAATCGACCAGCACGGGGCCTTCGGCCTGCAGCACGTCCTTGTCAAACCCGCTGTCGCTGACAGCCACGGTGTTCTCGCTCATCTTGTTCTCCATTACAGCTGCGAGCCATTACAGGCCCACCTGAATGGGACATATCAGCAGTTCGGCCGCAGCCTTCAAGAGCTAGTGAAGGCTCAGACGCAGCATTTGGAGAAACACAAACCTTCGGTAGACGTTTTATCCAATAACGTCATAACGTTACTGGAGATTTTCTCTTGGCCAAACAATCTGCTTTTCAGAAGCTCTGGGTGGGGATGCTCTGCAGCACCAGCGTGCTTGCCGCTATCCCGTCCGCCATGGCGCAGCCAGCACCAACCCAGCCCTTCGCCCCGCTCAGCGCCCCGGCGACCCATCGGATTCTGCCTGGCAAGATCGTCTTCTCGATGCTGGTGACCCCCGATCTGACCAAGGCGCAAGTGTTTTACTCCCGGCTTTTTGGCTGGAGCTTCCGTGCCGTCGGTGATGGCAAGACGCCGCGGGTCGAGATCCTGTCAGGCACTCAGCCCATAGGTGCGATGGTGGCCCACGCCCTGCGCCATTCTGACCGCGATACCCCATTCTGGATGCCTTTCATCTCGACCTCCGATACTGCGACAGTGGCACGTGTGACGCGGCAGCAGGGAGGCAAGGTGCTTTTCGGGCCGCGCCAGATTGATGGTCTTGGCCAGATGGTGATCGTTTCCGACCCGCAGCATGGCATTTACGCAGCGCTCAGCGCCCTGGCGGGCGATCCCGCCGACCAGCCCGGAAGCCCTGCGCTCAACAGCTGGTCCTGGGCCACATTGCTGGCCCCGAACCCCGGACAGGAGGCGGGATATTACCAGCTCCTGTTCAATTACAAGGTCATGGCAGCACCTGAAGCTGATAACGGAAGCCATTACATCATCGCCTCGCAGGACAAGGAACGCGCGAGCCTCAACACCCTGCCTAATGGTGTGACGCAGAAGGACCGTGCCCGGTGGGTACAGTTTGTCCAGGTTCAGGACACGGCGGATGCCGCCAACCGGGCAACTGCGCTAGGGGGGCAGGTCATCGTACCGCCCCATGTCGATCGGGATGGCGCCATCGTCGCTATCCTGGCCGATCCGTCCGGTGCCGTATTCGGCGTCATCGAGGCCCAGAAAGACATACTGGAAATGGGAGCTCCCCAATGAAGAAACGCTCTGCCTGTTTTGCTCTTCTGGCCATTTTCACCCTCGGCCTGAGCGGCTGCGGCTACGATGATTATTACGGTGGCAATTATTACGGCTATCCGGGCGGCTGGGACCGTCATGGCTGGAACAGTGGCTACTCGGTCGGCCCGCACTACACCGGCCGCGGCTGGGGTGGGCCCGGCTATCGCCGCAATTACGACCGTCGCGACAACAATAGGGATCGTCGGGACAACCACCGCAATGACTGGCGTCGCCATTAACCGGGCCTGAAATCCATCACCCTTGCGTACCGAGGATCAGGCAGCCCAGGCCCTGTCCCCCCGCCCCCTCAGCACGGACCGCCCCTCATGATGAGTCATGTGGGGGAATGAAGCTGATGGTCGGGCCTTCGGTCCATACCAGCGCCATGACGAGTTCATGATCGGGGTAGATCTGCTTCAGCACCGCGCCATAGGCTTCCATCTGCCGTCGATAGGCGGCGGGTATGGCCTGACCGGGCCGAGGCGGGTTCTGCCCCGTCTTGTAATCGCACAGCATGATCTGACCGTCGCTGACGCAGAGGCGATCGACCTGCCCCAGCACCACCTGACCGAAAGCCACGCCGGTAACCGGCTGCTCCGAAAGACTGCCCGGGCCGAAAAGCGGCGCAAGCGCCTTGTCGGTGAGTATGGCCAGCACCTGCCCGACAAGACGCGTCACATCGTCAGGCAACAGATCATGCGACGGATGAGAGAGCCAGGCATGGGCCAGATCCCGCCATTCCGCTTCCGGCCTGTCAGGCAACCACTGCAGCAGGCGATGAACCAGTGTGCCGCGATCGATCGCACGGGCCCGCCTGTTTTCACGCCCGGACACCAGCCTGAGGGGCGAAAGGGCGGGCGGCGCGGCGCCATACTGCGCATTATCGGGGCGGCTCGGAGCCAGGGGGCGCGTCAGAGGTGATTCCTGGGGGGCAGCCCAAGCATGCCATTCCGGTGCCTGACCGAAGATGGCCGGGATGGCGTCCGGCACGACCGGTGAGACCGCTTTGGCCTGACGGGCCTGTTCGGCAGGGGCCGCCTCAATGATCAGGGTCTCTCCCTCCCAACCGCCCTCAAACGGTGCGGGAACGGCAGCGAGCGACTGGAATCCGGCCTCACACAATGCATACCATGACGTTTCCGCAGGCTTCTTCCTTGACTCCCAACCGCACACCACCAGCCAGTCACTGGCCCGTGTCAGCGCCACATAAAGCAGTCGATTACGTTCGGCCTGGGCTGCGGCTTTCTCCTCGGCCTTGAGCCTGTCACCCAGGTCAGACGCCAGTTCCTTGCCGGGCATCCAGACTGGCAAATCAAGCCCGTTCTGATGTGTCCAGAGCAGCTTTTTCTCACCCTGCACATCACCGGTCATATCAGGCAGCACCACCAGACGGGCCTGCAACCCCTTGGAGCCATGCACCGTCATAATGCGTACGGCATCGATCTCGGCCTCCGCTTCACGCTTGACGGTCAGGCTGCTTGACGCCAGCCAGTGCAGAAAGCCCTGCATGGACGGGGCGTGCAGCGCCTCAAAGCGCAAGGCGGCGGAAAGCAGATCATCAAGCGGTTCGGCGGCTTCAGGACCAAGACGGGCGAGAGCCCTTGCCCGCCCCTCATGACGGCCCAGCGCATCGGCGAGAATCTGATAGGGCGTGGCAAAATCGATTCGGGTCTGTAGCGCTGACAGACGCTCCCAGGCGCTCTGCCATTCCGGACGTTCACGATGGCGCTCCCGCAGGGCTGTCCAGAGCGGTATCTCACCTCGCTCCATCGCCAGATCCATCAGCGAATGGTCACTGACACCCCCGAATGGGGAGGTCAGCACGGCAGCCAGGGTGAGATTGTCCTGAGGCAGAAGCAAAGCATGACAGAGCGCCATCATATCCTGCACCGCCAGCGAGTCCGTCAGCCCGACCCCGACAAGTGTGGCAACCTCCACCCCCTGCCCCTTGAGGGCACGGATCAGGGCACGCAGAAAGGAGGAGCGACGTGGCACCAGAACCAACACCTCACCGGCCCGCAACGGTGTCTGACCGGGCTGGGGTGGTTTGCCAATCTGGGCAGCAATCCACTGGGCAAGATGATCGGCCAGCTTCTGGGGTGCGCGGCTTTGCCCCGCATTGCCTGTCGGCGCGGCCCAGGGGTCGTCGATACCGTCCTTCTCATCTTTTGGCACGAGCGGCCACAGCTCGACGCGCCCCCCCTGACCGGGGCGGGCAGAGCGATGGGGCGGCAGGGTATCGCGCCCCGGCTCGCGCAATCCGTCTGCGGCGAGTGGGTTGGTAAAGACGGCATCGACCAGATCGAGAACCGGGGCAACCGAGCGAAACGAGACCCCGATTTCGGGCGTACGCCATTCCTGCGCGGCACCGATGACCATGTCACGAAAGCGGTCGCGCGCACGGAACAACCCCTGTGGATCGGCCCCCTGGAAGGCATAGATGGACTGCTTGAAGTCACCCACGGCAAAAACCGTTCGGGGCCGCCCTTCCATGTCGCGGGCGCTTTCACCCACGAAGAATTCCTCGATCAGGGCTGTGGCAATTTCCCATTGCGCGGCAGACGTATCCTGCACTTCGTCCAGCAGCAGGTGGTCAAGTCCGCCATCGAGCTTGTAGAGCACCCATGATGCGCCCGGGTCGCGCAGCAGATCGCGGGTGCTGGCAATCAGATCGTCATAATCGACCAGCCCACGGAGCGTCTTGTCCTGTGCGTAGCGTTCGAGCGTGGGGGCCGCTAGCGCAAAGAGGGCCAGATTGAGCGCGATCAGACGCTGGACAGCAATGCGGCGCCCCAGCGCAATCTGCCGCTCGGCCTCGCGGGTAAACGCCTCCATGATATGGGGGCGATCCCGGTTGATGGCGGCGGGCACGAAGCCCTTAGCGGCACGGGGGGTACCGGTACCGGTGACGAAAACCGCATACCAGTCCTCTGCATCCCGTTCCTGCGGTGTGCGGGACAGGGCATCCAGCATCCGGCCCAGCATAGCCTGCATGGTCGGTGTACCGAGGGGGAGAGCCTCCTGGGCGCAACGCCGCAGCGTCGCCTCGTCAGGCGAAACCGTGCGCTGGGCCAGAAGGTCGTCAAGACTTTCCTCACCAGCATCAAAAGCGCGCCGATAGGCCCGCTCGATGCGCCCCGGCTCGATCTGCCATCGGGCAAAACTCTGACGCAGCCGCGCCGCACGCCCCTGAAGCGCCCTGATACGATCGAGATAGTCTTCAAGCCCGACCTGCCCGGCCAGCAGGGAGAGCCTTTCTTCCATAACGGGGTCACGGGCGGCGCGTGAGAGCGTCTGCTCGATGGCATTGGCCAGAGCGAGACCGGAATCCGTCTCTTCCATCAGGGTGAAATGCGGGTTGATCGCAGCTTCAAGCGGGAAACGACGCAGCAATGACTGACAGAAAGCGTGGATTGTGCCGATCTTCATGCCGCCGGGCAGATCAAGCACCCGCACGAAAAGCGCGCGTGCCGCCTGACGCGTCTCAGGGGAGACGGGTACGCTCAGCGCATGCAATTCACCATCGAGTGCCGCATCGGGTAGCGACACCCAGCGCCCGAGGCGGGACTGCAGCCGATTGGCCATTTCGGCGGCCGCCGCCCGCGTGAAAGTTAGACACTGAATGCGGGCAGGGTCACAGCCGGGCAGAAGCACGGGGGAGCCTGTTTGCGGGTCGGGTACCAGAACAGGCAGCATGAGCCGCAACAGGCGGTCGATCAGCAGCTTCGTCTTGCCACTGCCTGCCGAGGCCGAGACAAAAACCGAAGCCAGCGGGTCGGACGCCAGACGCTGGATGTCATTGGCCGATGCAATAATCTGGGCATTGCCTGGTGGAGTATTATGCGCCAGGGCGTTACTTGCCGGGATCTGGCTCATTCTCCGCCCTCCTCGCGCGCCGCACTCCATTCCGACACACGCGCCAAATGGGCGTAATCGCTGTAGCGCGGCACATAATCCGGGTGCGGGTGTGAGCGATACGCTGTTGCCGGGTTATCGAAAGCCTCGATACGTCGGCGCAACCTGTCGAGGGATGTCTCGACCAGATCGGCGAGATCCTCCGGTTTGCGCGGTACCGAGAGCTCCTCACCGCGGTTCCGGTCGCCGGTCAGCCGCCAGTAAAGCAGAGAGGCTGTCTCGGCGGGCGGCAGGCCGGCAAAACCACCAAGGCGCAGCATGGCGGCTTCCAGCACAAGTTGCGAGCTCCACCCGGCCTCCACATCGCTCACCTTTGGCAGGCTGCCTGTCTTGTAATCGATGATGGTCGCCCGCCCGTCAGATCCGATCTCGATCCGGTCCGCGCGTGCATTGAGTTTGAAGGGTGCATAGGGCGGCGTCAGGGTCAGGGTGCCTTTCTGCTCCGTACTGATCCGGGCCGGTTTCTCTCGCCCGGCCTCACGCTCGCAAACCCAATCGGCAATACGCATCAGGCGCGGGCGCCACCAGGCTGCAAGAGCTGGCCGAAGGTCTCGCCCCTCCATCGCCTTGAGCAACGCTGCATGAAGCGCCCTGCCCCCGTTTTGCCCTGCGGCCAGCCAGGCATCGATGCCGTCATGCACCACCACACCGATATCCGAGCGGTCCGCTGCCTCTTCCAGAGCAGGCAGGGCTCTCAGGCCCAGCACGTGACGGGCATAGATCGCATAGGGGTCACGCAGCCACAGATCGATTTCCGTTACCGACAGCCGCCTTGGCCTGCGGGCCACAGGCGGGCGCGGTTCAGGCGGCGGCACCGGACGGGCTGCCCCTTGCGGCTGGTCCAGATGGGCCTGCCAGGAAAGGGCCGGATGGCTGGGCAGGTTTTGCCCCCGTCCTTCAAGCAGGGCATCGAGACGCACAAGCCAACGTGCCGGAACGGCAGGTGCCCCATCGCGTCGCGATGCGCTCGACAGGACAATTTCCTCACCCGACAGAAACGCTGTGGTGAAATCATGCGCGGCCGTGCCCACCAGTCGTTCTGGCGAAGGCAGGCCTGCGCGCGTGCGCATCGGGCGGCTGAGCCACGGGCCGGGATCGGTGGCAGGCGGCCATATCCCCTCATTGAGCCCACCCAGAATGACAAGATTGGCAAACTGCAACCGGGCCTCAAGCACACCCAGTATCGAGACCCGGGGGTGAAGGGCTTCGCCATCGCGCCCCTGCAACACACGCTGGCCAAACACCATCTGCCCCGCCATCGAGGCGAGCAGGAAGGCAGGCATGCCCGCCAGACCCTGCGGCGGCAGAACGGCACCATGAGTCATCAGGCTGGCGACATGGCGCGACAGGGCGTGGCCCTCTGCCCCAAGCCAGAGGCGCTCTTCACCCGGCTGATCCTGTGTCGTGGCCAGCGCCTCTGCCGCACGAACGAGCAAGGTGAGCAGATCCGGCAAGGGAAGATCCCCACATTCCAGAAGAGGCGACATCGCCTCCGAAAGCCGTTCCAGAAAATCCGATAGTGGCTCGACCTGATCGGGGCTGTCTGCCGTCTCTGCCGCGCTCTGGTCCTGCTTTTGCAGCGCAAGGCGCAGTCCGGCCATGCCGGGTTGTGGCGCAGGACCGCGCAACACCAGTCGCTCGAGGCGACGCGCCGTGGCACGACAATTGCCCGGTGTGCTGCCCAGCGCGACAAGCGGATGCTTGAGCAGCGCCAGCAGGGCAACGGGGGCCAGATTGGCGAAAGCCGCTTCAGCCACAAGCCGCAGCAGGATGGAAGCGGGCGTGAGTGCCAGCGCCTCACCTGCGCTGTCATCCGCGACAATACCGTAACGCAGCAGTTCCGTTGCCACGCGGCGCGCCAGAGCGCGGTCAGGCGTTACCAGTGAGGCCGTCCGGCCGGGAGTCTCCACCGCATGACGCAGGATCATGGCGAGACTGGCGGCCTCCTGCTGCTGGTCATCAGCATCGACACGCGTGATGCCGGCCAATGGTAGAGAGGTCGGGCTCTCTCCCCAGGCTGAGAGGCCTTCCATCGGGCGCATGAACAGGCTGGTCAGGGCGGCGCGCGCCTGAAGGGCCCGGGCCGCAGTCTTATCGGCGTTGGGCGGGAGGTCGTCCCAAAGCACGATGGTTTCACGGGAAACACCCAGATCGCTGACGAGACGTCGAAATCCGGATTGCGGATGGCTCTCCGGCAATGTGTCCCACAGCGTTTCAGGCAGATCGAGATCCACACCGGGCAGAATGACACAGCCCTTAGGCGCATCGAGCACCGCACGCAGGATGGCACAGACGGCAAACATGCCATCGGTGAATCCGACAGCCCAGAGCGGCCCCTGAGGCGGGGCATCGCGCCAGCGCGCCGCCTGCGCCTGCAGGACCGCCACCTGCCGTGCGACAGGGTTCATCAACCCGGTTTCCTGCAGCCATTGCGGCCAGGCCTCGGTGACGATGTGCAGAAACTGCAGCGTTTTATGCCAGTGATCGGCAAAGCGTGGCTCGGCGGCATCGGGCAGACGCTCGCGCAGATCGACGCCAACGCGCTCGGCATCATCCATCAGCTCTGCAAGGGCAGAAGCCAGCGGCCAGGCCTGCTCCAGCGTCAGGTCAGCGCTGAATACGCCTTTAGCCTGAAGTACCAGCGCTGCCAGAACCGACAGGCGGCGCAGCTTGTCCACCGCAGGCGGGAAGGAAAACGCCTCGGCTCCCGAAAGCGCCAGATCCTCCTCGTTCACATCACCAACCGGCACGATGCGGGGTAGTCGTGCTGCCTTACCATCCAGAGAGCGCAAAAACGCCTCGGTGAGATTACGGGCAGCGCGTCGGCTCGGCACGAGAATCAGCGCATTATCGGCCTCCTGCCGCGCCGGTCCGGCCAGCCAGCGACGCGCCACATCGTCGAGAAAGGAGCGGTCGGGTGGAATCGTCGCCAGTGTCACAGCCGGCCGTCCCACCCCGTAACCTGCGCCAGCCTCTCCGTTTCTCCCGGCCCCGGCAAAAGGGTCAGATGCAGGGCATGCGAAGGAAGCTCGTCACCCGCGCGCTCGGGCCACTCCACCAAAATGATTCCTTCCTGAACCTCGTCCCATCCCAGTTCGAACAGGGCATCAGGTCCGTCCAGCCGCCAGAGGTCGAAATGCGCCACGGTGGCCTTCGGCAGTTCATAAATCTGCACCAGAGAGAATGTCGGGCTCGGCACCTCGAGCGAGGGATCATCCGCCAGTGCACGCAAAAACGCTCGGGCAAAGACGCTCTTGCCCATACCCATCTCGCCATGCAGCGCAATCACATCCCCCCGCCGCGACAACTCTGCCAGACGGACAGCAAGGGCTTCGGTGGCGGGCTGATCGGGGAGGTCAAATTGCATCATACAATCAATCTGGTGCTAAGGTCATAGAAAGTGGATACATGCTCGAACCATACGCTTCAAAATTCCCGAAGCGATGCCTCGTATCATTGGTGATTTATCCGCCCTTCCCCTCCAAACCAATCTCTGGCTTCAAGGCTTAAACCACCTGCTGCAGAGTGCTCCCGCGACGCCAATTAAGATATTTACACAACACCAATGGAAACTGTTAAGTATTCTTTTCTGTACGAAGGTATTTAAGGGCATCACCCATATTCAGTATTAATATGTCCTCTTTGTGCGGGGCGTCATCAATTTTGCCAACTATTGCGCGTCCAAGACCTATGGGAACTCCCTGAGAGGTCTTTTCGAGAATTGCCCAAGCCATTCCTTGCGGAACCCACACCTGCATCGAAGAAGGTAGTCCGAACTCATCATATCTCAGAACCGGTGATAGTTGATCTTTCCAGCTTGACGGCACCAAATAAAATTTCTGAGCCTGATACAATCCTCTTTGGCTCAGGAGGTAGTTTTCTACCAGCGTCAATTCTTTTACCTGAGGCTTCACAAAATATTCATTAACATTTCTATGCGCCACAAAACAACCAATAGTCAAGTAGATACAAGGAATTACTGTACAGACGAATTTTAACTTAGTAATGTAACACAATTCATATATCGACATAAAAACCAAAATGATGATTACAGAATCTAATCCGACCTGAGATCTATAACTCGCCCAACTTTCCTTTATGATGAGATTTGGCAAATAAGACAAAATAATAATTACCCCCATAATAGACAAGTTTTTTATTACTATTAGGGGTCTTTTAAATTTTACGATACAAGCAGCAATTATCATCAATACCACAAGCAAAATATACCATATATTCGGTGAAATCGAAAATAGGTTCAGTGCGTTTGGTATAACTTCTTCAAGGAACCACTCTGCTTTTCCCACATAGTCTGTAACGAGAGCAGACCTGTTAAATTGTGGAAGGTCAGAAAAGAATACTCTAGGAAGGATTTTGCTTGAACCAAAATCCACTACGAGGGCGGCACCCATCACGAACAACGATCTGATCATCAGCTTTAGCTGGTTTAGACTGGTTCCCCTCAATAAGATTCTGGGCAACAAAAATGCCCAAAATACCATGCCGGCTGGTTGATAAATAAAAACAGCGCATACAAGAAGAGCTAATGAAGTTGCTACCCGTTGAAAGTCTGTTTTCTCTGGGAGAGATAATGCACTTAATCCCGCAAGAGAAGCAGCCCATGGGAATATGGAAGTCACTGTCCAAGCGGAATAAACTTGAAATGCCGGAGACAATCCACACGCAACGGATGCAGGGTAGATCACTCCCAAAGGAATATTAGTATATCTCTTTAAATTATGATACATAAGCAAGGCAAAAAACGATGTACCAAATATAGATATCAATCTTATCCAACCAAGGTCTGATATATCACCAGCAAGGCTAAATATAAGACTATAGATTGCGTATATTGGTCGGCCGCCTTGCACTATCCCTATAATCAAAGGCATAGGGTTTGAATGACCCATATCATTAAAGAACGTATAGTCATCTGAAAATGCGTAATCCGCAGATACAACCACTCCATATGTGATTACGTACACGATCAAAAACAAGAAAAAAGATAAGATATACTCATACTTATTGAATAACTTAGTTATTTCCTCCATCGACCTAACACCCTCCAGTTCTTTTATTCTTATTTTGAATTTTGCAAACTTGTCTTTCACAGTAATTCTCTGAAACATCCTATATCTGATGAAGTTTTCGAACTATATAATTTGGTCGCCGCTTCGTTTCCATATATATTCTACCAATGTATTCGCCCAATAGCCCAATACTAATCATCTGCACAGATCCGAAGAACATGATGGCGACAAAAATCGAGGCATATCCCCGAACAGAAATACCGAAAAACAGTGTACTAACAATAATATATGCTGCGTATAAAAAACAGAGAACTGAACTTAGAGCCCCGATATATGTCCATATCCGCAGTGGCACTGTAGAGAAACTGGTGAACCCCTCCATAGCTAGATTCCATAATGCAAGGCCTGAAAACTTCGTCTTCCCTGCAGACCGCTCTGCGCGAACATAATCGATTGTAACGGTCTTGAATCCTATCCAGGCAAATATACCTTTCATAAATCTCTGTCGTTCTGGTAGCCGCTTTAACGCATCAACGACTATTCGATCCATCAGTCGAAAATCCCCAACATTTTCAGGGAGACTGATTTTCGATAGGCGATTATGAAGCTGATAGAACCAGGCTGCTGTCTTGCGTTTGAGCAGACTATCTGTCGATCTATCTATCCTCCGTGCAAGGACGACCTCAGCTCCAGACCTCCAAGCCTCTATCATTTCACCTATGAGCTCGGGAGGGTCCTGCAGGTCTGCGTCAATCGGTATCACAGCAGCACCCGCCGCAAAATCCATTCCAGCCGTTAGAGCAGCTTCCTTGCCAAAATTGCGAGAAAGCTCCACGAGCTTGAAGCGGCTATCCCTCGAAGAATAAGAGATTAACTTCGCAAGCGTCAGATCTACACTGCCATCGTCTACGCAGACTATCTCCCATTTTACATCGGGTATACTTTCTACAATTGCTAGAATTGTACTTACGAATTGGTCGATAGTCTCCACTTCGTTATAAAAGGGGACAACTAGGGAAATCAGCTGGGCCACGTGATGCTCTCAATCTGGATAAATACCCTATACCGTAATCTCGTTTTAGGTAACAAGCCCGACACAGATTCTCGATCTCTACTTACTAACGGATCGAACTATATCATATCCCTAACGCCTGTAGGTGGGCAGATCGATCTTGCGCACAATGGCATAGCCACGCAGAGCAAAACCCAGTGTTACAGCCACTGCGCCAGCGAGAACTGGCGATACCCCGATACCGTTCAGGCCAACATAAAGTCCCGCAGCCAGCGCGGCGGCGGTGACATATAATTCCGGACGGATCACGATCGAGGGCAGGCCGGCCAGAACATCGCGTATGATGCCGCCCATACAGGCTGTCACCACGCCCATGATGGCGGCAGGTAGCCAGGGGATACCGTAGGCAATGGCCTTGGCAGCGCCGTAAACGGCATAGGATGCCAGCCCCAGCCCATCGAACCAGTCGATCGCCCGTTCGTGCCAGTAACGATGCGGGGTGAACCAGACCAGCAAGGCTATACCCAGACACACAGCCAGAGGTGCTGTCGCATGCATCCAGAACACCGGAGCGCCAATCAGCAGGTCACGCAACGTCCCGCCGCCGACCCCTGTCATGGCCGCGAAGAAGGCGAAGGTCACGATGTTCTGCCGTGCCTTGGCTGCCACGAGCGCGCCGGAGATCGCAAAAACTGCCGTCCCTGCCATATCGAGATCCGACAGGGTGGAGGCCGATAATGCATGGATGGAAGCAAGTGTCGCTGGGCTCACGCGGCAAGGGCCTCGATATCATCGGCAAGCTGCGTCACACGGGCCGGGTCGGCATCCCATGCAAACATGAAACGCGCGCCCCCGCCGATGAAGGTGTAGAAACGCCAGCCCCGCTCGCGCAGCCCCTCCAGCACGGCCTCCGGCGCCTTGAGGAACACTGCATTGGCCTGCACGGGAAACATGAGCGACAAGCCCGGAAGCGCCTCGATACGCGAGGCCAGGGCACGGGCGCAGCTATTGCCATGCGCGCCATTTTGCAGCCAGGCCCCGCTTTCGAGCAGACCGATCCAGGGCGCGGAAATAAAGCGCATTTTCGAGGCCAATTGCCCGGCCTGCTTGCAGCGATAGTCGAAGCCTTCGGCAAGGGCCGAGTCGAAAAACAGAATGGCCTCGCCTACCCCCATGCCGTTCTTGGTGCCACCGAAACACAATACATCCACACCGGCCTGCCACGTCATCTCGGCAGGGGTGCAGCCCAGCGCCGCGCAGGCATTGGCAAAGCGTGCGCCATCCATATGCAGACGCAGCCCGAGCTCACGGCAGGTTTTTGAAATGGCGCGTATCTCGGCCAGGGAATAGACCTCGCCCGTTTCGGTCGGCTGGGTGATCGTCACCACCTTAGGCTTGGGGTAATGGATATCGCTGCGACAGGTTGCCAGCGCCCGGATATCCTCGGGGAAAAGCTTGGCATGATCGGTCCGCGCCACCAGAAGTTTGGAGCCATTGGAGAAGAACTCAGGGGCTCCACACTCATCGGTTTCGACATGGGCGAAAGACGAGCAGATCACACTGTTATAGGACTGGCAGAGCGCCGCCAGCGCGAGTGAATTGGCCGCCGTGCCGTTGAAGGCAAAGAACACCTCGCAGCGCGTCTCGAACAGTGCACGAAAGCTGTCAGCGGCGCGGCTGGTCCATTCATCATCGCCATAGGCCGGAACGGAGCCTTTATTGGCCTGATGCATGATGTCCCATACTTCGGGGCAGATACCGGCATAATTGTCACTGGCAAATTGCTGGGCCACAGGCTGGAAATCCTTGCGCTTCTGAAAAAGCAGTACGGGCTTGCGGCAAGGAGGGTGTGGCGTGTCCCGAGATTGCCGGAGCGGCCACATCTCTCCGGTTGCCCGGAGATACCACCTTGCCCGGGAGCAGGTTGGCGCCGGTGAAACGATACCGGCTCTTGATGCTGGTTCTCTCGTATCAAAGCCCCAGCGCCACGGCAAGGGTGAGCCTCTTCGGCCATATGTTAGCCGACAATCGCCTGCAAACAGAGTGACACGGCCCAACAGGCACACAAGCCATATGAGGGGGGTGCATCGCAGGAAAGAATGTGGTTTCTTTCAGCCTCGTTGCGAAGCATGACCGGGCCAACAGGCCGGACAGATATGGATGACAGCTGACATGGGCCAGACCCCTCTCGACATCGATGTAGCCATTATCGGTGCAGGGCCGACCGCGCTTTTTGCCGCGTTCGAGTGCAGCATGCTCAAACTTTCCTGCGTGCTGATTGACGCGTTGAGCGAGATTGGTGGCCAATGCGCGGCGCTGTATCCTGAAAAGCCGATCTATGACATTCCGGCGCACCCCTCGATTGAAGGCGGTGCCCTGATTGCCGCGCTCGATGCCCAGATCGCCCCCTTCGATGTACCCCGCCTTCTGGGCCAGCGCGTGGAAAAGCTGTCGGGCCAGCGCGGCGCCTTCACGCTCGAGACAGACAAGAACAATGTGGTGACGGCGCGCGCCGTGATCATAGCGGCAGGAGCGGGTGCGTTCGGCCCGAATCGCCCGCCGCTCGATGGTCTCGATGCCTATGAGGCGAGTGGCGCTGTTCAGTATTACGTGCGCAAGCGCGCCGATTTTGCAGGCAAGCGCATTGTGGTGGCAGGCGGTGGCGATTCCGCCCTCGACTGGGCGCTGTCGCTCTCCGACATTGCGGAAAAGATCTACCTGCTTCATCGCCGCGACCGCTTCCGTGGTGCGCCCGAAACCCTCTCCCAGATCGAATCCCGTGTGGCTGAAGGGCGTATCGAAAAAGTCGTGCCCTATCAGCTTTACGCATTGCAGGGCGAGAATGGTGCCCTTACCGCGGTCGATGTGATCGATCTCGAGGGCCAGACCCGTCGCATCGAAGCCGATACGCTGCTGCCTTTCTATGGTCTCTCGACCGATCTCGGCCCAATTGCCACCTGGAATATCGATACCGTGCGCAGCACGATTCCCGTCACGCCCTCCAGCATGGAAACCAGCCTGCCGGGCGTTTTTGCGATTGGTGACATCGCCACCTATCCCGGCAAGCTGAAGCTGATCCTGCAGGGGTTCAGCGAGGGAGCCATGGCAGCCCATGCCATTCACCCTATCGTCCACCCCGATCAGGCCCTTCACTTTGAATATTCCACAAGTAAGGGTGTGCCGTCAGGGTCTTGAGCCGTGACAGGGCCCCGGTTTAGTATGATCCCGAAATGATCGAAAGACGCGAACCCTGATGACAACCCAGCCAGACGAGGCGCAAACCGACGCAGTCAGACGTGCCGGTGGATGGCTTCGTATCGACCTCGACGCCATCAAGCAGAATTACCAGCTGCTGAAATCCCGTGTGGGACCCGATGTCGCCGTCGGGGCCGCGGTGAAGGCGGATGCCTACGGGCTGGGTGTGACGCGTGTCGCCCCAGCCCTCTATCGCGCCGGATGCCGCCGGTTCTTTGTTGCCACCGTTCAGGAGGGGCTGGAGCTACGCCCCATTCTGGCGGCCGATGCTGCCATCTGTATCCTCAATGGCCCGGCACCAGGCAGCGAGGCGCTTTTGCAGGACAAAGGGCTCACACCGGTTCTGAACAGCCTCGACCATGTGCGCCGCTGGGCCGCGCTGGGCCGCGATACGGGCGTGCGCTCCCCCTGTCTGCTTCAGCTCGACAGCGGCATGTCGCGCTTCGGTCTGTCCGAGGCCGATATCGATACGCTCATTGCTGAAAACACCCTTGCCGATCTGGCCATTGATTACATCATGAGCCATCTGGCCTGCGCGGATGAATACCATTCGCCGCGCAATGAGGGACAGCGCCTACAATTCGAGGCCCTGCGCCGCAAGCTCCCGGCCCTGCCTGCCAGTCTTGCAGCGTCGAGCGGTATCTTTCTGGGGGAAGCCTTCCATCATGATCTGGTCCGGCCTGGTTATGCCCTCTATGGCGGCAACCCGACCCCGGATCGCGCCAATCCCATGCATCCGGTTGTCACCCTGCTGGCCGGCATGGTGCAGGATCGCTGGATCGCCCCGGATGTGGCGGTAGGCTACAGCGCGCGTTTCATCGCGACAAAGCCCACGCGTATCGCAACCCTTTCCGTCGGCTATGCCGATGGTTTCCACAGACGCGGCGGTGGCCTTGCCAGCGCCGTTCTGCCTGACAGCCCTGATATCCTGTTGCCCATCGTGGGGCGGATTTCGATGGACTGCATGGCGCTGGATCTGACCGCGCTGGGAGACAGCCCCCTGCCCCCCGGCACCGGTTTCGAGCTGATCGGCCCCCATCGTCCGCTGGACGAACTGGCCGCGGCACTGGATACGATCGGATATGAGTTGCTGACCGGACTCGGGAAGCGCTTCCATCGTGAATATATCGAGAGTTCACAATGAAGATCATCGTCATGGGCGCCGGTGTCATCGGCGTCACCACAGCCTGGTATCTTGCCGAGCAGGGTCATGAGGTCGAGGTCATCGACCGTCAGCCGGGCGTCGGACTCGAAACCTCTTTCGCCAATGCCGGTCAGGTCTCCCCCGGCTATTCCACGCCCTGGGCCATGCCGGGCCTGCCCCTCAAGGCGATGCGCTGGATGCTCGAAAAGCATGCGCCGCTGGTTGTGCGTGCTGCCGCCGTCAACATGCCGATGCTGCGCTTCATGACGCAGCTTCTGACCAACTGTACCCATCATGCCTATGACATCAACAAGAGCCGTATGCTGCGCATTGCGGAATACAGCCGTGACTGTCAGGCCGAACTGCGCCGCAGCACCGGCATTACCTATGACGATGGACAGAAGGGCCTGATCCAGCTCTTCCGCACCGACAAGCAGATCGAACATGCCCATGAGGACATGCGCCTGCTTGAGGAAAGCGGCGTTGCCCACGAATTGCTGGGCATGGACGACGTGCTGAAATACGAGCCTGGCCTCGCCGGTGCGCGTCAGATTCTCAAGGGTGGCCTGCGTCTGCCCGGTGACGAATCCGGAGATGCCTATCTCTTCACACAGCGCCTTGCCGCCATGGCAGCAGAGAAGGGCGTGAGCTTCCGCTTCCGCACCGAAATCGAGGCCATCGAAGCGGCGAGCGACGCCATCTATGGTATCCGCACCAGTGCGGGCCGCCTGACAGCCGATGCCTATGTGCTGGCACTGGGCAGCTACTCGCCCCGCCTGCTCAAGCCCATCGAACTCGACCTGCCGGTCTATCCGGTCAAGGGCTACTCGCTGACAGCCCCGATCACCGATGAGAGCCGTGTCCCGACCTCTACAGTCAATGACGAGACCTACAAGGTTGCCATGACGCGCCTTGGCGATCGTATTCGCATTGGTGGTACGGCGGAGCTGACCGGGTGGCGCCTCAAGCTGAGCCAGGACCGTCGCGAAACGCTCGAACTGTCGTTCAACGACATGTTCGGCGGTGCCGATCTGAGCCGTGCCCGCTACTGGACCGGGCTGCGCCCTTGCACGCCGGATGGCACACCCGTCATTGGTCCGTCCGGGCGCTACAGCAATCTGTGGCTGAACACGGGCCACGGCACGCTGGGCTGGACCATGGCCTGCGGCTCGGGTCGTATCCTCGCCGACCGTATCAGCGGCAAGCGCACCGACATCCCCTCACTGGATCTGTCGCTGGACCGCTACACGTCCTGAAGCCACATAAGGCTTTGGCCTAAGTATGAGAGGGGGATCCTCCCCCTCGAATGCCTTCCTGCCGGGCCTCGCGGAAACACCAATGCTCAGCCCGGTGCAGATAGTTGCCCCGCACGCATGGCCGCGATAACACCGCCATCGATCAGCAGATCACCCCCCGTAATGAAACCGGCATCCTGCCCAAGCAAAAAATGAGCCGCGATTGCGATCTCATCAGGGGGTGACATACGTTTCGCCGGTGAGGCCTCGACCATGGCGCGATAGGCGTCACCCGATGCGGAAGCCAGTTCATGCGTGGCAAGCGGGGTGACCACAATCCCTGGGCTTATGGCGTTCACCCGCGCACCGCGTGTGCCCCATCTCACCGCCTCGGCCTGCACCCTCAGACTGTTTGCGCGCTTGGCAACGATATAAGCCACCATACTGTCAGTGATGACATCAGGTTGCAGGCAGGGCAGCTCAAGCAGTGAGGCCGCAGGGGTCAGCGCCAGTTGCGTCTCGTCCGACGGGGAAAGTGGATGGGGCATATGCCCTGCCATGCTGGCAACGATCAGGCCTGATCCACCAGAGGCAATCACCTCGCCAAAGGCCTCAAATACCAGTGCAGCACCGTAAAGGTCGACTTCAAGCACCTTGGCGGGTGGCGCCATATTGGGCGAAACGCCAGCCGTATTGATCACCTGCATGACCGGCCCCATTGCAGCAGCCATCTGGGCAAGTGTGTGAACGCTTTCTGGCGAGCAGACATCGATCACCTGGGTTGCCACGTCATAGCCGGCGTCGCGCAGGGTCCCAGCCGTGCGTTGCAACAGAGCCTGATCGATATCGGCCAGGAGCAGATGCTTGCCCATGCCCTGTCGTCGCGCAATGGCCAGACCAATACCACCCGCACCGATGACGACCACGATTTCCCTGCTCACTATCCCTGTCTCCCGTTCCCGTATGGGTATGCCTCTTAAAGAAGCATCGCCGATGGAGAGAGGTATAAAGGCGAGCATTACCGGTGATTAGACGCCCCGTTCAGCGTGAACCTATATCGATCATTCATCAATCGGCCAGGAAACCAATGAGATAGACCCGAAGTGACAGGCACAAAAAAACGGGGCCTTTTCGGGCCCCGTCTTTCAAACTCGATCATGTGATCGATCAGTTGCCTGCAGCGTCCTTTTCGGCGGCAGCTGCTGCACCCTTCTTGTGGTGCTTGTGCTTGTGCTTGTGCTTACCCTTATGCGTGGCAGCCTTGTCTTCCGTCGGAGCAGCGGGAGCTGCTTCAGAGGCCGGAGCCGGGGCCGTAGCTTCCGGAGCAGCAGGCGCGGCTGCCGGGGCAGCGGGAGCTGCAGCAGCAGGGGCGGCTTCCTGCGTGGTCTGAGCGAAAGCAGGGGCGCTCAGCGTCATGGCAAGAGCGGCAACACCGGTAAGAAGACGACGATTGAAAACGAGCATAAAACAAGCTCCAGAATACGAATTCACATAATCACAGGCGTCAGTCAGACTGTAGAACAGGCCGCCTGCACTTATGACGTTACAAACGCTATCAGTATTTTTCAGTCTCGTCTTGAGGAAAATTAGATAAAATACGTGTAATCGCACCGTAAAGGCATGTTTATGCCTTAATGCCGACACGATCATAAAAAAAGGCCACCGAATGGTGGCCTTTCCTTAGTGTCAGGCGTCTGACTTGACTTTCGACATACGCTTGCGCTCATTCGGGTCCAGGTAGCGCTTGCGGATACGTACGGCGGAAGGCGTCACCTCAACCAGCTCATCGTCCTCGATATAGGCGATAGCCTGCTCAAGGCTCATCTTGCGCGGCGGCGTCAGAAGCAGCGCATCGTCCTTGCCTGCGGCACGGATGTTGGTCAGCTTCTTTTCACGGACAGCGTTCACATCGAGATCGTTCTCGCGCGAATGCTCACCCAGGATCATGCCCGTGTAGATCTTCTCGCCAGCTTCGACGAACAGCGTGCCACGATCCTGCAGCGAGAACAGGGCGTACTGCGTGGTCGCACCGTCTTCTGCCGAGATCAGCGAGCCGTTGCGACGGCCATCGATCGTGCCTGCATAAGGCTTATAGCCCGCGAACAGACGGTTCATGATGCCCGTGCCGCGCGTGTCGGTCAGGAACTCGCCGTGGTAGCCGATCAGGCCGCGCGACGGGATGAGGAAGGTCAGACGGACCTTGTCACCACCCGACGGACGCATGTCCTGCATCACGCCCTTACGCATCGACATCTTTTCGACGACCACGCCCGAATAGGGCTCGTCAACGTCGACCAGAACCTCTTCGTACGGCTCTTCACGCTCGCCGGTCTCTTCGTTGTTACGGAAGAGAACGCGCGGGCGACCGATGGTCAGCTCGAAGCCTTCGCGACGCATGGTCTCGATCAGCACGCCAAGCTGGAGTTCACCGCGACCGGCAACCTCGAAGGCTTCGCTTTCGGCACTCTCGGTCACCTTGATGGCCACGTTGCCTTCGGTTTCCTTGAACAGACGGTCACGGATCTGGCGCGACGTCACCTTCTTGCCTTCGCGACCGCCCAGAGGGCCGTCATTGATGCGGAAGGTCATGGTCAGGGTCGGCGGATCGACCGGGGTCGAAGGCAGCGGCGCATCGAGAGCCGGGTCTGCAATAGTGTCGGGAATGGTGGCGTCGGACAGACCGGCCACAGCCACGATATCACCGGCTTCGGCTTCATCCACCGGCACGCGGTCCAGACCGCGGAACGACAGCAGCTTGGTCAGACGACCCGTTTCCACGATCGTGCCATCGGGGCGCAGCACGCGCACCGGCATGTTCACGCGGGCGCGGCCCTGCTCGATACGACCCGTCAGGATGCGGCCCAGGAAGTTGTCGCTTTCGAGAATGGTCGAAACCATGCCGAACGGCGCTTCCTTATCGAGGCCCGGCGTCGGCACGTGGCGCAGCACCAGGTCGAACAGCGGGGACAGATCCTTGCGGGGGCCGTTCATTTCCAGATCGGCCCAGCCCTGACGGCCCGAAGCGTACAGCATCGGGAAGTCGAGCTGATGCTCGTCGGCGCCCAGAGCTGCGAACAGGTCGAAGATTTCTTCATGAACTTCGTCGGGGCGGGCATCGCCACGGTCGATCTTGTTCACGACCACGATCGGACGCAGGCCACGGGCCAGCGCCTTGCCCAGCACGAACTTGGTCTGCGGCAGAGCGCCTTCAGCCGAGTCGACCAGGATGATCGCGCCGTCCACCATGCTCAGGATACGCTCGACCTCACCACCGAAATCGGCGTGGCCCGGCGTGTCGATGATGTTGATACGCGTCTCGTTCCAGACGACCGAGGTGCACTTGGCAAGAATGGTAATGCCGCGCTCACGCTCGAGGTCATTGCTGTCCATCGCGCGCTCAGCAACGTGCTGGTTTTCGCGGAACGAGCCGGATTGCTTGAGAAGCTGGTCAACAAGGGTGGTCTTGCCATGATCGACGTGCGCGATAATGGCGATGTTACGGATTTCCATGAAGCGGTCCTGATCGGGCTTGCAGGGTCATGCCCTGCCGGATCGCTCCCTGGGAACGACACAAAGCCGGGACTGACGGATTGGCCGTGTTCTGCACAATTTCCCGTCAGAGTGCAATGAAAGGATCGGAAAGACCGGGTTTTTTAGCATTTCCGGGCCTTCTTCTAACGTAATACAGGCCCCTGCCCCGCCTCTTTGATAGAAGTAAGCCCTTTCGTCCCTGTGTAGTGAGGCACGGTATCGAGGCGCGAGTTTCCAAAGGGCGACCGCCCTTTGGCAGGGTTCGGGGCGGCGCCCCGAAACAGCCCTCAGGCCTTGAGCGCGAAAGCCGCGGCAGGGCGTGCCCCCATGCGGGTGATGATCGCACCAGCAGCTTCGTTGCCCAGACGACCACATGCTTCGAGGCTGCGGCCCTTGGCCAGTCCAGCCAAGAATCCAGCAGCGAAGGCATCGCCCGCACCCGTCGTATCGACCACCTTCACGGGTTCCGTCGGAACGACCAGCTTCTCGCCATTTGAGAGAATGACCGCGCCCTTCTCACTGCGGGTCAGCACGACAAGGGCAGCGTCACGCCCGGCCTGCGTGGCGGCGGCGTCGAAATCCTCGGTCTCGTAGAGGGCACAAATCTCGGCCTCATTGGCGAAGAGAATATCGATATGCCCGGCGACCAGCGCACGGAAGGCAGCGTGATGGCGTGCCACGCAGAACGTATCCGACAGGGTCAGGGCCACGCGGCGACCGGCCTTGTGCGCCGTCTCGGCCGCAAGGATGAAAGCGGCCTGAGCGCGGTCCTTGTCGAACAGATAGCCCTCCATATAGGTCACGGCAGCGGCGGAGACGGCGGCCTGATCCACATCCTCGGGTCCGAACTCGGTGCAGATGCCCAAATAGGTGTGCATGGTACGCTGCCCGTCAGGCGTGACGAGAATGATGCAACGCGCGGTGGGGCGATCGGCATTCCGGACGGGGGCTGAGGGGTAGAACAGCTTCTGCGCGGCGATGTCTCGGGCATAGCCAAGCCCTGCCTCATCATCTGCCACCTTGCCCAAATACCCGACGCGAGCGCCCAGACGGGCTGCAACGACCGCCGTGTTGGCGGCGGAACCGCCACCCATGATTTGCTCCGGGGTGATCTTTGCCTCGATAGACGCTGCCTGATCGGCATCGATCAATGTCATGCTGCCCAGTGGCGAGCCGAGCGCCGTCAGTGTCTCGTGCGAAACCTGTGCAAGAATATCGACAATAGCGTTGCCGATGCAGAGCAGATCGAGAGTGGGTGCAGTCATGAGGGCTCCGATGCGATGAAATTAAGTGGAGAAAACAGAGTTCACGCCATGAAATCAACATGATCAGACGTGATCGTAATGTTGCGTGAACGACAGGTTCGGCATTCTTTCCGACAGGCCATGACACAAGACCGGGTCAGGGTCAAAAACCGCGAAAACCTGCTGTTTATCCGCTTGTCGCTTGCGCAACATAACGTGTAAGCCGGGTTAGGGCGTGAAGCACCTCTGAGGTGATTTTGCGTCTGTCACCAGCCGCCAGCGGCACCCGAACCGCCACCTTTCAGAACGCGCAGCGGGGTTCTCTTGTTCAAACGACGCAAACCAGAAGATACAGCAACGCCCTCATCTTCAGGTGCATCGGCCAGTATCGGCCAAAAACCGGCTGCCCCTACGACGGGCAGCGCTTCGCTTTTCCCCGAGCGTCCGGCCCCAGCGGCTGACGCCTCACCAGCCTCACAAGTCAAGGATTCTGCCGCGATGGGTCGTTCGCCGTTCCCCACCCCTCCCTCACCTGCCACGCCTGCCACCCCGGCAGCCCCTGCCCGCCCCGCGGCAGCAGCGGCTTCGGCACCTGGCGGGCGTCGTGAAGCAACCGACCGCCGCACGCTGGTCGTTGGACGCGGCATTTCGGTGCAGGGTTCGATTCAGGATGCCGAGCGTCTTGTTGTCGAGGGAACGGTTGAGGCCACGCTGCTTCAGGCTACCGAGCTTTCGGTTGCACAGGGTGGTGTCTTCCGCGGTGAAATCGAAGTTGAGGATGCCGACCTTGCGGGCACGATCGACGGCACACTGACCGTTCGTGGCAATCTGACCGTGCGTGCTACGGGCCGTCTGATTGGCAAGACGCGCACCCGCCGCCTGCAGGTCGAGGATGGTGGCCAGATCACGGGTCATCTGGAAATGATCACAGGCGACATGCCTGCTCGCCCGGCCCCTGTTGAAGCCCCCGTCCCCGCAACTGAGAAGACTGAAGAGACCACCCCTTCAGCCTGATCCGTTTTGGCGACAGGCAACAAAAAAAAAGCCCGGTCCAGCAGGACCGGGCTTTTTTCATTCATCCTTGTTCAGGCTCGTCTCAGCCAACGCTTTCGCGACGGTCACGCAGCTTCACATAAGCAATCGCGCAATGCTCGGCGCAGTAGGGCTTGCCGGGAACGGGCTTGGCTCCGCAGAAATGGAAACCGGGGGTTCCAGGATCGCCGTTGGGCCAGCAGCAAGCCGGACCACGACGCGGCGACGTATCGGCCGTCAGCGGGCGCAGGAGCGGGCGGAGCATCAGATCTGGCGCCATGGTCTTGGCCTCTGCGGATTTGCGGGGCGGAGCGGATTTCGCGGCAGTGGCAGGCTCATCTTCGCTTGTCGCAGCAGGACTGGCCGAAGCCGATCCGGCAGCAGACGATGTCGGCGTGGTGGCGGTTTGACGGCCAGCCATGACCGGGGCCGGCGCATCCTCTACCAGTGCAGCAGGTGCTGCCTTGACGCCGACAACCTCACTGGTCTTTTCCTGCACCGCCTCGACGGGTTTTTCAGCAGCTTTGACAGGCGGCTTTTCGCTGGCCGGGATTGTGGCCGGTTCCGCAGCTTTTGGCGCGACAGCTTCAGCGGACGGCGCCGATGTGGTATCCACGCCCGTCTCAGGAGCAGCATCCTTGCGGGACTTGGCTGCAGCACGGATGGGCGAAGGGCGTGGCGGCAAACCAAGACGATGAGCCTTGCCCACGACAGCATTTTTCGTGATCGAGAGCTGTCGCCCGATCTCGGCTGTCGATAGTCCTTCCTGCCAAAGCGTCTGAAGACGGGAGATTATTTCGTCAGTCCATTCCATCGCCCGTGCTCCTCATTCAGTCCTGTGACGTAAAACTAGGGTGTCGATACGACTTGCTCAATCCGTAAATCGGATTTTTCTATGATGAGACTGGCGCATAAACACAGAGCTCTTGCTCAAGTCAATCTGAACCCGCGCGAATTACCAAAGAATGACGTGACAATCTCTGACAGGGGCTGCCGGTCGCTGATCCCCTCTAGCATTTCCTCTCAGGCTTCGCCTGAGCCGCGCCCTGCCTACGCATGATGCCTCCGGGCGCTACCGCACGGCAGGATCTAGCACCAAATCAGAGCAGTCTTCAGGCCTGATCGTCGCGGATCAGCCTAACCGAACGGCCTTCAACGGCAAGCTGGATATCACCTCGCAGAAGCGCAAGGGCATCCTCGCCAAAAACGGCGCGGCGCCATCCCTTGAGAACCGGGCTATCGGTTTCACCTAGTGCCAGACTGTCCAGATCCTCACTCGTCGCGACAAGCTTAGGGGCCACGCGGTTGGCCTCGCAACTGGCGGCAAGCACGACCTTGAGCAGCGCAACCAACGCCGCAGAAGGCTTGGCCCCCTCGGATTTGCGCGGCGGTCGCGGAAGGTCCTTCTCGGGCAGATCAAGCCCTGTCTGAATTGCCGCCAGAAGACCCGGTGCGGCCTTGCCCTCGGCAAAACCACGAGAGACACCACGCACGCGGGAGAGAGCGTCAGTATCCTGCGGGCGAACAGCCGCAATTTCGAGCAGGCTTTCATCGCGGATAAGGCGCTGACGAGGGATGTTCAGCGCCTGCGCCTCGAGTTCACGCCATGCCGCAACCTCGCGCAAGACGCCAAGCATGCGACGGTTATTGGTGCGGGCCTTCAGCCGCTCCCACTGGCGGCGTGGATCGGGGCGGAAGGTTGCCGGATCGTTCAGGACAGCAAGCTCGGCATCAGCCCAGTGCAGACGGTTCTGCTTTTCCAGTTCGTCATGCAGGGCAAGATAGACATCGCGCAGATGCGTGACATCTGCTGCGGCATAGGCGATCTGTGCCTTGGACAGGGGGCGCGCTGCCCAGTCGCTGAAGCGATGGGTCTTGTCGATGCTCGCGCCGGTAATGGCATTGACGAGCGTATCGTAGCCCACCTGATCGCCATAGCCCCCCACCATTGCCGCCACCTGTGTGTCGAAAATGGAGCGCGGCAGGACATCGAACAGATGCAGGAAGATTTCCAGATCCTGTCGGGCAGCGTGAAAGACCTTGACGCAGCTTTCCGTTGCCAGCAGATCGGCCAGCGGCGCAAGGTCGATGCCTGGTGCCAGGGTGTCGATCACGGCAACATCCGACACGCCACCGAGCTGCACCACGCAAAGTTCCGGCCAGTATGTATGCTCGCGCACGAACTCCGTATCGATCGTAACGAACGGCTCCTGCTTGAGTCGGGCGCAGAGTTGCGCCAAATCGTCTGTAGAAGACACGATGACTGGGGCTGGGAAACCGGCTTGAGACACTTGCATTTCCCATCCATACATCAGGGCAGACCCACATGACCACATCAGAGAACGATCTCGCGGCACTCAGCCAGCTTGGCCGACAGACCGTGCAGCCGGACAGCCCGGAAACCGCAACGCTCGAACGCGTGCCGAGCCCGCATAAGGGCCGCGATTATGTGGTGCGTTTCACCGCACCAGAGTTTACCTCGCTCTGCCCGGTGACGGGTCAGCCCGATTTCGCTCATATCGTGATCGACTATATTCCGGATGAATGGATCGTCGAGAGCAAGTCGCTCAAGCTCTATCTCACCAGTTTTCGCAATCATGGTGCGTTTCATGAGGATTGCTCCGTCAGCATTGCCACGAAACTGGTCGAGGTGCTGAACCCGAAATGGCTGCGTATTGGTGCTTACTGGTATCCGCGCGGTGGTATTCCCATCGACGTGTTCTGGCAGACTGGCCTACCGCCCGAGGGCGTGTGGGTGCCTGCACAGGATGTTCCCGGCTATCGCGGTCGCGGCTGAGACCGCAAAACCAGCCCGGACGGGCTGGACAGTCCAAATGGTGCCTCTGACATAGACATCTGCCCTGAAAGCTTGAGGGAAAGCACCCAGTGAGAATAGGCGCTGACCCGGACAAGGAGGCATTGGCGCTTATTCAGGCTAGACGCATTCCTCAATCAGGTCTGCTCTGACAAGCCGGCTGAGGACCTTGATCCGGAGGTGCCCAAGGTCCAACCGCCTCTCTCTGTCCCCAGAATAGGGCTATTATCGCAGCACATCGGGCGGCGGCATGCCTCTGATATCCAAGGTGATGTAAGGACCATACTGCCTTATGCCAGGACCCGATGTCGGCCCCGATACAAACATCAAACAAAAAGGCCGGCACCCGAAGGGGAGCCGGCCTTTTCGGTAACGGGTATGCCCGATCAGTAGATCGGGTGTGCAGCCTCAGCCGCCTCGATTGCAGCCCGGGTGGACTGGATCTTGCGGGAGATGCGCTCGATGTCCGCGAGGTCATCAGCTGCGACATTGGTCAGCTGAAGCTCGAGGGTCTCGAGGCGCGACTCTGCTTCGGTCAGGACGATGTCCTTGATCGGCAGGGCCTCGTCAGCGAGAATCGTGCAGCGATCTGCCGTAATGTCGGCGAAACCACCGGAGACGAAGAAGCGCTCGGTTACGACGCCCCCCTCATAGAGGGAGACGACGCCACCGCGCAGCAGGAGCATGATCGGCGCATGATCCGGCATGGCCGCGATATCGCCTTCCTCGCCCGGGATGACTGCCATTTCGACTTCCTTGCGGAAGAGCAGCTTTTCCGGGCTGATGATTTCGACCTGAACCGGCATGGGCTTACGCCGACTCCTTCATCTTCTCGGCCTTGGCGATCGCTTCTTCGATCGGTCCGACCATGTAGAAAGCGCCTTCCGGCAGGTGGTCATACTCACCGGCCACAATAGACTTAAAGCTGCGCACGGTGTCATCGAGAGCGACGAGCTTGCCCGGCGAACCCGTGAAGACCTCGGCAACGTGGAAAGGCTGCGACAGGAAGCGCTGGATGCGACGCGCGCGCGCCACGACCTGCTTGTCCTCTTCCGACAGCTCATCCATGCCCAGGATCGCGATGATGTCCTGCAGGCCCTTATAGGTCTGAAGGATACGCTGCACGTCACGGGCCACCTGATAGTGCTCTTCACCGACGATCTTCGGGTCGAGCGAACGCGAGGTGGAATCGAGCGGGTCAACAGCCGGATAGATACCCATTTCCGCGATCGAGCGGTTCAGCACGGTCGTGGCATCAAGATGGGCGAAGGTCGCGGCAGGTGCCGGATCGGTAAGATCGTCGGCAGGCACGTAAACGGCCTGAACCGAGGTGATCGAGCCCTTCTTGGTCGAGGTGATGCGCTCCTGAAGGGCGCCCATCTCGGTGGCCAGCGTCGGCTGATAGCCAACGGCCGAAGGAATACGACCCAGCAGAGCCGAAACTTCCGAACCGGCCTGGGTAAAGCGGAAGATGTTGTCCACGAAGAACAGCACGTCCTGGCCTTCCTCATCGCGGAAATATTCTGCGAGAGACAGGGCGGACAGGGCCACGCGGGCGCGGGCACCCGGCGGCTCGTTCATCTGGCCATAAACCAGCGCCACCTTTGAGCCAGCCGTCGAGCCGTCTTCACCGATCTTGATCACGCCGGCATCCTGCATTTCGAAATACAGGTCGTTGCCTTCACGCGTACGCTCACCGACACCGGCAAAGACGGACACGCCGCCATGAGCCTTGGCGATGTTGTTGATCAGTTCCTGGATGATAACGGTCTTGCCAACGCCAGCGCCACCGAACAGGCCGATCTTGCCGCCCTTGAGGTACGGGCAGAGCAGATCGACAACCTTGATACCGGTGACCAGAATCTCGGAAGCCGCAGCCTGGTCCTCGAAGGAGGGAGCCTTGCGGTGAATCGGATA
This sequence comes from Asaia sp. HumB, assembly GCF_030263835.1. Taxonomy (NCBI): domain Bacteria; kingdom Pseudomonadati; phylum Pseudomonadota; class Alphaproteobacteria; order Acetobacterales; family Acetobacteraceae; genus Asaia; species Asaia sp. HumB. Next base: position 1,675,936 of record NZ_JARPML010000002.1, on the reverse strand, counting down.
GTGCTTGTCGGACACGACAGGGCCGCGCTCATCGACGGGCTCGCCGATGACGTTGAGGATACGGCCGAGCGTCGCCGGGCCAACCGGCACCGTGATCTGGGCACCGGTATCCTTCACTTCGCTACCACGGACCAGACCATCGGTGCTGTCCATGGCGATGCAGCGCACTTCGCGCTCACCAATTTCCTGTGCCACTTCGAGCACGAGGGTCTGGTCGCCAATCTGGACGTGCAGCGCATTGAGGATATGCGGCAGCGTGCCTTCGAACTGGACATCGACCACGGGACCGCGGACCTGCGTCACGCGACCCACGACGTTGCTGCTGGCAGACGACAGAGTTTCGGACATCGTATTTCGGCTCCTGCGTAAAAGTCTCAGACGGCTTCAGCGCCGGAGATGATCTCGATAAGTTCTTTGGTGATGTTGCTCTGGCGGGTGCGGTTATAGCGCTGCGACAGAGAGTCGATCGCCTTGCCTGCATTCCGTGTCGCGTTATCCATGGCCGTCATGCGTGCACCCTGCTCACCAGCCGCACTTTCAAGAAGCGCAGCGAAGAACTGGACCTGGATATTACGCGGCAGAAGCTGAGCGAGCAGCTCGGCTTCATTGGGCTCAAATTCATATTGAGCGGTATATTCACTGGCGTTGTCGTTCTCGGCCACGGGCAGCGGAACGAGCGCCTCTTCCGTCGGGATCTGGGTCATGGCGTTGACGAAGCGGTTGAACACCACCGTCACGCGATCGACCTGACCATCGGTAAGCAGCTCGGTAACGCGCTGGCCGAGGTCGACAGCCTTCTGGAACTGCACCTCGCGGCCAGCCGTGCCTTCGTAACGCTCGATCAGCTTGCCGGGGAAGATGCGCGCCATGGCCTCACCGCCCTTGCGGCCGACCGGCAGGATACGCACCGTTTCGCCCTGCGATTCGAGACGCGAGACGATCTGACGCACCGAGCGCACCAGATTGGCATTGAAGCCACCCGCCAGACCGAAATCGCTGGTCAGCAAAACGATAAGATGGGTCGAACCCTTGCCGCCTTCGAGAAGCACGGGCAACTCGCCCTGGCCTGAAGTTGCCGTCGCAAGCTCGGACAACATGCGGCGCATGGCGGCAGCATAGGGACGCGAGGCCTCGGCATGCTTCTGAAAACGGCGCAGCTTGGACGCTGCGACCATCTTCATGGCACTCGTGATCTTGCGCTGCGATTTCACGCCCGCGATCCGGGCGCGCAGTTCCTTCAGCGAGGGCATGGTCCGTCCTTAGGCTGCAAAGCGCTTGTTGAACGCCGTCAGCAGTTCGGTCAGCTTGGCTTCGACTTCCGGCTTGATCTGACGATCGGTGCGGATGGCGTCGAGGATGGCCTTGCCCGAGCTGCGCATTTCGGCCAGCAGAGTGGCTTCGTAACGCACGACCTGATCGACCTTGACCACATCGACAAAGCCACGCGTACCGGCGAACAGCACGACAACCTGCTCTTCAACCGGCAGCGGCGATGTCTGGGGCTGCTTCAGCAGTTCCGTCAGGCGTGCGCCACGCTCAAGCTGCTTGCGGGTAGCGGGGTCCAGATCGGAAGCGAACTGCGAGAACGCAGCCATTTCACGGTACTGGGCGAGGTCGAGCTTGATCTTGCCGGCAACCTGCTTCATCGCCTTGATCTGGGCAGCCGAACCAACGCGCGACACCGAACCACCGACGTTTACGGCGGGGCGGATGCCCTTGTAGAACAGGTCGGTCTCCAGGAAGATCTGACCGTCAGTGATCGAAATCACGTTGGTCGGGATATAGGCGGCAACGTCACCAGCCTGCGTCTCAATCACCGGCAGAGCCGTCAGCGAACCACCGCCGAACTCGTCGGACATCTTGGCGGCGCGCTCGAGCAGACGCGAGTGCAGATAGAACACGTCACCCGGGAAAGCTTCACGGCCCGGCGGACGACGCAGCAGCAGCGACATCTGGCGATAGGCCACAGCCTGCTTGGACAGGTCGTCATAGCAGATCAGGGCGTGCATGCCGTTGTCACGGAAGAACTCACCCATCGAGCAGGCCGAGTACGGTGCAAGATACTGCATCGGTGCCGGGTCGGACGCCGTGGCGGCGACGACGATGGAGTATTCCATCGAGCCTTCTTCCGTCAGCGTGCGAACGAGATTGGCAACGGTCGAACGCTTCTGGCCGATAGCGACATAGATGCAGTAAAGCTTCTGCTTCTCGTCACCCGTGGCGTTGACAGGCTTCTGGGCCACGATGGTGTCGATCAGAATGGCGGTCTTGCCGGTCTGACGGTCACCGATCACGAGTTCACGCTGGCCACGGCCAATCGGCACCAGGGCGTCGATCGCCTTGATACCGGTCTGCATCGGCTCGCACACGGACTGGCGCGGCATGATGCCCGGAGCCTTCACTTCGGCGCGCTTCATGACGACGTCGGTCAGCGGGCCCTTGCCGTCGATCGGGTTGCCGAGCGCGTCAACAACGCGACCCAGGAGCCCCTTGCCGACCGGCACTTCAACCACGGCGCCCGTACGGGTGACGGTGTCACCTTCACGGATGCCATCGCCATCACCGAACACGACGATACCGACGCTGTCCTCTTCGAGGTTCAGCACCATGCCGCGGTCGCCCGTAGCCTGGAAATCGACCATTTCGCCGGACATGGCATTCGACAGGCCATAGACGCGCGCGATACCGTCACCGATGGACAGGACGGTGCCCGTCTCGGAGACCTGCGCTTCGTCGTTGAAGGACGCGATCTGCTGCTTGAGGATGTCCGAAATCTCTGCGGGACGGATATCCATCACGCGGCTCCCTTCATGGCATTCTGGATGCGGGTCAGACGCCCGCGAATGGAGGTATCAAAAAGCTTGGCGCCAATCTGTAAGACAAGACCACCGATCAGCTCAGGCTGAACGCGCTCGATCATGGAGACACGGGCATAGCCCGCCTCGGCCAGACGAGTCTGCAAGGCGCTGCGCTGACCAGCCGTCAGAGGCTGCGCGCTGCGCACTTCGGCAATCGTCTCGCCACGGCGCTTGGCGTCGAGGGCAAGAACGGCACCGAGAATTTCATCAATGCGTGATGCACGACGGTTGCGTGACACCACACCAACAAAGCGCTTGAGCGTCTCGCTGAAGCCCTGCGCCTTGAGAACAGCTTCCAGGCCCTGGCCTGCCTGGCGGGAATCGAGGCTCTGGTCGGCCAGAAATTCGCGCAGTGCCGCACTTTCCGCAATCAGCTTGCGCAGGGCGCGCACCTGATCCAGCACTTCAGGGAGCACCGATTTCTCTTCAGCATATTCATAGAGCGCGAGAGCGTAGCGTTGCGCCATGCCCCCCGATGCATCCATGCTGACCTGCGGTGCCTCGGCTGTTTCGACCACTGTCACGTCCGGCGTTCCCACCCCAATTACACAAACATCCTGATGACCATCGCGACCATAGTGCAGGGCATGTGCCCAACGCATCGTTCATGGAACCGATTGATCATGACTCAGATAACGAGACTGTTCGTCCCGATTCCGCAATAACGGATCAGGCCTCGCGGGGCGTCTAGCACGCAGGCCGCGCCAAGTGCAACTGACACTCTGGGCCCCGAGGCGCTGAAATCGCCGCCTTGCCTTTCTTCTGGCGGGAAGCCCCTGCCCAAATACCCCCCCTTGCCAGGACCTGCACCCATGCAGGCTCAAGGCAGCGTCATGACTCTCTCGCGGGGATACCCGATGCGAGACCGGTTGGTTCCCGAGGTTGCACTTATGCGTGTGATTTTGCCAAAACCCCGCCACCACCCCCAACCAAGAGCCAAAGGCCCCCTTACCTGATGTTTGCCGCCTACCTTGCCCGCCCTCTACTCTGTCGCCGCACGCTATCTTCTATTTCGATTCTGGCAGCGATGATGCCCTTCACGGCTCTCGCCCAACCCGAGATGCCATCCGTCGAGCAACCTGCCGGTGTGCCTTACTGGGATAACTGGACCGATGAGCAGGGTGTGAGCCATCTCACGAAATGCAAGCTGAAGAATTTTACCCTGAGCCGCCTTGCTGCCCACGCCGATCCGCAATGGGTGAACCATGCCCAGCAGGGTGAGGCGCGCATGGTGACCAGCATCCAGCCCGCCCACTGGAAGGGTGGCTGGCACGCCCCTGAGAGCGTGCAATGGATCATCCCCATTCAGGGTGTGTGGTTCGTGCAAAGCATGGATGGCACGCGCGTCGAGCTGAACCCTGGCGATGCTCTTCTCAGTGAGGATGTCGGGGCGAAGTCCGATGCACAGGGCCATATAGGCCATCTGTCCGGGAATGTGGGTGACGCGCCAGTTGCGCTCATGATCACGCAATTCGCCTCGGCCCATGCGAGCCACAGGCCCTGTGCGACCGAATGAAAGGCGACATGCATTAGCCCACGGCAGGGCGTGAGACATTAGCCTTTAAGAAAGACTGATTTTTCCGGAGGGATATCGGCTGGAGCGGGCGAAGGGAATCGAACCCTCCTCAGAAGCTTGGAAGGCTACTGCATTACCACTATGCTACGCCCGCGCTTCAGCTGATGGCTCTCCCTAACGCTGATCCCGCGTTGAAGCAAGAGACAGTTTTGCTCGAAAAACTGCAAATGATCTCTTGACTTAAAAGCCCGAGCGCCGCATTACGCCGCAAGTGGTCTCGTCATGACCCAACCCGACCGGATGTTTCATCCTCGACGGTTGACCAGGCGGACGACGCTAGGGGTGTAGCTCAATTGGCTAGAGCGCCGGTCTCCAAAACCGGAGGTTGAGAGTTCGAGACCCTCCGCCCCTGCCACCACGCCGCAGCCGCTGGTTTACTCCAGCGAGCGGAGTCGGGCGCGGTATTCCGCCACGCGCGGCTTTCTGAAGAATATGAGGATGACGGTGTCGGTCACTACCCCAAAACACGGGTCGCAGCAGTCTTCGCCCTCCAAGGGAGGCGCTTCGAAAGACGCCCCGAAACCCTCGTCCAAACCAGCCGTCCGTTTCAATCTGGTTCAGTACCTGAAGGACGTACGTACGGAAGCGACCAGGATCACCTGGCCGACACGCCGTAACACGCTGGTCACTACGGGCGCCGTCCTTGCCATGGCTGCCCTTACCTCAGTTTTCTTTTTCGTTGTCGACCAGGTCATCGGGCTTGGCGTGCGCGAACTCTTTGGCGTTGGAGGCTAAGACGAACAACCATGGCTAAGCGTTGGTACGTCGTGCATGTCTATTCCGGGTTCGAGAAGAAGATTGCGACCCACATCAAGGAACAGGCAGCCCAGAAGGGTCTGAGCGACCAGTTCGAGGAAGTGCTGGTTCCGTCAGAGGACGTCACCGAGGTTCGTCGTGGTCGCAAGATCAATGCCGAGCGCAAGTTCTTCCCCGGTTATGTGCTGGTGAAAATGGAACTGACCGATGATGCATGGCATCTGGTCAAGGACACACCCAAGGTCACCGGCTTTCTGGGAACGCGCAATCGTCCATCCCCCATTACCGAAGCCGAAGCCGAGCGTATGCTCAAGCAGGCGGAAGAAGGTGTGGAGCGTCCGCGTTCCGCGCTTACCTTCGAGATTGGCGAGCAGATCCGCGTGGCCGATGGCCCGTTCACCTCTTTCAATGGCGTTATCGAGGAAGTGGACGAAGAACGTTCGCGCCTCAAGGTCAGCGTCTCGATCTTCGGTCGTTCCACCCCGGTGGAGCTGGACTATACACAGGTCGAAAAGCTCTGATCGTCTCGCGATAGACAAAAAAAACCGCCCCCGAAAGGAGGCGGGTTTTTTTATGTCCTCTGCCGCTAGGCAGGCAAACCTGTCTCCCCAGCGGGAGCGGGGCAAGGCCCCACTTACCCTCAGGGCGTGATCGGCAATACCGGCAGAGCGCGGATTTTCTGCGCAGCCAGATCGGCGAGCTGACCGGTTAACGTACTGAGCCCCGCCACGAGCGTGTTGGCCCGTTTGTTGTCCAGATGGGCCTGAAGCTGCACCGGCACAGTGAGGTTGGGGCCGATGCCCGGCTTGTCGCCATGCACCGAGAGCGATCCCGTCAGCAGGGCGTTGCCCTGCTGATCCGCGTTGAACGCCGTAATCGTGACTTCAACAAAGGCCTGCGCCTTGGTCGAGACGGCATCGTTCTGCGCGAAGACCGTACTGCCCGGCAGGCGCTGGGCCAGATCATGCGTAAGCACACGGCCAATCATGTCACCGATCGGCTCGCTCCACGCATTTCCCTTGGCAATTTCCAGCTTGTAGTCCTTGTCCTGTCGCACGATTTCATCGCGATCGAGGCTGGCCGTTACAACCGGGGTTCGCACTTCGACCGTGACCGGCCCACCAGATTGGGCCACACCGGGAACAGACGCCACAGAATAAAGCGTCGGGTCGCTGCCACAGGCGGTCAGTGCAGTACCCATGACACCCAGCATCAATGCGCTAGCGCATAGTCGAGGCATCACGCGCCCCACCGACCGGGAACGCGATTGACCGAGGAGAGGGAAGGAAAAAATCTGCACGTCAGTGGCGTCCCGTAATCAAGGCTGAAGGATGATGGTTGAGATAATCCGTCAGGAAACGAATGGAGCGTGCGGCCTGGCTGAGCTGCGTGATCATGGCCTGCAGATCCCGGTGGAAATCGGTATCGCCGCCATAGCTTGCGAGAACGGTTTGCGCATTTTTGAGTGTGCCCTGCAGGGCGTCGCTCATGGCAGGAAGCTTCTTGAGAAGCGGCTTCATCCCTTCGCTCGCATTCTGGGTCAGTTCCGAGATATGACGCAGTGAATCGCGCAGCGCGACGATCGACTGCTTGACCTCAGGGCTGGCCAGACGCTGGTCCGCGTGGGCCAGGAGATCATTCAGATGCTCGCCAATCTGGGTGAGGGGCATGGCGGCCACCTTATCCATAGTTGTGGCAGCTGAAGCCATGATGCCGTCAATCCCGCCAGGCTGGCTCGGGATAATGGCTACATCATCCTCATAGGTCAGCGACGCAGGCTTGGCGTTCTTGACGAATTGCAGACCGATCATCGATTCGCCCGTCAGGAAGCTGGCGCTCTCGACTGAAGCGCGCATCCCCTTGGCAACGAAAGCCTCCAGCAGCTTGTGCTGCGAGTCCCGCGATGTTTCCTCGCTGTTCAGAACGCGCTCGGGCTCAAGCTCCATTTCCACGCGTACCCGTGCTGTGGCGTCCTGCTCGTTCACCTTGAGTGAGACATCGGTCACACTGCCCACCTGGATACCGAACATACTGACCGAAGCTCCGGACGTCAGTCCCTTCACTGAACTGTCGATATAGGTCGCTGCCTTCACACGCTGATGATAACGCGCATTGTCGGCTTCAGCTTGGCTTGCATAGAGACGGAATACCGAGTTGGCCGGTGCCTGCGGGGCATCGACTTTCAGGCGGCGCGTCGGAAGGCCAAAGGCCACACCACCGGAGAGGAGCGCCTGAAGTGACGTCAGCTGGACCTTGAGGCCACCGGCACCGAGCCCCACCTGCACGCCCGAGACGTTCCAGAAACGCGAATCGGTGCGAAGGTAATGGTCATAGGGCGATTTGACGAAAACTTGGACCATGATCGGCCCCTCGCCCCCCGGCGGCATGGTGTAGCCAAGAACCTCGCCTACAGACATGTCGCGGAAGAATACGGGAGCCCCTTCACCGATGGACCCCAGCGTCGGCGTGACCAGCATGAAGGTGGAGCCGGGCTGGTCGGAACGCACACCGGGTGCGGCTTCGAGCCCTGTGAAGTTGGTCTCATAGCGACCACCCTTCTCACCCGGATCGATTGCGATATAGGCCCCTGAAAGCAGGGTTTCGAGCCCGGTAATGCTGGCCCCATTGATGCGGGGTCGCACCACCCAGAAGCGCGTATGATCGGTCAGGATGTCTTCCGTGTCCCCGTTCATGCGCACATGAACGATCACACGGCGCATGTCCGGTGTCAGGCTGATGTCCTGAACCGTACCCAGCGTAACAGCCTTGTTCTTGACCTGTGTCTGCCCAGCGGTCAGGCCGGAAGCCGTATCGAAGGTGATGGTGATGTCAGGACCGCGATTGGCGATGCTACGCCACGCAAGCCACCCCGCGATGACGATAGCAATAATCGGAATCAGCCAGACAATAGAAAAACGTGTCTTCCTGATTCCTGCCTTTTTCGGGCCGGGGGTGTGCTGCCGGGTTTGATCGTTATTGTCGCTCACGCGCGCTCAGGCTCCATATCGTGAGGAGGAAATGAAGAACCGGCCTCGGAGATCCCTCCTTGACCGGAATTTTGTCTCGCCTCGTCCGGGGCAGGCACAGGGCCGTTCTCCCCTGCGGCATCCCACATGCTGCGTGGGTCGAAGCTATGCACCGCAAAGATCGTCACGATGACGACGATGGTGAAGAAAACCACACCCGGATCCGCCAAAACATTGGCGAGAAAATTAAAATGAACGATCGCAACAAGAATTGAGATCATGAAAACATCGATCATCGACCAGCGCCCGATGATATCGATCAGACGATAGAGCTTGGTCAGCAGACGTAATCCACGCTTCTGCTTGCGCCACGTGCCGAGAACCATCAGCGCCAGCGACACGATCTTGAGTACCGGCACGGTGATGGAAGCGAACAGCACCAGCAGGGCAAGCGGGATCAGGTTGGACTGCCAGAGTTCGATGACACCGTGGATGATGGTGCTGGTGTCGGGCTGACCCATCTTGGTGTAGGTCATCACAGGCAGCATATTGGCCGGAATGTAGCAGATGATCCCCGCCAGCAGCAGGGCGGCTGCATTGGTCAGGCTGTTCGATTTCCGACGACGCAGGATCTGATGGCATCGCGGACAATCGCCCATATCGCCCTCGCGCGACACCTCATGATCGAACGCCATGACCAGTCCGCAGGAGTGACAGGACAGCATATGCTGGATGGGTGGCATCGAATCGTCGGTGGCCGTCAGATGCTCGACAGGCAGGATCCGTCCCTGACCATCCGCCATCTCCTCGCGGATATCGCGGTTGTCCCAGATACGCTCGACATCGAGGGTGGAATCTGTGGCCGCCATGGTGATCATGAGCGCGGCAATCAGAAAGACACCGGCCTGGAGATCGACAATCGCCAGGTCGATCAGCTTGGTATAGGCGACGAAGACACCGAGGATATAAACCTCGATCATCGACCATTCGCGCAGTCTTTCGTACCAGGACATCAGACGCGGCGCCCAATCGGGCATGGTACGACGGCTGGCGCCCACTAGAATCGCCCCCATGAGGGCAATAACCACACCGGGCATGATGAGTGTCGTCAGCCCGACGATCAAACCGATCTCGCCAAACCCTTCCCGACCGAGTTCGATCGGCCCGGTGAGAATGGTGACTGTATTGACCCGCCCATGCACATTGATGGTGAGAAGCTGCGTGATGAGCAATGCGATGTAGAGCGCTGCCGAGGCCAGGCAGAAGGCGGTAGGTGCCGCAATCGGCGGCGTTCGACGCCTGCGTGCCAACTGGGCATCGCAGCGCGTGCAATAGGCCACCTGCCCCCGCCTCAGGCGAGGTACCGTCTGGAACAAGCCACAATCAGAGCACTCTCGCAAACCTTCCACAACCTTGAGTGTCGGTGTGGGAGGCACTGCGGAAGCCATGGTGACAGCGTTGCGCCAGAGACGCTTGTGGAAGCGATCAGACATGAATCATAGTGTAGCGGACGATTCCATTGAGAGATAGGTGTTTGCCCTGTTGCAGTCGGCCCCGGTCTCGGCTATAGCACCGCGCCAAGGACGCCGACATAGCTCAGGGGTAGAGCAACTGATTCGTAATCAGTAGGTCCTCGGTTCAATTCCGAGTGTCGGCACCATCTCCCCCCCTACATTTTGCGCTCGATCAGTTTGATGCATGACCAGGCTTGGTTTGCCTGCGCCCAAGCAACCAACCCGCGACGCAATACAACGCGAGAAACCCTAGCGGGATCCACTCGCCGCGCAGGGTTTGCGCGGTCAGGTCTGTCAGTACGGTCGCCAGATTGATCAGGCAGGCCAGTATTGCCAGAACCGGCACGATTCCGATCCAGAGCCCACCAAAACGCACACCGCCCAGCGGCACCCGAAACCGTGCCTGAGGCAGGCCTTCATCACCACGCAGCTTCATGACGGCGAAGGCGATCACCAGAAAACCGATCATCGTGCCGATACTGACGAGATCGGCCAGCAAGGTAATGGGAAGGAGCGCGGCCGTCAGCGCGGTCAGGCCTGTGGTCAGCGCAATGGCGAGCACTGGCGCACCCGTCCTGGCATCGACCAGACAGAGGCGCGGGCTAATAAGGCGATCATGGGAAAGGATGTGGCAAAGGCGGGACTGACCATAAAGGCTGACAAACAGCACCGAGCCCAGACCAATGACGGAACCGAATTGCAGCACGAGCGCCAGAGCAGGCATGGCCAGCGCCTGCACCGCCAGCGCAACAGGGCTTGCCGTGCCAAGCTGGCGAAACGGCACAAGCCCGGTCATCACCAGTGAAACCATGACGTAGAGCACCGCGCTGATCGCCAGAGCGCCGATCAGCCCGAACGGCACATCCCGCCCCGGTTGCCGCGCTTCAGAAGCCGCAATCGAAATCGAATCGAAGCCAAGATAGGCAAAAGAGACGACAGCCACCGCACGCAACAGCCCGGCAATGCCAAAATGGAACCCGCCTTCTGAGGCGGGCAGGAAGGGGTGCCAGAGAGCCGGCTTCACCTGCGAACAACCCACCCCGACAAAAACCACCAGCACAGCGAGCTTCAGCAATACAAAAGCGACATTGGCCCTGCTTGCCTGACGGATGCCGCGTGACAGGACCAGGCCAAGAACAAGCACCAGAAAGAGCGCCACTGCATTGATCTGCGCCACGAGATGGAAACCGCCATCCTGCCAGATGACGGTCGACCCGCTCAGAGAAGCGGGCAGGGTAATGCCACAGCCCGACAGGAATTTGGCGAGATAGCCCGTCAGCCCAACCGAAACAGCCGATCCGGCCAGCGCATATTCCAGCACCAGCATCCAGGCGACCCACCAGGCAGGCCCCACGCCCAGCACCGCTCGTGCATAACCGTAAGCCCCGCCCATGGAACGCGGAAGCGCCGAGGCGAGCTCGGCATAGCAGAGCCCGATGAAGCCGCAGCTGATGGCTGCAAGAACAAAGGAAAGGGAGACAGCCGGACCGGCATATTGCGAGGCGGCGACACCGGGAAGAACATAGATACCCGCACCCACGACGCTACCGATCCCCATCATCAGCAGGCTGAATGGACCGAGCTGGCGATGAAGAGTGCGAGACGGGCCGTCTGTCGCCATGAAAGAGTTCCTTGAAGCGGGATAAGCGCCAAGCTGTGGCGTGCTCTCGCATTCATGGCAAGTCCTGTTCGGGCGTCTTCGCTCCTGCCGGAAGGCGCCTGCCTTCCATTTCGCAATCAGAACATCATGTTAACCGCGATCTGCGGTGCAACATTCATGTTGGTATTGTGGCCGGCATAGAAAACCGAAGCGCCTGCAATGACGCCGAAACGGGGCGACCAGCTGAATTCGAGTGCCGGTGCCACCATCCAGTCGCCTGATGACCCATTGATTCGATCGATACGCCGCCCCCTCGCGTCAGAGCCCCAGATGCGCGCGCCATTGGCCCAGTCGCGCACCATATCGACAGCAAGCACCCAGCGCTGGTTGAAGCCATATTCGAGTGAAAAGCCAGTCTGGCCACTCATGCCAGGGCGCCCACGCCCCACGAAACCCTTGGTGGTGCCATAGCTCGTCACGTTATCAAGGCGGGCCGAGGTGACAGCGCGCCGAAATGTCGCCCACATACGCAGCCGCAACGTGTGATCATGCGGCAAATCATAGGTTGATTGCTCTACCAGTGCCGTGCGGAAAACATAGGCGCCATTGCCCACGCCGTCCTGACTTCGGCCCAGATTGGAATAATCACCCGTCGGCATGAGCATGCCGACAAACAGGCTCAGCGACGGAATATACCGTTTGGGGTTGGGGTCCAGAAAGCGCCAGAGAAAGTCGACCGGCATATCGCCGAATTTTAGACTGCTGGTCGTGCCATCTCCGCGCTTCCAGCCATAGGAGATGGCAGGGAATATCTGGATACTGACATTATCGGTCAGCCCGTATTTGACCATCGTCGAATTGCTGATGGTTCTCTGGCCCGGTCCGGACGACATGGAGCGCCCATTGGACCCGAGATAATCCACGGGCTGATTATAGGTCAGATAGGGCTCAATTCCGAGCACACCTGCCTTGAACTGCGGGCCAGACGGCGAAATGAGAGAGCCAGTGTACCATTGCTCGCGCTTTGGCTGAGGCTCGGCATCAGATGCCCAGACCTTGCTGCCCATGCCACAGGGAAATGACAGGGCGGACATCAGGCCCGCAATAGCCGGAACTGACCGCAAAAAGCTCTTTATAGTGGGATAATGTCTCAAAATCTCGCCGCGTTATTTTTTTGTTACCCTACGACGGTTAAAAACCTTCCAAGGGTGACGCAACCTGTCCAAAGCGAGATTTTGCTGATCAAAGAGTCAGGTTCATTGGTATGCAAGGCGTTTGAGCGCACAAGATCACAAAGAATTCAGGAAAGTAATTCCTGCTCTTCATAAAGTTCTGAGAATTTTCTTTGGTATTTCGGAAGCGCCGCTCCAGATAAATCAGTAGATTATCTGGAGCGGGCGATGGGATTCGAACCCACGACCCCAACCTTGGCAAGGTTGTGCTCTACCCCTGAGCTACGCCCGCGTTCCGTTGGACGGGTAATTACTGCCTGAGGCCGTGGCGCGCAAGAGGGTTTTTTAAAAAACATGCTTTTTTTCTGCTTTTCTTTCTTGGGAGCCTCTCCCGACGCCGCGCACCCAGGCTCGGGCTTGCGTCCTGCACGCTTCAGAACAATCTTGTAGCCATGATGATCAACAGGTGATGCCAGCGAAAAGCCGCGCATCATCGGGACAGAGAGATTCCATGGACTATATCATTGGGCAGAATCGCCCCCAGCCCGGAAACGACGCAGGCCTGCCCCCGTCCCCCGGCGCTCCCGGCACACAGGCTGCACTCATCGTCGATGCCGATCAGCGCAGCTTCATGCCTGAGGTGCTCGAAGCCAGCCGGCAGCTTCCCGTACTTGTGGATTTCTGGGCGCCCTGGTGCGGACCCTGCAAGCAACTGACCCCCGTGCTCGAGCGCGCCGTGACGGCGGCCGGCGGTCGGGTCAAGCTGGTTAAGGTCGATATCGAGGCCAATGCCGCGCTTGCGGCCCAGCTTGCGCAGGTCGGTCTGCCCATCCAGTCGATCCCGCTTGTTGCGGCCTTTTATAAGGGCCAGATTGTCGACATCCTGCAGGGCGCCCAGCCCGAGAGCGAAGTGCGCCGCTTTATCGAGCAGATCGTCAAGGCAACCGGCGCCACGCTGCCAAGCGCGGATATCCTTGCCGCGGCCTCGGCTGCCTTGCAGGAAGGTCAGGCAGAGGAAGCCGCCGGGCTATTTGCCTCGCTGCTCGAAATCGAGCCGGAAAACCCCGAGGGCTGGGGCGGCATGATCCGGGCGCTGACGGTACTGGGTGATGATGAGGGTGCGGACGAGGCCCTGAGTCAGGTACCACCGAAGCTGGCGGAGCACCCGGCCGTGACAGGCGCACGCGCTGCCCTGGCCCTGCACAAGGAGAGCCATCAGGCAGCCTCGGCGCTCGACGGGCTCCGGGCGGAGTGTGCGGCGTCTCCCGACGATCTCGCTTTACGCTTCCGTCTGGCTGGCGCCCTGAATGGTGCGGGTCATAAATCAGAGGCAGCAGACACCCTGCTTGCCATCATCAAACAGGACCGCGAGTGGAATGACGGCGCAGCACGCGCCGAATTGCTGCGGTTCTTCGAAGCCTGGGGCAATACCGATCCGGCAACCTTACCCGCGCGACGCAAGCTGTCAGCCCTGCTCTTTTCCTGAGCCACGCCTCGCGGCTGCCATCCTGCCTTCTTCCCCTTTAAAAGAGGAATGACGAAGGCAGGGTCGAGGCCATTCAACCCCCTCTCCCATCCATCAGAAGGATTCACCTATGGCTCAGGATCTCGATCCCCGCCTTCTTTCCATGCTTGTCTGCCCGGTGACGAAGGAAGCGCTCATCTATGACCGCGAGGCTCAGGAGCTTGTCAGCAAGGGGGCCCGCCTTGCTTACCCGGTGCGCGACGGCATCCCGGTGATGCTGCCGGAAGAAGCCCGCCCCTTGGCCGACTGAAACGCCATGACCGGCGCCGTGCTCTAACGCACCGTGAAAAGCGCCGTATCGAGCGTGAAGCTCCCGTCAGCCTCGACAGCAAAATGCTGTCGGGTTCCGGCATCTGTCGCCCTCTGGAGCGACAGAATGGCCTGCTGATGCAAGGCAGGCGTCCGGGTTCGCGCAACCCATGAGGCGAAGTCAAGCTTCAGGCGCAAGGGCTGATAGCCTTCCAGCGCAAATCCAGCACTCTCAAGACTGCGTCTCCACTCCGAGACGCGATAATTGCGCATGTGCGAGGGATCGCGCAGGGTTTCGATCGCTTGCAGCACGGAATCGGCCATAGGGGCCTCTGGGGCGACCGTGTCGATAAAGATCCCCAGACCGCCCTGTCGCAGCACGCGGCGCGCCTCATTGAGCCCCTCCTGCAGGTCGCGCCAGTGATGGGCACTGAAGCGGCTGGCCACCACATCAAAAATGCCCTCTGCAAAGGGCAGGGATTCCGCAAAACCTCCGACAGGGCGAATCCGGGTCAGTCCACGGCGCTCTGCCTCGTTCCTGACGGCAAGAGCCATGCTCAATGTCGGGTCATAAGCCACGACCTGCCCGCAGAACGGCGCCATGGCATAGCTCACATGACCGCCGCCACAGCCGAGATCGAGGGCCACACTAGGGGTCTCTTCACGCAGCAGGGCGACGAGACGCTCCAGATCCTCCCCGACTGCGTGGGTCTGGCTACTGACATAATCCTTGGCGCGCGGGCCATAATGTCCGGTGACGAAGTCGCTCATGGATTCCCTCTCTTGCCGTAGGAGACTTCGGCATCGGGCACGGCATATTGGGGTTTGACCTCACTGGTCGTCACGGTCTCGGTGGCGAGGCCCGGCAGAACCGGCGGACCCGACGCCCCGTCCATGCCCGGTATGGCAACCGGCAGCGAAGCATAGGCGCGTGCCATGCGATCGCGATGGGGTGGCTGACCGGGCGGATGGCCCGGTGGACCATTCACGGCCAGATCCGGCTTCGGGGGGCCGAATGTATTATCCGCACAGCCGGCAAGAACCATCAGAAAGAGGAGGAGCGAGGCTGAACGCATGACGAATCTTGTATCAACCTCATTCACTGGCGGCAATTGACGGATGATGCCGGGTGCGGCAGGCATCGCACAGCAAATCGGGGGAGAGTTTTTCGTGTTTGATGGATCGCTGGCAACTGCCACAGGCCGACGCAAGGCGTGGATCGACAGTCTCTTCGTCGATCATGCCATTTTCCGTCTACCCTGGACCAATCTCGCTACCGTCGTACCGGGCAATGTCTATCGATGCAATCACCCCACACCCGCACGGCTGGCCCGACTCAAGCGAAAGCTGGGCCTGCGCACGCTGGTCAATCTGCGCGGGCATCGGCGCTGCGGTTCAGATGCCCTCTCACGGCAGGCTGCGCAGGCGTTGGGCCTCGATCATATCGACATGGCTTTCGAAAGCCGTGGCGCACCGCACCGAGACAGGATCCTGCGCTTTGCCGAGTTGTATGCGCAGATCGAACGCCCGATGCTCATGCACTGCAAGTCAGGTGCCGACCGCGCAGGCCTGGCCTCGGCATTGGTCATCCTGTTCGAAGGCGGGACAGCCGCTCAGGCGCTGCGCCAGTTGCACTGGCGTTTTGGGCATTTCAACCGGGCTCGTACCGGTATTCTCGACGCATTTGTCCTGCGCTATCAGGTCGAGGCTGAAGGGCGCATACCCTTCATGCACTGGGTCGAGCATGAGTATGACGAGGTCAGGCTCAAAAAGGATTTCACGGCGGGTAAACTGGCCTCTTTCGTAACAGACAAGGTTTTGCGCCGGGAATAAACTCCCATCGGGCTCAGAACCCGCGCTTTTGTCTCAATCCGGGAACGCCATGCTTTTCACCAGGTTGACCAGCTGAAACCTCACCTTGGCGTCTGTGATATTCTGGAAGGCGTGCAGGAGCTCAACGGACATTGTATCGAGGCGTAGTGCAGGCATGGGTTCCGCTGACAGACCTACGGGGGCAAGCCCATCTTCGCCTGTCGCCGACCTGAAACCGGATGGTGCCTCTGAAAAACCGGTCGCCGCCGAGGAGGCGCCCTCAGAGCGTCGCATGGACCCGTTTCCCCCACCAGCCAGATCATCGAAGAAGAAACCGATCGGCACATCGAGAACGCGCGACATTTCATAGAGGCGACTTGCCCCTACCTTGTTCGCGCCACGCTCATATTTCTGCACCTGCTGAAAAGTAAGTCCCAACGCCGCGCCGAGCTTTTCCTGCGACATGCCCAGCATGGTACGCCGCAATCTGATCCGTGCGCCGACGAGAGCATCGATCGGACCCGCTGCCGAGGCGCTTTTTGCGGTATTACTCATCAAGCATGGACTCTTATTGGTGGTTAATCAGATACACCCAACGGCATAGATTAACTTTCTATTATCTACTGTCGGCGATGCCCAAGAAAAACAGCCACCAAGACAGCCATAATGCAGAGACTGACAGGGACTATTCTTCCATAGATCGAGAATATTGTTGGCCGGTGCGGCGAGGGTATGGCGAGAACAAGGCTATCTGCCTTACCCCAGGGCAAGCGGGCAATTTCGTGCCCGGCGCCATCAAAAGCTGCCGTGATACCCATATTAGCAGACTGAACGACCGGCAGTCCCTCTTCGACCGCCCTGATTCTTACGGTCGCCAGATGCTGGCGCGGCCCTGCACTATTACCGAACCACGCATCATTGGTGATATTCGCCAACCAGTCTGGACGCTTGGCGCCTGCGACATGGCCGGAGAATATGATCTCGTAACAGATCAGGGGTCCGACAGCCCCTAGCGCTGGCAGCGACCAGGTGGCTAGCCCCTTACCCGGCGTCAACTGACCTGGAAGCAGATTGAACGGAATGAAGCGTGGCTGATATTCTCCAAACGGAACCAGCGTGGACTTGTCGTAGACGGCCCTGATCTGCCCGCTTTCATCCAGAGCGAAAATACTGTTGTAAAACCGGTTATCTGCGTCGCGCCGATCCGACCCGATCATCCCCCATGCGCCATCTGCCGCCTGGGCAATCATGCGCCTAGCGGGCTCATCTTCGTCCAGAAGTCCGGGAAAGCCCGACTCAGGCCAGAGATAGATAAGGCCCCGATCCTCGTTGAGGGCCCTTGCCTTCGCTACGGCTTCATTGGTGAGGCGCAGATAAAGCCTGAATGCCTGCACAGCACCATCGCGCGAGAGAATGTCGCGCTCACGCACATTCCCCTGCAACAGCGCCACCACGGGATTCCTGACGGGCAAGAGTTGGGGGTTGGTCAGGCTGTACGCCCCCCATATACCCCACACGCAAATGCCCCCGATCAGACCAAGGCGGACTGTGCGCCCATGCCAGACCAGCAATCCGCATAGAGCAGCGACCAATGTCAGCCCGTCCACCCCTATAACGGCAGCAGGCTGAATGAGAATATCACCCACCAGACCCGGGATCTCGAACACGCTGCCGGTCGGGTTCCAGGGAAAGCCCGTGAAGATGAATACACGCGCCATGTCAGCCAGCGTCCATAGCGCAGCCAGCATGACCATGCGTGACGCGCCTTCCGGCATGA
The DNA here is from genome assembly GCF_030263835.1 of Asaia sp. HumB. Taxonomy (NCBI): domain Bacteria; kingdom Pseudomonadati; phylum Pseudomonadota; class Alphaproteobacteria; order Acetobacterales; family Acetobacteraceae; genus Asaia; species Asaia sp. HumB. The sequence continues at coordinate 1,658,131 of NZ_JARPML010000002.1, read as the reverse complement.
GGCGGCATAGCAGGACGGGCACCATGATGAAGGGCGCAAGAATCAAGGCGCAGCCTGGGGCGGCAATGGGCACAGCCCACCAGAAATCATGCGCCCGCGTCAGTATGGCATTCGTCAACCAGGACAATGCCGCCGTGTGATAGCCAAGCCCGAAGAAAAAGGCGTGTACCGCAAGCTGACGAGGGCTCGCTGCGTCCTGCGTGCAACGATAAAGATAGAGCAACCCAAGGGAGAGCGCAGGCAAGCAGTACAGAGGCGGGAGCGCCAGCGAGGCAAGAGCCCCGACGACGAGATCAGCCAGAATCATTTTCCCGGTGGAAAATGGAAGCCGGCTCGACGGGAAGGAAGCGTTCCAGAGCCGGAAAGTCACATTTTACTCCTGGTCTTATTCTAGGGCGTCTCTCAGGCGACGCTCATAATGACGATAATACTTGTCCGCCAGGAGCTCGCTTTTAACGAGAACGGCCACATCCGTCGTATTGAACTGTTCATCCACAACGGCCCCGTCACCAATGAAACCACCGAGACGCAGATAGCCCTTGATGAGGGGCGGCAGCTTCGACAGGCATTTGCGATGATCAAGCAGATGCGGATCGCTGCGCTGCATATCAACATACCGGTCCGGCAGAGCGCGAATGCGGAGCGCCGGCGGGGCGAGATGATTATGATACAGATAAGTCAGCTCATCAGCCATGAGATCGGGATTTGTCCCCGGCAGGCTGGCACAGCCAAACAGAACATCGATACGATGCAGGAAGATGTACGAGGCAATGCCACGCCAGAGCAGCTGCATGGCCGAACGACCACGGTAGCGCTGATCGACACAGGAACGCCCGACTTCAAGCAGTCGACCAGGGAATTCCGTGAGCGTCGAGATATCGTACTCGCTCGATGTGTAGAAACGTCCGAGCTGAGCGGCCTTGTCGCTGGTCAGGAGACGATAGGTCCCCACCACGCCTTCGGCACCCGACGACACAGCATGATCGATCACGAGAAGATGGTCCGCCACCTCATCGAAATCGTCGATATCGCGCTTCAGACGAGCCGTGCGTTCATCCGCATGAGCTCCCATCTCCTCGAAGAACACGCGGTAGCGCAGGGCCTGAGCGGCTTCGCGTTCGGCATCGGTCGTTGCAATACGCACGCCAAGCTGCCCCCCCCGAAGTTCGGGAAAGGCGTCCCTGGACAGATCGAGGCTGGAAAGTGACTGACCTGCAGCAGCACTGTTTTCGCCGTCCGTAACAAGAAGACGCAGGATCTCGGCGTGGGAGGGTTTGGCGCTCATCAATCCTGACCTGTTGAGCCGCCTGCCTTCTGGGGCATGCGGCGGCCGAAGAGTTCGAGACGATGCGACACGAGATCAAAGCCGAGGCGACGGGCCAGGGCCTCCATCAGGGCAGCATGGTCCTCATCCTCGAATTCGACGACATGACCGGAATCGACATCGATAAGATGATAGTGGTGCTGGTGGCCAGGTTCGCTGGCCTCATAACGTGCACGACCACCACCAAAATCACGACGCTCGAGGATCCCTTTTTCCTCTAGCAGACGGACCGTGCGATAGACTGTTGCGATGGAAATACGCGCATCGAGCTGCGAGGCACGACGATACAGCTCCTCGACATCCGGGTGATCTTCAGCTTCGGACAGGACACGCGCGATGACACGGCGCTGCCCTGTCATCTTGAGGCCCCGGTCGATACATAATTGCCCGATGCGTGACTCTTCCTGAGCCCGCCCGCTTCGCTTTGCGTCAGCTTTCGCTTCAGATACCATGGAATACGGCGTAGCCGAAAATCCGGTCCTTTGCCAACGTTAAGTATCGGACAAAGGGCGCCTTTCTCATCGACGGTGGCCAAGACCGATCTTGCGCGCCAGATTCGAGCGGTGGCTCGCATAATTCGGTGCGACCATCGGATATTCTGGCGGCAGATCCCAGCGCTCGCGGTATTGCTGAGGCGTCATGTCATAGACGGTCTGAAGGTGGCGGCGGAGCAGTTTGAGCTTTTTGCCATCTTCGAGGCATATGATATAATCGGGAAATACTGATTTCTTCGGCGGTACCGCTGGTATCGGCTTGATAATTTCGGGCTTGGTATTGGCAACATTGGACAAGGTCTGATGGATTGTCCGGATGAGATTGGGCAGGTCCTGACCCGAAACTTCATTATGAGCCACATAGGCAGAGATGATCTGTGTCGTTAGCTTCTGCAAAATCAAGTTATCCGGATCGCTCGACATATAAATTTCCCTCAATGAATATATCTGATTGATAGAAATACACTCACCAAACGATATAGTACAAGAAAATATATCGAACAACTAGGGGTACTCAATACAATGTCCGTGCAGATTATTGATATCACAGACAAGACCTGCCCCATGACCACAGTTTACGTTCGCCTTGCGCTTGATCGGTCCCAGATTGGCCAGGATCTTCTCGTGCTGCTCAGAGGAGAGGAAACGCGCCGCAACGTGTTGACCCTGCTGGAAACGCTCGGACAGAAGGCAGAGTGGGAGGTCGCGGAGAACCCGGTCGAGAGCGATTACCGTATAGCGCTATGTAAATCATGACGCATGACCCGCGCATCGCTTCCGTCGGGATAATAAGAGCGCCTGATCCCGCATTCCTCAAATCCGAGTGCGAGGTAAAGAGCGCTTGCCGGACTATTGTTGACTGACACCTCGAGGAAAAGGCTCGTCACCCCCTGCCCTCTAAGAAAAGTGAGGCTTCCCTCGATCAACGCGCGCGCAACCCCTTTGCGGCGGAACGCAGGCAGCACAGCAACAGTCAGAATCTCTGCCTCATCCATGCAATGCCGCACGAGAAGAAGGCCGGTCGGTCCACTGTGATTGGTGTAGACCCAGCCTGCAACACCCGGCATCGAAAGTAAGCCGGTGAAGGCCTCGGCCGTCCATTGCTCGGGTTCGGGAAAGGCATCCCGGTGCAGGGCGGCACAGAGTTCCCCATGGGCCGTACCCAACATGACCATTGGGCCGCCGTCGGTCATCCCTGCGGTGCAGGACGCAATCCACGGGCTGGCAACTTGGCCTCCGGTGCGTCGATGTAAAGGGGCTCAAGCATGGCGCTGTCGGCTGTCACCAGGCCCGCTTCCAGAATCATGTGGATGTCGGGTCGTGCTGTTTCAAATGCCCCTGATGGAACCGTATGTCCTGCCAGCATGGCGACGCCATTGCCGACCAAGGGCCCTTCCCGGCCCGCACCCTGCCTGGACAGAAATGCGTCCGGTGATCCGGCCCAGAAGGAACCGTCAGCCCATTCGACAAACAGACGATCACGACGTGCCTGCGTCAGACAGATGGCACTTTTCAGACCTTGTCGCGTACGGAAACAGGCACCTGTCGTGACACCCCTCAACTGCGCACCGAAACCAAGCGCCAGGCCGTTCGCCAGAGCAAGACTGGCCCGCAGGCCAGTGAACGACCCAGGCCCTATGACGGCGATGATCAGTTCCGGCCCCTGATGCCAGCCCGGCATCTTGAAGAAGTCACGGCAATGCGCGGCCAGGGATGCCGTCGCCCCAAGGCCTTCGATCGCTACATGTACAACACAGCGACGACCCTCGAAGATCGCCAGATCCCCCGCGCTCGATGGACCCAGTGTTGCGCCATTCAGCACCAGGCTGCGCGTACCTGCCGTCAACACCATCAGAGAACGAGGCAGGCTTCGTCAAAGGCCAAACGCATGGCGCGTTCCACCTGTGGCGGCGCCTCCGCATAACCCAGACCGGCGATGAAATTGATGCGCCAGCCTGTATCGGAGAGAAAGTCGTCTTCGATTGTGTAGCCGTCGAACCCTGAGAACGGTGCGACATCAAGACCAAGGGCACGGGCCGCAAGGATCATGTAGCCGCCCTGGAGAGAACCATTGCGAAACGCCGTCTCTTCCGAGAGTCCGACATCAGCGGCAAACCAGTTCCGCAGGTTTTCCTCCCGGCTCAAGCGGGGCAGATGCTCGAAGAACAGAGGGTCATGACAGACGAGCACCACGACAGGCGCGCTGAGACAACGCTCAATATTGCCCGCGGACAAGGCCGGTCGCAGGCGCTTCTTCATATCGTCAGAAGTCAGGAAAACGAGGCGTGCTGGACAGCAATTGCCCGATGTCGGACCAAGCTTGACGAGATCGTAAAGCGTGACCAGCGTCTCGCGTTCGACCGGACGGGCTGACCAGCCAATGGGTGTGCGGGCCTGTCGAAACAGGCGATCAAGTGCCAGCGCGTCAAGGGCCGGTGACAGGGCGCGTGCATCACCCGGTGCGGCGTCATGATCACGCCGGGTGCTGCCAGCCCGGACGGTCTGATCAGGGCTTGAGCCATCCAGCGACACCGGGACAGGGGACTCTGGCTGACTCTCACTCACGGCTTCAATCCTCGACTTGCTCTACGGCCACCACTTCAGGGACGTAGTGACGCAGCATGTTTTCAACACCATGCTTCAGTGTGGCGCGCGATGAAGGGCAGCCAGCGCAGGCGCCCTGCATCGTCAGACGTACAACACCGTCACGATAACCCCTGAATACGATATCACCCCCATCTCCTGCAACGGCAGGGCGAACGCGCGTATCGAGCAGTTCGCGGATCTGGGCGACAACGGCTTCGTCCTCAGGGGCAATCGCCTCTTCCTGAGCTTCTGCAACCGATTCAAGGCTTGGCTCACCGGAGTCGAAATGGCTGGTAATCGCAGCAAGAAGCAGAGGCTTGAGCGTGTTCCAGCTGAATTCGTCGGTCTTGGTAACGGAAATGAAGTCACCACCAAGGAAAACACCGCACACACCCTGTACCGCGAAGAGGGTGGTAGCGAGGGGCGAGCGGCCCTCAGCTGCGCTGGCATCGGCAAAATCAGCCGTACCACGGTGGCCGGTTACGGCCCGACCGGGGAGGAATTTGAGGGTGGCGGGGTTCGGGGTATCTTCGGTCTCGATAAACATCACAGCTCTCAGATCACAGTTATCGCTGTGACATGTGCCATCAATCGTGACTCCGCAAGTCCTTTATCCCCCGAATCAGGCCTGGGCGACGCCCAGCGGCAGCATGATCTGCACGCACAGGCCGCGTCCGGGCACATTGTGCAGATCCACCTTACCCTTCGCCCGCCCGACTTCACGTGTGACAATGGCCAGACCCAGCCCCATCCCGCCAGTGGCGCGTGAGCGCGACCCCTCGACACGATAGAAAGCCGAGAGAACGTTTTCGAGCTCTGCTTCCGGAATTCCCGGTCCGTCATCGACGACGGAAACGATGACTTCCTTGCCATCCGTCTCAAGCGTCACATGCGCATCGCTGCCGTAATTGCAGGCATTGTCAATGAGATTGGCAAAAACCCGCTTGATTGCGAGAGGACGCACCATTGCCTGACAGCGATCCGGCCCGGTGTAGCTTGTGTCGCGGCCACGATCGCTCTGGGAGTCGAGCAACGTATTCAGGATAGCGACGAGATCGACCTGCTTGATCGGCTCGGGGTCCAGATCGCCAGCCAGATAGGCCAGAACCCCTGTCACCATAGCCTCCATCTCGTCGATATCGGCCTCGATCGCCGTTTGCGTTTCCTCGTCATCCATGAACCCGGCGCGCAGACGCAATCGGGCAAGTGGCGTGCGCAGGTCGTGTGAGACAGCAGCGAGAATTTCGGTACGGTCGTTGATAAGACGCCGGATGCGGTGCTGCATCTTGTTGATGGCCTGGGCAAGTCCACGCACTTCTCGTGGCCCACGCTCATCGACCATCGTCCATTGCATATCATCGGACTTGGCGATGCTGTCCGCCACCTGTGCGAGCGCACGCAGGGGCGTACTGAGCGCCCGTACGATCATCGCCGCGGCAATGGCGACGGCACCCGCGGTGATGGCCGCCGAGGCCAGCCCCCCCGTCATGTGCCTATGCTTGAGAATCCCGGGCACGTTGAAGGCCAGACGGCTTCCGTCTGCCAGCTGGAGGCTCCCGTGGATGCTCGATGAGTCGGCCCGATCGGCCCAGACACGGATATCGGCCTTGCCGAGATCGCGATCATTGGCGATCAGGCTTTCCTCGACCTGACGCAGTCTGTGCGGCTGGTCGAGGTCGATTGGCTGGTTGGCCGAACGCCAGCTCACACTGATACCGTTATCCGAGAGAAGGGCGCCCAGCAGACCGCGCTGACTGATCGGCGTCGTGCGCAGCACACGCAGATCAGTGCTCAACTCCTCTGCAAGCTGGGTAATGCGGCTGTCGTCATCGATATATGTTTCCGCCTCTTCATAGAAAAAGGCGCTGGCCACGAAGACCAGAATGACGGCAGCGAGCAGAACCACGCTGACCCGGCCGACAAGGCCGACCGGCCACAGACGGATGATGCGGGGCGTATTTCCCCCTCCAAGACTGAACGGCATGGCGGTTTAGACGCGCTCGACTTCTGCCACGAATATATAGCCCAGGCCGCGCACAGTGCGGATCAGCGCATCGGCGTCGGCACCAAGCTTGCGGCGCAGACGGCTGACGAGCACGTCGATGCTACGGTCCGAAACGTCGCCAAGGCGCGTGCGCGAGAGTTCGAGCAGCCTGTCACGAGCGATCACGCGCTGGGGATTGTCGAGGAAGCTTGTGAGCAGGTCATGCTCGGCACCCGAGATGTCGACCACAGCGCCCGAAGGATCTGTCAGCTCGCGGCGACGGAGATCCAGCTTCCATCCTGCAAAGAGGATTGTCTCCTTGCGCGATACCTCGGTCGGAGCGGCACCCTGACCGCGGCGCAGCACGGCGCGAACACGCGCCAAGAGCTCACGTTGGCCGAAAGGCTTCGCGACATAGTCATCAGCGCCGATTTCGAGGCCAAGGACGCGATCGCGCTCTTCGCCACGGGCAGAAACCATTATGATCGGGGTCTGGGCCAGAGGCGCTTCGCCGGGGTGGTTCGTTCCCTGACCGTTGCGAATGGCGCGGCAGAGTTCCACACCACTGGTCTTGGGCAACATGACGTCCATGACGAAAAGATCGACGGGGCCAACTGCGAGGGCGTCCCACATTTCGTCGCCTGAAGCGACACTGCGGACCCTGAATCCATCACCCTGCAGGGCGCGCTGGATCAGGGTACGCATCCCCGGATCATCTTCTACGATAAGGATACGCGCCGGCAGGTCGGGAGCGGGAGTGGGAGCAGTAGGAGCTGTCGTCATTATCCCATCGATCATTCTGTGGTAAACGAGATTTGATACAATTTATGTCTCAGTTCACGCAAGAACAACCGTATTGATGGGACTCGACGAATTTTACCTCATTTTGATGATTTGGTAAGCAATAGGGTCCAGAGCTGCGCGAGATCCTGCGACCCATGATCGCCATGGACATCGGCAAAGCTTTTTACTGCCTCAGCCTTGCGACCCCCATCCATCTGCGCCATGGCGTATTGCAGCTTAGCGCCTTCGGGAGCGATCGGCTTCTTGGCTAACCCTTCGCGCATCAGGGCAAGGCCCTCGTCCACCTGGCCATTCAGCACAAGATTATATCCCGCGGTGAGCGACGGTGCTGCGTTGGGCATCTTGCGCGCTGCCTCAGCATCCGCAGCCAGTGTGGCCTTCGTATCGGCTGCACGCTTGACCACCATCGCTTTCAGGCGGGCCTCACGCGCAGCGCCCTGGTCCTTGCCCAGCGCGCCGGAAGCATAGGCCTGGTTTATCAGGTTTAGCCCCAGCTGCGGCAGACCGGCCTGAACAGCGCGCTCGACCATGTCCATGTAATCTGATGGGTCCTTGAGCACACCCGTCGTCATGCGCAGACGCTCGAGGTTGAACTGCAGGGCGTCAGGCATCTGGGGGTCAGCTGCGAGATTATGGATCAGCATCGCCCAGTAATCAGGCTTGGAATAGTATTTGGCGAGCAGCACATAGGCATGCGTCTCGTTCGCCGCATCCTTCATCTGATGATAGCAGGTCGCCAGGAACTGAAGCTGGTTCTCGGGCGGGATACGCTTGGCCTTGATCTCGTCGTTGATCTGGTCCTGCTGTACGCGCGCAGCGTTCTTGTAATCCTGCTGCAGGTAATAGGACTGGACCAGAAGCGTCTGCATCTGGGCGTTCGGGCCAGCAATCTTGAGGTAGCGCTCAATAGCCGGAACAGCGTGCGCGTAATCCTTGGCATTGTAGGCCATGGTCGCGTTGGCCATCAGCATCTGCTGCTTGGCTGCCGCAGGCGTGCGCGGTGACGCGATCAGCACGTCATAGGCTTTCGAGGCCGCGGCCACATCGCCCGACGAGGCAGCAACCGCCGCACGCATCTGGGCAATGGTGTATTTCTCGTATTCGGTTTTCCCCGGAATCGCATCAGCCGCGTTCACGGCGCTCATGGCCTTGGCGTAGTTTTTCGCGCCCAGAGCCGTTTGCGCTTCCTGCAGGGGTTTGCCGACCTTGGCACTCAGCTGATCTTCAGCATGAGCGATCGTGACGAGCGAAGACCCGATGACCGGAACGAAAGAGGAGGCTGCCAGAAGCGAGCTGGCAACCAGGAGGGCGCGAGAACAACGGGGAAAACGCACTTACTGTCCTTCCATGAACTGGTCTTGACCGACGATACCGAGCTTGGTGATGCCAAGACGCTGGGCGTCGGCAAGCACATGGGCAACCGTCTTGTAGTCTGCCAGGCGATTGGGGTGAATATGCATCTCGGGCTGATCGGGCAGGTTTGCCGCGTTCATGAAGCGCGCCTGAAGATCGGCTTCGGAGGAGACGGGTTCGCCATTCCAGCTGATGGAATTGTCGAAATCGACCGCAACCGTGACAACCTTGGGCTCTTCGGTGCTCGGCGGCGGATTGCCCTGCGGCAGGTCCAGCGCGACCGAATGCGTCTGAAGCGGAATGGTGATGATCAGCATGATGAGCAGCACGAGCATGACGTCAATCAGGGGCGTCGTGTTGATATCGACGATGCCCTCGTCTTCATGCGTGCTGTCGGATCCGACGCTCATGGCCATGAGAGAACTCTCCAACAGGCGGAAAGCCGGCCAAGACCGGCATCCGGAAAAAACGGAGCCGGAGCCCCCTGCGACCCTGTGGGATCAGCAGCAGGCTCCTGAAGCGGGGTCCTGACCGAAATCAGGAGTGAGGCTGCTCGGTGATGAAATCGATGCGATAGATGCCAGCTTCCTGGCAGGTCGCGACGATTTTGCCGACAGCTTCGTAACGAGCCTTGCCGTCACCCCGGATCTGGATCTGGGGCTGGGGCTTGATGACTGCGACCTTCTCGAGACGATCGAGCAGATCCTGATGACCACGCAGAGGAACTTCGTTCCAATACGCCTGACCATTCGCCGTGACCGCCAGGACAATGTTGCCTGGCTTGGTCTGGGTCGGCTGGTTGGCGTCGCGCGGCAGCTGCACCTTCACGGAATGCGTCGCAACCGGGATGGTGATCAGGAAGATAATGAGAAGAACGAGCATGACGTCAACGAGCGGCGTCGTGTTGATCGCCGAGACGACTTCGTCTTCTTCACCACCCCCACCGACGTTCATCGCCATGATCAGGCAACTCGCGAGCTGGTGGTCGTGGTCGTCGGGCTGTGGTCAGGGCTGACCGTCGGGGCAACACCGTGACGGAAGCCACCCAGCAGGACGGACTGAACGTCGGCAGCAAAGTTGCGCACGCGGTCCATGGCGCCTTTGTTACGACGGACGAGCAGGTTGTAGCCCAGAACGGCCGGAACAGCGGTGGCAAGACCGATCGCCGTCATGATGAGCGATTCACCAACCGGACCGGCAACCTTGTCGATCGAGGCCTGGCCTGCAATGCCGATGGCGGTCAGGGCGTGATAGATACCCCAGACGGTGCCGAACAGACCAACGAACGGCGAGGTCGAACCCACGGTGCCGAGGAAGGCGAGGCCGCCCTGCAGACGCGTGTTGATGGTGTCAACCGAACGCTGAACGGACATGGCGGTCCAGCTATGCAGGTCGATGGCGTCGCGCATCGAGCCTTCATGGTGCTCGGCAGCCACAATGCCCGTCTCGGCAATGTAGCGGAACGGCGAAGCCGGCTTCAGGGCAGCAGCGCCTTCCTGAACGGTCGGCTTGGTCCAGAATTCACGTGCCGCTTCCTTGGAAGCCGAGAACACCTTGGACTGTTCCAGGAACTTGGTGACCATGATGATCCAGGTGCCTGCGGACATGATGACCATGATCAGCAGAACGCCACGGGCAATGGCGTCACCGTTGGACCAGAGAGCGCTCAGGCCATACGGGTTTTCCTGCGACTTCGGCGCGGTCGCCTCGGCAGGAGCTTCAGGAGCCGGGGCAGCGGCGTCAGGTGCAGGGGCACCAGCGGCCGGAGCGGCAGCGTCAGGGGCCGGGGCGCCGGGAGCGGGCGCAGCCGCATCGGGAGCCGGGGCGCCGGGGGCAGCCGGAGCAGCGGCGTCGGGCGCTGCGGGAGCCGGGGCTGCAGCGTCGGGAGCAGGAGCCGCAGGCTGGGCAGCCGGGGTTTCCTGGGCAAGAGCAACGGCCGGCACGACCACACCTTGCGCCACGGCAAGCGTGACTGCCAGGGCCGGGGCGGCGAGAGCGGGAAGGCGGAACAGTCTCGTCATTAACTCCAAATCCTCTGAAAAAGAGCCCCTTCAAGAAGGACTCTGGCAGTGCCGCCCCGTTCTCTGCCGGGCGCGGCTTGGTTTCTCACTTTCCGGGGCGCGGAGGCTGCCTGCCCCCTGCCCCGTCGGAAGAAGAAGCCAGGCTTCTCTTCCGTCATTCCGTCAGGCGACCGGTGCTTTCACGCCGGTCGCCATGCACTCAGTCATCACCCAGGGTGAAGTTGATGTGCAGGGTATGGTGATGCTCGACCACCGGCTGTCCATTCGTGACCGCAGGCTGGTAACGGGCCTTGCGGAGGAACTCCATGGCAGCTTCGACGAAGGCATGACCACCTGTCGAATTGGTGACCTGGCAGTTCGACGTACGACCGTCGGTGCCGATGTCACAGGCCACGGTAACGCTGCCTTCGCGGTTTTCTTCCAGCATCTCCTCAGGGAAGACCGGACGGGCACCGTTGATCGGCGAGGCACCAGCCGAGTGATCCGGCACAGGCGGGCCCTTCGGCGCTGCGGGAGCGGGCGGCGCATTATTGGCAGGCGGCACAGGTGCCGGCGGCTTTTCGTGCGTGACCTGCTTGATCACATGCTTCTGTGGCGGCGGCTGAATCTGGATCTTCGGCGGCGGTATGTACGGCGGCGGCGGCGTCGTCATCTGCGGCGGCGGCGGCGGTGGCGGCGGCGGCGGCGGCTTCTTCGGCTCCGTGATGATCTTCGTCTTGATCGGCGGATGGAACTGTTCGACGATTTTCGAACCCAACCCGTTCACCAAGGCGTAGATCACAACGACGTGGAAAAGCACAGCGATTGCGATGCCGACGATGTACTTCGTCGGGCGTCGCTCCTGCTCGGCGTAGTTCATCGGTTGTGTCACTCCAAACCCTCTGTCCTGAGCCCCACACCTCTCTTGGCGAGAGGGGCGGACCGACTTGATAATATCGCAACCGCCCCATGCGACTTGCGTTCCGGTCAGGCGTCAGTCTGGCCGACACATCCCGAAATGTTTACCATGCTCCCAGCGCATGGCTCCCGTGCAAATTGGGCAAAGGTAAGGCACTGCTGTCAAGTCAGTTTCGTTTCGATCGCACCGTTTTCCGACACGCAAGGTTTTGCATACCAGCGGCACGACACTTTGAGACACAGTGAAACGGAACATTAATTCACTGCAAGAGTAATATTTGTGAAACGCGCAAAAAGAGGCTGAAAGTCTTGCGCCGCAAGAGATTCAGCCCCTTGTCACCAACACCCTTTATTGGGCGTTGGCGCTGGCCTCCGAACGCGTTGCGCCTACGCGTTGAGCAAGTGCTGCGGACATGAAATCGTCCAGCGCACCATCAAGCACTGCATCGGGATTGCCTTTTTCCACCCCGGTGCGCAGATCCTTGACCAATTGATACGGCGCCAGAACGTAAGAACGAATCTGATGTCCCCAGCCAATATCGGTCTTGGCTGCCTCGGTCTGGGCTGCGGCAGCTTCACGCTTCTGCAGCTCGGCCTCGTACAGGCGGGCCTTCAGCATCTGCATGGCTGTTGCACGGTTGCGGTGCTGCGAGCGGTCGGTCTGACAGGCGACAACGATACCAGTCGGGATATGCGTGATGCGAATCGCCGAATCGGTCTTGTTGACGTGCTGCCCACCTGCACCGGAAGCCCGGAAGGTGTCGACCTTGAGATCACCGTCATTCACCTCGATCTCGATCGTATCGTCCACCACGGGATAGACCCAGACGGATGCGAAAGAGGTCTGGCGGCGGGCAGCGGCATCAAACGGCGAGATACGCACGAGTCGGTGCACACCAGCCTCGGTCTTGAGCCAGCCATAGGCATTGGCACCCGTGACCAGCAGCGTGGCAGACTTGATGCCAGCTTGCTCGCCCTCGCTGGTTTCCATGATGGTCACCTTGTAGCCGCGCTGCTCTGCCCAGCGCGTGTACATGCGCAGCATCATTTCGGCCCAGTCCTGAGCCTCTGTGCCACCGGCGCCAGCATTGACCTCGATATAGCAGTCATTGCTGTCCGCCTCACCCGAAAGCAGGCTTTCGATCTGGCGTGCATTGGCCTGCTCGGCCAGCTTACGCAGGGTCGCAACGGCTTCGGCAACCGTATCCTGATCCTGTTCGTCCTCGGCCAGCTCGACAAGCTCGAGCATATCGGCGGTGTCCTGCTCGATCTTCTCGACGCCTTCGATCTGTGTCGCCAGAAGCGTCCGCTCGCGCATCAGCTTCTGTGCGGCGTCGGCATCATTCCACAGGTCGGGGTCTTCTACCCGGTGATTGAGTTCGGCGAGACGTGTCTGTGCAGCATCCCAGTCAAAGATGCCTCCTCAGCAGTGCCACCGACTGCTTGATCTGCTCCGATAGGGCCTCGGTTTCGGCCGACATGATTCATGCTCCTGCGTGTTCGTTGGGTCTCAATAAAGCCCACCCATGCCAATGTCACCCTGTGGCTGGGCATTGGGGGCCTGTTGTTTTTTGGCGGCACCCGAATTCTCGCCGCCCGGTTCGCTCAGCCCGGCCTGACTCGAGGCCCCTGCCATATCGGTTTCCGTATCATACAGATCGGTCCCGGTATCGGCCGCAGTGAGCGCCTCTGTTCCCGCGCCGAACCCGTGCAGGGCGATGCTCATGCCCGGCACCTGATCCGCCTTGAAGCCGTCGACTGCCATCAGCCGGCCTGTGTCGTAGCGGGCCAGGGTCACGCCCTCCGGCACACGGAAATGCAGCTCGGGCCGCCCCTCGAGCGCCACCTTCATGAAACGGTTCCAGATCGGCCCGGCGATACGCCCACCCGTCTCGCTCTTGCCGAGCGATTGCGGCGTGTCGAACCCGACCCAGACCACTGTGACGATATCAGGGGTGAAGCCGGCAAACCACGCATCGCGGAAGTCCTGACTGGTGCCCGTCTTGCCTGCTATGTCACGCGTAATGCCCTGCCCAGCAATCGTGCCCGTGCCGCGCTTGATCACGTCCTGCATCATGGCCGTAATCTGATAGGCGCTTGCAGCACTGGCCACCTGCCGGCGGTTGTCCTGCACCTGCGGCACCTCCAAACTGCCAGGTGCCGGGCCCGCAGGGGCGACAGGCGCAGGCGTGGATGGTGTGGTCACATCCGCGGGGTTGCCAGCGGGCGGGGCAACCGGTGTTGCGCCGGGGGCTACGGCCGGGCTTACGATTGCTGTCTGGTTGGGGGCCTGCATGGTCGTGCCAAGGGCGAGGCCCTCGGGCTTCCACAGGACGCTGCCATCGCGATCCAACACCTCATCGATCAGGCTGGGTGTCACCAGCTTGCCGCCGGAAGCGATCGTGGCATAGGCACCCGCCTCACGCAGCACTGTGGTCTCGACCGCACCGAGCGCTGCTGGCAGCACATGCGGCATCTGGTCGACCAAGCCGATGGAGATCGCCATATCGGCCACGGATTTCATGCCCAGATGCGCCGCCAGGCGAATCGTCACGAGGTTACGGCTCTCACGCAGGGCATCATGCAGGGTTGTCGGGCCCCAGTTGTCTTCCTCGTAATTCTTGGGATGCCAGTCACCATAGGAGACCGGTGCATCATCGAACTTCTCGGAGGGCGGTATGCCCTGCTCCATCGCATCGAGATAGACAAAGGGCTTGAACGATGACCCGGGCTGACGAAGCGCCTGTGTGGCACGGTTGAACTGCGATTCCTTGAACGACCAGCCGCCCACCATCGCCAGCACACGCCCGGTGCGCGCATCGAGACTGACAAGGGCGCCTTCAACCTTAGGAACCTGTCGCACGGCGACGCGACCAGACTCGGCCTGAGGCTCGATCATGATCACATCACCGGCGGCCAGTGTGCCGGCATTGCGCATCCAGCCCAGATCCTTGGGGATGACCTGGCCTTCCTGCTTCTCTCCATGCGAGAGCCAACCGACGCGCCCCTGAGCAGGGTTCAGGACGACAGCCAGACGCCACTGATCGATCATGCCAGCAGGAGGCGTAACGTCCTTCAGCGCCTCAACCCAGCCGTCACCGGCCACAGCATCGTGCAGCTTCGTCACAGGGCCACGCCAGCGGCTATGACTGCGGTCGTACTCCATGAGTCCCTGACGAAGGCTCAGGGTCGCTGCATCCTGCAATTTACGATCGAGGCTCGTATGCACCTCAAGGCCGCCCTGCATGGCGCGGTCAGGCCCGTAACGATCAATCAGCTGACGGCGCACCTCGCTGCCGAACCATTCGGCATTGGGCAGCGGGCCAAAGCGCACCGCATCGTGCGGAATGAGAGGCTCTTTCTGTCCGGCTGCGGCCTCTTCGTGTGAGATGGCATGGATTTCGGCCATGCGGTCCAGCACCCAGTTCCGGCGCTCGATGGCACGTTCGGGATGGCGGTACGGGTTATAATTGGCCGGTGATTTCGGCAGCGCGCCCAGAAAAGCTGCCTCGGCATTGGTCAGCTGATCGAGCGGCTTGTTGAAATAGGTCTGCGCAGCCGCGGCCACGCCGTAGGCCCCGTTACCGAGATAGATCCCGTTGAGATAGATTTCGAGGATCTTGTCCTTGCTCAGCGTCTGCTCGATGCGCAGGGCCAGAAGGGCTTCCTTCTCCTTGCGCTCGAGCGTGCGGGCATTGCTGTTGAGCAGCATATTGCGTGCAACCTGCTGCGTGATGGTCGAGGCACCCAGAGCCCGCTTGCTGCGATGGGTCAGGTTGGTCAGCTCGGCACGCATGATGGCCAGAGGATCCAGACCCGCATGGGTATAGAAATTCTGATCCTCAGGCGCGATGAAGGCATTTTTCACGCGCTCGGGAATGGCGTTGATCGGAATATAGATCCGGCGTTCGGCTGCCAGCTCGGCCATGATGTGATCGTCAGACGTATAGATCCGGCTGACGGTCGGCGGCTGGTAGGTCTTGAGCGTATCGACGCTCGGCAGATCGGACGCGATGCGCTCATACTGGTGCCAGACGAACAGCCCCGATCCGGCCACCCCTACCAGTGCAATACCGGCAGCGATTGCAAGGCCCTGGCGCCAGCGGCGGAAACGCGGGCCACGAGGCGGCTGGCGCCCCCCTTCGGGGCCGCGTTGCCCACCCCCCATAGGGACACGCCCGTTGCCTCCGCCACCTTGGGCAGTCGAGAACCAGAACAGGGGGAACCCGGTGGAGGAAAGGGCGGTGGTGGCGTGGATCATGGCAAGCGTTCTAGCATTGTCCAGCGCCCTCGTCGCCCCCCGCAATCATGGCAGGAAAGGCCTTAATTTTCGGAACTTTTCCAAGCCTCGCGACCCTGCTTGTCCAGAGCTGCGCACTCCTCCTCGCTCAACGTGATGGACGCGGCCCGGACATTCTCTTCCAGATGGGCGGGACTGCCGGTTCCGGGAATGGGCAACATCACCGGCGAACGGTGCAGAAGCCATGCCAGGGCAATCTGCCCCGGTGAGGCGTCACGGTCTTTCGCTATCGCATCAAGCACCGTGCCGGGCCGAGCCAGAGACCCGGCTGCCAGCGGTGCCCAGGGAATGAAGCCAATCTGGTGCGTCTCGCAGTAATCGAGCACATCCTCGGATTTGCGATCGACAAGATTGAAGCGGTTCTGGACAGTGGTCACAGGGAAGAAAGCGCCCGCCCGCTTGATCATTGGCACATCGACTTCGGACAGACCGACGTGACGGATCAGCCCCTCCTGCTGCAGTTTGGCTATAGCCTCGAACTGCGCTTCCGGCGGGCAGTCAGCCCCCACACGGTGAAGCTGCCACAGATCAATGCGTTCCACGCCCAGCCGACGGAGCGACATGAGCACGCATTGACGCAGATAATCAGGATGACCAACAGGACGCCAGATATCGGGGCCGTGACGGGTCAGGCCACCCTTGGTGGCAATAACCTGCCCGCCATAGGGAAAGAGCGCCTCACGTATCAGATCTTCCGAGACGAAAGGCCCATAGGAATCGGCCGTATCGATCAGGGTGATTCCAAGATCACGGGTATGACGCAAGGTCGCGACAGCCTGTTCGTGGCTCTGTGGCGCACCCCACACTCCCTTGCCGGTAATGCGCATGGCGCCAAAACCGAGGCGGACGACTTCGAGATCACCACCTATGGCGAAAACGCCGGATCGGGCTGCATCGATGGATGGCATTGTGTGAACTCCGCGTTGACTGGATATTCCGTCAACGCGAACAGAACGTAAAGGGTTCTGAGTGGCGCGATCTACCTTGCGCTGCCCCAGATGATCATTCCGCTTCGGATTGGATTTCCCCAGAGGCTCATGCGGCCTGTGGGGCGACAGGGCCCACCGTCTGGAGGTTGTAGGGAGAGACGTCGATATTCGGTGCTGATACTGTCAGCCAGAGACAGTGATCGCCGCCTCAAAGGGCTGCGATCCTGCACACCATGTCCTGCAGTATAAGTTATGCCGGATTAGGAAGAAGCGGCGCCCTGCACGCCAACCTGAAGCATATACAATGCGCTTCCCGCACACATCACGATATGATCGCGCTTCGGACCGGCAAAAGTCAGGTTCGAGCATCCCTGCGGCAGGCGAATACGGCCGAGCAGCACGCCCTGCGGGCTGAAGACGAACACACCGCACAGACCGAGCGGCCCTGTCACACCACACCACAGATTGCCGAAAACATCGGCCCTGAACCCGTCAGGGTTCATCTGCGCGCCATGAAAGCGCATGTCAGCAAAAACACGCCCATTGGCCAGACTGTCACCCTGCACATCGAACACGTGAATAGCCTGGTCACCGCCCTTTTTCTGACCCGGCCCAGCCGGGGTCGAGGCGATATAGAGCTTCTTGAAATCGGGGGAGAAGGCCAGACCATTCGGGCAGGTCACGTCCTTTTCCATCAGCACAGCCTTGAGCGTGCCATCCGGGGCGAGGCGGAACACATGATCCTGCTGGCGCCTGACACCGCCAATCTCGCCAATCAGCTCACGACCGATCTTCCACCTGATCTTGCCATCAGGATTGGTCGGGCCGCCCGGTTCGTCGGCATGACCTTCGGAGATGTTGGTTCCATAGCCCGGATCGGTAAACCATATGCTGCCATCGGGATGCGGTACAACATCGTTGGGCGAGTTGAGGCCCTTGCCCTCGAATTTATCGGCAAGCACGGTCACGCTGCCATCATGCTCGAAACGAACGACACGACGGAAGAAATCCTGACAGGTGATCAACCGTCCCTGGAAATCGAAGCAATTGCCGTTGGCTGCATAACTGTCAGGACGGAACTCGGTGACTTCGCCCGTCTCCCAGATATAACGCAGCGCCTTGGACTGTACGACGTCACTGAAAACCAGATAACGCCCCTCGCTGCTCCATGCAGGACCCTCGGTCCAGTCGCCCTTGTCATAGATGCGCCGTATGGGGGCTGCAAAATAGGTGAGGTTACTGAAAGACGGATCGAGCGCGATCACATCGGGGTCCGGGAAATAGGCCGGCCCTGCCGACGCTCCCCATTGACGTGGCGGCTGGCTGATCACACTCGGCGGTGATGCCGTGACATCCGTGGCGGCGCGTGCCGGCAGGGCAGCACAGACAGCGCCACCCAGCGCCGTCGTCAGAAACCCTCGGCGAGCGAGGGGCATCTTGAGTTCCATCATATCGTCCTGTGAGCGTTATCATTCCTGTTGCCATGCCAGGAACGTTCCGCATCGTAATCCGGACGGGAGCAGTTTTGTATCAAGTTATTGTCAGCACGCTTTGTTGCCCGATCCGTGTCTCGCCTGCCTCATAACGGCCATGTGAAGTGCCTATGCGTGGCTTTCGCCGCATTGACTCGGTGCCATTGGGCGGTGTCACCTGAAAAGGTCAAAACCGTCTGCAAGATCAAGGACCCAGATACCCATGACTGCTGTCAGCCCTCTCGCCGGCAAGACGCTGGACCCCTCCGCCCTCGCCGATATTCCGGCGCTCATCGGGGCTTACTACAACCGCAAGCCTGACCCGGCCATTGCCGCGCAGCGCGTGTCGTTCGGCACATCGGGTCATCGTGGGTCATCGCTTCATACCAGTTTCAACGAGAACCATATTCTCGCCATTGCCGAAGCGATCTGCCGCTATCGCAAGGAGAAGGGCATTACGGGGCCGCTTTTCATCGGCATCGACTCTCATGCCCTTTCCGACCCTGCGCAGCGTTCTGCCATCGAGGTCTTTGCCGCGCACGGTGTGGAAGTCCGCATTGACTGCAACAGCCGTTATACCCCCACGCCTGTCGTTTCGCATGCCATCCTGACCTACAACAAGGGACGCAGCGAAGGTCTGGCCGATGGTGTGGTCATCACGCCTTCGCATAATCCGCCCATCGATGGCGGCTTCAAATACAACCCCCCTCATGGTGGTCCTGCCGATACCGACATCACCAAGGTGATCCAGGATCAGGCCAACGCCTTCCTGACCGCAGGGCTCAAGGACGTCCACCGCCTGCCCTATGAGGAGGCCCGCAAGGCCGATTGCGTGCGCGGCCATGATTTCATCACGCCTTATGTGGATGATCTGGGTGCCGTGATCGACATGGAGGCCATCCGCAACTCCACCATCCGCATCGGCATCGACCCGCTGGGTGGGGCGGCGCTGGATTACTGGCCAGCCATCATCAAGCGCTATGACCTCAAGGCCACGATTGTCAGCACCGAACTCGACCCGGCCTTCGGTTTCATGACGGCTGACTGGGATGGACAGATCCGCATGGATTGCTCCTCCCCCTACGCCATGGCCCGTCTGATCGGCATGGGCTCGCAGTTCGATGTGGCTTTTGCGACCGATACCGATGCCGATCGCCATGGCATCGTCTCGCGTCCCGACGGGCTGATGAACCCGAACCATTATCTGGCCGTCGCCATCTGGTACCTGTTCAACAACCGCCCCGGATGGAGCCAGGATGCCGGCATCGGCAAGACGCTGGTCAGCTCGGCCCTGATCGACCGCGTGGCCACCAAGATCGGCCGCAAGGTGGTCGAGGTTCCGGTCGGCTTCAAATGGTTTGTGGACGGGCTCTATAACGGCACGCTCGGCTTCGGTGGCGAGGAAAGCGCCGGTGCGTCGTTCCTTCGTCGCGATGGCAGTGTCTGGTCCACCGACAAGGACGGGCTCATCCTGGGACTGCTGGCCGCCGAAATCACGGCGGTTACCGGCAAGACCCCGTCCGAGCATTACAAGGCCCTGACGGCGGAGCTCGGTGCTCCTTTCTATCAGCGCATCGATGCCGCGGCGAACGCCGCGCAAAAAGCTATCCTCTCCAAGCTGACGCCGGAACAGCTGCCCATGACCCATCTGGCCGGTGACGTAGTTCTGGCCAAACTGACCCGTGCACCCGGCAATGATGCGCCGATTGGCGGCCTGAAGGTCACGACAGAAAATGGCTGGTTCGCTGCCCGCCCGTCCGGCACCGAGGATGTCTACAAGATCTATGCCGAGAGCTTCGTGAGCGAGGATCACCTGAAGCAGATCCAGAAAGACGCCCAGAACGCCATCTCGGCCCTGTTCGACGCCTGAAGCCTCTTCCCCTCTCCGGTCTCCCGACCCTCTGACCGGAGAGGGCCCAGCCCGCATGATATCAGGCGTTATGGGCTGGCTCTCAACGCCTCCGCCCCTACCCTCGATTCCTGCCCCGGTGTCACGATGGTTTTGTATTCATAACCCCGTGACGCACCCCCACCCTATCGGAAAACGCGTTGCATCAGACCATGATCGCTCCATGATATGACCTGTGCCGGCGGGCTTTGCCATCGGCCGGGTTCGGGCATGGAGTATTCAGGTCATGGCGCTGGCAAGACTTATTCTGACGCTCTGCGGCATGGGCACAGCCCTTGCGGCGCCCCCCACGCCTGCCGGCGACTGGCAGGGCACCCTTGCCCTGCCCCAGGGACAGTCCCTCCCACTTGTGCTACACCTTTCGCCGCGGGCTGGCGCACCACAAGGCGAGTGGTCAGCCACACTCGACAGCCCCGCGCAATCTGCTTTTGGCCTGCCTGTTCAACGTGCCACGCTGGAAGGGCAGACACTCACCCTGGACCTGCCCGGACTTTCCGCCCGCTATGTTGGCACCCTGAGCGGACTGGACAATATTCTTGCGGGGACATGGTCACAGGGAGCGTCCTCCTTTCCCCTGCGCATGACCCGAGCGACCGGCATGGCAGCGGCAGCCGAAAGTGCGGCGCCTTCGCGACCGCAGATACCGCACCCCCCTTTCCCCTATCGCAGCGAAGATGTTGCCTTCAATAATCCGACCGGACCGTCCCATCTTACCGGCACACTGACCTTGCCTCAGGGCAAGGGCCCCTTCCCGGCTGTCATCCTCATTACCGGCTCTGGGTTGCAGGACCGCGACGAGACGATCGCAGGGCATAAGCCCTTCCTGCTCTGGGCCGACACGCTCACCCGTCAGGGCATCGCTGTCCTGCGTCTGGATGACCGACAGAGAGGGGGTTCGACCGGCCCAGTCACGACCGCCACCACAGAAGATTTCGCCTCGGATATCGCTGCTGCACTTCGCTTCATGCGCCATCGCCATGATATCGATCCGCAAAGAACCGGCCTCATGGGCCATAGTGAGGGCGGCGTCATCGCGGCGATGATTGCTGCCCGTGATCGACAGATCAGCTTTATCGTCATGCTGGAAGCCCCGGCCGTACCGGGGCGACAGATCATGCTCGCCCAGAGACACTGGGCTGCTGCGGCCCGGCATGTGCCGGACGCTGTTTCCCGTCAGAGCGATGTTTTGTTTGAAACGGTGCTCGACGCCATGACACCACAGCAATCCCAGAAAGCCGCCGAGCAAGCTGCGAACAGCGAATGGAACCGCCTGAACGGGACGCAATCCGGCCTGCCGGACAGTCTGCATGATCTCACCCTGCCTGCCATACGCTTTTACGATCGCTACGATCCCGCCGTGGCTCTGTCGCAGGTGAGCTGTCCTGTTCTGGCCACCCTGGGCAGCAAGGACAGGCAGGTTCCCCCCAACCTCAATCAGCCCGCCTTGCAAAACGCCCTGTCACACAACCCGCACGCCCGCATCGTCGAGTTCCCCGGTCTCAATCACCTGCTTCAGAAAGCCGGGACGGGGGATGTGAGTGAATACGCCCTGATCGAAAACGACATCGACCCGAGCGCTCTGAAAGCGGTGAGCGAGTGGATCAGGACGCAAACCCATCCATGACAGGCAACGGGTCGCAGCCGTACCGCCGCAACCCGAAATACCCGCCCGGATCAATTGTAATTGCCTGACAGGCTTACGACCGCGGCGAAACCGGAGCCGATGTCATAGGTCGGCTGGGAGCCTGTCAGACCACTCCCATAAACGCCGCGATGGGCTGTGGCAGCGGCAGTGTAGCCATAGACACCGGACAGATAATGCTGGTCGGAGATATTGATGAGATTGAGCATGAGCTTGGGCAGCACATGCCCGAATTTCGGCAGGTTGCGACCAAGCGAGATATCGGCCGTCATATAGGACGGGATGCTCTGATCGTTCATCAACGTGGCATATTGCGCGTCCGAATAGCGCAGGTTGAAGGTCCCGAAATTGGTTCCGTCGTCATAACTCAGTCCTATCGTGGCAAGGAATTTCGGCGCGCCGGGTTCCTGCTTGCCCTTGGTGGGCAGATAATCCCCCTGATAGGCGATATTATTGCCGATACGCGTCATCATGTACTGACCCGATGCATAGGCGCTCAGATGGTGCCAGGGATGGGTCGCAAGTTCGAGCTGCACGCCATTGGCTTCCTGCCCGCCAGCATCAATCACCTGCGCCACGATATTGGTCGATCCAGGCTGATAGGTTGCACTCGTGATCTGATGATGGGTCATGTTGTAGTGAAAATAGGCGATATTCGCCATCATCGCGCCGCTGTAACGATAACCGATTTCCTCGCCGATCATGTATTCCGGCTCATAGGGATCGAGCGGGGTGGAAGTGGGCTGCCCATTCAGATGGCTGTACATCGAAACCTGTGAGTTCAGGCTGCTCGGCATACGATAACCTGTCGTGCCGTTGATATAGACCTGACTGGCCTGATCGAACCGGTAGCTCGCCAGAAATTGCGGGGCCGGTATGAACGCATTGCGCACGGATTTGTAGGGCGTGGCACCGGGTAGATCCATCGTGTACTGCCGGTTGAACATGGCCGTCTTGAGCCCGGCCTCAAGCACAAGACGATCGTTCAGGAGGCTCACCTTGTCATTGATCGCCAGTCTGTTGGCCTGTTGCAGGGCGTTCTCGGGGTCCTCATTGATCGGCATACCGCCAAACGCCGTCAGATAGCCGGTTGAGCGCGTCCACTGCCCCTGTGCATTGATCGGATAATAGCGCTGATTCGAGGATTCATTGGCGTAGGAATACCAGTAGGAAACGCTCAGAGTATTGAAGGAACGCTTCCAGCTTCCCACCAGATTCAGCCCCGATGACAAGGTAAACCAGGGCTGATGGACAGCCGTACGGAGCGTTGCCGATGAGGGCGCGTAGCCATCGAGATGATCGTAGCGCTGTGTGCCGATATAGCCGCCCGAAACCGGTACATTGGCGCCCCAGAAATAGGGGCCGTTGAATTCGACCCCATAGGCTGTGGCATCGAGCGACAGCACATGATCGAAGCCGAAATGGTTCTTGAGCGCGCCGAAAACTGTGCCGGTATTGCGCTTGTTGATTTCATAAAAGCCCGGCGAGCTCGGATCCTTCGTGGTATTGTACCCCACACCATAAGTCCGCCACTGACCGAGTGTCGGATAAAGCCACGAGGTCTGATCGGACTTGGTATAGCCAAATATCACTTCGGAATCGCTGTGCGTATTCCAGCTTTTGGTCAGGGCGGCATCCACATGCCAGCGGCTGACCGATCCGGGCCCGCGCCAGAGATTGCCGCTCGAATAGGACCCGGAGGCAAAACCATAAACCCCGCTATGACCGATCTCACCGGTGTCGTAACGCACGAATTCCTTGTTCAGGCTATGTGTCCCGCCAGATGCCTGTGCGAAAAGGTTCTGATGGGTGGCAGGCTTGCGTAACGTCATCGAGAGTTGTGCCCCGACCGCGTTGTAGACGGGGGCGTTGACGTCTGCCGAACCCTGCATGACCGAAATCGACCCCATGTTTTCGGTATCGACCATCGACGGGGTATAAACACTGTAGGTAAAGGGATTGGCGGCCGGAATGCCCTCGTAGGTCACCCCGATTTCCGTCCGGTCCAGACCACGTATGTGGAAGGATTCGAAGGAGGCCGTCAGTGGCCCCTGACTCGATCCGACCACCCCCGGCAGATTGGCAATCAGACCCGTTGGCGTGGACATGGGCGATTGTTTTTCGATGAAATCAGCCGTGAGCGTGCTGATTGTTCTGGGGGTAAGGTGCTTCACCATCATGCCACCCCCGCCCTCACGATGACGCCCCGATACTTTCATCTGCTCTTCTTTTGCTGCCACCACAGGTTTTACTGCCATGACGGGGCGGGGCGAAGGTTGGACAGGTTTGGGCTCAGCCTGCGCACGGACGCTGTCGAGACACATCAGTGATACGGCAAATAGAAGCGTTTTTTTCATCGGACCATCCGAGGGTTGCGGGAAGATGGTCCAGGATATGAAATAAGATACGCCAGCAATATCCGTTTATAAAAATTTCATTGTTTTGACAACACAATATTCACAATTCACAACAACATTTTATTTTAAAAATAAACAATAAATCATTGCTGCGTCACTAGCGCAAGAATGAACTAATTATCTGACCTGACAAACAGAATACGTCGCACCACACCGTCGCGCCGGATCAGATGATACAGCACCGCCAGACCATGCAGCAGGATCAGCGCCGCAAAACTCCAGACGACAGCGTGATGCACGTTGCGCAAAACCGCTTCGTTTCTGTCCGTGTGAGCAAGAGGCAGAAGCGGCCAGTCGAACCACCCGAAAATCGAGAGCGGCAGTTCCAGCGTTGCGCAGGAAGCCAGGGCCCAGCCCGAAACAGGGGCAAGAAGCTGCAAACCATAAAGCGCCCCATGCACCGCATCGGCAAGCCGCGCCTGCCAGATGCTGGTCCGGAGGGGATGGGGTGGCGGCTTGTGCCCGAGGCGCCAGATCACGCGCAGCGCAACCAGCAGCAGGATGACCACACCCAGAGCGCGATGAATCTGGAAAACCGAAAACGCCGCTGTGTCAGGCAGCCCCGCACGATCCATCGCAAACCCGAGCAGGATCTGCCCGATCACGAGCAGGGCGAGGCACCAATGCAGCAGAATGGCCACGAAGGTGTAGTGCGGTGGCCTTTCGCGCATTGACGCATGATACGTCCTGCCACCCTGCCTGACCGCCATCGGGTCAGCCTCGATCGAGCGTGTCGAAAAGCTTTCTGAACCGTATTGCCGCTGCACCGGGCTGCGACACAGCCTTGGCCGCCGCTTCATTGTCCGGTTTGTCGACCACGACCATGCCCACCATACCCATCCAGTAATGGGGCAGGCATTTATAACCATACAGGCCCGGCTTGCTGAACGTCACGTTCAGATCATGACCCATGGGACCGGTGAATGGAGCCGCACCCTCAGGCAGCATACCGGGAATCGACTGCACGTTATGACCGGGGTCGGCAGCGATGAAATGTACCGTATCGCCCGCATGGATGTGGACGATGGCGGGATCAAAACCACGGCCGCCATCGGGCGCATGGCTCAGCATCCTGACATCCACCGTCGCCGCATGAGCCACGCTGAGCGACGCGGCACAGATCAGGGTCGCACCGGTCAGAACCATGAAGAATGAGGGGAAAAAGGCCTGAAGAACCCGCGGCGGGGCAATCAGGCGTGAAAAAAGACGGGTCATTTGAATGGTCTCCCCGAAGTGAGAGGCGCAGGAGGCAATCTGGCAGGGATCCGGCGAACGGCCCCTGTCTCATGGCCCCGGCTGGATGCCAGACGGGGCCGTGTGCGGACATTACTGGCGGTGCAGGTCGAAGCGATCGAGCGTCATGACCTTTGTCCAGGCGCTGGCGAAATCCGTCACGAATTTCGCCTTGGCATCGTCAGAGGCATAAACCTCGACAACGGCGCGCAATTCGGCATTCGCACCAAAGATCAGATCGACCGAAGAGGCCGTCCAGCGCGGCTTGTTCGTCTCACGATCCAACCCGTCATACACGCCCGGCTGCGTCGATTTCTCCCAGCGCGTGGACATATCGAGCAGATTGACAAAGAAGTCGTTGCTCAGTGTCCCGGGACGCGTGGTCAGAACACCTTGCGCGGAATGGCCGGTATTGATGTCCAGAACACGCAGGCCGCCCAGAAGCACGGTCATTTCCGGCACGCTCAGCGAGAGATTGCTGGCACGATCGACAAGCATCTGTGTGGGTGATTTCTCATCCGGCTCAGCGCGATAATAGTTCCGGAAGGCATCGGCGCTGAGGTCCAGCAGGGCAAAGCTCTGCTTGTCCGTCTGCTCGGGACCGGCATCCACACGGCCTGGGGCAAAAGGCAGATCCAGCGCGACACCGGCTTTATGCGCCGCCTGCTCGACACCCACATTACCCGCCAGCACAATCACATCGGCCAGCGACACCTTGCGCCCATGATGCGCGCCACCATTGAAATGCTGCTGCACCGCCTCGAGCTTCGGCAGAACGGATTTCAGCTCTGCCGGATCATTGACGGCCCAGTCATTCTCGGGCGCCAGACGGATACGGGCGCCATTGGCCCCGCCGCGATGATCGGAGTCACGGAACGATGCGGCAGAGGCCCAGGCGGTCTTGATCATCTCGCGCTCTGTCAGCCCGGATGCCGCGATTGCCTTCTTCAGCTCGCGAATATCCGCCGCATTGACCATTGCGCCCTGTGCCGCCGGAAGCGGGTCCTGCCACAGGAAATCGGCCGCCGGGACTTCTGACCCGAAATAGCGCGATTTCGGCCCCATATCGCGATGGGTCAACTTGAACCACGCATGGGCAAATGCATCGGCAAACTGCTCGGGATGAGCGGCCCAGCGCGTAATGATGGCGCGATAGGACGGATCGGTACGCAGCGCGATATCGGTCGTGAACATCATGAGCGGATGCAGCTTGTTGGGATCGCTCGCATCCGGAACGATGTTCTCTGCGTCTTTGGGGACCCATTGCGTGGCCCCGGCCGGGCTCTTGGTCTTGACCCATTCATGACCCAGCAGATTGTCCAGATATTGCGAGGTGAAATGGATCGGATCAGCCGACCATGCGCCCTCGAGCCCGCTGGTGATGGCATCGGTCGCCTTCAGCTTGCCCTGTACGCAGTGATTGGCCCAGCCCAGACCCTGCTGCTCGACAGGTGCCGCGGCAGGGGCCACGCCCACGCATTTGGTGGCCGAGGCCGCACCATGCGCCTTGCCGAAAGTATGGCCGCCTGCAATCAGGGCAACGGTTTCCTCGTCATTCATCGCCATGCGCCCAAAGGCGAGACGGATCATCTGTGCCGCAGCTGCCGGGTCCGGCACACCATTCGGACCTTCCGGATTTACATAGATCAGACCCTTGGTGGTCGAGGCCAGAGGCTTGGGCAGGTGGCCTCCGGGCTCGACGCTGGATTTCTTGACCTGTGAATCGACGTTCGAGCTCATGAACTGTGTGCCGGGGCCCCAATAGACCAGCTCGCTCTGCCAGTCATCGGCACGACCGCCGGCAAAACCAAGGGTCTTGAAGCCCATGGATTCGAGCGCGACATTACCCGTCAGCACCATCAGATCGCCCCATGAGAGATCACGGCCATATTTCTTCTTCACTGGCCACAGCAGGCGACGCGCCTTGTCGAGGCTCGCATTATCGGGCCAGCTATTCAGCTGTTCAAAGCGCTGCTCGCCACCCTCTTCACCCCCTCGGCCGTCCATGGCGCGATAGGTGCCCGCTGCGTGCCAGGCCATACGAACGAAGAAGGGGGCATAGGTACCGTAATCGGCAGGCCACCAGGGCTGAGACTGGGTCAGGGTCTTGCGGATATCCGCCTTGACGGCTGCCAGATCGAGCTTGCTGAAATCACGCGTATAGACGAAATCCGGCCCATAGGGGTTTGATTCGCTGTCATGCACACGCAAAGGCGACAGGTTCAGACGTGTCGGCCAGTAGAATTCATTCGGGTTCTCGATCCCATCCGCCCGCGCTGCGTGAGGCATGGCGGTCAGGGTTGTGGTTGCGATCAAGGCCGCCATACCGAATTTCAGCAATCTCATTTCCAGACTCCAAAACAATCACGAATGACCCTCTCCTGTTCCGGGTCATTACTGTTGTTTCTGTCCTATGGACTTCATTCTTATTGATCCAACCGTTTGTCTTTATATCTCTGACAGGAAAAACCCCGATTCTGTGTTCATCATGGCGAGAAGATTTTTCCACCGTGTCTGCGCACGACGAAAAATGCCCTGCCTCACCAGACAGGACACGCCGTGATCAGAGATCAGGAAAAGTTCGGAGAGGTGTTACCAGCCGGGTTGGCCGATCAACGCATCGAATATCCGGGCCGGTGTATCACGACGCAGGATGCCGGCCAATTCGGTCCCCAGAGAGGCCGCCTCATCCACGCTGCCTTTTAGCGAACGACGCAGCATGAAACTGCCATCCTCAGACGCCACAAGCCCATGCAGGGTCAGAACCTGCCCGGCGATGGTGGCATAACCACCCACCGGCGTCCGGCATGATCCGTCCAGACCGGCCAGCAATGCACGCTCTGCCGTTGCGGCATAACGCGCCGTGCGGTCCTCCAGAGCAGGCATGAGCGCGCGGGCACCCGAATCACGGCGGCGCAAGGTGATGCCGATAATCCCCTGACCACAAGCCGGGAGCATATCGTCGGGTTCAAAAATCACATCGACCCGTGCCCCCATTCCCAGACGTTTCATCCCGGCGAGCGCCAGAAATGTGGCGTCGCACGCCCCGGCCTCCAGCTTGGCCAGACGCGTCTGGACGTTGCCGCGTATGAGGCAGAAACGCAGATCGGGACGGCGCGCGAGAAGCTGTGCCTGACGCCTTACCGAAGCGCAGCCAATCAGGGCGCCTTTTGGCAGGCAGTCCAGAGGATCACCCCCGGGGCGGACAGCATCGCGATCACGTAGAACCAGCCCGTCACGGGGGTCTTCACGACGCAGGACGCAACCCAGCATCAGATCGTCCGGCAGAAATGTTTCCAGATCCTTGAGGCTATGCACGGCAAAATCGATGTCGCCCGCCCTGAGCGCTTCATGGATTTCACGGGAAAACAGCCCCTTGCCGCCGATCTCTGCCAGACGCCGTGCCTGATCACGGTCACCACGGGTCGAGATCGGATGCTCTTTCACCGAGCCGAAGATTTCCAGAAAGGGCAAGGCCTCGCCCAGCTGCGCCATGAAACTGCGCGTCTGTACCAGCGCCAGAGGCGATGCACGCGTGCCGACGCGCAGATCCTTGCCGAAAACAGGGTGACGAAGCACCTCGGATGGAAGGGTCGCAGCCTGACTGGGCTCAAGGATCGGGAAAGGCACTGGCGAGATCGTCATGACCAAGGGCTTAGCCCTGCAATCCTGACAGAGGTAATTGTTTGTATCGTGCTCAGTAAAAGGTCTGACCTATCTGTGCCTTTGCCGAGCAACCTTGTCGAGACGCGCCTGCACGCGCATCAGGCCCGACAAGCCCGACGCCATCAGGGTCACGGCTCGGCCAGCGCCTCGTGCAGGCGTTCATGACGGTTGCTGCGAGCGCGATTACGCAGCGCCTTTTCCAGGTGGATCAGATGATCACGCGTGATACGCAGCGCCTCATCACGATCACCACGCTCCATCGCGACAATCAGCGCTTCATGATCGTGGCAGGAATGCTGGGCATCCTCATCCGACTGGTACAGCGCGGCGATCAGCACCGTACGTGCTGTGAGGTTTTCGAGAATATTGGCAATGACCGAATTGCCCAGCACATCGGCAATATGAACGTGAAAATGCCCGAGCAGATAAGAGCGCCGCGCCAGATCCTGCCCTTCAATCGCACTCTGCTGCGCAACGAGATGACTGCGGAGCCGGGCAATCGCCTCCGGCCCTACTAGACCGTGATCCAGAATCAGCCCCGATTCGACCGCACGGCGCGCCTCGATCACCTCCCGGGCTTCCGCCACGCTGGGCTCGATCACAAACCAGCCACGGCGCGGCGTGACATCCACCAGACCGCGTGAGCTAAGCCTGATCATGGCCTCACGCACCATCGTGCGCGAGACGCCGAAGATCTCTCCGACCTCTTTCTCACCGAAACGTTCGCCAGGCGCAATCCGCCCCGAAAGAACGGCACGAATGATCTTTTCCTCGATCACGAGCCCGCTGGCACGTTCCGGTTCGCTTTTCTCATAGGACCTGTCTTCAGGAAGCCTGTTTTCGTAGAGCATCCCCGTTTTATGCCCATCTCCCCGGACTTGGGCAAGCACTGGCACGCAGGGCACCACCACCCACTCGATGATAATGCGGAATGAAACGGTTCCCGCTCTTTCTTTCATTCCGAAGTTGAACTGAACTGAATTGTATTCTAATTGGTATACAACAAGTTCCCCATCGAGCTGATGCCCGGAGTCACAGATGCCTTCCCTTGCGACATCACGCCCTGCCCGTCCCTTCTCGTGTCGTGCCGCGCTTCTCGTCACAACATTTGCAGCATGTCCTCTCTTGATGGGCGCGACAGCTTGGATCAGCCCGGCCAACGCCGCCGGCCAGAGCGCAAAACCGGCGCTGCACAGCAAGTCCGGCAAGACAAATGTGCATCGTCAGGCGGGTGCCCGTCGCCCGTCATCCCTCGCGGGCAGCAGTGAAACCGTGCATGTCTCGGCGCGGCGCGGCGTAACCAGTGCAGGCCAGCATGACGCTCATTCCGAAACCGTTCTGTCCCGTCAGGAATTGCAGAACCGGAACGTTCGGCAGCTGACAGATATCGTGCGCGTGGCACCCAACCTGACCATCCAGCCGAGCTTTGGCAGCGCCGCCCTCAATTTCGCCCTGCGTGGCGTGGGGCTGATGGATTTTACCCAGAATAACACCCCATCGGTCATGCCCTATGTCGATGGCATCGCCTATCCGGTCAGCATCATGACCACGGGTATCCTGTTCGATATGGATGATGTGTCCGTCGCCCCTGGTGCCTCGGGCTTCACCCATGGTCAGCCGACCACCGGCGGCGAGATCAACTTCCATACGGGCGACCCGACGCAGCAATTCCATGCGGGCCTGACCGAGGATATCGCCAGTTACGGGCGCAATCGCGTCGAGGGCTTCGTTTCTGGGCCACTGTCAAAAAGCGTGTCCTATCGCATTGCCGGTCAGTCCCTCACGGGTGGCGGCTTTCAGCACAATGCGCAGGGCACAGGTTACGGCAACAGCAATATCGGCGCGCTGCGCGGCAAGCTGCGCTGGAAGATTGATGAGACCTCGCGCCTTGATATCGGGGGCCATTGGACAACCGACCAGTCGGAATCCTCCTCGGGTCACAATCTCTACAATTCCTACGGCGTCCCCATCACGGGGGATATCTACCAGACGGCATGGGGTCTCGACCCGCGTTTTGCCAAAATCATTGGCATCAACCCCAACAATGCCAAGCCGCGTGAGGATAATCTCTTCTGGGGCGCGAATGTGCGCTACACCAAGGAATTCAACTGGGCACGTCTGTGGTCACAAAGCGCCTATGAGATGGTTGACGAGCATGAGCTGACGAACCAGACCAACTCGGTCAAATCCTACGGCAACATGTTCCGCAACAACCAGACCAACGTGTTTTCTCAGGAAGTAAAGCTGGAATCGCGTGACCCGAAAGCACGCTTCCACTGGGAAACCGGTCTGTATTACAGCCGCTCGCGCATGGCACAGAGCTTCTGGTACGACAGCTCTGATCGTCCCGGCACCACGCCGCTGAACGAGACGTCCTATCGTCAGAACCAGCAGAACTTCAACCAGTATGTGCAGCTCAGCTACCGCATCCTGCCCAAGCTCACGCTGATCGGCGCAATCAACCACGATTCCGACGACCGCCAGATGCTCAATCTGACGAGCACCAACGTCAATCTGAATACCGGACTCGCCACCTCGCAAACCAATTTCGGCAACTCGGGCGCGCTCACCAACCAGTTCGGCGGCCGTGTCGGGGCGCAGTATCAGGTGACGCCCAATATCATGGGCTATGCCATCTTCTCCAAAGGGTTCAAGCCCGGCGGCTTCTCGGCCAATATCACCCAGAACGCCAACCAGCTTCGCCCCTTCAAGCCTGAATCCGTGCTCACCTATGAGGGCGGCTTCAAATCCATGCTGTTCAACCGCCGCCTGCGCTTCAATGCGGCCGGGTTCTATTATGATTACCGCGACCAGCAGATCCTTGGCAGTATTCTGGTGCCGCCCTATGGCGTGCTGGGCGGCTATGTAAACGCCCCGCGCTCCTATATCTACGGTGCCGAATTCGACATGGAGGCGCATCCCTTCCACGGGCTCGTGCTCACCCAGAATTTTGGGTACCAGAATGGTGTGTACACCCAGTTCCAGAGCCTGAATCGCAGCGCAACCACGGCACAATTTGCTTCTACCGGTGTCTGGTCACCCGTCTATACCAATTACAATCGCTACAATATGGGGCTTGCCAATCTCACCCTGTCTGGCGCTGCCGTGTATAGCTGGAACGTATTTGCCGATTATCGCATGAGCTTCGACGTCGACTACAACTATCGTGGCGCGCAGACACAGCCGCAGCATATCGGTGATAGCGGCATCTATCGTGCACCGGCCTATTTCCTGCTCAACTCCTTCCTGACCTTTGCAGCGCCCAAGCAACACTGGTCGCTCACTGTTTATGGGCAGAATCTGGCCGACCGGCGCTACTGGCTGTCAGGCGGTACGCAGGCAACGTTCTATGGCGTCATCCCTGGCCTGCCCCGTTTCGTCGGCGCGAAGATCAACGTAACCTATTGATCGCACGATACGACCACCATTGAGGTGGGGCGCTTTGCCCCACCCCACTCGACCGGAGAGCCGATTTGAGCACCCATGACCTGAAACGATCCGCCCGTTATCGCCCCGGTATTTTCGTTCAGGTCATTATCGCCACGCTGGCCGGCATAGCGCTCGGTCTGTTTGCGCCTCAGCTTGCCCATCAATGCCGGTGGCTGACCGATCTCTTCCTGCGCCTGATCCTGATGATTGTGGGGCCGCTTCTGTTCTGCATTGTCGTGAGCGGCATCACCGGCGCTGGATCTCTGGGCGCCGTGGGGAAACTTGGCAGCCGGGCGCTCATCTATTTCGAGGCCATGACCACACTGGTTCTGCTGCTTTCGGTCGGGGCGGCACTCCTGCTCCATCCGGGGCGCGGCATGAGCTACACGCCCAGCCCCGAAGATGCGCACGCTGTTGCCAGCTATACCGCCAATGCTCATGCGTTGCACGGTCAGGGCATAACGGGGTTCATTCTCAACCTTATTCCCCGCTCCCCTGTGGCCGCCTTTGCTGAAGGCAATATTCTTCAGATCCTGTTTTTTGCCGTATTGCTTGGCTGCTGCCTGTCGCGTCTTGGCGAAGCAGGGGCTCCGGTGACGCGCCTGATCGAGAGTTTCTCCTCACTCTTCTCGCGCATGATGCGTGTGATCATTGCGACAGCGCCGCTCGGGGTGTTTGGCGCTGTGGCGATGACGGTGGCGGAGTACGGGTTGGATGCCATCAATCACCTAGCGGTGTTCGTCATCCTCTATTTCACCGCCATCGCTTTCTTCATCGTCTTCATCCTGGGTGGGCTGCTGGCTTTTTGCAAAATCAACCCTCTGCATTTTGCGCGTTATTTCCGTGAGGAAATCCTGATCGTTACCGCCACAACCAGTTCCGATTCCGTGCTGCCCAGCATCATGACCAAGCTTGAAGCCATGGGTATTTCCCGACAGGTGGTGGGGCTTGTCGTTCCGGCAGGCTATTCGCTCAACCTCGACGCCCTGTCGATCTATCTCGGTTTTGCAGTGGTCTTTCTGGCCGAAGTCACCCACACACCCCTTACACTCACACAGATTCTTTCGATGCTGGCGACGGCCCTCATCACATCGAAAGGTGCGCATGGCGTGCCGGGAATTGCCATCGTCGTGCTGGCAGCAACCCTTGCAGCCGCACCATCCATCCCGCTTTCGAGTCTTGTCCTGCTGATTGCCGTCGACTGGTTCAGTGGTATCGCCCGCGCGGTAGGCAACCTTGCAGGCAATTGCGTTGCGCCGGTTGTTCTTGCAGCATGGCAGGGCGCGCTGGACCGCGAACGGGCACACAAGATGCTCGGCACACATAACCGCTGAAACGGGATCTCATGAACACTGCCAATCGTTATCCGGCCCTTCGTCTGGCCGAAGCCTGCCAGGCAAAACTCGTCGCTGCCGGTGCACGGCCAGAAGATGCTGAACAGACCGTGCGCGCCATGATGCATGCCTCACGCCTCGGGACAGACAGTCACGGCGTCCGGCTGATCGGTTATTACGTTGACATGCTGGAAAAAGGGGGGGTGAACAGGGAGCCACAACGCGTCTTTACCCAGACGGCCCCGGCGACCGGTCGTCTGGACGCCGATTTCGGCCTCGCCCATGCCGCATCCTATGAAGCCATGGATGAGGCGATCGCGCTGGCACGCCATGCGGGCATTGGGGCCGTGACCGTGCATCACTCCACCCATTATGGCGCGGGCGGGGCTTATGCGCTGGCGGCAGCCGAACAGGGTTTTGTATCACTGGTCCTGAGCAACTCCGATCCCGCTGTCGCGCTGGCGGGAGGACGTACCCCTTTTCATGGCACCAACCCCATCGCCATGGCGGCCCCTGTCCGTGACCGGGAACCCTGGTTGCTCGACATGGCGACATCCTCCATCCCGTTCAATCGGGTCAAGCTTTACCGGAGCCTGGGCCTGCCTTTACCGCCCGAAGTCGCGCTGAATGAGCAGGGTCATCCGACGCTCGATGCCGAGCAGGCCCGGTTTCTGCAACCGTTGGGGGGAATGGCCTATGGCCACAAAGGGACAGCGCTGGCCGGGCTTGTCACAATTCTCTCGGCTGTGCTCTCGGGGGCGGACCCGGATCCCATCATGACCACGACGACCCAGGCGCAGGAAGGTCACAAACCACAGAATGTCGGTCACATCATGGTCGCCTTTGATCCGGCAAGATTTATCGGGCAGGAGGCTTTCGAGGCGGAAATGGCCTGCTACCTCGACCTGCTGCGCAATTCGCCGCCCGCAGAGCCGGACGTGCCGGTATGCGCGCCGGGCGACAAGGAGTGGGAAGAGGCGCAGAAACGTTTGCTGAATGGTATCCCGGTTGATCCGGATACCGAGCGCCTTCTTGGCCTTTCTGGCTGAGCTCGCCGGGTATCTCGAACGAGGTTCGCTCACACAAGCAGGGACCTTCCTGCTTATGGTGTCTGCCCGTTCAGACCCCATGAATTGCGAGACAGTGCCGGGAGGGCGCAGGCACCAAACACGCTCATCTCCCGTCGCTGCCAGTGACCGGCCTCGTTTGCGTTCTTTCACCCATGAACGCTCCCAACAAATGACCTTGTCCCGAACCTATCTGCGCTGAAGAACCCGGGATGCATCTCCTTGGTCTCTGCAATCATGTAACGGAAGTATCCAATAAGATTATTATATAATTATATGTTACATAAATCATTCTTTTCATTTATTGCCCGACAACGTGGGGTGTGATCGGATATTTCTTATTCGTATCATATCGGAATCGTCTCGAAGGGCGTCATTCATGCCAGAACACCGGTCGGCTTATAAAAAAAATCTTGTCGTGGCACTGATTTCGTCAACTGCCCTCTTCCAGGTCTCATCACCCTCAGCCCTTGCAGAATCCTCCTCCTCGATCCAGCAAGGCCAGAATCGCCATAAGCATCATTCTACGGGTGCTTCCTCCCCTGCCCGGCAAACCATCCCTGTATCGCGTCCCGCGCCCAGCCATCACAAGGCTGCGAGCAGTCATGCGGAAGGCGGCAGTGAAGCCATTATCGTCACCGGCACGCGCTCCTCAAATCGTCGGGTGCGTGACAGCTCGTCGCCGATCACCCTCTACACGCAGGCGCAGATGGAGCGTACTGGCGAACTCAATCTCGCCAGTGTCCTGTCACGTCTCGACCCGTCCATCACCGTCTCTGCACTGGGCAACGATACGGCAGCCCTGACCTCATCCATTCGCATGCGCGGGCTTTCGGCCAATGAGGTTCTGGTGCTGGTTGACGGCAAGCGGCGCAATATCACCGGCAACATGGCGGGCGGGACCACACCGGTTGATCTCAACATGATCCCGGCCGGGGCCATCGACCATATGGAAGTGCTGCGCGATGGCGCGGCTGCCATGTATGGGTCTGATGCCATCGCCGGCGTGGTAAACATCATTACCAAGAAAAGTGATCACGGCATCCATACCTATGCCCAGACAGGCGCAAACGCCTATAATGGCGATGGGTGGCAATATCTGATCGGTGCCGATGGCGGTCGCAAATGGGGACAGGACGGCTTCGTTCATATTTCGGGCCAGATTTACCACACCGATCATTTCGTGGCCGATAACAAGAGCACGCGCGACCATCGCTGGACCGCCAGTTCGAGCTGGCCTGCCAATTCGAACAAGATCGAAAGCACGCCTGAGGAAACACGCGAGAATCTGTCGATCGAATGGGGCAAGGATATTGTCGAGGGCCTGCGCACCTATGGGCTGGTCACCTATGCCCATCGCCATGCCGAAGCCTATGAGAACTACCGCCTCCCCGGGGCCTCGGCACCCACGACGGTCTATCCCTATGGTTTCTCCCCTCTGGAGACGATCGACGAAAACAATTTCCAGGCCAATCTTGGCCTGAAGGGTGATGATCTTTTCGGCTTCAGCTGGGATCTGAGCACGCTTTACGGGCAGGATGACGACGATATCGGCGTCAAGAACACCTATAATTCCAGCTACGCCAATGTGTATGGCTATTCCCCGACGACCACCCGTGCAGCGACCTACAGCATGGCGCAGTGGACGAGCAATTTCGACATGCGTCGCAATTTCAATGTCGGCATGGCCACACCCATGACGTTTGCCATGGGCGCCGAACATCGTCTGGAAACGTATCATGTGGGCGCAGGCAATGACGCTTCCTATCTCTATGGCGGCACATCCGGCTATGCTGGCATCTCGCCTGTCAGTGCGGGCCAATGGCAACGTAATGTCTGGGCCGGCTATCTCGATGGCGATTTTCACCCGCTGAAGCATTGGGATCTCGATTTTGCCGGTCGCTTCGAACACTACACAGATGCCGGCAATACCGAGACCGGCAAAATCACCACGCGCTACGATTTCACGCGCCGTATCGCAGTCCGCGGTACGATCAGCACCGGTTTCCGCGCGCCGACACTGGCCGAGGAGCATTACAGCTCGCTCAGCGTTTCTCCGACAGGTGCTTCCGGCCTGCTCGGGGCCAACAGCACGGCGGCGCGCTCCATCGGGGCGTCATCGCTCAAGCCTGAGCGGTCGACCAGCGCCGAGGGCGGCATCGTGCTTGAGCCGGTCGACCGCTTCCACATCTCTGCCGATGTCTATCAGATCAACATCCGTGACCGTATCCTGGCCGCATCCAGCATCGCAGGCACATCGGCTCTCGAAGCCATTCAGGCGGCGGGGGTTGATATCGCAACAGGCGGCAGCGTCTCCCTGAGCAATATCAAGGCCTATTACTACGCCAATGCAGCCAGTACCCGCACGCAGGGTCTGGATATCCAGAGTGATTACCGCTTCCTGCTGCATCGCTACGGCTCACTCGATCTCTCACTGCTGCTCAACCTGAACCGCACCGTCGTCACTCATCTCAATACCAATATCTTTGGTAATCCTTTCGCCAACGCCCAGACACAGGCTTCGGCACAGGGCGTGCCGCGCTCGAAGATCATCCTCAATGCTCATTGGGATTACGGCAAATGGGGGGTCAATATCCGCGAGACGCGCTTTGGCTCCTACAAGACCCTGCTTACCTATGAAGATCTCGCACCGTCTTCCGTGCGCTATTCCACCACCACCTTCCTGCCCTTCGAGAATACCCCTGTGTGGACCACTGATCTCGAAGTGGCTTATCGCGTCAACAAGCACTGGCGTCTGGCAATCGGCTCGAACAACATCTTCAACCAGCGTCCCCGCATGGTGCCTGCTGTGGTGAATTACCTCGGGCCGAAGATCTATGATTCAGCCTCTCCGCTCTCCATGACCGGCGCCTATTATTTCGGTCGTGTCGATGCGAATTTCTAAGCCGCTTTGTCGGGCTGCGACAAAGCCCCTTCTCAAGGCCAGCGCTGCTACAGGGCTGGCCACACTCCTTGCCGCAGCAGCGCCCCCTCCGGCCCAGACAGGGCCAAGGCCGGAGCCAGAGCCGACTCATATTTTCGCGCCCATTGATTATCCGACCGCGATCAATCGCTATCGTTCCGCTGATGGGACGCCTGGCCCCGATTACTGGCATAACCGGGCCGATTACCGCATTGATGTCGCGCTCGATGCCCCTACCCATCGCCTGACAGGGCAGGAGACCATCACCTACCGCAATAACAGCCCCAGCACCCTGAACGTGCTCTGGCTACAGCTCGAACAGAATATCTACCGCGAGACCTCACGAGGCGCAGCCGCCATACCAGCGCGTTTCAAGGCGCATGGCCACACCGAGGGGATGCAGATCGACCGTGTCGCTCTGCTTGACGCGCATGCAAAGGAAATTGCTGTCACACCGCTGATTTCCGACACACGGATGCAGATCTCTCTCCCTACCCCGCTTGCACCTGCCAGCACCGTGAAATTCACCGTATCATGGCATTACGAGATCCCAGGAACCTGGGGCGGTCGTACGGCCGCCACCCCGTCGCGAAATGGGGATATTTTTGAAATCGCGCAGTTTTATCCACGCATGGCCGTTTTTGACGATCTGCGTGGCTGGGACACAGCGCCCTATCTGGGGGGCGAATTCTACCTCGATTACGGCGATATCGATTATCGCGTCACGGTGCCGTCGAATTTCCTTGTTGTGGGATCGGGAGCGCTGCTCAACGAGAAGGACGTTTTGACGGCGGAGGAACGCCAGCGTCTGGAGCAGGCACGCATGAGCGAAAAACGCGTGCTGATACGCAATCAGGCCGATATCAAGGCCACCTCCCGCATATCTGCAAACGGCACCCGTCGCTGGCATTTTTTCATGCCCTATACGCGCGATGTGGCCTTTGTTGCCTCTGCTGCCCTGCTCTGGGATGCAGCGAAGCTTGATCTGCCGCCTGTTGCTCCAGCCCCTGGGCTGAAACCAGCCCCACGACTGGCTATGTCGGTTTACCCCGTGGAGGGTATCGGCCCACAGGCCTGGGACCGATCGACAGAATATGTGAAGCACAGCATCGAGTATTTCTCATCGAGTTGGTACCCATATCCCTGGGCCACAGCGATCAATGTCGGTGGTCATGGCGCTGGAATGGAATATCCCGGCATCGTTTTTGACGGCATGCAGGACCGTGATGCCAAGCTGTTCTGGATCACCACCCATGAGCTGGGCCATGGGTGGTTCCCCATGATTGTTGGCAGCAATGAGCGCCGCCATGGCTTCATGGATGAAGGGTTCAACACCTTCATCGACTCCCTCGCCTCTCAACACTTCAACAAGGGAGAGTTCGCCCCCAAGCAGGACGGCGAATATGCCCCCGACACGGGCAAGCCAGCGGATGATATCGTCAAGATCCTGAAAGACCCGGTCTATGACCCGCTCATGACCTCATCCACCATTCCGGGTCATGGCAATCGTCATGCCATGGCCTATTTCAAGGCGGCCTACGGTCTCGAATTGCTGCGCAGCCAGATTCTGGGGCCGGAACGCTTCGACCGCGCCTTTCGCCACTACATCGCCGTATGGGCCTACAAGCATCCGACCCCTTCGGATTTCTTTCGTCTGATGGAGAGCGATGCCGGTGAAGACCTCTCCTGGTTCTGGCGCGGCTGGTATTTCGAGAATCGCAGCCCCGATTATGCGCTCGATGCCATTGGGTATCCCGATAAGGACCCGAAAAAAGGCGTCTCGCTGACGATCAGCAACAAGGGTTGGCTGCCTTTGCCGGTTACTCTTGCCGTCACCCGTGACGATGGCAGCGTCGAACGCCTCGTGATTCCGACAGAAGTCTGGAGCGGCGGAAATACCCATGTCGTGACGCTCAAGGGCGGCAGCCCCGTACGGCGCGCGATCCTCGACCCGGATCACGTCATTCCCGATATCGATCGCAACAATGATGCGCTCAGCCCGGCGCCACACCCCTCTTCAGCCGCTTCTTCTCACTGATTTCAGGACCGTCTTATGTCTTTCCCTGCCTCAACGCCCGACCGCTGGCGTCAGCTTTTGTCTGCTTCCGCCCTGTCCTGTGCCGTCACGCTCTCGGCCTTCAGCCCTGCCCAGGCGGCACCGGGTGGCGACGCGCTCAATTTTGGCGGCGCCGCGACCAGTCGCCCCCCTATTCCCTCGACGCAGGGCGCGCATGGCATGGTGGTCTCGGCGCAGCATCTGGCCTCTGATGTCGGGGCAAAGATCCTGCGCGACGGCGGGAATGCTGTCGATGCGGCTGTTGCCGTGGGCTATGCGCTGGCCGTGGTCTACCCGGCCGCAGGCAATATCGGTGGTGGCGGGTTCATGACCCTGCACACACCAGACGGCAAAGCCTTCTTCATCGATTTCCGCGAACATGCCCCGCTTGCCGCCACCGAGACGATGTATCAGGACAAGGACGGCAAGATCATCAAGGGGCTCTCGACCATCGGATGGAAATCGATGGGCGTGCCTGGCACGGTGGCCGGGCTCGATCTTGCGTTGAAACGCTGGGGCCATCTGACACGGGCTCAGGTCATGGCACCCGCCATCGCTCTGGCCGGTGAAGGCTACACGCTCGAAGAGAATGACGTTCACCTGCTGAACACCTCGACCAAGGCCTTCATCAACGATCCCTACGCCTCGAAAATCTTTCTGCGCGCCGATCGCCAGCCCTTCACGACTGGCGAGCGCTTCAGACAGACCGATCTCGCCCGCTCGCTTCAGGCCATTGCCGACAAGGGGCCGGACGTTTTTTATCGCGGCTGGATTGCTGAAGAAACGGTGCGTGTCAGCAAGGCGAATGGTGGCTTGCTGACCATGGCTGATTTCGCCGCCTACAAGCCACGCATCATGGCGCCCATACGGTGCAGCTATCGTGGGTATCAGATTGATACCGCCCCCCCGCCGAGTGGCGGCGGTGTGGCATTGTGCGAAATGCTCAATATCCTGTCAAACTACGACCTGAAAGCTGAGGGACTCTACAGCGCGCGCTCGACACATCAGGAAATCGAGGCGATGCGTCATACCTATTCCGACCGGCGCGATCTGGGCGACCCGGCTTTCGTCAAAAACCCTGTGGCCCATCTGATCGACCCGGCTTATGCCGCAAAAATCCGCGCCGCCATTCCAACCGAAGACGCGGTACCCTCTGCCAGCCTCGTGGCGGGCGACCCCCAGCCTGAAAAGCGCGAAACCACACAATATTCGATCATGGATCATTCGGGCTACGCTGTCTCGGTCACCTATACGCTCAATGGCTGGTTCGGGGCGAAGGTCATGGCAGGCAGCGCCGGTTATTTCCTGAATGACGAGATGGATGATTTTTCGTCCAAACCCGGTGAGCCGAACATGTTCGGCATTGTCGGCAGCAAGGCCAATGCGATTGCCCCCGGCAAGACACCGCTCTCTTCCATGTCGCCCACCATTCTCTCCAGAAATGGCAAGGCCATCATGGCCATTGGCAGCCCGGGCGGTTCACGCATTCCCACCATTACCCTCGCGGCGATTCTGGGGGTAGTCGATTACGGCATGACCATTCAGGAAGCCGTCGACATGCCCCGCATTCACGAGCAATGGCAGCCCGAAGCCGTCGAGATCGAACCCGGTGCCCTGTCAGAACCCGTCATCGCCACCCTGCGCGCTCATGGCTATACGATTGAGACGCATCAGCCATGGGGCTCAGCCGAAGGCGTTCTCGCTGGTGGCGCAAAGCTGGGATCGCATCCCGACGGGCAATTCTACGGCGGCTATGATCGTCGTCATGCAGGCGGTGGCGCGACAGGAGAATAAACGAGGCACCCTTCGCTTCCGAATTCAGGGCTTCCAAAGGGCGACTGCCCTTTGGCGGGGGATAGGGCAGAGCCCCAAGCCTGTTAGCGCGAAAGACCACGCCCTTTATCCCACAGGCGCAACCCGCGCAGCGCCAGATCGGCAATACCGGGCAGCAGGCGAGGCTGCATGAGACCAGGATCGAACGCCGTCATGCGACGGGCGTTTTCACGATAGCAATCCTCGACAAAGTCGCGGAAGGAAAAGCCGTCGAGAAACAGATTGGTCTGGGTGACGGCAAAATCGCGCCCGTCATTGGGCTCCTGACCACGTTTCACCATCCCAAGCAGGCGGCTGAGCGCGCGGATATAGAAACGTAGCGATTTGGCGGAACGCCTTGCGCGGCCAAGGCCGCGACGCTTTTCTCGCCAGGCCATATAGTTGATGAAGAAAACGATATGCCGCGTTTCCTCGAACATCAGGATGTCGAAAATCTCGAACATCTTTTCGGGCAGAAACTGTGATTGACGGGCGCTTTTGAAAGCCCCGAAACCCAGAAAAGCGTCAAGGCACTCGCCAAAGCCAAAGTCGATAAAGGCTGTTTCGAGATCGGCAGGGAATTTCTCAAGCGGCTGCTTGCGCGCGTCCAGACCGTATCGTTCGATCATGACGCGAATCAGATCGGCGTGGCGGGCTTCTTCATAGCCCTGAAGCCGTACCGCCTCCTTGACCTCAGGATCGATGATCTGGGGAGTGAAGGCATCGACAATTGCGCCGGCCCGGCGCTCGGTGTGATACACCTCCTGCCAGAACGGTACGGCGCGGAGCCGGGTCAGTTCCTCCTCTGTCAGCTCGGGCCACGGCAGGGTTTCCGGATCGAAAACCTGATGCGTATCGATAAACTGCTGACAGAAGTAATGCTTATGGGCTTCTGACCCCGGCTCAATCACACTCATGCAGGCGCGTGCTGCTCCTTATGCCCGAGGCGGGCGCGTACGGCCCCCGATGCTTTTCCCCACAGACGATAGGCAGCCAGCCCGGTCTTGACGAGTGTCGGTGTCGTAGTGGGACGCAGCAGGCGGTGGTCGTAACCAGAGAAGCGGCGATCATTTTCATCAAGGCAAAGCTGCATCAGCTCTGGCACCTTGATGTCCATGTCCGTCATGTCCTTGGCGCCGGTCACGGTGAAATTGTTGTCCTGCGTGTGCTCGTTGCCCTCGGCATCGATCGAACGGGCCAGATCCATGCGCTCATAGGCGAGGAACGCCCAGACACCCAGAACACGCGCTTCAAAAACAGGGCGCTTCCACCACGGCATGGTGGCGCGATGCCAGGCCAGCCAGTTGGCAAAAAGCAGGATATGACGACACTCTTCCTGCATCACAGGCTCGAACGTCTCGATCAGTTCCATGGGGAACAGACCGGCACGCTCGGCAAGGGCAAACAGACCGAAGGCAAAGAAGCTATCCACACATTCCGAGAAACCGGTCACCAGATACGCCCACTCCGTGTCTTTCGGCTCGATATAGGGCGGCTCGGGGGCCATCGGGATGTTGTAGGCTTCAACAAGCTTGGAGAGCACCTCCTTGTGGCGGTTCTCCTCCCAGGCATTGCGACGCAGGGCGTCTTTCATGTCGGGATCATCGATCATATCGGCATAGGCCGCCATGCGCAGGCGTGCCTTGCCTTCGGTCTGCACGGCGATATCCCAGATCGGCAGCGAGGTGATGCGATGCAGGGTCTGCGGGTCGAGCTTCGGCCACTCGATGACCGAAGGCTTGTAAGGGTTGAAAGTCTCCCTGAACATGTCGGCTACGGCGCGCTTGTGTT
Source organism: Asaia sp. HumB (assembly GCF_030263835.1). Taxonomy (NCBI): domain Bacteria; kingdom Pseudomonadati; phylum Pseudomonadota; class Alphaproteobacteria; order Acetobacterales; family Acetobacteraceae; genus Asaia; species Asaia sp. HumB. The sequence continues at coordinate 1,614,688 of NZ_JARPML010000002.1, read as the reverse complement.
CCTCAGTGCCCGGCTTGAGCGGGCCGGGAATGGCGCTGCTCCAGTGACGGGCTTCGAAATCGGCCTTGGCCAAGGTCTTGTCTGACGGCGCATCGGGAAGATGGCTGTAGAGTTGTTCAAGACGTGACATGAGAGAGACTTCCTCTTCTTATTCCTTGATATCGCTCATCTTACTGATGACGCGCGAGACGAGACCATAGGCAATGGCCTCTTCTGCCGACATCCAGTGATTGCGATCCGTGTCCTTGGCGATCTTCTCGTAGGACTGACCGGTTTCACGAGCAAACAGTCGGTTCAGGCGTTCGCGCATCTTGATGATCTCGCGGGCCTCGATATCGATATCGGTTGCCGGGCCACGAACACCGCCCATCGGCTGATGCAGCAGGAAGCGCGTGTTCGGCAGACACAGGCGACGCTCGGGACGACCTGCAGCAAAGATCAGCGCGCCAGCCGATGCCACCCAGCCCGTGCCGATCATGTTCACGGGAGCAATGGAATCCACAAAGCGGATCATGTCATGAATGGTGTCACCACTCTCGACATGGCCACCCGGTGAATTGACGTAGATATCGATCGGCTTGTCCGAAGCTCCGGCCAGTGCAAGCAGACGACCTGTGACATCACGGGCCACCTTATCGTTGATGCCGCCAAAGATCAGCACCTTGCGCTGCTCGAACAGCTTGCCCTCGATTTCGGTACCGGGGGCCTTTTCTGCGGGCTCCTTGGTCTCCGGGGAGTCGGGGTTCTGTGTATCGGGATCTTCATCATCGAGACGTGGTGCGATACGGAAGATGTCCTGAGGCGTCGTGCCACGCATTACGGTGTTCCTATGTCCATACAGCCTGTTCATCCCTTCTATGTTGCGCTTGATGGGCGGCCCTCACAAGAGCCCCGCCAATTTTTGCTGGGGATCAGGCATCTCGCCACGGGGGGCAGGAACGGTTAGGGTGACGCGAGCGCGGTGAACCCGGACAAGAAACTCATAAGGTCGATCAGAAGAAATGCAGAAAACAGGCTGGCTGCACAAAGGCCTTGTCATGACAGGCATGGCGTCGCTCACGATGCCCCTGGCCGCCTGCGGTCACAGAGACGCCGTCGATACGGTCGGTAACTGGTATCATCAGTACCAGGGCGGCGAGATTGCCAAGCAGCGCCCCCCTGCACCGGGGGCTCATGGCAACTACCCCCATGTCGGGCTCACACCAACTGCCCAGGTCGATCTGCCCAGTGCCCCGGCCCGGAAGGCTCTTACAGACAAGCTGACGCTCCAGCGCAACCTCAGCCAGCATCTGGCCGTGGCTGACGGCCCACTCATCATTCCGGCGCCGCCGCCGCCACCGCAGCCCAAGCCACGCCCCTCCGGCGATGACAGTGGCTCATCGATGAGCGTTGTGGCACCCGGCCAGACACCGCCAGCGACGCCTGCACCAGCAGCGGCACCGGCAGCGGCACCGGCTGCTGCACCAGCGCCTAAACCTCCGGTTGCCAAACCGGCAGCGAAGAAGGCTGCGCCAGCCGAAACAGTGCCGCCCGAAGCCGCCCTGCCTGAGGTCACACGTTTTGCGCCGCCGCCGATCAAACCGGGCGAGCTGCCGCAAATCGGCGATCTGCCGCCCCAGGCGCCACGTTTTCCCGGCTTCGATATTCCGCGCGATGCCGCCCTGCCGGACATTGCACCGCCCTCTTATGATCTGACCGAGCCCCATGGCACGCTGATCCGTTTCAAGCAGGCCTCCGATCAGATCGCGAATGGCCAGGACGGCACGATCGGCAAATTCCTCGGCACACGAGGCCCTCATGACGTGGTCTATGTGAAGGGTTTTGGCGAAATCACGTCATTCCGCCCTGAAGAGCAGGTTATTGGCATCAAGCTCGGCCTGCTGCGCGCGCGCGTGGTGGCACAGACCCTGATTCTGCACGGCGTCCCCGCATCGGATATCCGTCTGAGCGCCGGTGCGCTGGGGCGTGGCGCGAGAATTGACCGCTCGCCTTACTGAGGACGGTTCACCCGGTTCTGGAAACAGGTTAGTGAAGATTGTCGGAGTCGCCCTGACTCCGGTAATTTTATTTCAACCCTGTGCCCCCGAGCCGAAAAAATGACCGAAGAGTTTCACCGTATCCGTCGCCTGCCGCCCTATGTCTTTGCCGAAGTGAACAAGGCCAAGGCCGCGGCCCGAGCGCATGGTGAAGACATCATCGATCTGGGCATGGGCAACCCCGACAGCCCCACACCGCCCCATATCGTCAAGAAGCTTGTCGAGACCGTGGCCGACCCGCGCAGCCATCGCTACTCGGTCAGCCGTGGTATTCCCGGGCTGCGTCGTGCGCTGGCGGGGTATTATGAGCGCCGCTTCGGTGTGGATCTGAACCCCGAGACCGAAGTCATCGCGACGCTGGGCTCGAAGGAAGGTCTGGCCAATCTGTCCTCGGCCATTACCAGCCCCGGCGACACGATTCTGGTGCCGAATCCGTCCTACCCCATTCATCAGTTTGGCTTCATCATTGCGGGCGCTTCGGTACGCTCCATTCCCGCCACGCCGGATGAGGACATGTTGCGCGCGCTTGAACGGGCAGTGCGCCATTCCGTCCCCAAGCCCACCGCGCTCATCGTGAACTTTCCGTCCAACCCGACGGCCTTCACGGCATCGCTGGATTTCTACAAGGAGCTGGTCGCTTTCGCCCGTCGCGAGCAGATCTGGATCCTGTCCGATCTGGCCTATTGCGAAATCTATTTCGGCGACGAGCCGCCACCGTCGATCCTGCAGGTGCCGGGCGCCAAGGATATCGCGGTCGAGTTCACCTCACTGTCGAAGACCTATTCCATGGCCGGCTGGCGCATGGGCTTTGCCGCAGGCAACCCGCATCTGATCCAGGCCCTCACACGCATCAAGTCCTATCTCGATTACGGCGCCTTCACCCCCATTCAGGTGGCGGCTGTCGCGGCCCTGAGCGGCCCGCAGGATTGCGTGGCCGAAATTCGGGACATGTATCGTGAGCGTCGCGACGTGCTGATCCGCGGGCTGCATGCTGCGGGCTGGGACGTTCCCTCTCCCCAGGGCTCGATGTTTGCCTGGGCGCCTATCCCGGAGCGCTTCGCCGAAATGGGCAGCGTCGATTTCAGCAAGCTGTTGCTGAAAGAGGCTGGTGTGGCCGTGGCCCCGGGTCTGGGCTTTGGTGAATATGGCGAAGGCTTCGTTCGTATCGGTCTTGTCGAGAACACGCAGCGCCTGCGTCAGGCTACGCGTGCCATCAAGACCTTCCTCAACAAACACGGCGTCAAACAGGCAGAGGCAGTTTCGTGAACGGTCAAACACTTCATCTTGGTATTGCTGGTCTTGGCACGGTCGGGGCTGGCGTGGTGCGCCTTCTGCGTGAGAACGCCCAGGCCATTACTGCCCGTGCCGGACGGACCATCGAGGTGGTCGCTGTCTCGGCCCGCGATCGCACCCGCGACCGTGGCGTCGATCTTGCCGGTCTGACCTGGCATGATGACCCCATTGCGCTGGCCAGTGACCCGAAGGTCGATGTGGTGCTGGAACTGATTGGCGGCGCAGAGGGGTCAGCCCGTACGCTGGTCGAAACCGCCCTGAAGGCTGGCAAGCCGGTCGTAACCGCCAACAAGGCCCTGCTTGCCATTCATGGTGCGGCTCTGGCCACGCTGGCCCGCGAGAACAACACCTCCCTGCTGTTCGAGGCCTCGGTGGCAGGCGGCATCCCGGCCATCAAGCTCGTGCGTGAAGGTCTCGCGGCCGATAATCTGGTGCGCGTTGGCGGCATCCTGAACGGCACCTGCAACTACATCCTGACCGCCATGCGCGAGTCGGGCCGCGATTTTGGCGATATCCTCGCCGAGGCGCAGGCTCTTGGATATGCCGAAGCCGACCCTTCCACCGATGTCGATGGCTGGGACGCTGCCCACAAGCTCGCCATACTTGCCGGCCTTGCCTTTGGTCAGCCGGTGCGGTTCGACAGCCTGCATGTCGAGGGAATCCGCAACATCGCCGCGTGCGATCAGGCCTTTGCCCGCGAGATGGGCTATCGCATCAAGCTGCTGGGCAGTGCGCGCCGTGATGAGCAGGGCGCCATCGAGGCCTCCATGCGCCCATGCATGGTGCCGCAATCCGCTCCGATCGCGAATGTGGACGGCGTTTTCAATGCTGTCCTGACCGAAGGCGCCTTCAGCGGCCCGATGCTGATTGAAGGCCGTGGTGCGGGTGCAGGACCGACCGCCAGCGCCGTAATGGCGGATGTGATCGATCTTGCCCGGGGAACAGCCCTGCCCGTATGGGGGATGGACCCACGGCCCGAAATCGCCTGCGCCCCGCGCGAAAACCTGGCCGGGCAGTATTATCTGCGCCTCTTTGTGCAGGATCGCCCCGGCGTGGTGGCCGATATCACAGCGGCCTTGCGCGACTATGGCGTATCCCTGCGCGCCCTCTCGCAACATGCGGCGGAAGAGGCCGGAAAAGCGGCTTCTTCACAGACGGTTGTTCCCCTGGCGCTTGTCACACATGAAACCAGCGAGGCGGCCATGCTTTCCGTCCTGACGGCCCTCGAGCCCCTGGAAACTGTCGTCGGCACACCGCTGCTCATGAAAATCGAGACTGTGTGATGTGGCAAAGGCGGCACATCCCGGCATAACAGGGCGTGTCGCAATTCCGGCTCAGCTGGATAGAGTACAGATAGGATATACCGGATGCCTTTCTCTCCTAAGTATAAAGTGACGGATCGCAACCTCGCGCTCGAGCTCGTGCGCGTGACAGAAGCTGCGGCCATCTCGTCATCGGCCTGGACTGGCCGTGGGGAAAAGAACGAGGCTGACGGTGCAGCCGTCCAGGCCATGCGGGCCGCTTTCGACACCGTCGCGATCGAGGGTACGGTCGTGATTGGCGAGGGCGAGATGGACGAAGCCCCGATGCTCTACATCGGCGAAAAGGTGGGTGCCGGCGGTCCCAAGATGGACATCGCCGTCGACCCGCTCGAGGGCACCAATCTCTGCGCCAAGGACATGCCGAACGCCATGACGATGGTGGCTCTGGCCGAGAGCGGTAATTTCCTCCATGCGCCTGACATCTACATGCAGAAGCTGGTGGTGGGCCCGAACCTGCCGGACGATCTGATCGATATCGACGCCCCGATCGAAACCACACTGCGTGACCTCGCCAAGGCCAAGGGCAAGGATATCTCCTCGCTCACCATGTGCGCGCTCGACCGCGAACGTCATGAGGAGCTGATTGCCCGCGCCCGCGAAGCTGGTGCACGCGTTATGCTGCTGACCGATGGCGACGTTGCTGCCGCCATTGCGGCCTGTATGGATGAGAGCCGCGTGGACATCTATGCGGGTTCGGGTGGCGCGCCGGAAGGTGTTCTGGCTGCCGCAGCCGTGCGCTGCGTGGGTGGGCAGATGCAGGGCCGCCTGATGTTCGAGGATGAGAGCCAGATCGAGCGCGCCCGCTCGATGGATCCGGGCAATGACCCGACCCGCAAGCTCGGCCTGCATGACATGGCCCGTGGCGACGTGCTGTTCTCGGCGACTGGTGTCACGACCGGAACATTGCTGCGTGGTGTGCGCTTCTACGGCCCGACCGTTGCCCGCACTCATTCCATCGTCATGCGCTCCAAGTCTGCCACGGTGCGCTTCATTGAAGGGCGGCACAATTTCACCACCAAGACGTGGGCAGGTCACTGATCCCACCCTATAAAGGAGCGTATGTCTGACGCTCCCACGATCATCGCTTCGCCAGAACCGGTTCTTTCTGTCCATGAAAGTGGCAGTCAGCGTTCCTGGGTCTGGCGCGATGACAGGCTGGCCAGCGGTGATGGTCGCATCGCCCTGGCCATCGCGCAACGCGCTGCCATTCCCGAATTACTGGCCCGCATCCTGCACAGCCGCGGGGTCGATGCCGCCCGTATTCCGGCTTTTCTCGACCCGAAACTGCGCGACTGGCTGCCAGACCCGTCCTGCCTGACAGGCATGAATGACGCTGCCCTGCGACTGGCCAACGCCGTCAAGACGGGTGAGACCATTGGCGTCTTCGGTGATTACGATGTCGACGGTGCCTGTGGCACCACCCTTCTTACCGAAACGCTTCGCGAGCTGGGATGCCCGGTCTTTTTCCATATTCCCGACCGGCAGAAGGAGGGTTATGGCCCCAACGGGCCAGCCCTTGAAGGCCTGCGCTCCAAAGGGGCGAGCCTACTTATCTGTGTCGATTGCGGGACGGCCTCCGTTGATCTGCTCACCAGCCTCAAAGAGGATGGTGATATTATCGTGCTGGACCATCACAAGCCAGACGGGGCCATTCTGCCTGACTGTCTGGTGGTCAACCCCAACCGCCTCGACTGCGAGTCGGGGCTAGGGCATCTTTGCGCCACGAGCGTCGCCTTCCTTGCGCTGATTGCTACCTGCCGGACGTTGCGCGCGTCGGGCTGGTTTGACGCGCATGAGGAGCCTGCCCTGCTGCGCAAGCTCGATCTGGTGGCACTGGCCACAATCTGCGATGTGATGCCCCTGCGCGACCTCAACCGCGCTTTCGTCGCCCAAGGCCTGCGTGTAATGGGCCGTGGCGAGCGGCTGGGCCTGTCCACCTTGGCCTCCGTGGCAGGGGTGAAAGAAACAGCCAGCGCCATGGCCTGTGGCTTTGCCATCGGGCCACGAATCAACGCGGGCGGCCGTATTGCGCAAGCCGAACTCGGGGTAAAGCTGCTCCTGAGCGACGATGCGTTCGAGGCCCGCGCACTGACCGAAAAACTCGATGAAATCAACCGGCAGCGCCAGACTGTCGAGGCAGATATCCTCAACGATGCCTATGCCCAAGCCGAAGCGCAGCTAGAGGCTGGTCACGCGGCCCTGTTCCTGCATGGCGAGGACTGGCATCCGGGTGTTGTAGGTATCGTCGCCAGTCGTATCCGTGAGCGCTGCAACAGGCCTGTGCTGGTTGGCGCTCTTCGGGATGGCAGGATCAAGGGCTCGGCCCGCTCTGTGCCGGGCATCGACCTTGGCGCGGCTGTAATCAATGCCTGCCAGTCGGGGTTGCTTCTTACCGGTGGCGGTCACGCCATGGCGGCCGGGTTCTCTCTTGACGCAGCAAGAGCAGCGGAATTCCACCAGTTCCTTGACGAGGCGCTTGCCCAGGCCAGACTCCGCCCGCGCCACGACTCACTATGCATAGACGGCGTACTGACCCTTCGTGGAGCAACGACGGAAATTGCCGCACAGCTGGCACGCCTCGGCCCCTTCGGGGCTGGCCATGAAGAGCCGGTCATTGCCATCAGCCGCGTTCGTGCCGTCAAGACCGAGCGTATCGGGCGCGATGGCAACACGCTGCGTGTCATCCTGCAGGGCGAGGATGGTGGCAGGCTGCGTGGTCTGGTCTTTCGCGCCGCAGACAAGGCGTTCGCTGCCCTGCTGGAAGACCGGGCCATGCCGGTACTTCACGTGGCGGGGCAACTGCGCTGCGAGCAGTGGAACGGTCAGGATATGCTGAGCTTTTTTATTTTGGACGCTGCCACGATTTAGGGTTGACCCCCATCCGGGGGTGAGATAATCAGCCGCTCACGCCTCCAGTCCCGTTCGTCTAGAGGCCTAGGACACCGCCCTTTCACGGCGGTAACACGGGTTCGAATCCCGTACGGGACACCACGCTACAGGCCGGATTTTTCGGTACAAAGCGATGACGCAGATGCGGAATTTCTAGAAAAACAGAACAGCGTTTCAAGTCAGACAGTCTGGCATTTTACTGCTTGGTCGTCTGTTGTCCTGCACCCTGATAGGGTCAGGAAGTTCACGGCCAATCCCTTACAGGCAAATCGCGCCTCTCATTCAAAAGCGAATATCTGTAGGCGGCGTCTTGAGCCTCCAGCTACGGCCTGCCCGCATCCGACACATCACATCAGTTCGGGCCACCCCCGTCAGCCACCGGGACGCCACTGTCCGAAGGTGTCTCTGCCATGAGGCGCTGGATGCGCTCAAGATCGCCTTCTGTAGCCGGATTGTAGATGATCAGGCCCAGATCTGGCCGCCCATCGACCGCGAACCCTGAATATTCGAGTTCGATCAGCCCCACCGCAGGATGTTGCAGGCGCTTGGTTCCCTCACCCTGCTGCAACACGTCATTATGCTGCCAGAGCGCCGCGAAATCCGGGCTGGCAGCGCTCAGCTCAGCGACAAGCCTGTCGATCTCGGCAGAAGCACCAGCCCGCACCACATCGGCACGAAAAGCCGCGACCACTGAATAAGCAAGGCTCGACCAGTCTGTCTGCATCGCGCGTATACGGGGCGTACAAAAGACGATCTTGAGGATATTGCGGTCTTCCCGCGCCAGCTTGCTGTAATCGGTGAGCACACAGGAGGCAGCCCTGTTCCAGGCAACGACATCCCACAAGGCTGTCTTGACGATGGCTGGGCTCCAGGTGAGCGCATCAAGCACACGTTGCAGGCGCGGCGTGATGCCTTCGGCCGCCCTGTACCGCCGTTCCGGCGGATGCCCGAGCGCCAGCATATACAGATGCTCCCGCTCTGCTTCGGTCAGCAGCATCCCCTTGGCAATACGATCAAGCACATCCGCCGAGGGCGAACCCGCCCGCCCCTGCTCCAGCCAGGTGTACCATGTGGGGCTGATATTGGCGCGTTGCGCGACTTCCTCCCGGCGCAGCCCCGGCGTGCGTCGCCTTGTGGCGGGAAAGCCGAAAGCCGCCGGATCGAGACGATCACGCCTATCTCGCAAATAGGCGCCAAGGGCGGTGGGAGATGTCACGGCAAGCCTGTCAGTGCTGGTACTATGATAACGTCACTACTGTAACAGGATGACTATGGCGGCCATAATCATGATCTGACAACTGAGGAAGCTGGATCATGCGCGTTTTTCTGACCGGGGCGAACGGTTTTATCGGCGCCAAACTCGTTGCGGAACTTATTGGGGCTGGCCATCAGGTGCTTGGCCTGACGCGCTCGACGGCTGGCGCACAAAGACTTCAGGCCGCAGGTGCAGAGGCGCTGCACGGCGATCTTGAGGATCTCGCCAGCCTGCGCGCAGGAGCGGCAGGGAGCGACGGCGTTATCCATACCGCGTTCGACCATGACTTCGCGCATTATCTTGCCAATTGCGAGAAAGACCAACGCGCTATCGACGCCATCGGTGAGGCGCTTGAGGGTTCGAACCGCCCCTTTGTAATCACCTCCACAACGCTGTTCGGCGAAGCCCATCCCGGCGCGTGCGCGGATGAGGATGTCTTTAACGCCCAGCACAAGAATCCACGGGTCATTTCGGAAATCGCAGCGCAGGGGATGATTGATCGCGGCCGGAATGTCTCGCTGGTGCGTCTGTCGCAAATTCACGATACGGCGCGTCAGGGCCTCGTGACATTCCTGATCCAGCTCGCCCGCGAGACAGGGCGTGCCGCCTATATTGCGGACACAGATCATCGCTGGTCGGCAGCCCCTGTTTCGGCCACCGTCACACTCTATCGTCTGGCGCTTGAAAAACAGGCCCACGGCGCACGCTATCATGCAACGGCGGAAGAAGGTGTGTCGGTACGCGCCATTGCGGAAAGGATCGGGCAAACTCTCGGCTTGCCCGTCACCGGACTGAGCGAGGATGAGGCAATGGCTCATTTCGGCTGGTTATATAGCTTCGTCAGCAAGGACATGACGGCCTCGAGTCAGAAGACGCAGCAACGCCTTGGCTGGCAGCCCATTGGGGCCAGCTTGCTGAGTGACGTTGCTAATCTAAGCCCTCAGATGGCGTAAGTCGGCAGATCGTAACCTTGCTGGCGTATCCCATAAGGGCTGCGCCAGCTTGTTTTTGACCACTCACCGCGCTCACTGCAGCTGAAACCGCCATCTCCCTGCCGAACGTCCGAGGCCGGCTGCATCTCCGGGGCACGAAAACCGGAGCGGCGTGCCGGGGCCAGAGAGATGCTGTTCGCGCTCCCGGATCGTGATCACGCCAGACCATCTGCTTGATTCCTGCCTGAAATTCATCACAGATGAGGGAAACCTGACGGATATTCATGGATCATGATCGACATTCAGCCGCTGGCCATTTTGCGTGAAATCCATCGCACCGGCAGCCTGACACAGGCAGCAGAACAATTATGCCTGACCCAGTCAGCCGTCAGTCATGCCATCCGCCGTTTCGAGGACCGTTACAGCGTCAAGCTGTTCGAACGCGAAGGCCACAAATTGCGCTTTACCCTCGCCGGTGACTATCTGCTCGGGCTCGCCCAGCGCGTCCTGCCTCAGCTTGAGCATGGCGCCGGTGTGCTGGAAGATTATGCGCGCGGTCGGCGGGGCTCGATCCGTATCGGTATGGAATGTCACCCCTGTCAGGACTGGCTGATGCAGGTGGTCGATCCGTTTCTTGCTGCGTGGCCTGATGTCGAACTCGACGTCACGACCGCCTTTCAGTTTGGCGGCCTGACGGCTCTGCTCGGCCATGAAATCGATATTCTCGTCACGCCCGATCCGATTGCGCGCCCGGAGCTCACCTTCACGCCCGTCTTCGACTACGAGCTCGTACTGGCCGTGTCCGACACGCACCCTCTGGCGCAGAAACACCATATCGAACCTTCCGACCTTACAACCGAAACGCTGATCACCTATCCCGTCTCGCGCGAGCGGCTCGATATCTACACGCAATTCCTCGTCCCGGCCCATGCCCTGCCGCGGCGGCACCGCACAGTGGAAACCACCGATCTGATGCTGCGCCTTGTGGCATCCGGACGGGCTGTCAGCGCCACACCGGACTGGCTGCTACGCAAGGTGAGAGGGGTGAAAGGAGTCAGGATTGGTAACGGAATTCTCAAATCCATCCACCTGGGCCACCGCACGGGTACGGCACCCCCATATCTGGACGGATTCATCAAACTGGCAGCCAGTGTCAAAATCGACTCATGACGCCGATGATCAACGGCGCCGGGCCTACAGCATCCCGCGTGTCTTTCTGACACGACGAGGAATGACATGACAGATTGTCATGTTATGACGAATTATAATCATTTGTCTTCATGATGGGTCACGCCGGATAAACGGGCCTCGCTCGCACCGCGCGGCGGCACTTCCAACGTGGCGCGGAAAACAGGTTCCAGTAGAGGATACCCGCCCATCATGACCCGCGATTTCACCTTCAAGGTCAAAAGCCTCCGGTTTGACGAAAACTATGCGCCGGCTCCCGGTACGCGGCTGACCACCAATTTCGCCAATCTCGCGAGAGGTGAATCCCGTCAGGAAAACCTGCGGGCGGCGCTGCACATGATCGATCATCGCTTCAACGATCTCGCTCGATGGGACAACCCTGAGGGTCATCGCTATGCGCTCGAACTCGATATCGTCTCCATCGACATGGATATCACCGGGTCTGGTGAGAGCTTTCCTGCCATCGAGCTCCTCAGGACCACAATCATCGACCGGACCAGTGGCAAGCGCATCGAGGGCATCGTAGGCAATAATTTCTCATCCTATGTGCGCGACTATGATTTCAGCGTGCTCCTGCCCGAGCATAATCGCGGACGTGACGGTTTTTCAGTTCCCGATGATTTCGGCGTTCTGCATGGCAGGATCTTCAAGGCTTTCATCGCGTCTGAGGCCTACGCAGCCCATTTCACAAAGCCCCCCGTGATCTGCCTGAGCGTTTCGGAAAACAAGATCTATACCCGCACCACCAATGAGCATCCCGTGCTGGGCGTGGAATACACACCCAACGAGACCTCACTGACCGAAAGCTATTTTGGCAAGATGGGGATGCAGGTGCGTTATTTCATGCCGCCCGGATGCGTCGCGCCCCTCGCCTTCTATTTCTTTGGCGATCTGCTCAATGATTATACGCCTCTCGAACTGATCAGCACGATCAGCACGATGGAGACTTTCCAGCGTATCTATCGCCCGGAAATCTACAACGCGAACTCGGCTGCCGCCTCACGCTACAAGCCCAGCCTGCGCCAGAACGATTACTCCAACACCCGTGTGGTCTATGACCGCGAGGAGCGCACGCGCCTCGCCATCGAGCAGGGACGATTTGCAGGCGAACATTTCATTGCGCCGCACAAAACCCTTCTCGAGCAATGGTCCAGCCGATACGCGGCCTGAGCCCTTCATTCTGCATCACTATGCCGCCCCTGTGGGCCATCCCTGTGGGCCACCCCTCTGAAGAGTCATATTTCATGAAGAAGCTTCTCCCCACCGCAACTGCTGGCAGCCTGCCAAAGCCCTCATGGCTTGCCGAGCCCGAAAAGCTCTGGTCCCCCTGGAAAATGGGGGGCGAGGCTCTGGTTGAGGCCAAACAGGATGCGCTTCGCGTCTCGCTGCTTGAGCAGCAGGTGGCAGGCGTCGATATCGTCAGCGACGGCGAGCAGACACGCCAGCATTTTGTAACCACCTTCATCGAGCATCTCGCCGGTGTCGATTTCGAGAAGCGCGAGACCGTCACCATTCGCAACCGCTACGAGGCCAGCGTACCCACAGTCGTGAGTGCAGTCGCGCGTGAGAAGCCGGTTTTTGTCGAGGATGCAAAATTCCTGCGTCAGCAGACCAAGGCGCCGATCAAATGGGCGCTGCCCGGCCCGATGACCATGATCGACACGCTGTATGACGCGCACTACAAAAGCCGCGAGAAACTGGCCTGGGAATTTGCTGCCATTCTCAATGCCGAAGCCCGTGAGCTGGAGCAGGCCGGTGTGGACATCATCCAGTTCGATGAGCCAGCCTTCAACGTGTTTTTCGACGAGGTCAATGACTGGGGCATTGCCACGCTGGAGCGCGCCATTGAAGGGCTGAAATGCCAGACCGCCGTCCATATCTGCTACGGCTATGGCATCAAGGCCAATACAGACTGGAAAAAGACGCTGGGCCATGAATGGCGCCAATACGAACGCACCTTCCCGAAGCTGCAGGCCTCGAACATCGATCTCGTGTCGCTGGAATGCCAGAACTCCCACGTGCCGATGGAACTGATCGAATTGCTGCGAGGCAAGAAGGTGATGGTCGGGGCCATCGATGTCGCAAGCAACCGCATCGAAACCCCGGAAGAAGTTGCGGATACTCTGCGCAAGGCGCTTCAGTTTGTTGATGCCGAAAATCTCTGCCCCTGCACGAATTGCGGCATGGCGCCACTTTCACGCAACGTGGCCAGAGGCAAACTCCAGGCTCTCGCCGCCGGTGCCGAGATCGTCCGTCGCGAGCTGACCTGCGCCTGATCCCACCCTCCCGATCATGCGCAAGACGATGCCGGTTGGCCGCGAAAGCTGACCGGCCTGTTTTTCAGGATTCGGCCCCAATGGCGGCAGGGCCGCATTTGCCGCGCTCATTAAACGAAGATTCGGCAGAAATCATGACAGAAGCCCCCCTGAAGCCCGGCCCAGACATCAAGGCCCAAAACAGCCTTGATCCAAAAGCCCTGCGCGCCTGCTGTGGGCAGTTCGCGACCGGCGTCACGGTTGTGACGACACGCACAGAGGAGGGCGATCACGGCATGACGGTCAGCGCTTTCATGTCGGTCTCGCTCGACCCACCCCTGATTGGTGTCTGTGTTGGTGCGCGTTCCACGCTTCTGGCGCGGGTCCGCCATGCTGGCCGGTTTGCCGTCAGTGTTCTTGCGCGGGATATGGAGGCCCATGCCTTGCATTTTGCGGGACGACGCAACGATGCATTGCAGGATCTGTTCGAGCCGCACGACGGCTTGCCGGTTCTGAAAGGCGCAGGGGCGGTCTTCACCACGGATCTCGTGCAGCAGGTAACGGCGGGAGATCATGTCATACTGATCGGTCAGGTATGCAGTATGGCCCATGACAAGGCCGCACGCCCGCTCCTGCATCATGCCGGGCAATTCAAATCTATCGCCTCTCCAGATTCATGCAGCCCTGAACGACAACACAGGGCATGATCCCCATAACGGGCAGGGGGACGCCATGACGGTGCAATCAACGGGGAAAAGGGACGGGGCACACGATCCGGATCGGCTCTGGCGCTTTTCGCTCGAAGTCACGACCAGGGATCTGCCATCCCTGAAAGGCATGATGTCATCGGGAGCATTGCCCCTGGAGCCAGTCACACCTGTCATGATCCCCCATCTGGCCAATGACACGCAAGCAGCGCGTCTGGAGGCCATCCGCACCATCAGGACTCTTGGCCTGCTTCCTGTGCCGCATTTCTCTGCCCGACGCCTTCCCTCGAAAGCGGCCTGCGAGACCCTGCTGGCACAGATGGTGGCCGAGGCCGGGATTGAGCGATGCTTCATTGTCGCAGGGGACCCGTCCGAGCCTGCAGGCCCTTTTGCCGACAGCGCTGCCCTGCTGGCAACCGGCCTGTTCGAGAAAGCAGGGATCAGGGTTGTCGGTATCGGGGGATATCCGGAAGGCCATCCCCTCATGACGCCTGAACAAGGCTGGACGGTGTTGGAGCATAAATGCCGCGATATCGAGGCACGGGGCATGACGCCCGAAATCGTCACGCAATTCGGCTTCGATGCTCAGGCCATTACGACATGGCTGATGCGCCTGCGTGAACGTGGGATCACATGCCACGTCAGGATAGGCGTTCCGGGACCTGCGTCGATCGCCTCCCTGCTGCGTTTTGCCGCACGCTGCGGGGTAGGGGCCTCTGCTTCCGTGCTTTCCCGATATGGCATATCGCTTGGCAAGTTACTGGGAAGCGCCGGACCGGACAAGCTGATCACCCAGCTTGAAGAGCAGCTTGCCGACGCGCATGGCCCGGCAAGCCTGCATTTCTACCCATTCGGTAATCTCGGGCGCACCATGGACTGGATTGGCCAACGCATCGGCAAAGGGTGATGGATCCCAGAACCGCCATGCCCATCGCCCGGTAATCGCCACTGACAGCGATCCCGTGCAACAGGGGCTCTGTCTGGTTCAGCCGTTACGTGACGAGGCAAAGGATCCCGGGCTTGCGGGAAAGACCACCGTGCTACGGCCGTTGAGAAACACACGTCTGTGAGCATGGGCATGAATTGCGCGTGCCAGCACCTGACTTTCCACATCACGTCCCAGTGTGACGTAGTCTTCAGGTGACTGGTTATGCGATACGCGAATGATATCCTGCTCGATGATCGGCCCCTCATCGAGTTCCGCCGTGACATAATGCGCGGTCGCACCGATCAGCTTGACGCCACGCGCATGAGCCTGATGGTAGGGATGAGCGCCCTTGAAACTGGGCAGGAAGGAGTGATGGATGTTGATCGTGCGCCCTGACAGGGCCTGACACATCTCATCAGACAGAACCTGCATATAGCGCGCCAGCACCACAAGCTGCGCCCCGCTGTCGCGAATGATGGCAAGCTGCTGCGCTTCGGCCTCGGGTTTGTTTTCCTTCGTCACCCGGATGTAGTGGAAGGGTATGTCGTGGTTGACCACCAGCTTCTGAAAATCCAGATGATTGGAAATCACCGCAACAATATTGATCGGCAGGGCCCCGATACGGGTGCGATAGAGCAGGTCGTTCAGGCAGTGGCCGAACCGTGACACCATGATCACGACATTCAGACGCTCATTTTCGTCATGGAAGGTGGCGGTCATGCCGTATTGCGCGGCGATCGGGGCGAAATCGCGCTGCAATTCCTCAAGGCTCGTATTCGCCTCGGCCAGAAAACTGGTCCTCATGAAAAACCGGTTTGATTCGACGTCGTCGAACTGTGAGCTATCGCGGATATTGCAGTCTTTTCCTGCGAGATACCCCGAGATCACAGCCACAATTCCGCGACGTGCCTCGCACGTTACCGTAACGCAATAACGGCCCATCCTCTTCCCCTGTCCATCGCCAGCATGTCGTTGCTTCATCGCCGAGGCACGATATCCCCGGCCTGCGCCCTGACCGGCCGCACGGTTATCACAACCGCCTTTATTCCTGCGGGACGTAGCAGCTTCATACGGCCGTGCATACAGCAGGGCCATAGCCTTCCAGACTGTGACGCGCCCTACCCTTTTCGCGCCAGCGATCAGGCGGATCTGAGGTGAAAGCAGGTAATTTCGGAGGGTCTGCCAAGGCGAAGTGCGAAGCCGGGCCAGATACCGGTGCCGTTGCTTACGTAAAGCGTCATGGTGCCAATTTCGTAGCGGCGGGAAACAAAGCCGTTATTGCCACGCGCCACCATGCGGTCGAGACCATAGATCATCCCCCCATGCGTATGGCCCGAAAGCTGAAGCGCCACGCCCTGAGCGGCAGCCTCACGCGCGCCACCGGGCTGATGATCGAGCAGTATGACAGGAGCGCCTTCAGGACGTCCTGCCAGCGCCGCCGCCAGATCGGGCCTGGCCTCACCATGACCGGCTGCGGAGTGATCTGTCACACCCGCAACCACCAGCGACGCGCCGTTACGGGTGATGAGCCGATGCGTGTTGAGCAGCATGTGAAAGCCGAGCGAACCGATATGCTGCATCCATTCGCGATAATCGAAAAAATATTCATGGTTACCCGGACAGGCCATCAGCCCGTCAGGGGCCGCCAGTTGCGCGAGCGGGGCAACGTCGTCGCGGCGCATGGCCACCGATCCATCGATAAAATCCCCGGTCACGACGATCAGGTCTGCCCCGATGGCATTGGTGCGTGACACCACCTCCTCGGCCCAGCGACGCGGGAAAACCCGGGTGATGTGCAGATCGGTTAGCTGGGCAATACGATAACCGTCAAAAGCAGGATCGAGCCCCGCGATGCTGACTGTCTCATGCCTGACCGGCGGTACACGAACGGCATTCCATACTCCCAGCGCCGACAGCAAGGCAGCAAGCCCACCGATCGCTACGCGCGGGATCGTGCCGATCACGATTCCATGCCACTGCACCAATGCCAACAGAGCCGCGACACTATCAACCAAGATTTGCCCGACGGTCACGAACATCAGGGCGCCGAAGGCCCAGTTGAACAGGATGACCACAGGGCGCGGCATTTCCGGCGCAAAGACAGAGCCGGAAGAAAGGCGGCTCCACTGGTGAAAGAGCGCCGCTCCAACGATCAGGATGATCGCAGCCAGTTTGACGGGAAGTGCCAGAGGAAGCGGCCAGAGCCAGTTCAGAATGACAACGACGAAAAGCGTACCGAAAATGAATGGGCGCAAGAGACAGATGATCCTGAAAATGGGGCCGTAACAGGCAACGCTCCCGCAAGGCAAAAGGTTTTCCCTGTGCCGCGCCACTTTCAGGACCATCGGGAAAGGCGCGTCGAAAAACCCCTCTGCTTTTGCAGAGGGGTGCGGTTGCATCAGAAATGCACGCCGATATTGAGCTGGAAGCTCCGTCCGATAAAGGCCTCGTAATAACGGTTGGTATCATAGATGCCCGGGTCCTTCGGCAGGGCATCGGTGATGTTGTTGATAACGAAATTGGCCGCGAGATTCCTGGTAATCTCATACGCCAGGGAGAGATTGAAATAGGCAAATGAGGGGCGTTTGTTATCCTGATAACGCGTGGCCGGTACCTGCACCGCGTACTGGGTCGGCCCATACCAGAGCGTCTGCCACTGGGCCGAGAACGGACCGCGCATGTAGTTCAGGTTGAGCGTGAAGTTGTCATTGGGTGCGTCTGTCGTTCCCGAGAGGAAATAGGTGCTGCCCAGATAGGTGTTCTGGCTCTTGAGATAGTGAACGTAGTTGCCGCTCAGATCGATTTCACCGGCACCGTCGCCCAGCCCGAAACGCGACAGGGGAGCGTAGTAGTCGAAGGTTGCCTGCAAAGCCTGCGTCTCATAGCTGGCAATGTTGTAATAGCCTGCGCTGAAGGTCGAGAGCTGCCCGGAGGAATCACGTGTGAAGGTATTGCAGAAGGCATTGGACGGGTAGCTGGACGAGTCATAGCAGGCATTCATCAGATCCTGCGCGCCCAGTGAGGTGATGGCGTTTTTCACCTTCACGTCCACAAAAGACGCCTTCATGTCGAGGCCACGCACGAAATGCGGCCGGAATTCGAGGCTGCCCGTATAGCTCTTTGAGGTTTCGTTCTTGAGGTTGCTATTGCCGCCTGCGCTGCCCGGAATGGTGTAGAAATTGAAGTTGGAGGTGAAGGGTTGGGTGATGCCTGCCTTCGCGCAGTTTGCTGCACGAATGGCCGGGTTGGGGCCGGAACCGACACCTGCGTCGGAGCACGGATCAACGCCTGATTCGTAATCGGTGGAGCGGGGCGAAAACAGTTCCGTCACGGAGGGATTACGCACGGACTGGGCATAATTGCCGCTCAGGCCGAAATCCTCGGTCGGCCACCAGGCACCGCCGAACATGTAGGTCCAGTAATTGCCGGTCATGCTGTTATTGATGAAGCGACCATTGGCTGTGGCCGACAGGTTATAGATACCCGGCACGTTCATGGTCGGCGAGACGAAAGGTACGTCTAGCTCGCCAAAAGCTTCATGCGTATGATACGCACCACCCGTGGGCGGAATAGCCGTGCTGTTGCCGTATTGCTGATACGTGCCATCACCCTGCGGCCAGCCGCGGAAGAACGCGCCCGGATCAAAATGATACCCTTCGCGGCGATGCTCATAGCCCAGATCCCACCGGATATCGCCTGCGGGCAGGCGGAACACCGTTGAGCTCAGTTCGGCCTGGATATCGCGCTGGGTGTTGTTGTTGCGCGAATGGGCATCTGAAATGACATAGTCACGTGCGCCCGGCGTCATCTGGTTATAGCCGAATGGATTGAGTGGTTCACAGGTCGAACTGCGCGTGGCGATGGGTGCATTCTGATAGCCCGAAGCGCACACGATATTGCCGCTGGAATCACGCACTGCATTGAGGGCATTGACGAGGTTGGGAATGACGATGGAAGGCGTCCAAGTATTGTTCATGTAGCGCGTGTATTCACCACGCACTTTCCAGTCGAACTTGCGCCCCACTGCATTGAAATCACCGGCAAGCCCGCCCTGGAAGCGGTACATCTGCACCTTCGTGCGATACAGACCGGCGTCGAGGTCCTGGTTCAGACGGTTCAGGTAGAAGGTGTCTGTCGGCTGGCCATTGGCAGCGAGCGCATTCCTGATCGTCTGCTGCTCGGCGCTGGTAAGATAGGGATTGCTCGTGCTCAGCGCATAGGCGCCGTTGACGACATCGTTGGTGTAGTAGCTGCTGCTCATCGGGCCAGCCGTATTGAGCGTCAGGGGATTGTCGAACTGGGTCGTGCTCCATGTGCCCTGACCCACCTGACTCTCGGCGCTGCCACGGGCATACCAGCCCTGCCATGTGGCATGAATGTGCCGGGTAATGTCGTAATGCCCAAGCAACGTCAGGTTCAGCTTGTCATTGGGGGCGATCAACTGATTGTAGTCCTGAAGGGCGATACCGTTCCCGCCGATGCCGTGCGTGGTGTCTCCCTTGAGATAGGCATTTGCCTGAAGCGGAATGAGCGACTGGCCATTCTGACTGAACATGAGCGGCATATTGGCGCCATTGGCCACGGCGTTATTGGCCTGACCGGCCAGCGCGGCGCCAGCAGACCCCGCATAGACCGGCAGATTGCCGTAATCACCGGTGATCATGGGAATACCGGTCACAGAGTTCTGGATGAACCGTGAGCCAGCACCCAGAACATAGGTATAGGGCGAGCTCTGCCCGAGCGGCACGCGATGATAAAGCACCGCGTCGCGCCCGAACACATCAGGCCGGTCATTGGCGACCATACCGCCCTGGTTGCGGTATTCCACATCAAAGACCATGCCGCCCTTGTCATGGTCGAAATTGCGGCCAGCCTTGAAGGTCAGTTTCTCACCCGGTGCATCGAGCTTTTGCGACCAGTTACCCTGGGCATTGAAATCGACACCGGTGAAGTGGTCATCGAGCGTATAGTTCATCACGCCTGCCACGGCGTCGGCACCATAGGCCGCGCCCGCGCCGCCGAGGCGCGTATCGATACCCTTGATGAGCGAGGTCGGAATCGTGCTCACATCCACCTGCGAGCCCGAACCGGAACCATAGATCGAGGCTGTCGCGCCACCGCCCATACGCATGCCATCGATCAGGGTCAGCGTACGCTGGGCGCCCAGATTGAGGAGGCCGATAAAGGACTGACCCGCCCCAAAGCTGCCCTGGTTACCGATGGTGGAATTGCCACCCTGGCTGATTGCCGGATTTTCGCGCAGCAGGGCCGTACCGAGATCGTAATATCCCCGGCGTCGGATCTGTTCCCCACCCAGGGTCGATCCTGCCATGACATTCGTCAGGCGCGATTGCGACAGGCGCGTGCCGGTGACGATGATGGTCTCTTTCTGCGGCGAGGAATCCGCCGTTTCCACGCCACTTGAGAAAGGCAGGGCAGGCTGGGCGGCAGCACTCGACGCGCCGTTTTGCGATGCAGTGCCTGCACCGGTTAACGCTGCGCTGCCACCAGCGCTCCCTGCCGCCACGCCCACCTTCGAGGATGTTGCCTTGGCCGTTGCATGAGCGGGTTTTTTCGTCGCGTGGGATGACCGACGCGCGGTGGTCTTCTTGTGCGCGGTTCCCGCCCCCTGAGCGATGGTCTGGGCAAGGCCCTCTGCCGGCGCAGCAAACACTGTGCAGAACAGGGCAACCATCAATGTGCTCTGCCGCAGGCCCCTGTGACGATAAGGCAATGTTACCCGGCGCACCATCGTGAGACTCCCCGTGAATATGTTTCGTAAAAATAATGAAACACACCGTAAGGAAATTTTTCCGGTTTGGTATCTATAACGCAACGATAACGAAAAATACTGGACGTCGTTGCTTTTTCGCAACATATTGTGACAACCTGCTTCACAATGACGTTCGCTACGCCAAAGACCACGGCAGACCACCAGCCTGCCCGGCGATAGCCCTTAATCGCTGTGATGGTGCGTTAATGACGCGCGCTCAGCCTCCCCCCTCAGGGGACGGCCATTTTCCATACCTTTCCGGACATCTCGTCAGTCGGCCAATGCCTTTTCGAGTGTGGCGTGAACATGCAGGGCTGTCGTATCGAAAAGCGGCACCGTGCAATCCTCAGCCCCGACAAGCAGCATGATTTCCGTGCATCCCAGAATGATCGCCTCAGCACCCGAAGCGACAAGGCGGGCCATGATGGCGCGATAAAGCGCGCGGGATGACGGGTTGATCTGCCCGGCCACGAGCTCTTCATAGATGATACGATGCACGTCCATGCGGTCCCGTTCGTCGGGAATGATCACCTCCAGACCATAACGCTCGGTCAGTCGCTTCCTGTAGAAATCCTGCTCCATGGTGAAGCGCGTGCCCAACAGCCCGATGCGGCGAAAGCCGCTTTGCCTGATCTGTTCGCCGGTGGCGTCAGCGATATGCAGGATGGGAATCGATAGTTGCGCCTGCACCGCATCCGCCACGCAGTGCATGGTGTTCGTGCAGATTACCAGATCATCCGCTCCCGCCTTTTCCAGATGACGCGCGGCCTCAATCAGACGCTCGGTCAGAACATCCCATGCGCCACGATGCTGGAGATCCTTGATCTCGGCGAAGTCGAATGACCACAAAAGGCAGCGTGCAGACGAGGCAGGACCGAGCCTGTCACGCACACCCTCATTGAGCAGACGATAATACATGGCCGAGCTCTCCCAGCTCATACCGCCCAGAAGCCCGATCATTCTCATCGTTTATCCCCACTCTTTGCTTTGTCGTGACCAGCGCTTCACCCTATAGCGCCTGCGGAAGGGGCGTTCCAATCCGGTAACGCTTTCTGGGCCAGATGCAAAAATGTTCCACTTCTTTGCCATCACGGCATCGCGCAAGCGATCCACCTCCCCCGGTATCCCCCTTGCTAGCACGGATTATGTATCGATATCGGAACAGACAGGTGTGCGACATGTTTCCTTGCCCCCGCTGTTCTGACCGCCGCGCCCTGCATCGGGATCAGTCAGGAAATTTTCGCCGCGAGATATCTGAACATATGGTCAAATTTTACTTGCAGTGCGCATCATCCCGACCGTAACGTTCGTTTTACGGAACAAACAGAACCGGATTCTCCCATGCGCCCTGATATTGCCTGTGGTCGCCTGCCCCAAGATATTCTGGCGCGAAATTTCGCGGATGCCCATCCGGGACTGACCCCCGAACAGGCAGCGCTGGAAGCCGATCGATGTTTCTATTGTTATGACGCGCCCTGTATCGAGGCCTGTCCGACCGATATCGACATTCCGCGTTTCATCAAGGCCATTGCCTCGCGGAACACGGCCGGTGCGGCCAGGACCATCCTGCAATCAAACATCCTCGGCGGCTCCTGCGCCCGCGTCTGCCCGACCGAGATCCTGTGCGAACAGAAATGTGTGCACACCGCCATCGAAACCCATAAACCTGTTCGTATCGGCGCCCTGCAGCGCTACGCCACAGACTGGCAGATGGCCCAGGACACCCACCCTTTCACACGCGCCACCCCGACGGGGCGACATATCGCCATCGTGGGCGCCGGCCCTGCGGGCCTCGCCTGTGCTCATCGTCTGGCCATGCACGGTCATGAGGTGACGCTGTTCGACCGGCACGAAAAGGCGGGCGGCCTGAATGAATATGGTGTTGCCGCCTACAAGCTGGCGGATGATTTTGCCCAGAAGGAAATCGATTTCCTGATGGCAATCGGCGGCATTCATTATCAGGGACGGGCCATTCTGGGCGAAACAATCCACCTCGCCACGTTGCGACAGGATTACGATGCCGTCTTTCTGGCAATCGGCCTGTCCGGCGTGCGGGCTCTTGGCCTCCCCGGCGAGACCATGCCTGGCGTCAAGGATGCCGTGGCATTCATCGAACATCTGCGCTCCCACCCGCTGGCCTCGGTGCAGGTCGGGCGGCGTGTCGTCGTGATCGGTGGAGGCAACACGGCCATCGACGCCGCCGTACAGGCGAAACGCCTCGGCGCCGAAGAAGTCACGCTGGTTTATCGTCGGGGTGAGCCCACCATGTCGGCCACCGAGGTCGAGCGCGACTGGGCGCAGACCAACGGGGTCACGCTCCGGCTCTGGGCCGCACCAACCCGGCTGGAATTCGACAATGGCGCCCTCACCGGCGTGACATTCAGACGCACTGACGCAGCCGCAGAAGCGTCGACAGGCCCCGCCACGCCCCCTGTCGATTTCACGATTGCCGCGGATATGGTGCTCAAGGCCATCGGGCAGGTTTTTGTCCCTGACCCGGTTTCACAGGATCAGATCCTGATCGAGAATGGCCGCCTTGTGGTGGACAAAAAAGGCCGCACCACACTGGCTGGCGTCTATGCTGGCGGCGACTGCACAGCGGGTGAAGATCTCACTGTGGCTGCCGTACGCGACGGGCGCGAGGCAGCACAGGCCATTCACAGCGACCTGACTCCTGACGATCTTTCTCTCTCCGGCACAGGAGTTCTCTGATCATGGCCGATCTGCGCACCAGTTTCGCCGGCATCACCTCACCCAATCCGTTCTGGCTGGCCTCTGCCCCACCCACCGACAAGGAATATAAT
Source organism: Asaia sp. HumB (assembly GCF_030263835.1). NCBI lineage: Bacteria > Pseudomonadati > Pseudomonadota > Alphaproteobacteria > Acetobacterales > Acetobacteraceae > Asaia > Asaia sp. HumB. Next base: position 1,591,306 of record NZ_JARPML010000002.1, on the reverse strand, counting down.
GTCCGTCGCGCCTATGAAGCGGGATGGGGCGGCGTGGTGTGGAAAACGCTGGGAGAAGACCCGCCGGTAGTCAATCTCAGCTCGCGTTACGGCGCCCTTCAGTTCGAGGGCAAGCGTCTTATGGGGCTCAATAATATCGAGCTGATTTCCGACAGGCCGCTAGCAACCAACATCGCCGAGATCAAGCGCGTGAAGCGTGATTTCCCGGACCGGGCGCTCATCGTCAGCCTTATGGTGCCGTGCGAGGAGCATCGCTGGAAGGCCATTCTGCCGCTTATCGAGGAGACGGGAGCGGACGGAATCGAGCTGAATTTCGGCTGTCCGCATGGTATGTCAGAGCGCAATATGGGCTCTGCCGTGGGGCAGGTGCCTGAGTATGTCGAGATGGTCACGCGCTGGTGCAAGCAGAACACGCGCATGCCGGTCATCGTCAAACTGACCCCCAATGTCACCAATATCCTCATGCCCGCACGCGCTGCCCGTCGTGGCGGTGCCGATGCGGTGTCGCTCATCAACACCATCCAGTCGGTCATCGGGGTCGATCTGGACGCCATGGCCCCCATGCCGGTCGTAGGAGGCAAGGGCACGCACGGCGGCTATTGCGGCCCGGCGGTCAAGCCCATCGCCCTGCGCATGATCGGCGAGATTGCCCGCGATCCCGAAATGGCGGGAATACCCATTTCGGGCATGGGGGGCATCAGCAACTGGCGGGACTCCGCCGAATTCCTCGCCATGGGGTCGAGCGCGCTACAGGTTTGCACGGCGGCCATGCATTACGGGTTCCGTATCGTCGAGGACATGATCGACGGGCTTTCGAACTGGATGGACAGCAAGGATTACGCGACCCTGCCCGATCTGAGCGGGCGGGCCGTGTCGCGCTTCGTACCCTGGAACCAGCTCAACATGAAGTTCCGCACCATCGCGCAGATCGATCAGGAAAGCTGCGTGGGGTGCGGCCTGTGCCATATCGCCTGTGAGGACACCTCGCATCAGGCCATCGCCAAAAGCACCGGGCCGAACCGTCGCGAATACAGCGTGATCGAGGACGAATGTGTGGGCTGCAATCTCTGCGCCCATGTCTGCCCGGTGGATGATTGCATCACCATGACACCGCAGCCTGTTGACGGCGAGATGACTTGGCTTGACCATCCCTCCAATCCGCATCGCCTCTCCGCCTGAAAGGATCTCCCGCCGCATGAGCAATATCCGTATCGATGGCCGCGCCCTCTGGGCCGATCTCATGGAAACTGCGCGTTTTGGCGGGACCCCCAAGGGGGGAATCAAGCGTCTGACCCTGACGGAAGAGGACCGTCAGGTACGTGACTGGTTTGCTGCCACCTGCAAGGCGCTCGGCTGCACGGTCACGGTCGATCGACTGGGTAACATGTTCGCCCGTCTTGAGGGGCAGGATAGCAGCCTTCCGCCCCTGACCATGGGGAGCCATCTCGACACCCAGCCTACAGGCGGCAAGTTCGATGGAATTCTGGGTGTGCTGGGCGGCCTGGCCGTGCTGCGTGCATTGCGCGAAGCCGGGCATGTGTTGCGTCACCCCGTCGAGCTTATCAACTGGACCAATGAAGAAGGCTCGCGGTTTTCTCCCCCCATGATGTGCTCCGGCGCGTTTGCAGGCGTGTTCACGGAGGAGGAAATTCTCGACAAGCGTGACCGCGCCGGCGAACGTTTTGGCGACGCACTGGAAGCGATTGGTTACCGTGGCACGCAGCAATGCGGCGATCACCCCGTCGCCGCCTATTTCGAGCTCCATATTGAACAGGGGCCGATCCTCGAGGTCGAAAATCGGGTCATCGGCGCCGTAACCGGCGTGCAGGGGATGCGCTGGTATGAGGTCACGGTGACAGGCCGCGATGCCCATGCGGGCTCAACCCCCATGACCATGCGCGCAGACACGCTTCTGGCGGCTGCACGCATGATCAGTGCCGTATCGGATGTGGCCACGGCTCATGCACCCAAGGGTCTTGGTACTGTCGGCCTGATCGAGAACCGGCCGAACAGCCATAACGTCGTGCCGGGAGAAACCTTCTTCACCATCGATCTGCGCCATCCGGAGGATGCGACGCTTGCCGTGATGGAGCAGGAAATGAAGCAGGCTCTCACCAATCTTGCCGAGCAGGCCGGGGTGGAACTTGCCCTGCGCCAGATCTGGGATGCCCCTGCCGTACCGTTCGACCGACGCTGCATCGAGATGGTGTCTGACGCCGCGCGTGATGCAGGATTCGACGCGATGGAAATTGTGTCCGGCCCCGGCCATGATGCCGCCTATATGGCGCGCATGACCCCAACCGCCATGATTTTCGTCCCCTGTCGTGACGGGTTGAGCCATAACGAAGCCGAAAGCATTACCGAAGCCGAGGCCGAAGCCGGTGCCAATGTGCTGCTGGGCGCCCTGCTGCGCGCCGACAAGGTCTTTTGAGGCCAGGTGAGCCCGCAAGACAGGATCCCGACGGCTGAAAAAGCAGGAGACAGGACGGAATGACCGATAATACCGTGCCCCTCGCCGGAAGGATCCTGCCTCATAAGGATCATCTCGCCTCTGGTCACCATGACAGCGCAGGCAGTGACCTCGCCCCTCGTGGCTTCAGAGCAAAAGCGTCGTCTGACGCCAACACAATCAAGAAGCCCAGAAGACCCAGTGCCCCGCGCCAGGCGATGCTGCCCCAGATCCTCAATGCCGCCGAGACGACCTTCGGGATGCGAGGCCTGAACGGCACGCGCCTGGAAGAAATTGCTGCGCTGTGCGACATCCCCAAGGCCAATATCCTCTATTATTTCGGTTCCAAGGAGGAGCTGTACAACGCCACGCTCAAAAGACTTCTCGATGTCTGGCTGGATGATGCCGATCACTGGCTCAGCGCCGATCGTGACCCGATTGAGGGCATGGAAGGCTATCTGCGCGCCAAGATCGCGTTCTCACGTACCCGACCGGAAGGGTCGCGGCTTTTCGCTCAGGAACTGCTTTCAGGAGGGCAGCGGCTCGAAGGCTTTCTGAAGGACGTGCTCCGCGCCCATGTAGACCGCCATGCCGCGATCTTTCTCGGCTGGCAGTCACGGGGGCTCATGACCCCCATAGACCCCACCCATTTCCTGTGCCTGCTCTGGTCTGGAACACAGGCCTATGCGGATATGCAGGTCCAGTTCGAGGCCCTGCTCGACACGGCCCCTCTGGGTGAGCGCGATTATGATACCGCGCTCGAAACCTTCATGATTCTTGTGAGGCCGCTCTTCCCCCGCGCGGGCTGAGGCCCGAAAGGCCGAAGTGAAACACGCCGCCGGTCACAAGCCCGATCACCCAGGCGTAGTTCTGCGCACCATTCAGGGCGGGGACGAAGACCACCATGAGCCCCAGCACCACCGATAGCGCCAATGCCAGAACAGCGCGCCGATTGACGCCGCCCCGGTACCAGTACGGGCCATCAGGCGCTGTGGAATAAAGACCAGGCAAATCGAGACTGGCTTTTTGCACGTGATAATAATCAACCAGCAGGATGCCCGTGACTGGTGCAATGAACAGTCCGAGAATATCGAGTGTCAGATGAATAAGCTCGGGATGAGCGTAGAGATTCCATGGTGTCAGCAGGATCGCCCCGATTGAGGCAATCAGCCCCCCTTTGCGCCATGAGATGCTGGCAGGGGCAATATTGGAAAAATCGAACGCGGCCGAGACGAAATTGGCCGAGATATTGATCCCGATCGTGGCGGAGACAAGGGTGATCGTCCCGACAAGCATGATGGTCGGGCTGTCGAACATCATGATGGTTCCGGCAGGATCCAGGATCAGCCGCCCCAGTGCAGAACGCGCCAGAACGAGTGTGGTCAGAACCAGCATGACAAACGCCATGAAATTGACGGGTAATCCCCAGAAATTGCCCCGACGCACGTCAGACATGCTCGTGCCGTAACGGGCAAAATCACCAAAATTGAGAATGATCGGCGAGAAATAGGCCAATGTCAGGGAGGCCACGCTGAAAACCCCGGCAAGGGCGACCGGCCAGCTGACGACCGACTGGGGCAGAACCGAGAGATGGAAGGCACCGTGCGTGCGCCATAAAAGCGCGATATCGAGCCCGAAAATGACAAGATAAATGGCAGGCCCTGCCCAGTCGATGAAATGCCTGATGGACTCCATCCCTCGCCAGAACACGGCAATCTGCAACAGCCAGACAAAAAGGAAGGCACCCCAGCCCAGCAGGGACAGCCCCAGAGCACCATGCAGATGCGAATCCGCATAGCCCATCACACCGGGGTCCATGTGCAGGATGAACAGAACGATCGCGTTCGAGGCGAGCCAGGTCTGTATGCCGTACCAGCCGACCGCGATGACGCCACGCACCAGCGCGGGAACGACCGCGCCATACACACCGAAGGCTCCCCGTATGACCACCGGAAACGGCACGCCAGCGCGCAGGCTGGGGACCGCCACCAGATTGCACAGCACATGCACGATGATTACCGCCGTCAGAAGCCCGGACAGGACAGCGCTGACCGGCAGCCCCATGGTGAAAAAGCTGCCAATGGTCATGTAACCCGCAACGCTGTGAACATTGGACATCCACAGGAACAGATAATCTTTCCAGGCCCAGTGCCGCTCCGACACGGGAGCGAGATCCTCATTCGATAACGGCCCAGAGAGCATATTCACGTGTGCCTGCGTCATCGCCATCCTTTCCGGTCGTCCCGTCATGATCACCCTGTCATGACTGCCCCGCCCTGCCGAGCTTGTCACGACCCTTACGGCATGGCCATCCTGCATGATCCATGCTGGACCCTTGGCGTACCAGCAATAGATTGACCATCTGGTCAGGCTAGTCTTATGATTTCGGTATTACAACGATATTATGGCTGGTTCCTTTATCCGGGCTTTCTCACAGGAGAACAGTGTCATGCTGCTCATCAAGGGTGGAACGATCGTCACAGCCGAGCGCAGTATGCGCGGGGATGTCCTGTGTGACGATGAAGGCCGGATTGCCGCCACAGGTCCCGATCTGGAACAGCCAACAGATTGTACGCTGGTCGATGCCACTGGGCTGCTGGTCATGCCGGGTGGAATCGACCCCCATACCCATATGGAAATGCCGTTCATGGGTACGACCGCGAGCGACGATTTCTACACCGGCACGGCGGCAGGGCTGGCGGGTGGTACGACCAGCATCATTGATTTTGTCATACCCGCAGCCGGGCAGCGGCTGTTCGAGGCGTGGCAGGACTGGCGAGGCAAGGCCGAGAAAGCCGCCGCCGATTACGGATTCCATGTCGCGGTCACGCATTGGGACGAGCAGGTACACGAGGACATGGGTCGCCTGGTGCAGGAAGGCGGCGTCAACTCCTTCAAGCACTTCATGGCTTATAAAAACGCCCTGATGATCGACGATACCGTTTTTCTGCGCTCCATGAGCCGTGCGGGCGCGCTGGGTGCCCTTTGCACCGTCCACGCCGAAAACGGTGACGCCGTGTCTTTCCTTCAGGCGCAGCTTCTCGCCGCGGGCGAAACCGGCCCCCACGCCCATCCTCTGTCACGCCCCGCCGAGGTCGAAGGCGAGGCAGCCCAGCGCGCCATTACCCTGGCGACACTTCAGAACACACCGCTTTATATCGTGCATGTCTCGACCCGCGAGGCCACGGAAGCCATCGCTGCAGCCCGTCTCAAGGGCATGAAGGTTTATGGCGAGGTACTTCCGCAGCATCTCGTTTTCGATGAGAGCGTCTATCATAATGAGGACTGGCTCTCCGCTGCCCGCCATGTCATGAGCCCGCCCTTTCGCGCCAGATCCCATCAGCAGGCCCTGTGGGGCGGGCTGGTTTCGGGACAGCTACAGACAACCGCCACGGATCATTGCTGCTTCTGTCGCGACCAGAAGGAACGCGGCCGCGATGATTTCACGAAAATCCCCAATGGCGTGCCGGGGATCGAGGAACGCATGAGCGTGCTGTGGCATCACGGGGTTGTCAGTGGTCGCCTGACACCGGAGCAGTTCGTGGCCATCACGTCGACCAACACGGCCCGTATCTTCAATATCTTCCCCAGAAAGGGCTGTATTGCACCGGGGGCAGATGCCGATCTGGTGTTGTGGGACCCAACTGCCTCGCGCACCCTCTCTGCCGCCACCCTGCATCAGAACGTCGATTACACGCTCTATGAAGGCATGACCCTGACCGGTCTTGCGAGAAAAACCATCAGCCAGGGCGTGGTCGTCTGGGACGATGGAACCCTTCGCACCGTACGCGGCAAAGGCCGTTACGTACCCAGACCCTCTCTCGCTTGAGAACATGGAAAGGTTACTTATTGTTTCATTTTGTTTATTTGATAAGTTCATGTTATATATCAGGCAAGACTATATCATTTCCGATTATTATATAGATAATATTTCTATTAATATTTACATACCAACATAGTAGACAAACGCGACAAATTTAGTGTTTCTATCTCTCAAAGTTTTTGATAAGCCGAAAGAAATTCTACAGGATGCCTTATGCGTTTTCTAATTACTGGCGGAGCCGGCTTTGTCGGTAGTCATGTCGCTATAAGCCTTCTTGATGCAGGGCATGAGGTTGTCATCCTCGATAATCTAAGCACCGGACACAGAAAGGCTATCCCAACCGGCGCACGTTTTGAGATAATCGATCTCGCAAATGCTGAAGATACCAACAGTCTCGTCAGCGAAGGGCGTTGGGATGCTGTGCTGCACTTCGCAGCCCTCTCTCTTGTGGGTGCCTCCATGGCGGAGCCTTATACCTATCTCCGCCAAAACACGATAACATCATTAAATCTAATCGAAGCCTGTACAAGAAATGGAATAGAGAAATTCATATTCTCATCTACCGCCGCGCTTTTCGGCGGGAGTGAGCGTACGATACCGATTAGTGACTCAGCATTGATCGATCCCGGCTCACCTTACGGTGAAAGCAAATTTATCATCGAGCGGGCACTGCGCTGGGCCGACCGTATTCACGGTATGCGCTACGCGTGCTTGCGCTACTTCAACGCAGCTGGTGCAGATCGCATGGGGCGTCTGGGGGAGGACCATCATCCCGAAACCCATCTGATACCGCTGACAATTGACGCTATGCTGGGAAGACGCCCCGCTCTACGGCTTTTCGGGCAGAATTATCCCACACCCGACGGCACCTGCATCCGTGACTACGTACATGTTGCTGATCTTGCGGATGCGCATATCCGGGCGATATCCAGATTAGATAGCGGATCCGTAAGCTATAATCTTGGAAATGGGTCAGGGTTCAGCAATCTTGAAGTAATTCGCAGTGTTGAACGAGTATCAGGAAAGAGCGTCCCGTGGCAGTGGGATGACCGACGCGAAGGTGACCCCGCGATATTGATCGCTGACTCGACCAGAATCAGAGAAGAAACTGGATGGAATCCGGAATTTTCAGATATCGACTCGATCGTTGCCACAGCGCTTGCGTGGCGAGTTCGCCATCCTAATGGTTATGCGAGTGACTGAAGGGGCGTGGCATGATTTTCAGCGAGGCAATGTGCCATCCTGCTTCAGAACCACACCTGCCAGATAGAGACTGCCGCAGATCAGCACCCGTGATGGTGGCCCCTCGAAGCGGGGAAGGATCGCTGCGATTGTCGGCCCGGCAACAGCATGGCCACCTGAGGCCTCGATGATGGCTTCCACGGGCAAAGCAAGGTGCTGACCCTCTTCTGCCACAGCATGAAGTGTCGTCGCATGACGCTGTACGGGACGGAGAAAACCCGCAGCATCCTTGCTCTGCTTCATGCCGACAATGACATGCAAAGGACGGTCGGACCAGTCAGCCAACGTGGCCGAGAGCGCTTCGCCAGCGTTGGGGTTGTGCCCGCCATCGAGCCACAACTCCCACCCTGCGGGCAAAAGGGCGGCAAGCCTGCCCTCCAGACGCTGCAATCGGGCGGGCCATTGCGTATGCGCAATTCCGGCCCAGGCCTGCTCTGGCAGGGGGAACCCGCTGGCCCGCAGGGCAGCCACAGCCAGAGTGGCATTCGCAACCTGATGCACACCCTTCAGCCCCGGTGCCGGCAGTGACAGCACCCCGAGCGGATCCCGATAGGTCAGGGTGCCATCATGATCACAATGGCAGGTTACGTCGCGTCCGACCTCCCACAGCGGGGCCTTGCAGGACGCGGACTGGGCCTCGATCACCTGTCGTGCCTCATCATGCTGGAGAGCGCATACAGCCGGCACACCCGGCTTGATGATACCAGCCTTTTCGGCAGCGATCAGACCGAGTGTTTCACCCAGAAAGGCCTGATGGTCTAGATCGACCGGCGTGATCACACACACAATCGGGCGCGCAACAACATTGGTCGCATCCAGACGACCACCCAGACCGACTTCAAGAATCGTCAGATCCGCAGGTGTTCGTGCAAACAGCAGCAGACCCGCAGCCGTCAGAACCTCGAACACGGTAATAGGCGCGCCATTATTGATGCGCTCGATTTCCTCGAGTGTCGCAACCAGCGCCTCTTCGGTCACCAATGTGCCCGCGACACGAAACCGCTCCGTCACGTCCACGAGATGCGGGCTGGTCATGACATGAACGCGCAGCCCGGCCTCTTCGGCTATGGCGCGCAGGTTCGCGCAGGTACTGCCCTTGCCATTCGTCCCGGCCACGTGAATGACGGGCGGCAGCGCACGTTCAGGGTTGCCCAGCTTGTCGAGCAGGGCGTGCAGCCGCGTAAGGGAGAGATCGATCAGCTTGGGATAAAGCGCCTGCACACGGGCCAGCACGACACCCGTCCGGCCCTCATATTCATCGCTGAGTCTGGCCGGGGCGGCTTGGGTCGTCATGGGTCAATCCGTGTGGGAGCGAAAGAAAAAACCCCGCCCTGTTGCGCAGGACGGGGCCAGCAGGGAGCAGAGCCCGTCAGGCAGCTACAGAGGCAGCAGCAGGCTTGTTCATCATCATGCCAATCAGACGGCCGAGCATGGTCTGAAGTTCTGGACGCGCCACAACCATGTCCACCATGCCGTGGTCACGCAGATACTCGGAACGCTGGAAGCCCTCGGGCAGCTTCTCGCGCACCGTATCCTGAATGACGCGCGGGCCGGTAAAGGCAATCAGCGCCTCAGGTTCGGCAATCTGCACATCGCCCAGCATAGCGAACGAAGCCGAGACACCGCCCGTGGTCGGGTTGGTCAGCACAACGATATAGGGCAGACCGGCATCCTTGAGCATTTCGACGCCAATGGTCGTGCGCGGCATCTGCATGAGCGACAGAACGCCCTCCTGCATGCGGGCACCACCCGAGGCGGTATAGATCACCAGCGCTGCCTTTTGCAGCACGGCCAGACGGCAGGCCGCAATGAAGGCTTCGCCAAGAGCCGTGCCCATGGTGCCTGCCATGAATTCATAGGCCATGACGGCCACAACCGCATCATGACCACCGATCTTGCCGTGGGCCACAGCCAGGGACTCATCAAGATGGGTCTTGGTCTTGGCGTCCTTCAGGCGGTCGGCATATTTCTTCTGGTCACGAAAGCCGAGCGGATCGCTGGGAACCTTGGGCAGCTCGATCTTTGTGTATTTGCCGTCATCGAAGGTCCACTGAAGGCGCTCATTGGCCAGTGCCTTGCCATGATGGCCGCAATGGGGGCAGACGCGCTGGGCCTTCTCGAGATCCTTGATCAGGATCATCTGCGAGCAGGACTCACAGCTGGTCCACAAATTCTCCGGCACTTCGCGCTGCAGAAGGCCACGGATTTTCGGTCGAACGTATTCGGTCAGCCAGCTCATCTTGATCCTACTTCTCGCCCGATCCGCATGGATTTCCCTGGCGTGCAGGCGTTGCGGTCGAATGGGCAATCGTCATTCAGAGCCCGCTTTTAGCGATTTCTGCGGCGCAATGCCAGTTTCACGAAAAAGGGGTGGCCCCTCCCTGAAAGGCCACCCCCGTCGTCACGCGAACTGCCCCCTGGATCTGTATGGCTCAGGCAGCACCCTCTTCCTGCACGTCCTCGGAAACGATGCGTGTCTGCCCCTTGCTAGGACGAAAGCGCTTTTCGTGCAGGGCAAGCTCGATATCCTCAAGCGTGGCGCCGGCTGTTTCTGGCACGAAGAAGAAGATGAACGCCACCGAGGCTAAATTGACCGCCGCATAGAACCACATGGTGCCACCCAGCGTGATGAGCTGCACCAGCGTGAGCGCCGTGCCCGTCACCAGCAGGTCAGAGCCCCAGAGCGTCGCAGCATGAAGGCTGGTGGCCTGACCACGCATGGAAAGCGGGAACATCTCGGCGCCAAGCAGCCAGCCACAGACCTGGATGCCGCCCGAATTGAACGCCATGAACAGCAGCAGGAACACGATCACCAGATAGGAGCCCACGTTGCCTGCGGCAGGGTGCATGGCAAAGACAATACCCAGACCAATCAGACTGACAATGGAACCCGGTCCCATGATCAGCATGAGGCGACGACGGCCGACCCGGTCGACAATCAGACAGCCGATGAAGGTCATGATGCAATAGGTGATGGCCACACCCAGCGAGGCCATAAGCGCCGATGAAGCGCCGAATCCCGCATCGCGCAGAAAGGTCGGCGCGTAATAGATCATCATTTCCAGACCGCCGCACTGGGTAAAGAAGGCCACGCCCAGAGCGGCAACAAGGGCCGGACGCACCCAGGGCCGGAACAGTCCCTTCCAGCCACGATTGCGCGGATCGGCGGATTCCGCGTTCTCGCGCATCTCGCGCACTTCCTTGCGGATCACCTTCTTCGATGTCCGGATGCGCCCGAGCTCGATGATAGCGCGCTTCATGCCTTCATTTTCAGCAGTCCAGCGTGGGCTCTTGGGCATGAAGAACATGGAGACAAAGACAATGGCAGCAGGCACGGCGGCAAGGCCCACCATCGGGCGCCAACCCCAAGCCTCACGTTCGGTATAGCCGATGATGTTGGCCAGAAGGATGCCAAGCCCGATGGCCACATTGAACATCGTGACCAGTGTGCCGCGCTTCTCCGCCGGTGCGAGCTCCGAAATATACATCGGCACGACCTGCGTGGACCCGCCCACGGCGAAGCCGAGGAACACGCGTGAGATAATCAGCAGCCAGACATCGGGCGAAAAGGCGCAGGCCAGCGCCCCAAGCACGAATACCCCGCTGACCAGCGTCACGCAGGCGCGCCGTCCGTATTTCTCGGAAAAGGACCCGGCCGCCAGGGCGCCGAGAATGGCGCCTGCCAGAATGGCAGAGGCCACCATCTCCTGCATGGTGCTGCTGAGATGAAAATCATCGGAGATCAGCAGCAGCGCACCGGAGATGATCCCGGTATCATAGCCATACAGACCGCCACAGATTGCAGCGACCACGGCCGCCAGAATCAGGATATATCGTGCATAGGGAGAGACCTCGATCGGATGATCGTCATGAGGGCGCGCCCCGGCGTCAGTTGTCTCTGAATTATTTTTCATGACGATATAACTGAAGACCAGCAAACTGGTTTAAGATCGTCGGGCAAAAAACAAGAAGGAGCCAGTCATGGCAAAGCCGCAGAAGCCCCGGCAGGATGTGCCGACAATCAACGTGCGTGAGCTGATCATCATGCATATCGTCCTTGCGCTGTTCGTAGTCGGCATCATGCTGCTCGACTGGCATCTGAACTGAGCCGTCGAGAACTTCGCCGACCAAGGAAACGGCAGACGCTCCGTCACGCTTTCAGAGCGGCAATTTCAGGAGACGGTATGCTTCGTCCGAGAGGACGTGCTTTTACCGTTGTGTCAGCTATAACCGCGCCGGTCGGATCATGAACGCGCAGCTGTGATAAGCCCGCGGCTGGCGATCGCCCGCGCCAGCAGATAGCAAAGCGCCGCCCCCGCACTGATGCAGAACGAGACCGGCACCCCGGTATACCATGCCACGACAAGTCCGCCCCAGGACAAGGCCAGGGCCAGAAGTGCGGAAACCAATAACCCTACCCAGGGTGAGAGACCAAGGCGCAGTGTGCATGAGGCTGGCCCGACCAGCAGGCTGAACACCAGCAGAATCCCAATCGTGCGCGAGCCTATGGCCGTGGCCAGCGCAACAAGCATCATGAAGCCGCAGGCCACAACGCGCAGCCGCACGCCCTTGGCTGCTGCAAGGTCCGGGTCGAGGCTGGCAAACAGCAAGGGCCGACCCAGCACGCAAAGCCCGGCCAGAGACACACCACCAAGCAACAGCAACATACGCAGGGTCGCCCGGTCCACACCAAGCACATTGCCAAAAAGCAGGGCCGTGGTGCTGCTGGCAGGTGTATGAGCCATTTGCAGGAACAGCAGACCAAGCCCGAGGCTGGCAGCCAGCACGAGGCCGATCACACTGTCCCGCTGACTGGTGCTCGCCGCATTGGCCCGCAGATCGCCCTGCGGCTCCCAGCCGAGCACCAGCCCTGCCGCCAGAGCAGAGAGCACCATGCCTGTCAAAGGCGTCATGCCGATGAGTACGGCACCGGTTGCCCCTGCGAAGCCGATATGCGAGAGCGCATGCCCCGCAAAACTCTGGCCGCGCAACACCAGAAACCACCCCACCAGCCCGCACAGAAGCGCCACCACGCCCGACGCCATGAAGGCATTCTGCATAAACTCATAATGCAGCATCATGGAGCTCCAGTTTATGATCACTGATCCGGAGCAGATGATCGGCATAGGGCCGGACGGCGTCGAGCCCGTGGCAAGACATGAGAACCGACATGCCGGTGTCGCGGCATCGTTTGTGCAGCATGGATAAAATCCGCGTCTGCCATTGCGTATCCATACCGCTCAATGGCTCGTCCAGAACAAGAAAGGACGGGCTATCCAGCAGGGCCTCGGCAAGGAAAAGCCGTTGCCGCTCCCCACCTGAAAGCTGGCTGAGCGGTTGCCGGGCCAGGGCCTCGGCTCCTGTGAGAGTCAAAGCAGCCCCGATACGGGCATTCAGTTTCCCGCCCCAGCCCGGCAGGCCGAAAGAGGTCCCCCGCCATGAGGCCGCCAAGAGCGCATGGCCGGTCATCTGCGGCGCAGGCAGACGACGATCCTGAGGCATGTAACCGATCTGCCCTCTTATGGCAGCAGGATTGCGGCCCAGCACCTCAATTCGCCCCTGCTGAGGGCGATGCAGACCAAGCAACGTGCGCAGCAACGTCGTCTTGCCATGACCGTTCGCCCCGTCCAGCACGGTGAAGCTTCCGGCCGGCAAGGTGAGATTTGCCTGCGCAAACAGGACCCGGCTGCCATGAGCCAGGGTCACATCATGCAGGGTCAGGGCATCGGGCAGTTCAGTCATGGCCAATCAGTTACGAATGTCCAGCGCGGCTGCAAGCCGGTTGAGCCGCACCGTCATCCAGTCCTGCCACAGCAGAGGGGGGGCTGGAAACTCGTCAAAGGCCACGACAGCAATGCCGGAGCGATGGGCCAGCGCGATCAGGCGTGAGATGGATGGCGTCTCGACCGCCGGGTTGATGACAAGCGCCTTGACGGCCTTCTGCTGAATGGCCTCTTCCAGCCGCGCCACATCGCGCGGCGCAGGATCAACATGATTCATGACCGCCAGCGCAAAGTCCGGATTGATAATCTCCAGACCAAGCGCAGCAAAAACAGGTCCCCCAACGGGCTCTGTAACGGCAATCCTCATGCCTTGCGTGCGGGGGCGCAGGATCTTCAGCCGGGCATTGAAGCCATCGAGCATCCGGTGAAACCGCATCTGTGCGGCGGCAATATCGTCTGCCTTGTGGGGAAGCAGCGCAGCAAGGTCACGGGCAAGGGCATCCACCACCCGACCGACAGCCTCGGGGTCATCGAAGAGATGCGGGTTGTCACCCGGCTTCAGCCCGGCAAGATCGAATGCCGATATGACACGACGCGCCGCATTGGGCTGGGCATCCAGCAGCGGGGTCATCCAGTCATCATAATGACCGCCCGTCATCACCACGAGACTGGATTGCGCCAGAGTAAGCGCCATATCAGGCGTGACCTGAAAATCATGCGGGTCGATGCGCGGTGAGGTCAGGACACTGGCAGGGCTGACAGAATCCCCCCCTAGCCCTGTGGCGAGATCGCACCAGAGCGCTTCGGCACAGAAAATCTGGGCCTTGGGCGGCTGCGTTGACACCGGCGTACCGGCAGCAGACTGCGCCCAGCTGGTTCCGGCAAGGCCGTGCAGGGCGAGGGCACAGAGTATGATGAGCAGAAGCTGGCGCAAAAAAGTCGCCTTTAGTTATATTATAACGACTGGGATACGCGATATAGAGGCGGAACTCTGGTCAGGACAAGCCGGAAAAGGAATTTCCAGATGCTCACCCTTACGGCAACGACAGATCAGCCCGCGTTTTCGGCAGACACACAGGCCCTGCTGGACCGTGCAGCGTCTTTCTGCGCGACGCGTGCCAGCCGCCTGACAGAAACCAGACGGCTGGTGCTCGGCCTTATTCTGGAAAGCAGCAAGCCGGTAGGCGCCTATGAGATACTCGACCATCTCAGGCAGTATCAGCGCAATGCCGCCCCACCCACTGTCTATCGGGCACTCGACTTCCTGCTTGCACAAGGGCTGATCCATCGTATCGAGCGTATGAGCGCCTTCATTGGCTGCGCGCATCGTCTGGAGTGTCATCATGGTCACGGGTGTGGCCATCGCGCCCAGTTTCTGATCTGTAGTGGCTGCGGCACGGTGAGCGAGGTTGAGGATAGCGAGATCTCCCACGCCATTGCGCGTGCTGCCGCAAAGATCGGATTCAGGCCGCACCAGTCCACGGTCGAGATCGAAGGGCTGTGCGCAACGTGTCAGAAAGGCTGATTGGTCAAAGCCGCTTCTGATGGCCTCCTCGGGAAAGCTCCCCTTTACCGATGGCGAAAGCCGCTCGCGCCCTGCCGCTCGCCACACACGCAGGACGCCACCCGGCCTGGTGTCACCTGACAGCACCCAGCCCGACCTTTTCGATTATGTACCGCCCGTCAGACGTACCCGTCTCGACCCCGAGGAGGCTCCCCTTCTGCTGGTCACGACAAGGGCCTTTTCCGACCGTGAAAAAGACGATGGCTGGCTTTACTGCCTGACGAGCGCTGAAGCTGGCGAGGCATTGCTTCGGGACGGGCTTCCCCTCGATGCGCGCTACCCCCTCCTGCTATGCGCCCGCCCCGCCGTGCTGGCGTTGCTGATCGACCACGCGCAAACAGGAGATGGGGTGCAGCCCGTTCTTCTGCGGGTGCGCCATGCCCATGTTGCGCCATGGCTCGAAAATGACCCCGACATGAGTGCGCGTCTGGGCGCATCCTGCTATCTGCTGTCGAGACAGATACCGCTCGGCTGAGCCCGGGCCCTTCCAGCTTTCAAGGAAACCGTCATGGACGATATCGCTATCGCCGAAGTCACACGCGGCGGCCGCGTTGAATCACGCCACCTCGGGCGCATTGCTGTCATGGACGATGCCGGTCGCGTCGTTCATGGTCTGGGTGCCATCGACAAACCCGTCTTTCCACGCTCGACGGTCAAGGCTCTGCTGGCCCTGCCGCTTGTCGCCACAGGCGCGGCCGATCGTCTTGGCCTGACTGACGCCGAGCTTGCTCTGGCCTGTGCCTCGCATAATGGCGAGCCCCGCCATGCCGAGACGGCGGCTGCCATGCTCGGCAAGGCGGGTCAGGGTCTGACCTGTCTGGAATGTGGGGCGCACTGGCCCACCTATGACAAGGCAGCTCAGGCACTTGCGGCCTCGGGCGGCGTGCCAAACGCGCTGCACAACAACTGCTCTGGCAAACATGCCGGGCTGATCTGCCTCGCCATTGACCAGTCGCTCGATCCGAAGGGGTATATCGATCCGTCCCACGCGGCGCAGCGTCAGGTAACCGAGGCGCTCGTTATAGCGACCTCGACCCCGCATGATGACGAAAACCGCGGGCTGGATGGGTGTTCCATGCCAACCTACGCCATTCCTCTGGCGGCTCTGGCCACGGGTTTCGCCCGATTTGGCACAGGCAAAAATTTTTCACAAAGCAATGCGTCGGCAGCGTCACGCCTGCGTTCAGCAGTCGCGTCCAATCCCTTCATGGTGGCAGGGAGCGGACGTTTCGATACGACATTGATGACGCATTTCGGTAACCGAATCTTCTGCAAGATGGGTGCAGAAGGGGTCATGGTCGCGTCTCTGCCCGAGCTGGGGCTGGGAATTGCGATCAAGACCGATGACGGGGCAAACCGGGCAGCCGAAGTGGCGCTTGCCGCCCTTCTGCTCGACCTGAGGGACGCGCACTGGTCTGACCAAGACCGCGAGGTGCTCGCCGGATTGTCGCATCAGGTCATGAGAAACTGGAATGGACGAGAAGTCGGCACACTGCGTGCCGCCGGTAAAGGATAAGACCTAAAGATGGCGATAGATACAGATGCCGGAAACTCAGATGGCGTGCTGGCGTCGGTTTTCGATGCAACCAAGTTCAAGATCATCGTAATCGGGGTACTCGCCGCGCTTGCGGGTTTGATGTCAGGTCTCGATATCGGCGTGGTTGCCGGTGCGCTCGATTTCTTCGCCAAGCAGTTCAATGCCTCAACCTTTGCCCAGGAATGGGTGGTAAGTTCCATGATGGCGGGTGCTGCCGTAGGCGCGCTTGCCGCGGGCTGGATGTCTCACGCGCTCGGCCGCAAGCGCTCACTCATCGCGGGTGCGTCGATTTTTGTCATCGGCTCCATCGGTTGTGCGCTGAGCTGGTCCATTCCCTCCATGATCACCTTTCGCGTGGTCATGGGGCTGGCTGTCGGTATCTCAGCCTTCACCGCACCGCTCTACCTGTCGGAAATCGCCAGTGAGGCAACACGCGGTGCAATGGTATCGACCTACCAGCTGATGGTGACAGTCGGTATTTTCCTCGCCTTCCTGTCCAACACCTATTTCTCCTATAGCGGCAACTGGCGCTGGATGTTCGGTGTGGCTGCCATCCCGGCTGGTCTCTTCCTGATCGGTGTGCTTTTCCTGCCCTACAGCCCGCGCTGGCTGATCATGCAGGGACGCCACAAGGAAGCGCGGGAAGTGCTGCTCTCCTTGCGTGAGGACCCGCTTGAGGCCGCGAAGGAAATCAAGGCCATTCGCGAGCAGCTTGAAATCAAGCAGCACGGCTTTGAACTGCTCAAGACGAACTCGAATTTTCGTCGCTCGATCGCACTCGGCATCATGCTGCAGGCCATGCAGCAGCTCGCCGGCATCAATATCATCATGTATTACGCGCCGAAGATCCTCTCGAGCGCCGGATTCGATGCGACCTCGCAGATGTGGTGCACGGCCATTATCGGTCTGGTGAACATGCTCGCGACGTTCATCGCAGTTGGTCTCGTCGATAAATGGGGCCGCAAGCCCATTCTCTATATTGGCTTTTCCGTCATGGCGCTGGGTATGGCTGCGCTTGCCGTGCTGCTCAACACCGACATGTCCGGTGAAACATCGAAATTCATCGCCATTTTCCTGCTGCTGCTGTTCTGCACGGGTTTTGCGATGTCAGCAGGTCCGCTCATGTGGGTGCTCTGCTCCGAAATCCAGCCGATGCAGGGACGCAATCTGGGTATCTCGCTTTCGACGCTCACCAACTGGATTACCAACATGGTGGTGGGTGCGAGCTTCCTGACGCTCATGAACACGTTCGGAACCTCCGGCACGTTCTGGCTGTTCGCCGGACTGAATGCCTCGTTCATCGTGCTTACCTTCGCCTTTGTGCCCGAGACGAAGGGTATGTCGCTTGAAGTGATTGAAAAGCGCCTGATGAGCGGCGAGAAGCTGCGCAAACTCGGACGCTGAATTTTCCACCGGGGGGCCACCATGCCCCCCGGCAGTTCATGGGCCCAACCGTGCCCTCAAGGCCCGAGGTAGTGTCTTTTCCTTGGCCATGTGACCCGCTCCTGATCGGTTTAAGGTGAGCCATCCACGTTCCCATGCAGAGCCGGAAGCGCCTTTTTCATCTTCAGACAGTCATCGGCTTTCTTTCGGGCGTCCCGTCCCCGAATCCTGACCATAGGCGCGGGGCGATTGGCCCATTGCCCGCTTGAACGCCGCGCCAAATGCGCTCTCAGATTCATAGCCAACCGAAAGAGCCACCTCGCCCAGTGTGAGGGGCGAATGCCGGATTCGATCCGCTGCAAGCATCATGCGCCAGCGGGTCAGATAAGCGATGGGCGTTTCACCCGTGACGCACTGGAAATGCGCGCTAAAGCTTGCTCGGGACATGCCCGCCACACCGGCGAGTTCGCGCACGGTCCAGCGCCGGGCGACATCTGCATGCATGGCGCCAAGCGCTCGGCTCATGGCCGGAACAGCCAACGCTGCGAGCCACCCCTGTTGCGCCGGGCCCTCCTCCAGATGAGCGCGCAAGGCTTCCACCAGAAGCGCCTGAGCCAGATGACTGGCAAGAAGCGCACCACCCGGACGCGGTGTCCCAAGTTCGCGCATAAGGCGCCTAATACCATCGCGAAGCACAGCCTTGGTGGCATCAGCATGGATATGCAAAAGCGGTGGCACGGCGTCGAGCAGGCTATCAAGCGCCACCCCCTCGAACCCGAAAAATCCACCGATACCCCGACAGGCCTCGCCCCCGTTGAGTGTCGCCAGTGCGCCCGGTGGCACGGTCGTCAGGAAGGCTATGGCATCGACAGGATCAACCGCCGCAGACGAAAAGAGAAAAACCTCCCGCCTTGCAGCCATCAGCACGAGATCACCCTCTTGCAGACACACAGGCGCTGCATCTCCCGCGAAGCGGAACCAGCAGCTTCCCGCCTCGATTGCAAAGCAGCGCAGCCCCTCTGCTGCCGGGAAGGACAGCGCCCAGTCGCCCCCGGCTGCCAGACCACGAAAGCCATAGCCACCCGGGCGCATCAGCGTGAGGATATCGGAAAGAGGGTCCATCAGTCTCAGACGATCGCGACGAAAATACCGACCATCGAGCATGGAGGGTCCATATTGACTACGCCTAGATCATGGTCAGCGCTATCAGAAAGGACGCACCTCATGGTTGAACATGCTGCCCTGTGGCTGCCCGCAAAACGTCGTGGGCTGATTGTGGGTCCTGCGACCGCTGTTGCGCCGGGCCCGGGCGAGATCGTCATTCGCGCCCATGCGGTCGCGGTTAATCCGTTCGATCGCTACATCCAGACGATGGGCGACGTGATAACGTCCTATCTGACCTACCCCGCTGTGCCGGGTACCGATGTGGCTGGCGAGGTTCTCGCTATTGGCGCAGGCGTGACGCGCTTCGCCCCGGGAGATCGCGTAGTCGGGCATGCCGCAGGGCTTGAAAAAAGCCGCAACCGGTCTGCTGAAGGGGCTTTTCAGGAAAAAGTGCTGCTGCTCGCGCATATGACCGCGCCCATACCGGCGCACCTCTCCTATGAACAGGCGGCCGTCCTTCCTCTGGGGCTGTCCACAGCAGCATGTGGCATGTACCAGAAGGACTTCCTTGACCTCGCTGCACCGCAGATCAACCCGGTCCCGACCGGAGAGACCCTGCTCGTCTGGGGTGGTTCAACCAGCGTAGGCAGCAACGCCATACAGCTTGCCCGTGCTTCGGGTTATGAGGTCATCACCACATGCAGCCCTCATAATTTCGGCTATGTCCGGTCGCTCGGCGCAAGCGAGGCGTTCGATTATAACAGCCCTGACGTCAAACGCGCGATAATCGGGGCGTTGCGTGGGCGAAAGATGACCGGTGCCATCGCAATCGGCCAGGGATCGGCGAAGGCCTGTATGGATATCCTCGCCCAGAGCACAGGTCGTCGCTTCGTGGCTCAGGCCACACCACCTACATCGTTCGACAGTGTTCCGGCTGGAAAGGGACGATGGCGCAAACTGGTGCCTTCCGTCGCCAGAATGATCATGGGCAATCTTGCCCTGACGCTACGATCCTACCGCCTTGGGGCCGCCACCAGGATGATCTGGGCCGGCTCTCTTATCCACAACGACGTCGGGCCGATGATTTACGAGACTTACCTGCCCAAAGCGCTCGCACAGGATGCTTATAGAGCCATGCCGCCCGCCCATGTTGTCGGACATGGTCTTGGCCATGTTCCAGAAGCCATGGAACAACAGCGCCGTGGTGTCTCTGCGCGCAAGCTCGTGGTGACCTTGTGAGACGGCGCCCGGATATCGGTCACCAAAAGCTGTTTCACTCCCTTGAAAGCCGCAAAACAGGTTCAGACGGCCAACCGAACAAGAGAAACCTTCGCATAATATCCCCCCGCTGGCGGGAGAGACATGACCCGGAACGGGCGCAGGCAGAAGCAAGAGCTCCTTTGCGGCTGCGCCCCCTGGTGGAGAACAGGCTCGAACTCTGGCGAGATCGCTTCCCTCTCCCCTGCAATCATGAAGTTTCAGAGAAACCCTGCGTCAAAGTCTTTCATAAACGTCAACGCTGACAGAGATTGGGAGCATCCTGCTGCAAGGGCTTCCTGATCGATGCTTCACTTTGCTCCTTCCTCCACGGGATCGCTGATCATGCTCGCGATCTGCTTCCTGCTTGTCTGTCTCTTCGAATTTGCCAATGGCTTTCATGATACGGCCAACGCGGTTGCAACGGTGATCTACACCAACTCGCTCAAGCCCCGTGTGGCTGTCATCTGGTCGGGGCTCATGAACCTGCTGGGTGTGCTGCTGGGCGGCATTGCCGTGGCGTATGCGCTGGTCGAACTGCTCCCGCCCGATGTGCTGACACCCCCCAATGGTAACCCGGCGGTGCCGATGCTGGTGGCGCTTTTCGGCACGGCACTGGCCTGGAATCTCTGCACCTGGTGGTTCGGGATTCCAAACTCATCCTCGCATTGCACGATCGGGGCGCTGATCGGCATCGCCATCGGGGATTCATTTCTGCATGCGCGTGATCTGGGTCATAGCGTGGATTGGGGGCAGATCTGGAAGGTCCTGCGTGCGCTTGCCATCTCGCCTCTGCTTGGTTTCTTTCTGGCCGGACTGCTCTATCTGCTCATTCGCTTCGCTGTGCGGATGCCAGCCCTTTTCACTCCCCCAAAACCCGATGAGAGCCCAAACCCGATTGTCCGGGCACTGCTGATCCTGACCTGCACTTCCGTCAGCTTCTCGCATGGCAGCAACGATGGACAAAAGAGCATCGGGCTTATCATGCTGACAATCATCGGCCTGATGCCCGCCAGTTACGCCATGAACCCGGATCACCCGACCGATCGCGCGGCTCTGGCCCAGATGGCGCAGGAGGCAAGGCCCCTGATCGCCCAATATGACCGCTACAGCTTCAAGCCGGACGCACTGGCCTCCATCGACCGCCTGAAGATGGTTACCACACCCGCAACACCGGCCCAGATCCGCGGCGACGTCTATGAAATTCTCTCGGGACTGCGGGATGTGAGTGCCAATCCGGCCTCCTCGTCGCAGGAGAAACAGACGAGCACCCGGCTTGCCAAGGCGCTTCGCCCGACTGTCGAATATGCACCCTACTGGGTCCGTGTGCTCAGCGCCCTGTGTCTTGGTGTCGGCACGATGGTGGGGTACCGCCGCATCGTCAAGACGCTGGGAGAGGGCATAGGCAAGCAGCATCTGACCCCCGCACAGGGGGCTGCCTCGGAACTTGTCGGCGCTGGCCTCATTGCCTCAGCGGGCTATACCGGATTGCCGGTTTCAACCACACATATCATCACGTCAGGTGTAGCAGGTACGATGGTTGCCGCCGGATCGGGCATCAATATGCGTATGCTCGCGAAAATCGCCCTGGCATGGCTGCTGACCCTGCCCGTCACAATCACGGTTTCGGCCTGCGCCTTTTACCTTTTGAACTGACTGCGTGACCAGGTACCGGCCCGAATGGGATCAGGGCACAAACAGCGTGAATTGCTCCCATCCGTCTGGCACAAGACGATCGCAGCAGACACGCCCATCGGGCAAGGCGCACAGGAAGCGCCCGGTGGCATGAATTTTCAGGGCGACCCTGTCATGTGCAATGCGCTGGTAGCGAAAGAAGACAACCGCACCCTGCTGCGTGTTCTGTTCCACTGACAGACAATCCCCCGTCGACGTCGTCAGGGCTGCCCAGCCGTGATCGTCCAGACTGACGAGCACCTTCTCGATACGCGCTCCGCCGCCGGATCCATGCCGCAGCAACCCTGTCTGCCGGTCAATCTGAAGGCAGGTGTCATGAGCCGTACGCAAGACGCGATCAGGCATGCGGTCAACCCTGATCGGGGGATCCTCATCTTTTATCTGAGCCCATGCACCTTGCTGCACCAGATCGCAGAAATGGCGCGCGACCCTTGGGGGATCGGTGAGGCGGTAGATTGCAGGCTCTCCAATGACGAATTTTTCCGTCCTGATACCGGGGGTCTGGGCATAGGCCATCCTGGCACGATTGACCTTGTCCATGAGCACGTAGTTGGAAGACACCAGCCCATCGCAGCACAGGGCAACTCCGATGGGTCGAGCGCAGAAAATGCTGTTGTGAAAAGCCGACCCGACAAATCCTGCTGTCGGACGATGGGATGAGAACAGCCCGATCTGCTGCCTGATCGACAAGGCCTCCGGTGAGATCACCATAAAGCCTGCATGGTGAAGCCGGGTCGCAACCTCATCTTCGCCCAGGATGATACGCATCTGGCTCTGGAACCCCGAGCGTGTGAGGTAGAGCGGAGCCGAGTCCGTCATCTTCTTGCCATAGCGTTCCCCAAGGTCATTGCAGAACCGCGCCAGCGCATGATGGGCAAAATGATTTTCTTCAAAAGCCGAACCGGCAACGATGACCGCAGTCAGGCGCGTGGGCCGGTCGAACACGACAAAATCATCGCGGCACAAACCGAGGAGGTCGAAAAGCTCCCTTATCCACGTAAAAGAAAAGAGCTCATCAAGAGATCTTTCGGCATGGACCAAGATCCTCAACCCTTGGTAGCTCTGCCGCCCAACCCAGTAACGCGGCAGGGTTTCAGTGAGGAAATGACCAAAATGATCGGTGATATTGCCGCCATAAAAATAGAGCAGGTCGGGTGCGGTGGGGAAGGCCGATGAGGGGCTGACACAGCAGCTCTGACTTTGCCCCAAACTGGCATTGGGCCAGCCACGGCGCGGACCAGCGGTCTGGATCAAACGTCCGTAGGGATCATAAAGTCCGAATTCGGCATCGTAATGCCCCGGGATACGGGGGATATAAAGGGCGTCAAAGCGGGTTTCGACCGGAGGATCCCGGTCGAACACCTTCAATCCCGCATCCATACAAACTGCATTTTCGTACATACGAAAACTATATTTATAAGAATTCTATCATCAAGGACGTTTATTGAAAAAACTTGATCTTATACAATCCAAGCAAAGGAATTATCCATCTTATATTTTTCACCGTGATCACACGTTGCCTGGCCTATCAGCTGCAATGACGAGCCCATCCCCCTCTCGTCTGCTGTAACAAAAATAATCGCTCTCCCTGATTCAGATTCACCAACTTGTGAGCATCACTTGCGTTCGGGATGGCGCGAAGTCGATGCGGGAGGGTAGCGCGATGATGGCATCATTCTGGGGTGGTGGAAAACGCAAGGCATGCGTTGGCTGCAGCGACGGCACGGGCTTTGATGTCCCTATCACCATGGCTTTCCAGCCAATCGTCGATCTCTCAACACGGCAGATCTTCGCTTATGAGGCATTGGTTCGTGGAAAGAATGGCGCCAGTGCGCAGGAAATCCTCTCACGCGTCACGCCTGAAAACCGCTATGCCTTCGACCAGACATGCCGGGTGACGGCCATCACTCTCGCTTCAGAACTCGGACTGGTTGAGCAGGGTGCGCTCCTCTCCATCAACTTCCTGCCCAATGCTGTCTATGATCCGACGACCTGTATCGGCGCGACGCTTGAAGCGGCGGAGCGCGTCAGTTTTCCAACCGATCGCATCCTGTTCGAGTTCTGCGAGAACGAAACGCTGGATACAGAGCATCTTCTGCACATTCTCCAGACCTATGATCGCATGGGCTTCAAGACAGCCATTGACGATTTTGGTGCTGGCTATGCCGGATTGAGCCTGCTTTCGCGCTTCCAGCCGGACTACGTGAAGCTCGATATGGGCCTGTCACGTTCCATCGATACCACCCCGGTCAAGCAGGTCATGATGCGCCATACCATCGCCATGCTGGAAGGGCTCAACGTCACGCCAATCTGCGAGGGTGTCGAAACCCCTGAGGAAGCCAAAGTCCTGTCGGATCTCGGTATTTCGCTTCAACAAGGCTATATCTACGCCAAACCGGCCCTGGCTGAGTTGCCGATGCTGCACTGAAAAGGCGCGAGGTGCATCCTGTGAGATGTCATCCGTGTTGCCCTACTCACATAGGGCGTTTCTGTTTTTCTTCATTCTGACTGCCGACCTGCCATAGCCTTGCAATCGGCACCGGCAGCGCGCCCCCGCACTTGAGTAGGATAAGGTGGGCCTGGATCACTATCTGCGTGATCCGAAAATCGTTATCAGTCTTCCGCCAGAAAGCCCTTTTTTCTATGCCCACACAATGCGACCCGAAGAACGGGGCCGTTGATCACCAAAACTTATCCAGCGCTGATCATCGTCAGCTATGGGCATTGATGCGGGTATGGACGTTTTACGCTTCAGACGGAGGATGGTGGGCCATTGTCTGCAACTGGCCCGGAAACAGCGGGAAATTGCCCATCCCAGCCGCCAATGAGATGCGTCTCACCCGGCGTTTATTTTTCCGCAGTATCATGGTGCCGGGTGAGGGATTTGAACCCCCGACCTTCGGTTTACAAAACCTGTTCGTTTTTCCAACATGCCATTGATATAATTACGATAAAACCTGAGACTTGCGATGACTTATCCGGCTTTCTATCCGGGTAGTTGCCACGGTTCTATAACCGGCCCATATACCAAGATGGAGAAAGACCCCCAGATCGAGGATCTTTCGCATCGCCATGGCTACTCGATAAAGCCGACCTCAAATTTTGCCTTGCCCGCAAGCGACTGCAGGTTGGTGTTTTCCGGGCGGGAATGCGTTTTTGTAGTGATGACAATAACTTGACCTTGTGAAACCACTCCGAACCGTGGCTTCAAATCAAGGGGTTAGCGGCGTTTTGTACGACGAATTCGATATGATAAGATCACTTTTCGACATCCGAAGCGCCCACGATGCGCGGCCGAAGCGCTGGGCGCTTCTCTAACCAAGCATCCCCCCAGGCGCTCAGAGCCGTCAGCAACGGACGCAGAGTTTCGCCCTCAACGGTAAGTGAATATTCAACCCTCGGCGGAATGACCGGATATACGGTCCGGATAACCAGGCCATCACACTCAAGTTCGCGTAGCTGTTTCACGACCAGTCTCGGTGATGCACCTTTGGCCAGCCTGCTCAACGCGTTGAAACGCATTGTCCCATCAAGCAGGTGATAGAGAAAAACGCCCTTCCACTTTCCTCCAATCACATCGAGCGTCGCTTCCAGAGAACATCCCGGTGTTTTCTCCCAACGCTTGAGCTTCTTCATAGGACTCCAACACTATAAAAATGTATACTGTATTGAAAACTTTACAGTATTTTCGATTTTGGCATCACATCCTACCTCAGATGCAAGGGAACTTGAAACCTGTCCCGTGACTGAGAAGAGGCAAGACAATGACGCTTTTCGATCCACTCACCATTCGCAATGTGACGCTACGAAACCGGATTGCGATGTCACCCATGTGCATGCATTCGGCTGCACCAGGCGGCTTCGTGAGTGACTTTCACCTTGTGCATTACGGTGCGCGCGCGCTTGGAGGCGCCGGGCTGATTTTTCCCGAGACGCTGGCCGTCATGGAAAACGGAATGATTGGCCCCGGTGATCTCGGCATTTGGAGTGACGACCATCTCTCTGGGCTCACGCGCCTGGTCGATGTGGTGCATAAAATGGGAGCAAAGGCCGGCGCGCAAATAGGCCATGCCGGCCGCATGCTCGGCTTCGTCGATCAAAGCGCCATAGCACCATCTGCTATACCCTTTGCGACAGACGCCCGGGTTCCCCATGCCCTGACTGAGGCCGAAATCCAAGCTGTGATCCAGGCATTCGGTGTAGCGGCCAAAAGGGCGGGGCAGGCGGGGTTTGACGTTATCGAGCTTCATACGGCGCATGGCTATCTGCTCAATGAGTTTCTTTCACCCCTGGCAAACAAGCGAGACGATGCCTGGGGTGGTAGCCATGAAAATCGTTATCGCATCGTACGTCTGATTATTGACGAAATTCGCCGTGACTGGAGCGGCCCGCTTTTCGTGCGTATTTCAGCCACCGATTATGCTGATGGCGGCAATACCAGCGATGATTTCCTGATTTATGGCCGCTGGATGAAAGATCAGGGCGTCGATCTGATTGACTGCTCATCGGGGGGCATTGCCCCTGTTAAAGTACCCAGTTTCCCGGGCTATCAGGTACCTGCGGCAACAAGACTCAAAACTGAGTTGGGCATTATGACCGGCGCCGTCGGACTGATCGAGACCGGCGATCTCGCCGCCGATATTATCGGCAATAACAGGGCCGATCTCGTGCTGATCGGGCGCGCCATGCTGCGTGATCCGTTCTGGCCGCGCAGCGCGGCAGATCAGCTCCGCCTGTCGATCGAGCCACCAGACCAGTACACGCGCTATGGCGCCTGGTGGCTCGACAACCAGCCTCGTCCTGAACCTGCCCCGATGGCGTCAACGGCCGGCGAATACTGATTGGCGCGGGCCACACCCCTCACGCCACGCTATGCAGCCGCTCGGGCATGAGCTTTTCCAGTCTGGCGAGGCCCTTCGCGGTGATGCGCACCTGCTCTGTCACCTTTTCCGAGCCGTCGGGACGGGTAACGGTGGTGATCTTGTGGTCCAGATCGCCGTTGGAGGTGTGGGCCTGATAGCCCAGCCAGTGATCGGCGCCGGGGCGACGGTAGATCCAGCCATTATGCGCCAGCCAGTCGAACAGGGCCTTGGGGCGCGTATGGAGGTTCTTGGCGGCGGCGGTGATGCACAGACTGCCCTCGGCATTCACCAGCCGGTCATACACCTCCGCCTTGGGCAAGGTTTCTGCCAGGGCCGCTTTCTGCCGGGCCACTGTGGCCTGCAACACGGCCAGAGCGCGGGCAGCGAGGGCCTCGGGTGTTTCCTCCGGGGTGGCCGTCATGTAGCCGCCGGTCTTGCGTATGGCGGGCAGGACTTCCTCGAACACCCAGCGCTCGAACCGTTCGGCCTCGGGGCGCTTGCTACGCACGATCAGCCGCAACACGTCGGGCTCTGACAGAACGCGGACATCCTGTATCCCTCCCGGTGTAGAAAGGGGGTGCCGTTTTGGCGACCCCTTGCAGTGTTTGGCTATCGCACCGGCAGGGTCAGCATAGCCGAGCCGCTCGGCCACGTCCTTGCCGACAAAAAATGGCTCGGCGTCGATCGTTAGCACGCGGATTTTCCCGCCCTCGAAGCTGAGGGGGATAAGCATCTCATTCATACGGCATTCCTTTGTGCGAAGAAGGTGGCGTCTTGGATGAAACTGAAGAGGAGACGGATTTCCGGGCTGCGCTCGTCCACCTCGAACGCATGGAAATAGGAGGGGA
Organism: Asaia sp. HumB; assembly: GCF_030263835.1. Classification (NCBI taxonomy): domain Bacteria; kingdom Pseudomonadati; phylum Pseudomonadota; class Alphaproteobacteria; order Acetobacterales; family Acetobacteraceae; genus Asaia; species Asaia sp. HumB. The sequence continues at coordinate 1,563,819 of NZ_JARPML010000002.1, read as the reverse complement.
GGTACAGCTGGATGAGGCATGCTTTGGCCCCGAGCCCCGTGGGCGTGACGGCCCGGATCTCGGCCAGATCATCCAGCTGACTGTCAAACTCGTCCAAGAGAGCGAGGTATTCCTCGTCGGAAGACTTATGCGTTCGGTCATTCATGACCCGATGCGTTTCGATAGCGCGAGCGATATGCCCCAGTAGCGTGGCATCGGCCTCGCCTATTGCCTGCGCGGCTGGAATGAAGGCGGCGATTGAGCCGACAAGTGGCACAGCAGCAAGTTGAGAGAGAACGGCACGTCGAGACGTGCTAGAAGAGGCATCAGCCTGTGGCATGGGGGGTGATCCCTGCTGGAGGTTAGTTCGGGCCTGAGGCTGCAATCCTCAGGTCCGAACACTCAACTTACACACCTTACTCAGCTACGCAATATATCTTACACACTTTGCGCATATGAAGTTTTACGCTATCGCTCGAATATGAATGATGAGAAGCAAGATCAGCGTATCCAGCTTGTCGCCTCGAAGAGTTTTATATCTTCGGTGGACGAATGGCGGCGTTTACAGCCTGATCTTCCGTCAAGATCGGAAGCGATACGCCGGCTGACCATATTGGGGCTTGAAACAGATCATGCGTCCTCTCCCGCGAACTGAACGCAGCAAGGCTTAAGAACCTCTCCGGCTGTCATCTGCATTCGCGGCGTGTCTTCCGTTCATCCCGATGCAGTTTACCAGGCGATAGACAATCAACCATCTCGATCCTGTAGCAGGGCGAGGCCAGAATCGGGCGATTACCGCGCAAAGCGAGACGAGAAACGTCCCAACCAATGTCATATCGGCCGAGATCTCGGCCGGAATGAATGGGAGAATGGACGCGTAAAGGCTTTGCCAATCCAGTGTCATGGCAGTGTGTCCTCATATTCAATTGTAGGAAAGAAGAGAGACGGTCGGTCAGACCGTGAAAGGAACACCCGCAACAGGGCGGCCCTGATAAACAGAAAGCTCGATACGACGGCGGCGCTGAAGGCCAGGCAGCACGATAAGGCGGCCATTCACCGTGGCTTTGTCCCAGCGTAAAAGCTGTTGTCCCGCCGCCGCGTAGAGGCCCCTGTTCAGAAGCGAGACAAGCGTAGAGCTACGCATGGCGGCACTGCCCACATTGAACTGCCACGACAGAAGCGCCCCCTCCTGCCACGGAGCCAGCGAAACATGCACCGCTTCGAGCAATGTCTGGCGCAGCCCGGCCAGCATTTTGCCTGCGAGATCGAGCGCCTCGGTTTCTGTAACGGGTTTCGTGACAGCCGTGACGGGCGAGCCATCACCGAGGAAGCGATTGCCAATCCCGATGGTCCAATACCCGGCCGGGCAGAGATAGGGCGCAAGACGCAGCCCCTCGATATCGTCCCGACGCAGAAGCGCCAGAGCGATTTCCAATGAAGCGATCATCAATCATGTCTCCAAAACGAAAAAAGCCGCCCGGGTTGGGGCGGCTTGGGTGTCGGATTTGGGGCAAAAGTATCGTCGGCTATTACGGTTAGCCGAACATATTCAGGTCTATATTAGGGATGTCAGGGCGCATTCATTCCACTGGTTCAGGCGCGTGCTGCGTTGGCGTGTTTGCAGCGCCCCCCTGAATTCTCGACCGAGCCGACGCGAAAGGCCCCGTCGGGCTTCTCTCAGGAGCGAAATGCTGCAAGCCAACAGGTTGATCCATCCCGACGTATACGGCCTCGATACCACCACGGGCGTGATAGGTTTCATGCCAAAAACCCGCACCCGCCGTCATTTCTCGTATACGGCGCCACCAGTCAGCATGCGGTTCGCTGCGCGTAAAACGCTCGAGCGCATCCATATCACGCCAGTATTGACGAAAGCCGATATGCGTCAAACTGAACCTCAGGCCCTCGTCAGCAAGCAGGCCATCTGGGCGATCACGAGCGATTTGCGCCAATCCCTGCCCGATCCGTCGCATGGCAAGCAGGCTGCGCCAGCTCCGCATCCGAAAACCGAGCATGATCATCACGAGATCGGGATACGCAGAAAGGTCGACGGATTGGCGGTTGATTGCGGCTTGCATGATGCAGCTCCATGGAGTTTACAATGTAAGCGTATTGAGTTTGGTGTACATTGTAAACATGAATGATTCCGTTTCCAGCGATCTGCGGACACGCCTTTTCGCCGCAGCTTTGGCGTCTCTCGAGCGAGGAGAAGCAGTGGGGCTGCGCGCCGTAGCTCGCGAAGCAGGCGTGTCAGCTATGGCGCCCTACCGACATTTTCGAGACAAGGAGGCTCTTCTGGCCGCTGTAGCCCTGCATGGCTTCGAGATGCTTCGCGAAGTATTACTGGCGGCAGATCAACAGCCGGATGCCCAAAAGGCCCTGCTTGCACAGGGCGAGGCCTATGTCGCTTTTGCCCGGAATCAGCCTAAGCTTTTTCGCCTGATGTTCGCCGGGCACGATGGCGGGCCACCACCTGTTGAAGACAATGCATATGGCGTCATGGTCCGACGGGTCCAGCAGGTCGCGCCCGATAACCTGGAGGCCGCGACACTTGCCTGCTGGGCCGCCGTTCACGGCCTTGCCACGTTGGCTCTCGATGGTGGACTACCGTCTGCTGGATCATCCTGCGAACGTGCAGCCATTATGGTTGTGATCAGAGGGTTGTGTAGGGATCGTGCTGTTGGGTGAGAGGACGCATAAATCGTCAACTTCCGCCTCATTTCGGTAGCTTCCGGCATTCAGTAAGCTACTGCGAAGCGGACATAACTGACGAAGCTGCTTGACCGCTGCTGCCGATGTCAGCAAAGGCTTTTTTCCCTAATGGTAGGTTTTATCTGGGTTTTGCGGACGGATCGTCTTGTGTACAAATATCACCCTCGGACTGATGGCATGTAGGAATTGATTGCCCAATATAAGTGGCAAGAACTTTTTTTGTTTGTAAAATAAAAAATATTATGATCTTCTCAAAAGATTTTACTTGCAAATAAATTAATCAAGCAATTTACGACAAGAGTAAAAAATAGTATAACAAATAAGTAGCTTACTCTATTTAATTTCCCACCATATTTTTTGCAAACTATAATAATAACCCTATACGTAGATACAACAATAATAATTGGAACTGATAATTCTGTCAGCCGTTTGAGAAAAATAGATCCCTGATTTGTGGCCGATGTCATGAGATATGGTAGAGGAATCAAGATCGAGCTTATATAAGCTGACCACGCTAAAAGCGTTGCATCGCGTAAGGCCGCTAACCTAAGGGCGCGTGCTCGTAGATGACGCCATCCCAGCAGATACCATCCACCGATAAGCAACGGAAGTGTATTTGTGATTATTATAAAAACTAATAACAGTTCTCTATCGTGTAAAATTGGCTTTATGTCATTTATCGACCACCTTGATTCATCATCTATCCCCATTATATACCTAATTATCAATATAATCGCCGTCCATCCTACGGCATTTTTCAATAAAATGCGCATAATAAAAAAATCTTTCGGAGTTTCTTTATACAATTCACGCATTGAATAATAAAATAAAGATTTAATAGTCAAAATTGGCCAACGAAATATCTCTATTATAAGATTAAAAATTTTATCCAAAACCATTATTCCCATTAGAAATAAGAAATTTGAGGTATTCTACTTTCTATAATAATTCTGCAGGCACGACAGTGTCTTATCAAGATAACACTTTCTTCCGACTTATACATCCCAAAAAGAAATAATTAAATCTACTTTATAGTTGTAAGATAAATATTTTTTGTAGATATGGCCAGGGCATATCTGGCGCGGCTTGAGTTTCTTATTTCTGCCGTTGGTATACTTATGTCAGCTATTTGATTTTTCTTTCCTGAATCTGATAGTCAACTTTCTCCCAATCCCAGCCTAGCTAGTTGCCTTTGGCGTCCCTCTAGCGAGGGCCTCTCGCAGCAGCCCATTCTGCTCTCGCAATTCCTCGATCAACTCGAGATTGACCTTCTCCCTTGCCTCTAGATTATCCACCCGTGCATTCAGCCGATCGATCTCCTCCTGCTGCGACGCAATCGTGGCTTTCGAACTTGATGCGCCGAAACCAATCAGCCAGCGGATGGTGAAAAGCAGCCCTCCGATCACCGCGACCCACCAGGGCTGCGGGGTAAGGTTCTCAGGCATTGCCCATTCTCCCCAGCGCAGCCCGGATATGGAGCAGGGCAAGTGCGCCATAGGCTGCGATCGCAGGCACAAGTGCGCTCGGGGCGATCAGTCCGAAAGCGATGAATGCCCAGGCCGTGAAAGCCGCGATCGCCGAGGCGCGACGCAGGGCGGGATGATTGCACACCGCCCCCACGATCTGCGCACCGCCCGTCAGCCAGGCAAGCAGGGCATAGACCAGCGTTGGATGATCGGCGCGGGGCAGAATGGCGAGAAGCTGCCCTATGCCAGGCCATGTCACATCCGTCCGCGGTAGCGCCAGAAGCAGACAGGCCCAAAGGGCAAGTGCCGCACCCAGGCAGAACTCCTGCATCCGCATGGTGTTATCCTCCTGTTCGTTCAGACCGAAAGCCATGTGAGGGCGGCATCGGACAGGGCCGGCGTGAAAGTGAAATCCTGACGACTCTTCTTCAGCGTCACGATCGTGATCACCGCCCGGACCGTTTCACCCTGATTGAGATTGACGGCCATAGCGTTGACGATGATGGGCATAGGTCCATTGCGGTCGACGCGCAGGCGCCTTTGCTCCGCCGTGTAAGGCGCGGCCGATCCATCAGAACCTAGGCGGTACAGGCTGCAAACGATCTGCAGGAACCCCCAGTCGGTCGTCATAACGCCGCCCCAGTCCTTGAGCTGGATTATGCCCGCAAACTCCGCTTTCAGCGTGATGCCGCTGGCCCGGATATCCTGGCTGAAAAAATCCCGGCGCTGATCGTCCAGTTCGGCACCGGGGATCGATACGCGCCCCTGCGTGGCAGGCGGGGTTATGGCTTCAACGGGAATGTCGGAATAGACATAGACCAGCCCTGTGAAGTTGAGCCTGTCCTGCCGGTCGAACGTGTTGCCCAGCACCTGATCGCGCGAAATCGTGGCGGGCTGGCCGTGCGTCAAGCGACCGATGCCCCATTCGGCCTTCGTGCCGTCATCGGCGAAGTAGTAAACCTCGCCATCCTCAAAAACGCCGCTCCAGCCGCGTCGGCCAGGGGGCGCTCCGCTCAGGGCAAAGGGGCCTGTGCCGGGGTTGTTGGACCGCTCGAGCACGAACGGGGCGAATTTCGGCATCAGAGACGCTCCTTGACGGTCATGGTCGTGGCCCGCCGATCGGCAGCGCCTGCCGGGCAGGTGATGTCACCCGGTGTCAGGCGCCCGAAGATCATCGCGCTGTTGCGATCGGGGGCAGAGAGATCGGGCACGAAAAGGATATTCCGCCCCGTCGCAGCCGTGTTCTCGATGCTGCGGATCTTCGGCAGCTCGGCGATGCCCAGGGACTGGTGATCGATCGCGATTGCGCGCTGGCGATAGCGCAGGGTCGGATATTCCACTCCCGAGAGGCTGGTGGCCTCGTCAATGGTGGCCTGCTGACTCTCATTGCCTTGCCAGCTCATATTGCGCTCGGGCTGCCAGAGCGGCCCGAGATAGGCGAGCGGGAAAGACAGGAAGCCGTCAGGATTACCCTGATCGCTGATCGAGATATCGAGCTGCGTGATTGTCTGGTCGTTCGGAAACACAACGAGAAACTGGCCCGAGACGGTTTGCGTCTGCTGGCCACCCGAAGCGTAAACGACGCCCGCCCCGTTGCGGGCAATGAGGGAATAGCGCGCTCCCGCCGTGAGATTGGTGCGGTGAAATGAAAAGCCCCGGCACAGGATGGGCCGGGGCAGATGCGCGATGAGATAGGCTTCCTTTCCCGGCACGCGCCAGGCGGTCGAAGGCGCCCCCTGATCGTTTTGCAGATTGATCAGGGGCAGTTCAGCAACCTGCGCATTGCCCTCCAGCCGCGCCTCCATGAGCGCGTTCTCTGCGCCGAACGCGCAGGTCCAGGCCTCGGCCATGGCCGTTCCTTTCTGATATATTATCGTGGGATAACGACTATCTTTTCGGATTCACCCGAAATTTTCGAGCAAGTATCTATTCTATATTTTTTGTGTTATTTTTTTTATTAAAAGTGTTTTCCACTCGTCCGGAGCAAGAAAGCGCTTTTATCTCTCGTACTGCCCGAGCGTCCGAATAGCCTGTCTTCGGTTTCGAATTGAATAATCGTAGCAGCGCGCTTCCTTCGCATGATCGTACGAGGGTTGCGCGCTGCTACGGATTAGATCAGATAACAATCAGCAATGATTTTGAATTTGCAGCCTTACAGAGTTCCCAAAACAAGATTTTCCGATTCAGGAAAAACTGAAATTTTCAGATAAGCACGTATTCTTCTGCTCTTCCTCTGAACTCAAATAGGGACCTCCTGCGATAATTTTTATCCCGAGAAGGCAGGGCTCGTCTGGCAAGCGAGAAAGAGACTCTTGTAAATCGAGAAATGCTCTTCCCATCGTCCATCGAGTTTGAGCATCACCTTCAAACTCACGCCAACCGGTCACCTCCTCGTCCTTCAGATGCTGATCTAGAAAAATAACGCCCGTACTCGTGTAAAGGCTGATCTCGCCTATGAGCACACCAAGCTGACGACGATCATCGACGAACGGTCCCAAAGTGTCGCATGGTCTGGCGACGCGGGATCGTATCCAGAGGCTCGCGGTGCTACCGGGTATCATAAAGGTAGCTAGGCCATTACGAACCCGAATGGGAAAAATTTCCTGTCCTAAATCAGTCTCAAGAAAAATACCGGGATCCTTACTCAAGATATGAGTCTTGGGAGTCGGGAAATGATTCAAAGCGATCGCTCGCTCTAGTAAGCGATCATAGATAGGGCGCACGAAACCCTCATCAACCCGGAAGCAATGGGTACTGTCCTTTTCGCTTTTTTCTTTTTTACTCCCGCTGAGATCCAGATGGCCGTTTTTTCTAAAGCCGTGTCGATTACCTGTATCCAGATAGCTCTCGGCTTTTGTACCATTTGCCCATATTATCGAATGATCAGCTGTCTCGATATGATAATATTCATATGAGCCTTTTATATTTTCATAGGAAATCGTTGCGCCGTTGACGAGCATACGAGCTAAAACGAATGATCCATCTATAAAAAGACAATGATCAGCTGTGACGAGCAAGTCCTGGTAAGGCTCGTTCGGGGCAATGGCGTCTTTGGTTATTCTTATCGGATGATGGGTAATGTCACTCGGTTCACTATCGGCCGGGGTAGCCGTTCCCTTACCAATCCAGGTAATAGGCTCAAGTTTTTTCTCCAAGTTGACTGGATCCCAAACTTCGACAAGACAGCCGACTTGCAGGTGTTCGACTGGAATGTCCCCGCCGTCTGTTCGGATTAGCGTACCTGGAAGATAGCATACCAAACCGTTCAAGTTCAGAGATCCCCCTTTGGGAATGGTGACTTGAGTTACAGCGTTCGGATTCAGATTGAATGGGTTTCCTGGTATCTCATATGTAAATGTCCCTGCATTCGTTATTCCGAGTTCTACTGTAATTATGGTTTTATTTGTAACTTGAACGTATATATATTTCACAAGCTTTTCTCTCGCGCTCTTATTGTCGAGATAAAAAGTAACATTCGCTCCGGTCGGCGCATCGATGTTGAATCTGTAGCTGTTTCCCTGATACGCATTCTGAGGCAGGTAAGTCCATAGAACAATACTATCGCCAGAAGCCTTCACACTATAAGTGTGACTCGTATACCACGCTCCAACCGGCGCGTTCTTTGCATCTATGTAGAATACATCGTCATCGACATTGTAGTTGGCTGATTTTCCATTCCAGTTTACGGTCATAACGTTCACCCACGAAGTTTTAATATCGAACCCAAAAGCGTTTTAGATATCGCCCACTTCTGTGGTGGGTAATCACGGAACATATATAAATATATAATCGAACAAAATTCGATTAATATTTAGATATACCGCGGTATGCAGAGTCTTGCGACTCCTCTATATCCAAGACCTTAGCGCGACCTGAGTCGACGCGATCGGACGTTAAATAAGTTGATGATTTTGTTTTTTCCATATACTTGTAATCACGATTTTGTGATAGATGTATATTTGATGATTACTACTTGCAGATAATCACATTGTAGTTAGCGATCTGCAAACATCACAAAACTCTTAGGTATACAAGAATGCAGACCGCGTTAGCCCTAATAAATTTGCACCACTTTAACACGATGTTTTTTTTAAAAAAACAATATTCGTATCGTTCAGATAACAAACCTGCAGCGGTATTAAATCGGATGTTGCGTCGCTCGCCGCGTTATTCGCTCCCTGACACTGACCCTCACGGTAGAAGAGTCCGCGAGAAGAGTGGTCTTTCGTCGTCATCACGGTCTCATGAGTATACTCGGAGACAAACGGCCACACATGGAAACGAGAGAGTCAGGAAGCCCTTACCTCAGTACCTAGACCAGAACGGTCAAGGTCACGCTCGCCTCGTCAGAGCGGATCTGCTCGCCAATCACAAGCCCGGTCACGCCACCGCGCAGACCCGGCGCTGGCAGATCGAGCCGCAGCGCCTGGCCGAGATCGATGCCGCCCGCGACAGAGCGCGGCAGGGTCAGGCTCCAGAGATGACGCTCGGCCCCCCAGAGATCGCCATGGCTGTTGGCGGCGTTCTGGGCATCGCCCTCATCGATCAGCGCGGTCGGGATCACCGGCAGATCGCCGGGCTGGCGATAGCGCAGCTTGATGGTGGGCAGATACCAGGCTGCGACACGGTCCTCCTGCAGCACATAACTCTGCCGCTCGGCCGTGATACGCGGATGCAGCGCATTGCCGCCCTGTTGCACCGTCTGATTATGCGCATAGCCGATGCGCCACCGGAAAGGCGGTGGCGACAGCCCGCTATCGAGCGCAATTCCCGACAGCGCCGTGACCTGGTCTGCCGTCAGCACCCGCGAGGGCGTGCCGCCGGGCATTTGCAGGCGCAGGGGCGTGAGCGTGCCCTCATGGCTGGGCACGAGCCGGATGCCGAGCCCCGAGAGCCAGGTATTGACGATCTGCCGCCCCGTGACCGTCTGGCTCCCGTCCCAGTACCAGCCCGCCTGGCGCGTATCCTCCCATGATCCTGCAAGCCATTGCGCGGGCATGGTCAGATCCTCGATCAGCATCTGGCGGAGGAGCGGCAGCAGAGTGCGCGGCGCTGCCCCCGAAGGAAAATCGCCTGTGGCATCCACCGTGATCGCATAGACGGGCTTCGCGCCGAGACGGATGAACAACCCGCCCGAACTGCTTTGCATCTGCCAGGTGCCGGGCGCAGGCGCCGCCCTGTAGAGATCGCCCACGGCTCCGCCATAGGCGATGCCACCGGCAAACCCGCCCTCGTAGAGCGTCGCCACAGAGCCCGGCCCGTCGCTGATCTGGTAAACGAGATTGACGGCATCGATCAGCACCGGCGTCAGATTGAGCGCCGTGCCACGCAGGCGCGGCATCGAGCGGCCCTTAACGTTGGCATCTCCGCCAAAGCGCCCCGAACCGGCATAGGAGCCGACCGGCATGATGACCTCATCAAGCCAGCCGGATACCTCGCGCAGTGCAATCTGCACGGTGAGCCGGTCAGGTTGCCATGAACTGCCCAGGCCAGTGAAGATGGGCATGAGAGCGCCGCTCACCGGGTCGAGATCGATCTGACGCACTGAATCCCGCGACTTGAAACCGGCTTGGATACGCACCGGCATCCGGTCGATCACGCGCTCGCGAATTAGCGCGTCGAAACGTCCGTCTGGATTGGCGATGGTAATCGCCCCCCAGCTTTCGCGCACCGAAGGTGAAGCTGGCGACAGATCGAGCCTGCGATCAATCGCGAAGGCATCGGTCAGCCAAGGCGGATAGGGCCGACTCGCCTCATCGACATATCCCGCATCTGACAGGCGCAGGGTGTCGATGATGCTGATACGGAACGGCAGCTGCGTGATCGTGCCTGCCGCCGCTGTACCCAGACCACGGACGAAGGTGACATCCACCGCACGCTCCATGTCGATTTCGACAAGATGGAACAGAATGCCGCTCATGCTGCCCTGCCTTGTGCCTGGTGGCGCTGCTCGGCAAGCTGCTTGTTTGCCGTATCAAGCAGACGTTGCAGCAATTCCGCCAGGGTCTGATTGTTGCTCGCCAGCATGGCCTTGAGCGCCGATTCAGTGATCGTGTTCGGTTTGATGGTCCCGATCGACTGCAGCAGCTGCTGCACGCGGGTATAGTCCGAGACGAAATCACGCCCCGACCCATTGTAGCTCTGGCTTTGCGCCAGAAAGGTCTCGGACGCGCTGCGCAGCGATTGCAGGGCCTCATAGTCGCCACGCTGGGCCTGCGCGGCGATACTGGTGAAGTTGTCATTCGCCGCACGATATTGCGCTTCCGCCGAGAGCGGTGAATAGCCCGAGAGGTTCAGCCCCTTGGCAAAGTCGAGCAGGTTGCTGATGACCGATGCCGCCGAGCCTTCCGCCTGATCGCGTTGCTGCTTTGCCTGTTCAGCCGCCCGCTCGGCGTCCTGTTTGGCCTGGGCTGCGGCGGCGTCTGCGGCCTGTTTTGCGGCATCCGCTGCCTTGTCCGCATACTCCTTCTGGATAGCCAGACGTTCGGCCCCCAGCGTCCTTTCCAGATCCGATGCCTGTTGCAGATAGGTCTGGTTCGAACTGTAGGCATCCCCCAGGAAATCGCGCCAGCTCTCGGCAAGCTGGCGTTTCTGTTGGGTGGCAGACAGATCGAAACTCATGAGCGCCGCGCCCTGATCATCGCCGGTTGCGGTGAGATACCGCACCCGGAAGGCCTGGGTACTCTCGGCAAGGCTTTGCATGTTCTTCGCATAGCCCTGCTCGTAGAGCGTGCCGAATTTGTCATTCAGCGCGTCACCGTCGAGCCCGTAGCCGCTCGCCTGTGTTGCGGCGGCCTCATAGGTTTTCTTGAGCGCCTCCATCTGCTCGACCCAGCTTTGCTGCCCGTTCACCGTGGCTTTCATGAGATTGGGCATGGTGTTGGACACAAACTCGGTGATGGTGGCCACCTGGCTTTGCAGATCGCTTGTCGCGAGTGTCTTGCCGTTGAGCATATGATCGAGCGCCGTGCGCAGATCGCCCGTGGCCTCGGTAAAGCCCGAGACAGTCACGGTGCCGTCACTGTTGAATTTCGACACCGCCACGCCCAGCGCATCCACCGTGTCGGCCATGCTCTTCAGCTGCGTTACTGCGCCTTGGAATGAGGCCACGCTATCGAAACTCGCGGGCATCCCCTGCGACAGCGCCTGGCTGAATGTGGCGCTGTCATCGCTGCGCAGTTGCAGCTTGCCCAGCAAATCGGTCAGGCTGACAGAACGTTGCGACGGATCCTTGTTGTTCGGGTCATCGCGTACCGTCCCGAGATAGAGATTTTCAGCCTTCAGCCCGAGGCTTTTCATGGTGGCGTTGACGCTGGCCATATCGGCCTTGAGTTGCGCCGTAATGGTGTCGGTCTGCTTCTGGTTCCAGCTTTGCCCCATGCTCAGCTGATCGCCCTCCATCACCACCTGGTCGATCGTGTAAGGGTTTTTCTTGTGCCCAAACAGACCGCCCAGTAGGCCGCCAAGGCCACCGCCAAGAACCCCGCCCATGACCATGCCCACTACCGGGAACGCGGTACCAAGCCCGGCCCCGATGACAGCACCGACACCCGAACCGAGCAGGCCATATGTCCCGCCGCCGACATTGCCGAGCGCCGAGCCGATTCCAAAACCGCCACCGATACCGGCCAGGGTGTTGCCGATCGTGGCCGTGCCGGTCAGCTTCGTGCCCATCGCGCCCGAAAGCCAGCTGCTCGAACTCGCGACACTCGATGCGGGCGAACCGGCCCCGGCAATCGAGACACTGGCCGCCTTGTTGCCGACCGAGCCACCCGAGGCCAGCGCATCAGAGATGCTTGTAAACGTGTTGCGTGAGCCGCCATCCAGCGCGTTCAGGGCCGGGTTGATCAGCGCCATCTTGGCCACCAGCCCGACAATCTGCGTTTGCAGGCCGGACAGGATCGAGCCGAAATCGACCGCGCCCTTGCCGCTCTGCACAAAGGCCTGCGTGACGCTGTTCGTCAGCGTGTCGAACATGCTGCTCAGGCTCCCTGTCAGATCGTCGAGCGCCGATTTCTGATGCTGATAAGCGTTGGTTGCCATCTGGATGGCTGCCACATTGTCGAGATAGGCCTGGCTTGTTTTCGAGTTGATATCGCCGCCCGCCTCCAGAATGCGGTTGCGCTCTTTCATCACCGCAATCTGTACCGATACGGCATCGCTGTTCTGGCCGATCGCCGCCGTCTGCGCCTTGATGACTTCCAGATCCAGAGATTGCCCGTAGAGCTTGCCCGCATTGGCCATATCGACCTGCGAGGCCGTGGCCGATTTCATGGCACCCGTCAGGATATCGAGTTGGCGGGCCTGTTCGGCCGTGCCGTCGATCGAGGTGGCCCGCACTTTCTCGGCGGCCTCCATCGCCTGTTTGTACTGTGTCAGCGAGCCTTTCGAGGCATCATAGCCCGCCAGCATATCCTGCTCGGCCTGGGTGTGCTCGTTTATGGCCGCAACGGACTGATTGAATTGCCCCGTCAGAATGGCCTGCTGTCGTGCCTCGGCTTCTGCCAGCTGCGTGGCCGTTGCGTGCGCCTGGCCCATGAGCAGGGACCAGGCCCCCATACGACCGCCGCTATTCTGCAAATCACGTATGTGCTGCACCAGGCCTTCATGAACACCCAGCAGGCCTTTCTGCGCGAAATCCTCAGCGGCTTTTGCCGGATCATCGAAGGCTGCGGCCATGTCTTTCGCGGCGTCCGGCACGTCCTTGCCGAGCACGGTGGCGAGGTTACGCGCTGTCGTGGCCAGCGCATCGAGGCTGCTGCCACTGGTCGACGGCATGGCGGCAAAGGTGGTGGTGATGGCGCGGCTATCGGTCAGTGACAAGCCGCTCTTGCCAGCGACGCGCCGTGCCGCGTCCTCGGCAGCGCCCGCCATAGCCGCGTAGTCGCTGCGCGTGGCGCGAAGGGTCTGGCCGAGGGCTGCGAGGTGCGATTCCTCGGTGTTGGCGGCGCTGCCCATCTTGTAGATGGCCGCACCGGCAGCAACGGCTGCGAGCGCCAGACCGGCTGGGCCCATAAGCAGGCCGGTCACGATCTGCGTAGCCTTGCCGAAACCGCCCATGACCGTGACCATGTTCGGCACCTGGTAAAACGCGGCCTTCATGGCCCCGCCACCGGCCAGCACCTGGTCAGCGAATTTATGCGCCTCACCGGCCAGGATGCCGAGCTGATAGCTGGACAGTTTGGCGGCGGCCGTGCCCTCGGCTAGGGCGACAGCGTGTTGCCTGCTGGCACCCGTGGCCGCGTCGAATTTCTCTTTCTGCGCTGCGGCCGATTTGGCGATACCGGCCAGCGACCCCGCATATTGCTCCTGGGTGATCTCGCCGGCAGCCAGGGATTTCTGCAGCGCCTCGATATTGGCCGTGCGCTGGCGGATTTCGCTGCCGAGTTTGGCCTCGGCCCGCGTCGTTTCATCGAACTGCCGCGCGACCGACGCACCGGAGCGGCCCAGCCTGGTCACTTTCGTATCGGCCACCTCTGCCGCATCGCCAAGCCTGGTCAGGGATTGCGCATCTTCCTGCGCCTTGGCCAGATTGCTCGCAAAAGCAATGTAAAGCTCGGAGATCGTGGTGGGCATCGTTACGCTCCATGCGTGCAGCATCGGACCGCGCATTTGTGAAATGCGGATGAGCCGAAATATTGCCGTCATCTGATAGGAAGGTGCGCGCATGCCGCGAAACGCGCAGGCAAGCGCAACAGAAAGTGGAGCAGGACTATGATTCGTAGATTGACGGGAGCCGCAATTGCTTTGACAGCCATGACCGCTGTTGCATCCGCGCACGCAGAGACTGGCGATTCACTCTCAATTCCACTGTCGTCGTCGACCGACATCCACCGTCAGACTGTGTCCTACGACTGCAAGGCAAAAAAGGGCGCGAGTTCAGCTAAGCTGCGTGCTGTCCTGCCCGAGAAAATCGTCAAGGTAAGCTATATCAACGCGGGCGATATCAGCCTCGCTGTGCTTCCGGTCGACGGAAAAACGCAGATATTTACCGACGTGATTGCCGCGAGCGGCGCCAAATACGCGGCGGCTGAATACGTCTGGTGGAGCAAGGGCGACGATGCCATGTTCTCAAGCGAAATGGATGCCAGCGCCATGCTCACCTGCCACGAAATCAAGGGCTGATTGTTGCCGGTCCAGTTTTCATGACCGCAGGGTGATCTGCAGCGCCGGATAGGTCATGACCGTGCCAGCCCGTGTCCTGCGCTCGCCCGAAGCGCCGCGCAGGATGTAGGGGGCAGAGGGTGCGATGCCGCTACCCAGGCGGACGAAAATCTTGCCGAAAGTAAGCGTCGGAAAACGCCGCATGAGGGTTTGACGCACGTGCTCGATCTGGTTGCGCCGTATGCGGGGCTCAAGCGCCCCCGTCTCGATCTTGCGGGCATAAGGCATCGGATTGACGATCAAAATCGTGCTGTCAGCGGGCAGATCCTTGAGCGGCTGTTTCCAGGGCTTGCCGTCACAGATCAGCACCCAGGCATCGCGAAAGCGTCCGCTGCGTACGGGCGATGTTGACCGACACAGAGCGAGCGCCGCCTCTGCCGCCTCGCCCGTGAGATTGAAGCGATAGAGAATGGCTCCATCCAGTCGCACGCTTGTTTCTGGCGCATCGGCTTTACCGTCCACATAGCGCCGCCAGCTGGGCGGAGCCTCGCCGCGTGCGATCACCGCGTCACGCGCCACAATGGCCTGTATTGCCATTTTAGCCCGAAGGGCATCGGGGGAAAGATTGCGATCGACAAAGAGGCGCAGTGACCGGCTGAAGGTTGCGGCTCTCGCCATAGTTCATCCCTTCATGAACTGTTCGATATCCTCGGTGATCCTGCGGTTTCGATACGCCATGAAGACGCTATCCATGGCGCGGATCTGGTCCTCGATCCATGGCCGGTCGTCTTCCGAAACCGCATTGGCCTCACACCACCGTGCCAGCGCCTGCCAGGAGATCCCGCCTGGGCGCGATACGCCCCGAATCTTGCCCATGGCAGCCCCGACCAGATCGGTTAGCCAGGCACGATCGTGTTGCAAATCATGCCAGCCACGCCATGGGCGTTCGAGTGAGGGTGGGAGGGCAGGCTTGCTGGCGAGTATGGCTTCGCGGATCTCTGGCACCTCGTCAGGCCCCGTGAATGGGCCGTATTCGAGTTCCCAAGCCAGCGCCGCTGTCAGTTTCCCACCGCGTCCCGATGTTCGTCGGCACGCTGTTCGCCCACCTTGGCTGCAGCCGATATGGCAAGGGCGATCAGCATCGGATGCTCACCGCTTGCAAGCAGCTGGCGAAAGGCGTCAATCCCGATTTCGGAGCCGTCGTCATTCTGCAAGCCATCCACATCAAGCACGCAATGTTCGGCAATGGCCTGACCCTGTGCCCTGTCATCTTCGGTCGGCGGCAGGCTCTCGGCAGTGTAGCGCGTGGCACCTGGCTGCAATGCGCGGTTGAGACGGCTCGCCACCGTATTCTTGAGGATATAGAGCGCGTCGCGATAACGCGGCGTGAAGCCGCGTGTGGTGATGAGGAACGTGTTGCCGGGCGGCCTGACCTCGATCGTTTCGCCCTCCTGCACACGGCCAGCATCGCGGGAAAAGGCAGAGAGTTTTGCCATTGCGTCAGTCTTTCTGTTTTTGAGATAGGTCGTTTCAGAGCGGGGGCACCGCCTGTGATGTTGCGAGCGAAGACCAGGCGATCAGGCCGGGAAAATGCTCAGGGCGAAGGTGCCGCCCCCCGGTCGCGGGTTGCCCTCGATGTCGAAGGTCGCAACGATCGTGCTGTTCTTCGATCCTGCATTGATCTGCGGGTTCTGCAGCGAGGCGTTATAGAAAGTCAGGCCGTAGCCATTACCCTTTTTGTCCTTGAGCAGAACCTGAACCGCTCCCTGCCAGTCGTCCTGGAATTTCTGGTATTCGGTGCTGTCACGGAAAAAGAGCTGGATCTGGCCCGACACCATGAAACTGCCGGGCCGCTGCCCGACAGCTGCCACGCTGCCCATGGCGAAATCCTGCCCTGCGCCGTCGCGCGTGATCGTCAGCTGAAACTGACGGATCGGTGCCGTGACCCGTTTGCGATCCAGCCAGAGCGATCCCCATCCCTTGACCGGGTCGAGGACGAAACTGTCGGTCGGCGGCAAAAGGTCACTCGCAGGCGATGACGTCACGCGCTGCTCGTCGCGAAAATCGAGATCGGCAGAGATCGTCGCAAACTGGCCCTGGGCAATCGAGATCTGGATCTGCTTTACAAATCCGCCCGTGCGCACCAGCATTTCATCGCCCAGCTGCTCGATAAAGGTGAGGCTGTTGAACGTGGCTCCGTTGACGATGCGTGGACATTGCACAGAGGCCCCGGCATCGAGCAGACCTTTGCCTATGGTGAAAACCCCATCGGCAGGATCGAGGAAATCGCCGCGCGCCTCATACGGGAAAATGGCATCGATCTTATCGACAGGCGAGCGCAGGCGCACAAAACCGACCGACGGCAGCACGTTCCAGATCTGCTGCCCTGTGGTTGCGAGGACCACCCTGCCGCCCGTCCAGGAAAAGGCACTGAGATCCATCTTCACGCCCTCGGGGATGGAAACGGATCGATCGTTTTGCGTGCCCGAACACGCACAGGCCAAAAGCACATCATAAGAGCCGAATGACAGAGCTCCGGACAATGTGCCGCCGACGGCCTGTTGCGTCGTGACGGCCTGGGAGGCCTCCCAGTTGGGATTGATTTCCTCAGGGCGCTGCCTCGTATTCTGTCTGCGGAAACTCTCACCGGTCAGGCGCAGGCGCTGATAGGGGCCACTCGGCGCTACCCCATATGTGACCTCGCGTGCGTAGGCGAGAATGGTGTCATTGGCCTGTACCCCGGCCTGAAATCCTGCTGTTGCACCTGAAAAGGCCATATCACGCTCCCTTCACGGCAGGCGTGGCAGAGGAGCCGCCGGAGTTGACGGCACTGCCCGCGTTGGCCGATGCCCCTGAATTCGAACTGGAGCCCGCCGAGGTAACGGAGCTGGGGCCGGTCGATCCGGAAGCATTGTTGGTCGATGACGCCTTTTCGAGAGATGTCGTCGCGCCGGAACCATCTTCAGGCTGATGACGCATGAGCGCGACGCGGCGGCCATAGCAAAGCTGCAGGGTGAGTGCGAGCGGGGCGGCATCGCTGCTTTGACTTGTCAGATACTGCCCGTCAGACGCGAATGTGCCGGGCTCGTCCTCCTGTTCGACCAGAAGCTCGTAGCTTGCCCCTTCTTCAGCACGCGAGGGCGTGATGGGGGATGGAATGCCGCCCATAGCCCGATAGGGCGACACGGCCACACGCAGGCCGGTTGCGACATTGGCCGCCACCTTGTCGAGGGCGATCGACGCGCCGGATGCGTCAAAGACAGCACCGGTCAGCACGAAAAGACCGCTGTTGTCAGCGGTCTCCACGAGGGGAAAGAATTTCATCGCAAACCTTTCGGAGAATAATCAGGGTGCGGCGAGGCAGTCCTGGTATCGGTAGCGGATCATGAGACTCATGCTGATCCAGTTTCCCGTTATGTCGGGATCGGGCGGATAGAGACTTTGCCCGTCGTAAAAGAGCCCGTCAGGCCAAGGGGTATCCTCGCGCATTTGCGCGCGAAACATGGTGCTCATCGTCTTGCACAGGGTCAGCGCGTCAGGCGTCGAGATCCTGCCCACACGCATGGTCAGATGCAGCGCGATCTCGCCTTCTTCTTCCATGGCACTCTCGCCCAGACCGAGCCTGTCGGATCGGCTGGTCTGTGTTTCCATGCGCCAGTGGATATCGGGCCGGTCTTCTGCGGGCTGCATCAGTACGTCGACCAGCGGCAGAGACTGCTGATCCGCCACCCGTGAGGCCCGGGCATAGGCATCGTTCCAGACGATATCGGACAGCATCACGAACCTCCCGAGGCGATCAGGGTCCAGCCGCACAACGTACCCCGATCGTAAACCGGGCTGGCATCGGTCAGGGTGTAGGTCTTCGGCCCGTCGCGCAGGGTGTCTCGCAGGCGGGGCCTATAGCCACTGCGCGAGGTTTCATCGGCGGTGATCTGGGCGATGAACGGTGCTTTGCCAACCCCTTCGTCGAGCTGGGCGGCCTGAGGTGGCGGGGCGTAACCCAGAACAGTCAGGCTCTCACTCAGATCGGCCCGGCTCAGCACCATGAGACGCCCGGCACGCAGGATTTGCCGCCTGCGTCGGCTGGCGCCTACGCTCATGACAGACCCGCCTGCGCATAGCGGGCGATGATGGATGCCGCATCGGGGGGCAGACCGCCAAGGCTTGCATCGGGCATGGCCCAGCTGCTTGCGCCCACGCCCTGCTCGCTCTCGGAACGCAGGAGCGGGTCGCCGCGCTGGGCAGTGAAGAACAGGGCCCGGGCGGTCGAGAGCGTGGCGGCGCGGATATCGGCGGGCACGGTCGGGGCCAGGGGCTCGCCCTGATCGTCTTTCATGCCCGGCAGGATCCAGCCGCCCCGATAGGTCACGCGATAGCACCCCGGCCACCACCATGCACCCTGCAGGTGAGAGGGATAAAGCAGGCCGGACCAGGCCGCGCACTCCCAGCCCTCGGGGCCGGGGTCGAGGGTGAAACCATCCTGCGTGACGGTGACGATCTCGACCACAGGTGAGGCCGTGAGAGCGAGCGAAAGGCGGCGCTCGCCATCCCCGACGCGCAGGGTCTGGCGATACAGACCCGCAAGAACCGGACGGCCCAGCGTGGCCTGTACGAGCGCCGTGGCCTGGGCCAGATACTCGTTCAGGGCCGGGTCATTGTTCTGCCCGGCTGGCTCGCCCGCCAGCTGATCGCGCAGGGCGTCGAGCGAGACCAGGGTAAGGTTTTTGTCTGGCGCTTCGAGAATGGTGAGCGTCATGACCTGCTCCCGATCAGGATTTCTTTGCAGCCGTCGCATCGGGCGGCAGGGTGCCGGTAATGAAGGATTGTTGACGATAAACGACGAGGCCGGTGCGTTCCTCAATGCGAACGGTAACCATGTTTTTCTCGAAATCGTCGCCCACAGTGGCCACCTCGACTGCGACGGACTGCCGGTCGAAAATCTGCGCACCGGAGGCAAAGGCACCCACCAGAAAATCGCCCTGTCGGATCGTGTTGCTGACGACAACAGGCAGACCCCACAGGGAGCGCGTCGCGACGGATTGCGGGTCGCCGAGGACATAGCGGCCAATGCCGTCCTTGACGGAGGTAATACGAAACCAGTCGATCTCGTGCAGGACGATGCCAGTTGCCGGGTAGAGCGAGAGCGATGCCTGCAGCATGGCCATTCGGATCGTATCGAGAGCGGCATCTGGAACCGTAAGACCGGCCGGCGCCGCAAAAGCGGTCGCCTGCTTCATGAGACCGAGGATATTCGCTCCCGTCCCGTCACCGTACATGAACTGGTATTCCTCGACCTGCTCGAGCCCTGCGACGCCCTGCGCATTGATGATCGAGACGAGCTCGGGGGCATCGTCGAGTGCCTGCTTGGACGCCTTGAACAGATGGGCGATCACCGCGACATTTGCCCGGCTAAGCTCGAAACTAACATCCGAATACGGCTTGGCCGCACCTTCGGCGACCGGTGCAGCCTTATTGATGAAGCTTTTCTGTCGGACGAATTCGATAATGGGTGACGAGGTCGCTCCGGAGGGGATGAGGTTGCGCAAGGTGGGTTGCGGCAGGCGGATCATATCGATACCCGGCAGGCGCATTGCGGGGATGAGAGATGTTCCGGCAGACGTCGTCGCGCCCATGGTGGCAGGCCCTGTCGTCAGTGCCTTTCGCTCCATCTCGGTCCTGACCCGTCCCTGAAAAGACGATTTGAGGTCACGTGCCGCATCGCTGGCCATGAACTCTTCGCCAAGCGACCGGGTAGCGTCCCTGGACGGTTCGTGGTGACGGGCGGCTTTCTGTTCCAGATCGGTCAGGCGGGTAGAGAGCCCGTTCATTTCGGCCAGGGCCTTGTCTGCACTGGCCTTGGTTTCTTCCGTGACCTTGCCGAGGTTGCGCAATTCCGTGGTTGAGGCTTCGGCAAAACGCTTGACCTCATCGGTCGCGGCCTTGAGTTCGCGGGCGGCCTGTTCGTAATCAGACATAGGGTAATCCTCATAAAAAAAGGGCGCCAACATGCGCCCTCGAGAGATAGATGATTGATGTTCGTATCGACGATTTGGTCCGGATCGCGTAGCGTCAGAGCAAGGCGGGCTAGAAGAATTTGATAAAAGGATCAGTCATGACGTTCGACGATGCCAGAGCTGCCGTAGAGTTTTATTTGAGCAGATCTGACAAACCTCTCCAGATCGTTTTCGAACAGGAATTCGAGAGCGGGTGGTGTTTTCGTTATCAGTCGGAACGCTTCCTCAAGACACACGATCCCGATGATCAGCTTACCGGCAGCGTGCCGCTCATTGTCGACCGAAAGACAGGCAAGATACGCGTCTGTCCGACCGACAGCCCCCTGGAAGATAATCTTGCTTATTACGCGCGGACCGGGTCGTTCCTGCGCAAATGACGCGCTTCGTAACCGAGCAGCCCGAACCGGATCAGCGGAGGCTCGCATATGACTGCGATCTGACCGCTTCGACGAGACTACGGCTGGCGGCGCGAAGCTCTGCCGCCAGATCGGGCAGTTGCGGCCCCACCGGGTAAAACCGCCTGCGCATTTCGGTCACGCGGGCGAGCGCGTTTGACGGGTCATCCACCAGGCTGACCTCATGCAGGTTCACGGCCCTGATCTGTCGGCGCGGGCCGCCTGGAGCGGTGCCGGGGGTTGCGCCGTCCTTGCGCACGGAAAAGCCAATGGAAAGGCCGCCGAGCGCGCCATCCTTGACCAGGCCGTAAAGCCTGCGCCCGTAATCGGTATCCATGCCAGACAAACGCCCGCGCAGATGCAGACCGTGCGCATCTTCGCTGGCATCCTCCCAGATGCCGACCGGCAGGCCGTCACCGCCAAGGATTCCGTGCATGACGTGCATCGGAATGTTGCGCCCCTGCGCCTTGCGCTCGGCCAGGGTCTCGGCAAAAGCACCGGGCAGGACGATATCGCCGTGCGCGTCCTGGTGGCCGAACACGCTGCCATAGCCCTCGAAGCTGCCCTCTTTCGCGTCGGGTGCAAACTTCCACTCGAAAGCAGCGGCCAGATAGTCATTCATTGTCATCTCCCGTGATGCCGGATTGCGTGCCGGGCAGTCGGTTACTGGCAGGCGGGTCTTGCCCGCTTGTGGCGGTCAGGTTGCGGGGCTTGCCGATATCGGCAAGCGGGATCATCTGGGCCTGCACCATGAGCACATCGCCGCCCGGCATGGGGGGCAGGTTGTCATTCGCTCGGGCCTCGTTGACGGTCATCCAGCCCGAGCGCAGCGCGGTTTGCATGTAGCCCGCACGCGCCGTGCTATCGCCACGCAGGAGGGCATCGACATTGAACCGGGCGAAATACCGGTCACGCTCGACAGGCGAGAGCAGACAGCGTGAAACAGCCTGCTCGATGCGTTGCAGCCAGGGCATGAGGGCATATTGCAGGAACCAGAGATTCATTTGTTCCAGCCCGGTGCCCCAGGCCGTGGATTTTTCCATCGCCCCGATCATGACCGGCTGCACCCCGAACCACCGGCAAAGCGTGGCGACGCCCAGCTGACGGGTTTGCAGGAGTTGCAGATCCTCGGCCTTGAGCCCGATACTCTCGACCTTCCACCCGCCCTCGAGCAGGGGCGTCTTGCCCGCGTTCATCGCGCCCGAGTAATCGGCGAGGATTGCCTTCGCCTGTTCCTTTTGCGCTGCGCTCAGATAGGTCGGAGCGGAAATATAGGTCTGCGAGAGCAGGCCGTTGCGGAACATGCGCCCCGCCGTTTCCTCGGCGGCGAGCGCGGCCCCGATGGATTGCCGTCCCGCCGTGATCGGCGAAATGCCCATGAGCCCGTC
The DNA here is from genome assembly GCF_030263835.1 of Asaia sp. HumB. Lineage (NCBI taxonomy): Bacteria > Pseudomonadati > Pseudomonadota > Alphaproteobacteria > Acetobacterales > Acetobacteraceae > Asaia > Asaia sp. HumB. The sequence goes on along the minus strand of NZ_JARPML010000002.1, from coordinate 1,541,761 downwards.
AAAACAGAAGCCCTTGATGTGGAAGATGTCGCCCTCATCGAGCGCGAGTGTCTTGCCCTGATAGCTGTAGCGATAGACCACCGCCCCGGTGCTGGGATCGCGCTGCACCGTCATCCGGTCAGGGCGCAGCGGGTTGAGGGCCACGATCTGTCCGTCACCGCGCCGCATGATCTGGGCGAAGCCATTGCCCCAGGCGAGGCAGCACGCGGCCATGCACGACCAGAACTCGATGGGCGTCATATCGGCATTCGGCGCGCGGGCCAGCACCCGGTAAAGCGGGTGATCGCGGGCCAGGGACGATTGCCCATCACCCTGCTGCTCATGCAGCTTGAGCGGCATGGCGCCGATTGTTTCGGACAGGAGCCGGATACAGGCCCAGACCGTGTCGAGTTGGAGCGCGGTATCGACCGAGACACGCTGGCCGGAAATGCTCGGCCCGCTCGCCATGAAAGCGCCGAGGCGCAGATCGGTGAGGGATACGCCCGTGACGGACTGGAAAGCCGTGCTTGCGGCCTTGTAGGCCATGCCGCGCAGTCTCGTGGCGATGCTCATACGGCAATGATCCCGGTTGAGAGAAAATCATCCATCCGGCCGCCACCGGGCGGCTCGGGGTTGCGGCTCATCAGCGTCACCGCATTGAGCAGCGCCATCAGCGGGTCGATCTTGAGATAGCCCGCCGCCTGTTTGGTGATGATGATGGCATTGCCCCGCGGCTCGACCTTCGCATTCGAGACGGCCCAGCCCATGATGGGCCGCGCACCATGGCAGAGCGTGCCATCCGCCAGCTTGCGCTCGGCCGTCTTGATGGCACCCGAGAGCGTCCAGCCCTGCGAGATGCCCACCACGCGCTCATGCGCGATACCGATCTGGGCCAGCGCATCGACAATGGCGCCCACGCCCATCGGGTCGAGCCCCACGATCGCGAGCTTGTTGCTCCGGTCGATCGTGCCGAGGACCGCCACCAGCTGATCGATATCGGTGCCGGGCTCGGCGGTGATGATCAGATCGCCCTGCGCCTCGAAGTCGCACAGCTGGCTGGCCTCACGCTTGCGAAGCGCCAGCACGCCCTCGAACACCCAGCTTTTCTGCCAGTGCAGCCATTGGCCCGTGATGGTGTCGCGCCCGAGAACTGCCAGCGAAAGCAGATCGTCGAGGCCGCCGCCGTCGATGCCCGCCACGATGACCTCGCAGCGTTCGATCAGGGCTTCGAGGGTCAGCGTGTCATCGCCTGCGCCCTGCCAGTAATCGGCCCCCACCCAGCGATCGGAACGCAGGGCAAGGCCGATCTCGACATTGAGATGCTGCGAGGCCCAGCTGGCCAGTTCGCCCACGCCTTTCTCGCGTGCGTCCTCATACTCGCGCTTCAGGCGGTCCAGCGTGATCGACCGGCCGAGATTGGGCAGCACCATCGGCCAGTACGCGGGATCCTCCCAGGGCGCGGCCTCGCCGGGCAGTTTGGAGGGCTGCTGGATATCGGGCGGCAATTCGTACAGGACCGGCAGAACCGGCTGGAAGCGTTTGCCGTCGCGTATCTCGCGGGCACGGATCAGATCCTGCGCGAACACGCCCCGAGGCGGGCCGTCGCTCTGTGTGGTGATGATGGCCAGGAACGCCTCGGGCTGGGAGATCATGCCACCGCGTATCTGGCGCATGACGCTGCCCGCATCGTTGCGCATGGCAATGACGTGCTGCTCATCCACCAGTACGCCTGCGGGCTTTACGCCAGTCATGACGTCAGGGCTGAAGGCCTTGACCTGCAGGGTTGCGCCTGTCGCGTGAAGCCTGAGGCGCTTGAGATGCTGCTGCACCTGAAAGCAGCGCATCAGCGTGCGGTCGTTCTGCACCATGCCGAGCGCTTGGCTGAAGGCGAGATCGGCAATTTCCTTGGTGGGCGCGACGATCAGGAACTCGGCGTTCGGGCGCTCATTGACGATTACAGCCGTCAGCATCAGCCCAGCGCCGTTCGTGGTCTTGCTGTTCTTCTTCGGCACCAGAAGAAACAGCTCCTGGATGGCGCGCATGCCTGTGTCGGGATCGAGCGCGCCGAACAACGCCGAGACGATCTCGCGAAACCAGTCGCCGCAGGCCTCGGCCATGGCGGGCGTGCCGGGTACGTCAGGGATGCGCAGACGATCGAAGCAGCGCACGGCCCGCGCCGCGAGAGCGGGATTGAGCGGCTCCAGATCCGGCAGGAGGGACCGGCCGGCACGCAGGCGCGCCTCCCAGTCCTTCCGGCTCAGATCCAGCATGGTCAGTTCCTTCTGTTGATCGGGGGCAGATCGTCGCCCCAGCCGCTATCGAGGCCGGGCAAAGCGGGCTGATCCTCGCGTGGGGCTGCGAGGCGGGCATGGGCGTAGGGGAGAGCGGCCTTGGCAGCGTCAGCGCGTATGGCGGCGGCCAGACTGCGATTGCGGTAGATATGCGTGAGGAAGGCGAGCGGCGAGCAGGTCGACAGATCCTGCGGGCTCATGCCGCTCAGGGCATCGAGGCCGGGCGCAAGTGCTGAGGGATCGACCACGAGCGGGCCGTTCCAGTCCACCTGCTTCCTGTTCCGGCTGCCCTTTTTACGTCCGGCGCCAGGACGTGCGCCACCATGAGCCATTTCTGGTCCCTTTCCTTGATAACTTGATTTCCTTGATAGACCGGAAAATCTGCCGCTGAGCCTTGCGCGGTTGCGGGGGCAGGATCCGGCCGGACTTTCGACCCGCCCCCTCGGGGTCAGCAGGTCGGGGTTTCGCGGGTCCGGATGGCCCGGACGCGGGCCGTCTTGGAGCTGCCGAAAGTGTCTGCCCACAAATCGGGACAGATTACATTTTCGACATCTTAAGGGGTTCCTGATATTGTAACTGCATGATTTCCTTGATGTCAGTGAATGCGGGGTTCGTACCCTGCAGCAAAAACCGCTCCCTCAAACCAGAGAGGGAGCCTGCTCAATGACGAAAGATCCAAGTTCTCATCCACATCTCGGATGGTTCAAACACAGGCGCCAGCTCAACCATCAGGATATCACCGTAGTCGACTCTGACATGCTCAGGCGTGCCGTCGGTGCCGCGGCATTGGGTAATGCCATGGAGTGGTTCGATTTCGGGGTCTACGGCTATATCGCCGTGACATTGGGCAAGGTCTTTTTCCCAGACACCGACGCCTCGATAAGCCTGATTGCCACGCTCGCCACGTTCTCGATCGCCTTCCTCATACGGCCTATCGGTGGAGTCATTTTCGGTCCGCTCGGTGATAAATACGGTCGGCAGCGAGTGCTGGCCGCCACGATGATTGCCATGGCGCTTGGGACTTTTGCGATCGGTTTGATTCCGTCCTACGCCACTATCGGTATTTGGGCCCCGATAGCCCTGCTTGCAGCGCGCCTCGTTCAGGGCTTTTCGACCGGTGGAGAATACGGAGGCGCCGCAACGTTCATCGCCGAATACTCGACCGATCGTCGTAGAGGCTTGATGGGAAGCTGGCTCGAGTTCGGCACTCTTGCAGGATATGTCGCCGGCGCTGGTCTCGTGACGCTGTTGCAGGTGAGTCTGAGCGAAGAGACGATGCTCGCGTGGGGATGGCGTATTCCTTTTCTTCTCGCGGCACCTCTGGGGCTTTTGGGCCTGTACGCACGCACAAGACTGGAAGAGACACCCTCATTCAAAGCGTATGCGCTCGAAGCTGAAAAGCGCGAGAATGCCCGTCCGGGCTGGCGCCACCTGTTTGCCGTGCACTGGCGGCAACTCGCGAAGTGCGTGGGCCTCGTTCTCGTTTTTAATGTCACTGATTATATGCTGCTCGCCTACATCCCGAGCTATATGACCGTTTCTCTTGGCTACGCAGAGAGCAAGGGCCTGATCCTCATCATCGTCGTGATGATCCTCATGATGCCGATCAATATTATTGGCGGTTTCCTGAGCGATAGCATCGGGCGCCGACCAATGATCCTGGGCGCGTCAGCTGCCTTACTACTTCTTGCAATCCCGTGTTTCCATCTGATCCAGAGTCATTCCGATAGCTTGATCTTTCTGGGATTGATGCTGCTCGGCATTGCCCTGGCCGGGTTCACGAGCTCCATGCCATCTACACTGCCAGCATTGTTCTACACCCCGATTCGCTATACGGCCCTCTCGGTAGCATTCAACTTGTCCGTTTCTCTCTTCGGCGGGACGACACCGCTTCTGATGGCCTGGCTGGTAAAGAAGACAACATATCTGGACATGCCCGCCTGGTACCTGATGGGCGCAGCGTTCATCGGCATCGTTACAATGCTGACCGTTCGTGAAACGGCAGGAATGCCTTTGCGAGGATCACCGCCAGCGGTAGGCAGTATGGAAGAGGCAAAAGACCTGTTGCAAAGCGGGGTGGCGGTTACGGTCGATCCTGTCCCTCCCGCGGCCACTTAACATTGCGCTCCCGACTCCGACCGCACACCAACCGATAAAAGGAACACATGGTCAGATGGCCTCTCGTCTCATTTCTGAACGTCATCCCTGGGTAAAGTATCTCGCACTCATCAGCATGGGCGTTGCGATCTATGCCGGGGCAATCTGGATCTCGTTCTCGCTTATTGTCGCTCTGGCATGGGGCGCGGTCATCGCCATTGCTGTACGGCCGATACAGCGCAAACTCGGACAGCTTATCGGTGCAAAGATGGCGGCCATCAGCCTTATCGGGCTGACCTGCGTGCTCTTCACGATCATGGCTGGCATAGCGGGTTATGGCGCGGTAACCGAAATCGGATCGCTTTCGGAAAAAGCCCACCATCTCATCGCTCCTCACCCGACATCGGCCCCGGCAAACGGTCCTGACGCAGCCACGCAAGATCGTGCCGTATCGCCGCGGAACCACGAGAGTGCGGGGAAGCCCGAGCCGACAGATCATAATGGGGAAGAAGCAGGCTCTGGCGACAGTGCGACGCCAGCCCTGCCGCCTGCCGTCTCAACTCGGATCGACAAGGTCAAAAGCGTGCTTCCAGCAAGCCTCGCAAACAAAATTGACCCGCAACAAATCATGAAGATGGCCAAGGCCCAGACCAAGTCGATCTCCAAGATCGCAGGGCTCGCAGCTTTCAAGATCCTCAAAAGCATCCCGCATCTCCTGGAAGCCTTTTTCATCGCCATGCTGACCGCAGCATGCTGCCTTCTTTCCTACGGGCGGGTCACTTCATCTCTTCGCAGGGTCAGTGTTGAGCTCACCCAGCGTGACGACATTCTTCTGCACATCGTTCGCAGCATTCGTGGTGCCGTCAACGGACTGGTTCTCGTTGGTATCGGCGAGGCGCTTGTCTGCTCGCCTTTGATCTTCATTGCGGATGCCAGCCATGCGGTCATCCTGACGATCCTTCTGGCCATTGCTGCGTCGATCCCGTTCTGCGGCTATCCGGCGGCAATTCTCGTAGGCGGTATCGTCGCAGCTTCAGGGTCGATGAACATGGGCATTGCCGTTGCTGGCTGGGGGCTCTTCGTTCTGTTCTGCGGTGAGCATTTCGCCCGTCCGAAGTTCATCTCCGACGAGACCCGCCTGCCGTTCCTGCACACGATGATTGCCATCCTGGGGGGCCTGCACATGCTCGGCCTGGTAGGCCTCTTCATCGGGCCGGCCATTGTGGCTGCCGCTCACATGCTGTGGTGCGAACTCGATGGCTCACGCCGAGGCCAGGAGAGTTCAAAACAAACTGCTTGACGCTCATCTCAAACCGTTTCACGGCAACGGATCGCCCGAACGCGGGCGGTCTTTATGCTGTGGCAGGAGCCGCAAAGCAGCTGGACATTACTTGGATCGAGCGGTGCGCCGCTGTCTTTCAGCTCATGGATATGATCGCCGAAGATGCGGCAGCCTGTGCGGCCGCAGGCCTCGCAGCGTCGGCCGCGCTGGGCGAGAAGGCGGGACATGAGGCCGCGCCATTCGGGCGAGAGGTAGATGGCTTTTGTTTGCTTGGGCAGCGCCATTGCAATGCCAACCTGGATGCTGCGAACCGCTGGCGCAATGCATTGCAGTTTGCGGGCTGCCATGGGTCACCGCTCCGTAAAACAGGCACAAAAAAGACGCCTGCCCAATCAGGCAAGCGTCTCGTAAGTATGACAAACACATAACTGCAAAAATGGAAAATATGGAAGAAAAAAATGGACCGCGATCTTTTTTAATCCTGCGCTCTATCTGTGCTATCATCTCATATAAGCCGCGACGATATAAAACATCTCTCACGCGCGAGCATGCCGATTATTTATTTCTTCAATAATTCGAAAATAATAATAAAATCTTATGGAGGCACAAATGAAATACGGTAGACGCATAATATCTAAATGTTTTTTCGGTTTTGCAGGAATATTTCTAATTACGTTAGCTATATTTATGATAGTCTTTTCGTGCTTCGATCTGGTCGGCTCTTTTCTGATTTCATTTACTGATGCGAAAACAAAGCTATTAAAAGCAATCAGCATCGTAGTGATAGCACTCGCAGTTTTCGATGTGGCAAAATATTTCCTCGAGGAGGAGTTTTCCAAACCCACCGGCAATCAGACTCTGAACGAAGCCAGGGTCAGTCTGATGAAATTTGTGAGCTCAATTTCCATCGCATTATTTGTCGAAGGGTTGGTTGGAGTGTTTGAAGCCTCGGACAAGGCTCCTAGCAATATTCTTTATCCGGCATTTCTAATATTGGTAGCCTCTGCAGTCGTGTTGACCATGGGAGTATACCAAAGAATGAGTGTTAATGCCGAAAAAGAAAAAGCAAGTCTCTGATAGTATTTATCAGAAACGTCGGTGTGAGATCCGGTTGTTTTCAAATTACCTACGGCACCTTTTAAGACCACGTTTTTGGAAGGCGTAGCCGTCTCGCAATTACCGCACAGGCACCATCGAAGCGCGCTTTCGCTGTATGGTTGGATACACCAAGCCGTTTCCCGATCTGCTCCCATTTCCACCTGTTATCGCCCGAGATCGGATGTCGGATCATGCGCATATGCACGACCATCTTTTGCTGCCGGTCCTCGATCAGCGGTATCCAGGTCAGCACGATATCCAGTCGGTCGATCTGTTCAGCGGTCGGCCTGGGCAGGAACTCATCGCTCTCACGATCCCAACCAAGATCTTCCAGATCGCGCAGATAGTCCGGCCATGTGCTTCTCGCACCGGCTGGGCGCAGACCAGTGGCGGGAAGGGCCGCAAGCGTAAGGGCCGCCTCGTCCAGCCATTCGCCTACCTGCTCCGGCAGGCTGCGCTCAGGGTCGAAATGCACGGACATCCTGCTCATGCGGCCAGCCTTGCGCGTTCGAGGTAGTCGGCACGGTTCGGAATCGGCTCATTGACTGCACCCGCAATGCCGGACGCCACACGCTCGCGCCATGTGTCCATGTCCTGTTTCCAGGCGCGATCGGCTTCGATCTCGGCCTCGTTCAGTGGCGCTTCGGGCACGTCGCGATTTGCAATGGCTGTGCCGATCGCCTTGCCGAAATAGCCCAGATGGCTGATCGAAGCGCCCTTGCTGCGCTGCCGCTCGGACACGGATTCCACCACGCCCAGGATCAGCCGTTCGGTTTCCTCGGCGCTCAATCCGTCATGCAGGGCATCGGCTACCCATTGGCGCACGATGCGGTAATTACCCATGTCACGCGCTGGGTCGAACCCGGCCGCTTCGAACGCCATAGGGCCGATGCGCTGATAGGCCGTGTCGATTTGCGCATCACTCACCTGCGCCCCAAGCTTAGCTTTATCTTCTAAGCTTATATTACAAGCTAAGCTAAGCTTGTCGCGCGCGTAGGAGGCTTGGGTTTTGCTCTGGGTTTCCTGCGACACTTTTTTCCCTCCTGAGATCGGCATCATGGCGGTGCGTTGGCGCGGGTCGTGCTGCGGCATGGGATTAGCGTTTTTCGGCGGTCTTCCGCCCTTTTTGCCGTTCAATCGCGACGCAATGGCGCGTCGTGTCGGCTGGAGCGTTTCAGGCAATCCGACCAGCCCGCTTGCCGCGTCATAGGTTATCAGCCGGATTCTGGCGTAGGTTTCCATGTAGGTTTCGAGCTGGGTTTCCGTCACATGAAACCGGAAGCGTGCAAGCGTCGCGAGGTCGGGCGCACCGTCCTTGCCGGCGTGCAGAATGCCATCAGCACCGTATTCCAGAATGGCCGCAATCAGACGCACCCACACCACCACCGCCTCGGCGGCCAACGTGAACAGGCGCAGGTCACTGGCGACCATCGCGAGCGCCCGTCTTTCGATCGAAGATTTGGTCATCTCAGTACGCTTTCAGACGATACCCGTCCGCGACGGGCTCGATAATGTCTCGATTGACCAGATGCGACACGGCGCCGATCACCTCGGCCGGGTCTGCTGCCAGCAGGCGCGCAAGGTCAGGCACAGTCAGCGCCTGGCCGCGTGCAGGCGCACGCAGCTCGGTGACGACATCGGCGATATCGGCCAGATGCAGCCACATGCCGCGTGCGGCGAGCGGCAGCACAGACCAGCGCGGGTCGGCCATGATGGCGCGGGCGTGGATGCCGTAGCGGCGGCGCGAAGCGGGGCGCGTCATGCTGCACCGTCCCGACAAACCCAGGCCGGGCTGCGCGGGTCTTCGCACTCATCGCGAAACCAGGTGCTGTCATCATCGAAGCGCATGCGTACCGATCCGGTCCCGCCATGGCGGTTCTTGCGGATCAGGATCTGCGCCTTGCCGACCGACTCCTGCAGGCGGAACTGGAATTCAGAGCAGCGATTGGCGAACTGCTCGGCCGTTTCCTTGTCGCGCCTCTGTAGCCCGTCACCACTGGCCTCTTTCTTGAGATAATAGTGGTCGCGATAAAGAAACGCGACGAGATCGGCGTCCTGCTCCAGCCCGCCGCTATCGCGCAGATCGGCCTCGGTCGGGCGCTTGTCCTCGCGCTTCTCTACCTCACGGTTGAGCTGGGCGAGCGCGATGATGGGAATGCCGAGTTCCTTGGCGAGGGATTTGAGCCCGGCGCTGATCTCGGTCATTTCCTCATAGCGGCCGCGACGACGCGCGGCATCGCTGCCATGCATGAGCCCGACATAATCGAGTACGATGAGGCCAAGTCCGCGCTTGCTGCGCTTCATGCGGCGCGCGCGCGAACGCAGCCCAGCCACGGTCAGCCCGGAGCGCACATCCAGCTCGAGCGACACGGCCTCGGCGGCTTTTTCTCCCGCCTGGAGATCCTGCCACTGCCACCCCTCGAGCGGGACACGCAGCCCCGTCTCGATATCTTCGGGAATATCGTACCGCCGTCCTGCAAAGACCGAGAGCGTCGAGAGCCCGGCATAGGCCGCACCGGCGCGCGCGCCAATCTGCCGCGCGGCCATCTCGCCCGACCAGAACAGAACGCGCTGCCCGTTGGCGGCAACACGCATGGCCACGCCGAGCGCCCAAGCGGTCTTACCCATGGCCGGGCGAGCGCCGATCACATAAAGCGCCTCATCGAGTAGGCCGCCTGTCATCCGGTCCATGGCGGGATAGCCCCATGAAAGCCCGGCCAATGCCGAGCCCCGCAGCAGGTTCTCCTGCCCGCAGGCAATCGCCTCGCGGATCGCTTCGGAGATCGTCACGTTCGGCAGGCTTTCGCGCATGTTCTGGGCAATATCGAGCAGCCCGGCTTCCATCTGCTCGACCAGATCCTCGCCCGTCTGGCCACCGGGGGTGAGGCAAAGCCGGGCGACATCAATGCAGTGGTTGCGTAGCTGGCGGCGCGTCCAGGCGTCGAAGATGGCGCGCCCATAATCGCCGGCATTGAGAATGCCAACCGTGGCCATCATGATCTGGCCAAGATATTCCGCCACGTCACGCCCCATGAGCACTTCGGAATCGCCGATCTCGTTGCGGATCAGGATCACATTAGGCTCGACACCCGCCATGTGCATGCGGAGCGCGGCAGCGTAAATCACGCCATTGAGCGGCTCATAGAAATGCTCGGCCCGCAGATATTCCTCGACCATAGGTAGGGCACGACGGCCATTGGTCAGGATGGCCCCCAGTAGCGCCGCCTCGGCCTGCATGTTTTCGGGCTCATTGACCGAGGCCAGATGCCCGAGCGGTTGAACGTCACCCATGACGTATCTCCATGATCTGTCGGCTTTGGGGGCGTGTTGCGGTCAGCCCCAGCGCCTTAAGCATGCCGCGCGTGGTGCGCTCGGAAATGCCAAGGCGCGTGGCAATGAGCCGTGCCGGGAAGCCCCTGCGGTGATAGCCCTGCACGGCAGGCGCGAGGCGGGTGCGATCGAGCGCAGGACGAGCCATCAGCCTTGCCCCCTATGCGTTTCGCACCGGCGGATGAATGGCGAGTTCACCGAAAAGTCTGCGCCGCAATAGAGGCACTTGCGATGCCACACGCCCGACACCTGCGCCGTGCTGGCCGAGGGTTTGACAGGCGGCACATCGCTCTCAGCCAAGTCGCGGTCGGCCCCGAAACAAGCGAGTACGGCACGCACATGACGCAGCGGGATTTCATTCCAGGACTTCACACTGTCAGGCGCGACCTTGAGCGCCTCACCCAGGGTTTTCTTGCCGCCACGCCGGGCGCGTATCTTGCGCACGATATCGCGCGCCTGGCGGCATTCGGCGGGTGTCACGACAGGTGACAGCGCCCGAATTGCCCGCTCCAGCCTGCCGCTTTCATAGGCTCGCAGGAAAGGACGCACATGGTTCGAGGGCACATGATGCCATTTAACCACCGTGTCAGGCTGGCGACCGATCAGCCCGGCGAGGGCAATCCGTGCAATACGGGTCCGGCACAGCCTGTTGAATACGGCATTTGCGTGAGCCTGCTCGCCCGAACTGGCCGATTTGCCGCGCAAACCGGGGCCACGGGCGGAGGCAAGAGCGCCGCTCATGACACACCCCGCAGCGCTGCAACGGGTTCTTCCATCGCCTTCTCAGTGGCGCGCAGATTATGCAGGGCATGCCCTACGGCGCGATGCAGGCTTGAAAGCGTGGCCCGCATGGCCGTGACTTCATGCGTCTCAACAACACCATCCGCCAGCACGCGAAGCGTCGTGGCGATCGTTTCATTGAAGCTGTGCGATACCTTCTCGATATCGGTAGCAAGATCGCCCTCGCCCACCTTGAGCGGCGTGAGGATATACCCTTCAGCCAACGCCATGGCGGCCAGAACGATCGGCTCCTGCGCACAGCGATCCATCTCGAGCGCGACATCGACCGGCACGACCGATTGCGAATGGCGGTTTTGGTAGTCTGAAAGCTGCGACCGCCCGACGCGGACGAAACTCGCCGCTGCATCGACACCGCCCACAGCGCGAATGACAGACTGCGTGGCCGTCTTGATAGCATGCGTGGTCATGGCTGGGCCCTCGATCCGACGGAACCCGGCGAGGAGTAAGGCGACCTTGCCCGGACACCCTTCGGATGACGGCGCGGCATGCAGCCAATAGCCTGCAGAGCATGATGGATTCTCATGCTGCATTCCTTTGTGCGACAGAATTGAAGAGATCAGGCCGGAGTGTCTCGGGGGGAACGCCCGCCTCACGAGACACGGCGTGAAGGTGTCGTTTGGGCACTCTTTCCCATTGCGAAACTGCCGCATGAGAAATTTTGCAGGCCGCTGCAATTTGCTTAACGGCGCCTTTGCGACTGAGAATGTCCGAAAGGATAGGATCACGCATGTCGATACATTACCGGCGGTAAGTATGGTAAGCAAGACAATTAAGGTGGGACCTTGTCAGGAATCTGCCATCAAATTGGATATGAGCAGTGCGAAATCCAGGAAGAATCCCCCGACACCAGCCGCTATAGCGATGGGAATCAGGATAAGAACACAACGCGAACATTTGGGCTTTACCCAAGCTCAACTTGGCGGCATGATCGGCGTTACAGAAAACGCGATCGCCCAATATGAAACTGGGCGTTCTTCGCCTAGGAGGGAGCGCGTTCCAGCGCTTTTAGACGCTTTGGGCAGATCGATTGGCTGGCTTTTGACCGGAGACGAGCCCGAAGAAGAAGTGAAAGCTCAGACCAAAAAGGAGCGTGAGATTCTTATACAGGCTCGCGACCTCCCTCCAGAGCAGCAAGATATCCTCCTTAAGATGATCTCCGCCCTCAAAAATTAATCTTACCGCCGGTAAGAAAATTCTTGCTCGCTATAATTACCGCCGGTAATAGTTTCATCGTTCGTCCACGATGGAGCGCAAGCCGATGTCAGCATCGCCGGTTCAAACCGTTTTTCTCCCCGACAGACCAACCACACCACCGCTCACCGGGCGCGATACCATCAGGGCCAAGCGGGCCATGGCATCCTATATGGATAGCCTAGCCGAGCAGGCAGGCTTTGCCGGGCGCACCGCAGCCGAACGCCTGTGGCGAAACGCTGCGGCCGACAAGCGCCACGAGGCCGAGCAGATGGAACGTGCCGCCCAAGGGCGCAGCATCATTCCTGACGCCCCTAATGCCAATCCCGTTCTAGCCCTACTGGCCCGTCACGGGCGTCTGGGACGGTCATGACCAAAATGCTCTGGAGCGCGATCGCGCGAAATCCGATCACGGCATGCCTGATCCTGTTTCTCCTGCATCAGATCGTGAGTTCTGCCCGTATCTGGCTGCGCTGCCGCGATCTGGAGACACAACTTCGGACGCTCGATGCCCTGAAGACTTCCGACTTTGATGAGGACTCATGACCCACATACGCAAGACGGCGGCAGAGGTAGCGAACGAGCTGCGCGTATCGCCGCGCCTCATCCAGAAGCTTTGCGCCACGGGCGCTCTACGCGCCGCCAAGATCGGTTCTGTCTGGCGCATAACGACGTCAGCGATTGACGACTATCTCGATCAGGAGGCCAGAAGGCCGTCGTGTCCAGCAATCTCTACCAGGCCGCAAACGGCACCTATTACGCTCGGATCCAGATCAAAGGGCGCGACATCCGCCGATCGCTACGCACGACTGATCGGCGTACAGCCCGGCAGCGACTCAAAGAGCTGCTCGAAAAGGCGGAAGACCAGCGCGCCGGCATAAAGCCCCCTGAGGTCAGGAACTGGGAAGACGCCGTGGTGCGGTGGGAGGAGCTGCAATTTGCCGATCTGCGCCCCAGCACCCAGACGCGATACCGCACGAGCCTGCGGCAGCTCCACCCCTATTTCGCGGGGCGGGATATCAGCCTGATTACCTCCCGCGACGTGCATGAATTCGTGGCGGCGAGACGACGCACCAAGACATCTGGTGCCACCATACGCCGCGACCTGATGGTGATGGGCCGCATCATGCGCGTAGCGCGTCGTGCCGGCTGGATTACCGCCAATCCGGTGCCGGACGAAATGGAAGAGATCAAGGAACGCCGCGAACCCATTCGGCCCGTGGCCTTGCGCGACCTCGCGCGCCTGACGCGCCGCGCCCCACCCGGCATGCGCGACATGATTCGCTTTCTGGCCCGGACCGGCTGCCGGCAGGAAGAGGCCGCCTCGCTTTCATGGGAGCAGCTGGACCTCAAAGCCCCCTGCCCCACCGTGACCTTTGCCAGAACGAAGACGAGATCGCCCCGCGTGGTCAGGCTCTCGACCAGACAGGCCCGAGAGCTGCAACGCAGCCGCCCGGAAAACGCGAGCGGCTACGTCTTCCGCAACCCGTCAGGACAGCGCTACACCAACGTCCCGGGCCGCTTCCGCGTGCTACTAGCCAGCGCCATACCGGACAAAGCCCGCCACTTCCGCTGCCACGACCTGAGACACACCTACGCCATCCGTGCCCTGCAACAAGGCGCCTCGATCTATGAGGTGTCCCAGCAACTCGGCCACAGCTCGGTCAAAACCACCGAAATCTATGCGGCCTGGTTATCGCGTCGGATACGGTGATTGAGGAAGCTTTAAGCAACGGACGGCGATATCGGCGGCGACAGGACCTTGGCCGCTCGCCTCAAGTAAACATCATCCCGATAAAATCGCGCCCCTCTTATTTGCGCTTATCACATCAAACCATTGCACCTCATTGAGCCTGGGACGAAGACCAAATTGTCCGACCTGGCACTTCTATGTGCCAATTGTCACCGCATGATTCACGCGCGTCGGCCTTGGCTCAGCTTGGACGAGTTGCGTCAGATCATTACCCCCCGGTGACAGGGAATTCCGAGCGCGAAACTTTAACTTCTTGGACGATTTTTTGATTCGGACGTTCAAAAGTCCGCGTAATTCATATCCGGCTTTTTATCCGACATGCCATGCGCTGTGCTCTATTCGTTCGCACAATGCGCTTTCCAGAATGCTTGATTTATAAGGAGTTCTGGTGCCGGGTGAGGGATTTGAACCCCCGACCTTCGGTTTACAAAACCGCTGCACTACCACTGTGCTAACCCGGCATGGCGCATGAACGGGTTGCTTTTCGTCGCTAATCGCGGATTCGTCAAGATCTTTCCCGCGCAACGATGATGACGAACTGCGCAGCCCCTCGCCTCTCGGCGGCACGTTCGCTTGTGCAGGGTCATTCCTTTCGATGAGTGTTCGGGCCTAAGAACAAGGCAAATTTGAGCTCGATATGTATCTCGATGCTAGCGCAAGCTGCCTTTCTCCGGTCCTCACATGCCGGTTCCACACGCGCATGGTCGGAACGTATCAGACCGCGGAGGGTACAGCCGCACACGATCCGGACGCGAGCACCGCAACGCTCTCGGCTCTCGGCGGAACCGTTATGCCCCTCAGCGCGGCAACGCCCAGAACTGAACCTGCACCAGACTTGCCGACAGATCGACCACGCCGCCAAGCCAATAACAGGCATCTCTCGGGCCTGTCTCAACTGCGCCATTGCTAATCGGCGGCCCTGGCCTGGATACTGATGTCAGAGAAAGCCCTGCGCTTGTCTTATCAGCCCATCCAGCCAGTCCTGATGGCCATTGAGCATCGGGTTGGGCCGGGTCGTGGCCAGGGCCTTGACGGGTGCTCCGTTCTGGGTCTCCTGCGTCAGGACACGCAAACGGTTGCCAGGCAGCATCTCAGCAAGCCAGGCATGATGCACGTCAAGCCGTGTCTCGGTGCCCTTCTCTCCTGCCCAGCCATGCCAGGCCAATCTGCCGGGTTTCCCGTGTTCGGGTGCCACATATTCCGTGACGCGGGCCTCAACAGGGAAACCGAAGGTTTCGAAGGCAAAGTGACATCCTGCCGATAATTGCGGGCCATCGTCGTTGTGAATACGCGGGTTGGCGGCGTTCGCGTAGTAGCGGGGCCATTCATCCGGATGGGTCAGAAGTGCCCACACGCTGAGCAACGGCACGTCAGCCACG
This sequence comes from Asaia sp. HumB, assembly GCF_030263835.1. Lineage (NCBI taxonomy): Bacteria > Pseudomonadati > Pseudomonadota > Alphaproteobacteria > Acetobacterales > Acetobacteraceae > Asaia > Asaia sp. HumB. Next base: position 1,526,560 of record NZ_JARPML010000002.1, on the reverse strand, counting down.
ATGCATTCATTGGAAACGAAATTATCCGCCAGGCCAGGTAGGTACCCCTGAGGCCAGAGAATGGCGTTCATCACAGGATAGGGGGTCATGGGGGTATCTCCTCTTCACTACTCCCTGAACTGTCAGATTTGTCCCATCATGAAAAATCATGATTGATGATCTGATCCATCACTTGATGTGATGAATCGAACATCCTTCATGGAGGGGAAAAGCTCTTATGGACAGGCTCGGAAGGCTCGATCTCACACAGCTGCGTGCACTCGACATGCTCGTCACCACACAAAGCGTCACCCGTACCGCATCCCTCATGAGCGTCACACAACCTGCCATAAGCAACATGCTTGCCCGGCTGCGTGAGACCTTTGACGATCCGCTCCTTGTACGTCAGGGGCGGTCACTCGTCTGCACCCCCCGTGCCCTTGCCTTGGCCCAGCCATTACGTGCGATTCTGACTCAGCTCGATAGTCTGGCAGAGCCTGTCATTTTCGATCCGGCAACCGCCTCTCTTATCCTGTCTGTTGCCGCCACCGATTATGCGATCCACACGGTTCTCCTCCCCTTTATCGCCCGATTGCGGGTCGTGGCGCCTGGCATACGCATTGCCCTGCATGACCTGAACGGGGAGACAGCGCAGGACCATCTTGAACGTGGGGTTCTCGACTGGGCGTTGCTTGCCAGCGAAGCCTGCACGCCAGCGCTGCATGCACAAAAGCTTTTCCATGAGACATGGCTCTGTGCGACCCGTCTTGGGCATCCCGCTCTCTCCGGAGGCATGACACTCGACCGGTTCTGCAAGGCTGATCATGTGGTGGTATCGCCAGACGGAGGCGGCTTCGAGGCCATGACCGACGCTGCGCTGCGCCGTTTGAGCCTGAAACGCCACGTGGCCGTTTCGACCTCGGGCTTCCTCATGGTGCCTGATCTTCTGACCCGCACAGATCTTGTCGCCGTGCTGCCCTCACGCCTTCTGGCGACACGTCATGATCTGGCGGTTTTCGCGCCACCTGCGCCGCTCGTCCTGCCGGGGTTTGACAAATATCTTGTCTGGGGAGAGCGCACCCATCTGGATCCTGCCTACCGCGCCTTGCGTAAGCTGCTATCCGATACGTGCCATGACCTGGCACTTCCCTCTCCCAACCAGCACGACCACAGCCTGACAACCGAAATCATGCCAATCCGCGCGGGGTGAGAAAAATGGTGCAGACATAAAAAAAGCCCGGCGCGAAAGCCGGGCTTTTTCCTCGGATCAGACCGAGTAGTACATTTCGAACTCGGCCGGGTGCGGCGTGTGCTCGAACTTGTAGACTTCTTTCCACTTCAGCTCGATGTAGCTCTCGATCTGGTCCTTGGTGAAGACATCGCCTTCGAGCAGGAACGCGAAATCGGCTTCAAGGGCCTGAAGGGCTTCACGGAGCGAACCGCAGACCGTCGGGATCTGGGCCAGCTCTTCCTTCGGCAGTTCGTACAGGTCCTTGTCCATGGCTTCGCCCGGATGGATCTTGTTACGGATGCCGTCGAGGCCAGCCATCAGCATGGCGGCGAAGGCAAGGTAGGGGTTGGCGGTCGGATCCGGGAAGCGGACCTCAATGCGCTTTGCCTTCGGGCCTACCGAGTACGGAATACGGCATGAGGCCGAACGGTTGGCAGCCGAGTAAGCGAGCAGAACGGGGGCTTCAAAGCCCGGGATCAGACGCTTGTAGGAGTTGGTCGACGGGTTGGTGAAGGCGTTCAGCGCCTTGGCATGCTTGATGATGCCGCCAATGTAGAACAGCGCATCTTCCGACAGGCCAGCATACTGGTCACCTGCAAAGAGCGGCTTGCCATCGCGCCAGATCGACTGATGCACGTGCATGCCCGAGCCGTTATCGCCAGCGATGGGCTTCGGCATGAAGGTGGCCGTCTTGCCATAGGAATGGGCGACGTTGTGCACGCAGTACTTGTAGATCTGCATGAAGTCGGCCGACTGCACCAGCGTGGCAAACTTCGTGCCCAGCTCGTGCTGCGACTGTGCCACTTCGTGGTGGTGCTTTTCGATCGGCAGGCCCATCTCACCCATGGTGGAGAGCATCTCGGCGCGCAGGTCGCCTTCGCTATCGACCGGAGCGACCGGGAAGTAACCGCCCTTGACCACCGGACGATGGCCCATATTGCCTTCCGGGTAGTCCTTCATCGAGGCGTCGGGGCCTTCGATGCTGTCGAGCTGATACGTGCCGTAGTTCGGGCCCGTGCCGAACTTGACGTTGTCGAAAATGAAGAACTCGGCTTCAGGACCAAAGAAGGCGGTGTCACCCAGGCCTGTGGTCTTCAGATAGGCTTCAGCAGCCTTGGCCGTCGCGCGCGGGTCGCGGGCATAGAAATTGCCGGTGCGGGGCTCGACGATATCGCAGATCAGGATCAGCTGCGGCTTGGCCGAGAACGGGTCCATGACGGCTGTGGTCGGGTCAGGCAGGAGCACCATGTCGGATTCGTTGATGGCCTTCCAGCCAGCAATCGACGAACCATCGAACATGAAGCCTTCAACGAAGGTGTCTTCCTCGATGGTGGTGTGCCACTGGGTCGTGTGATGCCACTTGCCCTTCGGGTCGGTGAAGCGCAGGTCAACCAGCTCGACGGAGTGTTCCTGCATCAGCTCGAAAACGCGCTTTACAGCGGCGCTGTCCGGCTTGCCCGGCTTGGGCGCTGCAATCGTGGAGGACGCAGCCTTGGACGCCGCGGCTGGAGCTTTTTTCGCCATTTGTCAACTACCTGTTTCTGCCTCAAGGGGCCGCACTGATCGGCTGCAAAACGATTAGGACAGGATTCGCGAACTGTCGAGTATTCCAAAGGTTTTTTACGCGTCTGACATAACGAAAAAGACCCTCTTCGAGCCCCATCCGACCCCCCATATCCCTTTCCGGAAGCAAAACGACGCATGACTGACCAACAAAAATAGCATATCGGAGCGTTTCGCTCCCTTATCGTTGTTTTTTTCTGCCTCGCACGCGACTGTGATGTGCCTTGACCGGTGGAGTCCCGGTTTCAACCGGGCTGACAGCCGGCAGGACTGCGAGGCCACGCCCCTTTCACACGACCGGAACCGTGTCAGGCCGCCATCGACACCATGAAGGTGCGACAGCATGCGGGATCGGGCCGATTTTACACCCCGCATTAAGCCGGTATCATGCCCTGTCCCTTTCCAGCGCAGGCCCGGCATGAAAAAACCAAACGCCTTTCTCAGCTCTTTGCCAACCACCATTTTCACCACCATGTCCCAGCTTGCCGCTGCACATGGGGCGGTGAATCTGGGGCAGGGCTTTCCCGATACGGAAGGCCCCGCTGCGCTGATTGATGCGGCTGCGGAGGCGCTGAAAGACCAGCGCAACCAGTATGCTCCCCTGACCGGCCTGCCTGAACTGCGTGAGGCGGTGGCGCGGGCCAATACCCGTGACTATGGCCTGCAGGTCGATCCGGCGCAGGAAGTGATTGTGACCTCAGGCGCCACGGAGGCGCTTGCCGTCAGCATGATGGCACTCATCGAGCCGGGTGATGAGGTCGTGCTGATCGAGCCGCTTTACGACACCTATCTGCCCATGCTGCGTATGCTTGGTGCCGTGCCGCGCTGTGTGCGGGTGGAAGCCCCTGACTGGCACCTGCCTGGAGCCGATCTGCGGGCTGCCTTTTCGGCCAGAACGAAGCTCGTTCTGCTCAACTCGCCCATGAACCCCAGCGGCAAGGTCTTCACCACGGACGAGCTCGATCTTATCGCCTCGCTTGTGCTCGAGCATGATTGCTATGCCCTGTGCGACGAGGTTTACGAGCATCTGACATTCGGGGTGAAACATATCCCGCTCATGACACGGCCCGGCATGCGCGAACGCGCCATTCGCATTGGCAGTGCCGGAAAGAGCTTCTCGGTGACCGGGTGGAAAATCGGTTACATTACTGCCTGCCCTGATCTCGCCGCCGTCATCGCAAAGGCTCATCAGATCGTCGCGTTTTCCAGCGCACCGAACCTTCAGCGCGCTGTCGCGAAGGGGCTGGATCTGGGAGAGGCGTTCTTCACCGAACTATCCGACAGCCTGCGCGCGCGACGCGACCTGTTTGCCAATGGGCTTCATGCGCTCGGCTTTCCTACCCTACCCGCTGACGGAAGTTATTTCGTCGTTGCCGACATTACCGCCCATGCCCGGGGACGCGATGACGTGACGTTCTGCCGCGATCTCGTGACCGAGGCCGGAGTCGCCGCTATCCCGGTCTCGGCATTTTATGACCCCGAGGGTGCGCCCCCACCGCGCCACCTGATACGCTTTGCGTTCTGCAAGACAGAAGCTGTGCTTCACGAAGCGCTCAGGCGTCTGGCTCTCTGCTACACACCGACCCCACACGGAGAACTTGCTCAGGAAGGTTGATAGGCTGTCATCTTGCGGGTCGACACACGCTGATCGAGCGGGGTGGGTTCCACACCGCTTGCCCCGTTGCCCCCCCCACTGCCCGCAGCACCATCCGGTGCTTCACCGGGCTTCGCGGCCGGATCGGCTGTGGTCCCGTCAGTAGAGGCCGCCTTGGGTGCGACCTGCTGCGCGTCGCTATCTATGGCGCTCGCATGAGCGGTTTTTTCCTGAGCACCCGTCTCGACATCTCCTGCCGGTTTCGCAGGGGCCATCACTGGATCATTAGCCTCCGGACCAACCGCGCTATAGGGGTCACTTGGGGGCAGAACATCGATCGGTGGTTGGCTCGAAAGCGGGTTACGCTGAAGTATTGTGCTCGTGTCGCCGGGATAGCGACGCATCAGCCCAAGCAGGGTGCCATTGGTCCAGCCAAAGCCGATCTGCATGGGATATTCACCCCCACCCTTGCCTCCGGTGGCACTGATCGTCGGGGATTCGACATCGTATTTCTCGAGCAGCACACCTGATTTTTCATAGGTGCCGATCACACGCGCCATCCAGCGCCGGGCAATGGTCTCGGCCAGTTCCGTATCGCCGTAGTTGTTGAGCCCCTTGATGGCCATCCACTCCTCAGGTGCCCAGCCATTCGGCGCGTCCCATTGCTGCCCGCTCTCATGGTCGGTCGCCATGATGCCACCGGGCCGCAGAAGCTTGTCCCGGATCGTTTCCGCAACCGCCATCGCCTGATCCTGCGACGCAATACGCAGGAAAAGGGGCATGGCTGTCGCCGCTGAGAGCACATCGGTCAGGCGACCCTTGCGCCAGTCATAGTCGTAAAAGGCCTGACGATCATCGTCCCAGAACACACGCCGCATGACGGCAACACGCTCATCAGCGCGCTGACCATAAAGCCTGGCCAGCTTGCGTTGCCCTGTCAGGGCGTAAGCGTGTTCGAGTGTCTGCTCCAGATGCACCATCAGCGCGTTCACCTCGATGGGTGCCAGATCGGTCGTATGAATGGTCGCCAGTGTATGGCCATCGGCCAGCCAGCGTGACGAGAAATCCCAACCGGTTTCCGACCCGGCCCGCAGATCACGATAGACATCTGCAGGCGCGCGCGATGGCGCGCGGGCAGCCGTTGCAACGTCTTCAGGATAACTCTCATCACGGGGCGTATCGAGATCATCCCAATGGCGCAGCAGCAGGGTTCCGTCATTCAGGCGCACCACATGGCGATAGGCCTGACCCGGCTTGAGCGTGTCCGCCCCTTCCATCCAGTAGGCGTACTCTTTCTGCAATTGGGGGAGGTAGCGTTTATAGGCCCCCTGCCCGTCATGCTGCGCCAGAAGATCGACCATCAGCGAGAAGAAAGGCGGCTCTGAACGGCTGAGATAATAGGTGCGTGTGCCATTGGGAATATGGTCATAGCGATCGATCAGCGATGCCATATCGCCGATCATCCCGCGCAGCAGATCCCATTGCCCGGTCTCATACAGACCGATCATGGTGAAATACGTGTCCCAGTAATACAGCTCCGAAAAACGGCCTCCGGGCACCACATAGGGATGAGGCAGGGGTAGAAGCGAGGAGTAGGACATGGGCTTGTCAGGCTGACGTGTCAGAACGCCCCACATGCCCTGGATGTAATCGTAGATGTTCTCATCCGCCTTGCGTCGATAGGACACATCACGCCTGATCGGCGGCGAGAAGTGCTGCTGATAGAAATCACGCAGATTGAAATCCGGATGATGCCGCTGCGTTTCCCAGTCGTTCAGGAGATCGGCTGGGGCCTCGTCCGGGCGCGAATCAGCGACATTCTTGAAGTCGGGCGCCAGATGCGCACCGCCGATGGCGGCGAAAAGCCCACCCAGCGCGATGGAAGGCGAACGCAGATCCTGCGGCACGGAGGCGACATGCAGCGACTGTGCGGCTTCGCTTGCTACCGTAACGCGGCGTGATGGTGCCTGCGAGCCTGTGCTCTCGGGCTGCGTCGCTGGTGACGCAGCCGGGGAGTCACTCGCCTTGCTCGCCTTTTCCGGATTTTGGGTTTCTTTTTCCGTGCCCGTTGCATCGATATGCGCTGGAGTCTGGGGATTCATTGCGCTGGAGGCAGACGCCTTAGCTACGGCGCTATTGTCCTGAGCCTGCGCCCAACCTCCGCCCAGAACGAGCAGGGACACACCCAGACAAAGCAGTTTCGACGCCGATAATTTACGCTGACGCGTCCATTGCCCAGCGTTTCCGGGCTGGCGTTGTGGCGAGAAAGCAAGGGAATGGCCCGACTGCGTCATGAACTCTCCTTGAGCGCGGTTCTTCAGTGAACACGATCCTTCAGGGGCTGGTTTGCCTTCTCCGTATCAGGCTCCCGGCCTGACCGGGCAGCAGGCTCTTCGCAATCTCGCCCGGACGGCATGGCATTGTTTTGTCATGCGCACCCGCGCTGTCCGATGGCATTGGAGAGTCCTGTTGAGACATGGACGATGCATGCCACTGAAGGACGGGTTTTGATGATGAACAGGCCAGAGCTGAAGAGGTTGCAAAACAGCACACGAACCGTCTTCTTTCTGACGGGGGCCATATTTGCCCTCTGGTCATGCCTTGTCCCCGTCGTGAAACATCATGCAGGGCTCAATGATGGCAGCCTGGGCCTGCTTCTGCTTTGTCTCGGCTGCGGGTCCGTGCTGGGCATGCCTCTCGCCGGATTATGGGTGGGCCGCTGGGGCTGTCGTCCCGTCGCCCTTGGCGGGCTGGGCCTTGCCGGCGCGGTACTGCTGCCCCTGTCATGGCTGAGTTTTCTGCCGGGGCTGGCATTGGGCATTTTCCTGCTGGGCGTCGGGCTCGGTGCGGTGGAGACAGCCATCAACATCCAAGCTGTCGAGGTCGAGCAGCGCAGCGACACGCCCCTGCTTTCGGGGTTTCATGCCTGGTTCAGCATTGGAGGGGCCGCAGGCGCTGCGGCTTCTCCTGTGCTCACCCTGACCGGTATGCCGCTCTGGTCCATCATCCTGTCAGGACAGATCCTTGTGTTTGTTCTGGCCCTTCGTGTGTGGCCCGGACTGCTGCATCAGCCCGAACCGGGCGGTGGCGAAGGTTTCGCGCTGCCCCGTGGGCTGGTCTGGGTGCTGGGACTCCTGACGGGCATTGCCTTTCTGGCCGAGGGCGCGGTGCTCGACTGGGGGGCTGTGTTTCTGCAGGGGCGATCCTCGTTCGGCATACAGCCGGGCTGGGGCTACGCCGTGTTTGCGGCGGCCATGACCCTTGGGCGACTGAGTGGCGACCGCGTCATTGCACTATGCGGGCGTCCGCTCATCATGGGTCTGGGCGGGCTCTGCGCGGGGAGCGGATTTGCGCTGGTCGTGATGGCCCCTAACGCCCCGCTCGCACTGGCGGGGTTCTTCCTGATCGGGCTTGGCTGCGCCAATATCGTGCCTGTGCTGTATAATTGCGCCGGGCGACAGCGGGTCATGAAAGCCTCGACCGCCGTCGCAGCCATCACCACCCTAGGCTATGCCGGGATTCTGGCTGGACCGGCCCTTGTGGGCGCGGTCGCTCATGCCACCAGCCTCTCCAGCGCTTTCCTCATGCTGGCAGCCCTGATGATTGTTGTGGCCGGATTCTGTCGTCTGGCCCGCCAGAGCTGACGCCACCAACCCGGCCATCGGGGATGTTTTTTATCCCTGTGTCGGGTTTCCCCTCGCATTTGAAGGGCGGAGAGGCCATGTGTCTGGGTTCAAGAAGGAGCTTTTGGGAATCATGACCTCTCACGCCGACGCCACGCCCCTTTCTGCCCTTGCTGTGACCGATCGCCTGTTTTTCGAACGGGCAGACAGCACCCTGACGCGGGATGAGGCGGAGAAAATCGTCAGCCGGTCGCTTGAGGGCATCGAGGATGGCGAGCTCTTCCTCGAATATCGCGAAAGCGAGTCCATTGTGCTTGATGACGGCGTGATACGCTCCGCCAGCTTCGATACGTCATCGGGGTTCGGTCTGCGTTCCGTCATCGGTCCCGAAACCGGCTTTGCGCATTCCGACGAGATCAGCAAAAGCGCTCTGGAGCGTGCAGCAGGTGCGGTCTCGGTCGTGCGTCAGGGGCGCAGCGGCACACCTGCCGCGCCGCCGCAGGCCACGAACCGCCGTCTTTACGCACCTGAAAGCCCCCTGAGCGATACGGATTTTGCCGCGCGCGCCGCCGTACTGGGTGAGATCGACACCTATGCGCGTGGTCTCGGGCCCGAAGTGGTGCAGGTCTCGGCCAGCATCGCGACAGAGTGGCAAGCGGTACAGATCATGCGCGATTCAGGTTTTCGCACCGCCGATCTGCGCCCCCTCGTCAGGCTCAATGTGTCGGTGGTGCTTGAGCGCGATGGACGTCGCGAGAGTGGCAGCCGCGGTATGGGCGGACGCTACAGCCTGTCACGCCTGCTGGGGCGCGAAACATGGCAGGAAGCGGTGGACGAAGCGGTACGCCGCGCCAAGGTAAGTCTCGAGGCCGGCCCGGCACCCGCTGGCGAAATGGATGTCGTGCTCGGCCCGGGCTGGCCCGGCATCCTGCTGCATGAAGCGGTCGGGCACGGGCTGGAGGGTGATTTCAACCGCAAGGGCACGTCGAGCTTCAGCAATATGGTCGGCAAGCGCGTGGCCGCCCCCGGCGTGACCGTGGTGGATGACGGAACGCTGGCTGAAGGGCGCGGCTCACTGACTATCGATGATGAAGGTACTCCCTCGGGTCGCACGGTCATGATCGAGGATGGCATCCTGCGCGGCTTCATTCAGGACCGGCTGAATGCCCGACTGATGGGTGTGGCGCCAACCGGCAATGGGCGTCGCCAATCCTATGCCCATGCGCCACTGCCACGCATGACCAACACCCTCATGCTGGGCGGTGATGCCACAACAGAAGAGATGATCCGCTCGACCAGAAAGGGCCTCTATGCGGTCGATTTTGGCGGCGGGCAAGTCGATATCACCTCGGGAAAATTCGTCTTTGCCATGTCGGAGGCCTATCTGATCGAGGAGGGCAAGGTGACACGCCCCGTCAAGGGCGCAACCCTAATCGGCAACGGGTTCGATGCCATGAACAAGATTTCCATGATCGGTCAGGACGTGGCGCTGGACCCCGGTATCGGCACATGTGGCAAGGCAGGTCAGGGCGTGCCCGTGGGTGTGGGTCAGCCCACACTGAAACTGGCCGGGCTGACAGTTGGCGGAACAGCCTGACAAAAGCCTTTGGCAGGTACGCCCCCCTCATGTTCTCGCCCCCCTCTTGATTGCAGGCGAGGCGGGGACGTTCTGAGGGGCGCGGGTTCAGCTCTTACGGCGGCGTGTGGCGCCAAAAGCCATGCCCGTCACCATGGCCGCATAGACCAGCGCCATATCCCGCTTTGAAAAGACCAGTTCCCAGCCGGGGGTGAAACGCTTTGGGGTCGCCTTGTAATCGACCAGGGCTGAAACCGGACCAAGAGCCAGCGTCACCAACAGCGCCCTGAGCAGACCCGGCAGCTTTCCAAGGGCCCGATCGTACAGCACGGCCCAGAACAGCACGGCTGCCACATTGGTGGCGGCACCGGTGCCGGAATGAATCAGATCCACCTCGTCATACGAGGCGGCATCATCTCCCTTCAACCAGTGAGCGGTGCAATTGACCCCTCTGACCGCCCTGCCGGTTCTGGCCTTGCCAAGTGCCAGAAGTGCTGCATTGCAGGCAAGGGAGCCGTAAAGCGTGATGGCAGGCAGACGGGAGCGCATGAGCATCAGTCCTTGAAAACCGTTGAATATCGGGATTTTTCGGTCCTCTGACCGTTCAATAGAGGATAAGGCAGATTGCCCCACCAATGATCCCCATCACCCAGAACGTTGAAATAACGATCTGATGCCGTATGGCGCGCAGCGCCAGCATGCGCATCAGGGGATCGAGCCGATAGGGCAGAGGGCGGGAAGTGTAAGGTGACCGGGGGGCATGGCTGTCCTCCATGTCGGCGGCGGGGCTCAGCCTGTCCTCGGCGCGGACCAGAACGGATACGCACCATTGCTCTCGCAGCCTGTCCAGTTCACTGCGTCGATAGAGGCGCTTGGAGCGGATTGTCAGCACACCCGGGCCACAGCGGAAGAAATGCAACGTTCTGAACAGACCATGCGTGAGCCCAAGATGGGCTGCTGCCTGAACTGAATCGAGCAGTTCTTGCTTTGGAAGCGCCCGGACCACCGAAGCGTCATTCCCCTGATCGAGACGTTCCACGCTCTTCCCTCCCTCTCAGCGTCGTGAACGAAAGCCAAGGAGACGGGTTCGGCTTATTTCCGGCGCCGTGACAAGTCGCGCTCCTCAACGCGGCGGTCCATAGGAACCAGAGAGGAGACCTGCCGAACATACGAGCCAAACCGCGGTGAGAAGAACGCAGCAGCCGGAACCATATGGGCGCTTAATGACCCGGCCGGGTCCAACGCCGCATTGTCATGCGGCTCGATGATCCCGCACGACAATGTGGCTTGCCCGGGAAGCGCCTCCGGACAGAGGATTGGCACAGATGCACTGATCCACTTGCCGTTGTCAGATCTGTCGACGGCCTGGATCAGCGATCGCAGCCGCGAGGACGATAGGCAGCGATGAAACGGGTTCTATCTGCTTTTTTCTGCGCAATACTCAGCCTGCTTGTTTTGACAAGCCATCCCCGTGCCCAGCCTGACTCATGTATTCTGGGCGCATTCACCCTGCCGATTCTTGGTGGGCCGGGCGACGCGCCTGTTCTCCCGGCAACGATGCAGGGGAAACCTGTCGCTCTCTATTACTCGACAACCGTCGATGGGCTTTATGGCGGCGATATCGCGGCTTACAGCGGTCGTGACACCGGCACATATACGACGATTGTGCAGGATGGTGCGCAAATCAGCGATGCCCCCCTCATGAAGACCGGAGAGCTCAAGCTCGGCACACTCGATCTGGGAACAGTTTCCATGGTCAGGTTGCCGCAATTCCCCATGCGCTCCGTCGGTTTGCGCCCGGTGGTTGGGGTGATCGGCGCACATCAATTCGATGGTCTGGCGGTCCTTATGGACATTCCGCATAGCGCGTTCGCATTTATTCGCTTCAGTGCAGACAAATCCTGCGAAGGAGCTGCCGCAAGATTTCCCGGCCCCGGTGAAACGCATCTGCCGCTCGACGCAGAGCATCGCGCGCAGATTACCCTGCACGGGGTAAGGCGGTCTCTGGCACTGGACCCAAACGCAGCATTCAACACACTGCCTGCCACCTGGATGACGACACCTGACATGAAGAAGGATCGCAACGTTTCGGGCGACTGGCCTGCGCCACCATCCCCCCGTGATGAAACGATCACCCTGCCGGCAATTCCCGAAATCGCCGGGACAGCTTTTCATCTGCAGGGCAGCGCAGGCTCCGGTTCATCTGGTGACGACAGCAGGGGCGTTCTTGGGCAGGTATTCTTCGAGCACCACGTCGTTCTTTTCGATTATCCAAACCATGTGGTCCACTTCCTGCCCTCACGTCATCAGAGATCAGGGGAAGGAAGCGCGCTGCGCTTTCCTCATACACTGAGAAACGAGGGGGAGGACCTCATGATCCGTCCCCCTTCAGGGACATGGCCGCTCACACCCACGTATTCTGGTGCAGGGATCCAACCCGGCTTGAATTGAGCAGATACCAACCAGAGGGCACATGATGGCCTTGTGACCTCTATCGAGGCATGGCCCAGCAAACGACACGGGGCTGCACGCGTGCTGAAAGCCTGAAAGGCTCATTGTGCAAGGGCCTTGAGAGCGGGGGATAGAATACCAACATCTGTCTTGTTCAGAACAAAAGGATCAGGCTGATGGCAACGGGTTGGGCTCCCGATGGAGCCGTTCAGGATCAGATCGATGATACGATTGCTGATGCGGTAAGCCGTGCACGTGCGGCCATGCCGCATGGCGAGAGCTGCGCCGAATGTGTGAATTGCGGAGAGGACATTCCTGCCGCCAGGCAAAAGGCCTTACCCGGCGTGCGGCTTTGCATCGATTGCCAGTCCGAGCGCGACAGAAGGCCGGTTTTTACAGGAATCAATCGCCGCGGAAGCAAGGACAGCCAGCTCAGATGAGCGTGGCAGGCGCCATACTGCATTCACTGGCGCGGTGTTCCTTCATTCGTCATGTAACGCGTGGGACCTTCTGCCTTGTCCTCCTGATCTGCGTTGTCTCCTGTCTTGCCGGAGAGGCTTTAGCCCAGGGGCAACCGGCACCGCCCGATTGCATCGAAGGCGCGGTCACCTTGCCGCTTCTGGGTGGATCGGGCGATTCACCGATCATCCCTGCCACGCTGAATGGCCGCCCCATCGCTCTGTATTTCTCTCATGGCTTCGACAAGCTTTATGTCGGGAACATGGACGGGTTCGACACTTACGACACCCACCGATCCGGCATGATCACGACAAACGGGATCTACACTGACCCTCAGCCCATCATTCAGGCAGGACGGCTGGCCATAGGCCCCCTCGATATGGGAACGCCGGACATGATCCAGCTTGAGGATTATCCAACCCAGAAGATCGGCTCACGGCCTTTGATCGGGGTGATTGGGCGCGAGGCTTTCTCACACCTCGCCGTGCTGGTGGATATGCCCCATAGCGCCTTCGCACTGATCCGGTTCAGCCGTGATGCGGCGTGCCGCTCCGCGCCCGCCGCTCTGATCGGCGCTGGGGCACAGGCCCTGCCTTTACATGGAAAAGGGCTGATTCCGGTCAGCATTGATGGGGTGGCCCGTGATTTCGTGCTCGATGCCGATACACCGGTCACGACGATACCGGCGATATGGCTCGACCCGGTAAAGGACGATCCTGCTGACCCGGCAGGAAATTCCGGCGTCGCGCTTTACGGCACCATTCACTCGCACCTCAAGCGCACAACCGTGAAGTCGATGCGTATGGGGGCGATATCACTTGATCACATGTCGGTCTATGCTCAGGACGATCTCGGCATGGGGTTGCTCGGAACCGATTTCTTCCAGAATCACATCGTCCTTTTTGATGATCCGGATGACCGGGTCTATCTGCTGCCCAGCGCACCGCTGCCTCAAAAACCGGGGGAAAACCTCCATTTCGACCGGTTTCGCACCGGTCGAACGAGCGTGGAGGATCTCTCAGGCAGGGCGCGTCGTATCGATCGTAAAAACCGGGCCGGTCAGAGCACAGGCGTCAGAAGCGGCTTGCCCTGAAAGAATGCGGCAAGGTTGTCGAATACCAGACGCCCCATCGCAGCTCGCGTCTCGAGGGTCGAACTCGCCCGATGGGCCTGAAGCACCACGTTATCCAGTGCCCAGAATGCTTCATCCATCCTGGGCTCCTGCTCGAAAACATCCAGCCCGGCACCACGAATGGCCCCGGTCTGCAAGGCCTCGAGCAATGCGGCCTCATCCACCACGCTGCCGCGTGCCACATTGATGAGGAAGCCGGTCGGCCCAAGCGCCTCGAGCATCTCACGATCAATCATATGGAAAGAGCGCGCGCCGCCCGAGACACACAGCACCAGCACATCGGCCCATTCGGCCAGAACGCGCAAATCTGGATAGAACGGGTATTGGGGTGTGTCACTCTGCTCGCGCGAACTGAAATAGGCGATGGTCATGTCAAAGGCGGCAGCGCGCTTGGCCACGGCCTTGCCGATGGCTCCAAACCCGGCAATGCCCAGCTTGCGCCCCTTGAGCGTCCAGGAATTTGGTACGGTCTCATGGCCCCAGCGCCCGGCGCGGACGAAACGATCACTGGTGGTGATGCCCCGCATCGTATCGAGCATCAGACCCATGGCCATATCGGCAACATCTTCAGTCAACATGCCTTGTGCCGTGGCCAGACGGATCTGTCGGCGGCGACATTCATCCAGGTCGATCCTGTCGTAACCCACGCCATTGACCGAGATGACTTTAAGATTGGGCAAGGCATCCATGATGGCGCGCGGCAGGCCACTGCCTCCACCAGTTGTCACGCCCTCTATCCGCTCAGACAGCGGCCCGAGCGCCTCCAGCGTGGTGAACTGATGCAGATGAAAAGGCGACCCAAGCTGCTCGTTGAAGCTGGCAGGCATCGGGTCGATCATCAGAATATCTGTCTTGGTGGCCATGATACGTCCGTCATGCGGGTTGCAGATCCTGCAACCCTAGGAAGAACCCGACCACTTTGTGCATCACCTTGGCGTGACGCAAAGAATACGCCGATGATGAGTCCACACGTGGCCGGTACGATCCATGCCAACGCGCTCAGCTGCGAAAAGGCGCACCGATGCGGGTTTCGACCGGGAAAAGCCCCTCGAAGGCAACACAGATTTCGGCCGGATCTTCGAGAAACAGCGTGCCCATGGTCGAGCCTGTCGTGACCACATCGCCAGCCTTGAGCGGGCGTCCGCGTTCGATAGCGTGATTGGCCAGCCAAGTGAGCAGACGAAGCGGGTCACCCGCCTTGTTGCCCCCTTTCTGATCGTAGCGCTTCTCGCCATTCACCAACATGGTCATGGGCAGGGTGGTGGGTGTGAAGTCGCGCCACTCGGTAACGCCACGCCCAACCACCAGCACGCCATGGCTGCCCTGATCGGCCAGATGCGACAGATTGTGCTGTGTATCGGGCGCGACGAAACGCGTATCGAGCAATTCGATGGCAGCGTGGATGGCGCCAATGGCGTCGGCCACCTCTTCCACTGTCCAGGGCGTATCACGCGCAGGCAGATCTTTCGCGAAGGAATAGGCAATCTCTGCCTCAACGCCATGAAAGCGGCAGAAGGACGGAGATAGATCATGCCCGCTTTCGAACACCGTTGCCCGGTGCAGCGGTGCACAGGCTGGAGTCGCTGTGGGTGTGGCTGCGCCCACCTTCCATCCCACGATTTCCCCTTTGCCCGACGCGCTCAGTGCGCGTGCCACAACGTCCTGCACCGCATAGGCGGCCTTGGGATTGATGGGAACGATGGTCTCGGGGACGGTATGCAGCGGCTTGTTTGTGCGCCGGGCATCGAGAAGGAGCGAGGCCAGATGTTCATCCGGCGCTGTTTCCCGGGCGGTATCCTGTATCGAAGCGGTCATGAAATCGGTCATTTCCAGAACAAGGTCGTCAGCAAGAAGGCATAGGTCGTCATGCACCATCCTTCCGTTCAGCCAGCCGAATGGGGGACAATCTGACCACAGGATCAAGATGACACAAATGTAAGAATTTGGCCATCTTTGGTTTTGAGTTCATGAATGCCCGAAAAGATTGCTTGTCCCGGTCTGTTCGGGTCGGTCGAGCGCGAGGGCCTGAAAAAAGCGCAGATCGAAGCTGCGGGAGACGACATGATGCGCTGCAGCAATCAGGGTCGCGACCACAAGACATCCCGCTATCAGATACGTGCCAGGGGGAGAACTGGCGGTGATTTTCTCCACCAGAACGGTCGCCAGAGCGAAAGGGATGGCCATAACGACATTCCAGAACACGTAGCTCCATACATGCCCTTTCATCGCCTCGAAGCTGCGCCTGATCCGAAAACCTGCATGCCCGCTTTCCCACGCCACATAGCTCATCATGAGGCAGCGCACGATCAGCCAGATCCAGAAAGCGCCCAGCAGACACAGGAAAAGCATACTCCCTGCCTTCGCCGAAAAACCCGCGTTTCCGTTGACATAATCACTGAGGCTGGAGGCCGCCAGCAGGGTCAGTACGGTCGGAAGGCCCTGAACGATCACGTTGACGCCCAGTGACTGCAATGCGCCCCGGTCCAGCCGCCAAAGGGCGACACCTTGCCAGGGTGTCAGACTGGCCCGGGTGATGGTGAGCGTCAGAAACCACATCACGATCGTGTCGAGACCACCTAGCATCAGCGGCTCGAAATGCGCCGAGATGCCATGACCTGATATCCCGTCCGGCCAGTTCATCTGTCTGATCGCCGCAAACAGACAACTTGCGATGATCAGACCGCCTGACAGCGTCAGGACATCCGTGCGGTTGAGGAAGCCCAGTCGGAAACTCTCGCGCATGAGTCGGCCAGCGTCCGAAAAGGAGATCTTTTTCATTCCCGCAGATCCTGTTTCTGAAGGGCCCGGTAACGGGGAGAGGGAGTCACGAACGAAGATCGCTCAACACTTTTTCACGAGGGAGATAATTTCGCCCGGACACTAACCGGGCGGCAGGGTCATGGGGCGCAGGCGCGGTTTGCGCGCCTTGTTGACCAGCGTATCCAGCGCGGAGAGGAAGCGCGATCGGTCGGCCTTGCCAAAAGCAGCACCACCCGGCGTCATCATCCCTGCCGAACGCAGATCGGTCATGAGGTTACGCATGGCCAGCGCCATGCCGATGGCATCGCCATCGAGCACACGCCCCTTGGGGTCGAGAACATGCACACCTTTTTCGACACAACGTGCGGCGAGCGGGATATCGGCGGTGATCACGATATCATTCTCGACTGAACGCTCGGCAATCCAGTCATCGGCCACATCAGGGCCGGCCTCAACCACAACACGTTCGATCAGGGGGGAGTCAGGCAGGGCAATCATGCGATTAGCCACAACCAGCGTATGCAGGCCGTAGCGCCCGGCCACGCGATAGACCTCGTCCTTGACCGGACAGGCATCGGAGTCAATGAAGATACGGGTCATGCCGCTACTGTGCCGCAGCCCGGTCATCGTCGCAAATCCTGCGCGACCGGCCTTGACCCTGCCGCTATGAAAAAAGGGGCAGGGTTTGCTTACCCCCCCCCCCTTTTCAGTCTCTCACAGCCTCACGAGGGCTGTTTTCCCCATGCCGCTCCGGCATGGGAAACCTGACGCAATCAATTGCCGTCATCATTGCTGTCGTCATCGCTGTCACTTCCGCCCGGGGCGATGGCAATGAAGATCTGCTGACCATCGCGCAGCACGCGCAGCAGAACGGGCTGCTTGTTCTTGAGCACACCACGCACAGCGGTCAGCACAGCGCGGGGGTTGTCGACGGCCGTGTTGCCAACACCCTGAATGATGTCACCCGGACGCACACCAGCCTGTTCGGCAGGTGACCCAGGGACAATCTGGCTGATCACCGCCCCCTTGACGGTGTCATCCACACCAAGCTGCTGGCGCATGTCACGCGAAAGCGGTGCGAGGGAAATACCGATCTTGCCGCCATTGGTCTGGCCGTTATCGTCTCCGGCGCTGGAATCCGCTCCCTCACCATCCTTGGGCATATTGCCAATCTTGGCGGTGATGGTCTGGCTCTTGCCGTCACGCAGGATGGTCAGCGTCGCATCCGTGCCGGGTTTCATCGAGACGGTATGCACGACCAGATCGTGAACGCTCTTGATCTTGGCCCCGTTCAGCGCTGTTACGACGTCACCGCTCTTCAGGCCAGCCTTGTCGGCCGGGCCGCCCTTGGTGACCTGCGCCACAAGAGCCCCTTCAGGCGGCGCCCCCGGCTCGCTCGGCTTCAGCCCGAGAGCCTGCGCCAGCGTGGGCGAAATGCGCTGCATCAGCACACCCAGATAGCCACGCGTGACGTGACCGGAGGTGCGGAGCTGGTCCACCACACTCTTGACCGTGTTGGACGGAATGGCAAAGCCAATGCCGATCGACCCGCCTGAGGGCGAGATGATGGCCGCGTTCACACCAATCACCTTGCCGTTCTGGCTGAAAAGCGGACCACCCGAGTTGCCATGATTGATTGGCGCATCGATCTGGATGAAATCGTCATACGGTCCGGCATTCAGATCGCGACCGCGCGCCGAGACGATACCCGCCGTGACCGTACCACCGAGCCCGAACGGGTTACCCACGGCCACGACCCACTCACCGGGCTGCACATTGTCTGAATCGCCCAGCTCGATGAACGGCAGCTTGCCGTTGGGCTTGATCTTGAGCAGGGCCACATCGGTCTTGGGATCACGACCCACGATCTTGGCAGGCAGGGTCGTGCCATCGTCCAGCGTGACCGAAACCTTTGTGGCACCGTTCACCACGTGGTTGTTCGTGACGATATAACCATCATTGGAGATGATGAAGCCCGAGCCGCGGGCCTCGACAGTGCGACGGGGCTGCTGCTGCTGCGGCATCATCTGGAACGGGAAGGGGAACGGGAAGGGCGCGCCCTGCGGCATCTGCTGGCCGCCACCGCCGCCGCCTTCTTCCTGCTCGGCCACATCGGCGCGGATGTGGGAGGTGATGGAAACGACAGCAGGCTTCACCTGCTTCACCAGATTGACGAAATTCGGCAGCGTCTGAAGCTGGGTCTGGGGCGTGATCGGCCCTTCTGCCCAGGCGGGAGACGAGGCACCAACCCCGATGGACAGCGCAGTGGCTGCAACCAGAGCCAGTGAACGGAATTTGCGTGAAGGCGTCAAACGAACAGGCATGGCGTCAGTCATGATCTTTCCAGCTTTGGCACCATCAGGGTGCGGTGTGATCAAGAGAACTTATGAACCGTCCTTCGGTTCGTCCAGAATAGGGGCGCGTAAAAACGTGGTAATCCGTTTCAGGACGCGCGCGATTCCCGCAATGTCATGAAAAACTTCTTCAGCAATTCAGCATTTTCGTGCTCGCGTACCCCGCCAATCACTTCTGGCCGGTGCAGACAGGCCGGTTGCTCAAAAATGCGTGGTCCGTGATCGACCCCGCCCCCCTTCGGGTCGTAGGCACCATAAATCACCCGTCCAAGGCGAAAATGCGTCATGGCGCTTGCACACATGGGGCAGGGCTCCAGCGTCACGACCAGGGTGCACGAGGCGAGCGACCGCGACCCGAGCACCCGCGCCGCTTCCCTCATTGCGAGAATTTCCGCGTGGGCACTGGGGTCGACCCTTTGTTCAACCTCATTCGAGGCACAGGCCAGAACCTGTCCATCTGCCCCAAGTACGATCGCACCCACAGGCACCTCCCCCCGCAAGGCCGCTTCGCGGGCGGCCTCGAGAGCACAGCTCATGGCCTCGGACGGGTCCAGACACGGCGGGGCGATGCCATTGTCACGCCTGTCAGGGGGGGCGCTTTTATCCCCCGTCCGGGTGAGAGAGGAGGGATGATGACTGTTCTTCTGCCTCATGCCGGATGACCCCCTCCCATCGTTCGTCGTGCTATCCTGCACGCCTGCCTTCTGTTTGCCGGAAAACCCTGCTTACATCCACCTCATGACACGCGCGCCCCTCATCGGCCTCACCCTCGATATCGAGCCGGGTGGCCCACAGGATTTTTCCCGCTGGCCCTATCACGCCCTGCGGCAACACTATTTCGATGCCATCCGCAACGCAGGCGGCCTGCCGGTTGGGCTGCCCCATGAGCCTGATCTGGCGCAGGCCTATATGGAGCGTCTGGACGGGCTGGTTGTCACCGGGGGCGCGTTCGACCCTGACCCTGCACTTTACGGTGAAGCCCCGCACCCGCAGACAACCCTCAAACCGGGACGCACGGACGCCGAACTGGCCTATATTGCAGCCGCCCGCCGTCTTACCCTGCCGGTACTCGGCATCTGCGGCGGCATGCAGCTGATGGCCATTGCCTGGGGTGGGACACTGCACCAGCATCTTCCCGATCATGCGCCGGGGCCTATTGCCCATGAACAGCCGAACCCGCGCGACGAAGCCGGTCACGATGTGATCCTCGTTCCCGGATCGCGTCTGGCCCACTACACCGGATGCACGACCATGCGGGTCAATTCCTCCCATCATCAGGGCGTGCGCGACCCCGGGGGGCTATTGGTAAGTGCCCGTGCCCCTGATGGCCTGATCGAGGCCATCGAAGCCCCCGGTACCGACAACGACACTGGCAACGGAATTTTTTATCTGGGGGTGCAGTGGCATCCGGAATTCGCTATCGATCCGGGTGACGCGCGTCTATTGGCTGGTTTCATCGACGCGGCCCGACACGCGACACCACAGGACAGACGAGCATGACCGAAGAACAGAAGGGCGAACGCATCGCCAAATGGATGGCCCGCGCAGGTGTGGGCAGCCGACGCGACATCGAACGCATGATCGAGGCCGGTCGCATCCGCATGAACGGCTCTTCGGTCGAGCATCCCGCCACCTTCGTACAGGATGGCGACATCATTCAGCTTGATGGCAAGGTGATCGGGGGCAAGGAACACACCCGTGTCTGGCGCTATCACAAGCCGGACGGGCTCATGACCACCCATCGTGACCCGCAGGGACGACCCACCGTGTTCGACTCCCTGCCTGAGGGCATGCCGCGCGTCGTCAGCGTCGGGCGTCTGGACATCAATTCCGAAGGGCTGCTTCTGCTCACCAATGACGGTGAGCTTGCCCGCCGCCTTGAGCTGCCTTCCAATGCCTGGATACGCCGCTATCGTGTGCGCGTGTTCGGCGTTGTGGACGAGCGCAAGCTGGCCGCTCTGGCTCATGGCTCGGAATTCGATGGTGTGCGCTATGGTCCCATTGAAGCCGGTCTGGACTCGCAGAAGGGCGATAACGCCTGGCTGACCGTCAGCCTTCAGGAAGGCAAGAACCGTGAAATCCGGCGCGTCATGATGGGTCTCAACCTGCATGTCAGCCGTCTGATCCGCGTCTCCTATGGCCCCTTCCAGCTTGGCACGCTGCAAAAGCGCGAGATTGAAGAGGTGCAGGGCAAGATCCTGCGCGAGCAGATCCCCGGCCTTGCAGCAGCCCCACGTCGCGTGCGCCGGGTGGTCAGGGATACGACCCCCGACACGACCAGCCCGGATGCCGAAGAAGAATAATGCGTATCGTCGGCGGTGAACGCAAAGGCGTCGCCCTTCAGGCGCCACGGGGCGAGACCACCCGCCCCACTTCCGATCGCGCCCGTCAGGCCGTGTTCGACATGCTGGCCCACGCCCCCTGGGCCGGTTCGGACTTCCTGAGCAGCACCCATGTGCTCGATGCCTTTGCGGGCACTGGCGCGCTTGGGCTCGAAGCCCTGTCACGCGGCGCCGCTTCCGCCGTTTTCATGGAGCAGGACCGCAGCGCCCGCGCCGTGATTTCGGCCAATATCCGCGCCTGCCGCTTCGAGGACCGCGACCTGTCCGTGCTGACCTGCGATGTCACGCGTGCACCACGCGCGCCGCGCCCCTGCACGCTCGTCTTTCTGGACCCGCCTTATGGCAAGGACCTTGTCCCGTCTGCCCTCAAGGCTCTGGCCCGCTCCGGCTGGATTGCCCCTGAAGCCATTATCGTGGCTGAAACCGCAGTGAAGGACGAACTCGCCATCGACCTTCCCTTGTTGACCGAACGGCGCTTCGGTGTGGCCCAGGTCAGGATCTGGCGCGCATCCTGACGCCGGCCCCGCTGGGATGACTTTACCCGCTCGTTATCGCAGGGCACGAACGGCACCGATTACCTGACATCAGACAGGTTTCCGAAGGATAACTGCCTCTGGCGGGGCGGCTGAGGGGAGTGCCTGTCACGAAGCGCGCATAATGGGGCACGTCCCGCATGCAAGCATATGAGCCCCTGCGCCGATCAAGACAGGACCGACGAAGGACTCTCCCCGAGCGCGTTATGGGGGAGGGCCATCCGAGATATCATGCACCCCGAATAACGGCAGATTGCCGCCTTTTTTGCTCTCGTCTCTCCATGACGTTCCGCTATAGTTCTGCCACACGACACGTATAGATCCAGACGATGCTCGATGCCCCATGCGCGGGGTATGACGTATTGCGCAAAAACAGGAAGACGCGAATTTGGCCTCGTTCAGCCGCTTCTTTTCATCAGGCACGACAGCGCCACGGCAGCGCGGCCCGTTTCAGGACAGGCTGACGGAGCTTGGCGGGTTCATATTGCTGGCCCTTGCCCTGGCGCTGGGCGTGGCCCTGTGGAGCTACAATCCGCAGGATCCCTCATTCGACACAGCCACGACAGCGG
This sequence comes from Asaia sp. HumB, assembly GCF_030263835.1. NCBI lineage: Bacteria > Pseudomonadati > Pseudomonadota > Alphaproteobacteria > Acetobacterales > Acetobacteraceae > Asaia > Asaia sp. HumB. The sequence continues at coordinate 1,504,394 of NZ_JARPML010000002.1, read as the reverse complement.
TACCGACAAACCTGCTGGGTCAGCCCGGCGCGACGCTGGCCGATGCCCTGGTGCAATGGCTGGGTCTAGCCAGTGCATTGCCCATTATCGTCATGCTGTGCTGGGCCTGGCAGATCGTACGCCACCATGCGCTGAGCGTGCCGATCCTGCGGTTCATCGCCTTTTTCTGTCTTTTGCCTGTTGCGGCCGCGCTGATTGCCACCTTGCAGGTCCTGATACCGGCCTTGACCACAAGCTGGCCGTCTCGCGCGGGGCTGGGGGGGCAACTCGGGCTCGTTCTTGCTGATCATCTGGTCGCGACTGGCCATGCAGCGCTGGGGCGAGCCGGCGGCGTAGTGTTTTCGCTGCTCGGTCTGCTGCTGACGATCCTGCTTGTTCCTTTGGCTGTCGGATTGCGTCGCAGCGAATGGCGCGCACTGTTCCGCGGTGCCCGTTCCGTTGGCCGCAGCTCCGAAAATCTGGCGCGGCGCATGGGCAACAAGGCCCGCCACTCTGCACCGCCGGACTGGAGCAGCTATGAGCCGGTCGAGGCCAACGCCTATCGCCACGAGCACCCCTACCCTACACCAAGACGGAGCCAGGACACCGCGCGCGCACCGTTCATCCCGGCCAATACCGGATGGTTGCAACCCCCTGACAAGATAGAAGAGCCGGTTCCGGCCCTGCGCCAGCAGGCGACAAACCCGCAACCGGCACCGGCTCCCGAACCCGCCCCTTCCAATCCCTATGCCATGCAGCTGGCCCAGATCGCCCGTGATCAGGACAGCGCGCCACGGCCTGCTGCCGTCACGCGCTATGCTGAAATCGAGGACGCGGCCCCGTTCACCGAAGATCACGCCCCGCCACCCCAGCAGGAGGAAGAGCCAAGGCGCGGGTTTTTCGGTTTTGGTCGCGCACGCTCCGAGCGTAGCGCTCAGCCCCAGCCTGCACCCGCCGCCCGTCAGGGTTGGGAGAATACAGGCTGGCAGCCGCCATCGCTGGGTCTGTTGCGCAAGGCGCCCGCTCATGGCGGCAATGGCCCGTCCAATGAGGTCTTGCAGGCCAATGCCCGCCTGCTGGAGCAGGTTCTGTCCGATTACGGTGTGCAGGGTCAGATTGGCGATATCCACGCCGGCCCGGTGGTCACGCTTTACGAGCTCGAACCGGCACCCGGTATTCGCTCGGCCCGCGTGATTGGTCTGGCGGATGATATTGCGCGCTCGCTTTCGGTGCTGAGTGTGCGTATAGCCACCGTGCCGGGGCGCAATGTCATTGGTATCGAAGTCCCCAATGCCTCGCGCGAGACGGTGTATTTTTCGGAGCTACTGGATACACCTGAATTCCATGAACCGGGGGCGCAGCTGCGTCTGGCGCTTGGCAAGGACATTGCGGGCAATCCGGTTTATGCCGATCTGGCCAAGATGCCGCATCTGCTGATTGCCGGTACCACAGGTTCGGGCAAATCGGTGGGCGTCAATGCCATGATCCTGTCGCTGCTCTACCGGCTCACGCCGGAAGAGTGCCGCCTGATCATGATCGACCCGAAAATTCTCGAACTCTCGATCTATGACGGGATTCCGCATCTGCTGACGCCTGTCGTCACCGAGCCGAACAAGGCGGTGGCTGCGCTCAAATGGACCGTGCGCGAGATGGACAAGCGCTACCGCTCCATGGCGCATCTGCAGGTGCGCAACATCACGGGCTATAACCAGCGCGTGCGTCAGGTCCGTTCGACGGGAGAACTGGTGACGCGTCGCGTGCAGACCGGTTTCGACCCCGAGACCGGCCAGCCGGTTTTCGACGAACAGCAGCTTGCGCTCGAGACAATGCCGCATATCGTGGTCGTGATCGACGAAATGGCCGATCTGATGATGGTGGCAGGCAAGGAAATCGAAGCTGCGGTGCAGCGTCTGGCGCAGAAGGCCCGTGCGGCCGGCATCCATGTGATCATGGCCACGCAGCGCCCCTCGGTCGATGTGATTACCGGTACCATCAAGGCCAATTTCCCGACGCGTATCTCCTTCCAGGTGATCAGCAAATTCGACAGCCGCACCATTCTGGGTGAACAGGGTGCCGAGCAGCTTCTGGGTCAGGGTGACATGCTCTACATGCAGGGCGCGGCCCGTATCACCCGTGTGCATGGGCCTTTCGTAGCCGATAGCGAGGTCGAGGATGTGGTGGCCGATCTGCGCAGCAAGGGCGAGCCTGTCTATAACGACGAGGTGATTTCCAGCCTCGAGGATGAAGGTGGAAGCGCCTCGTCGAGCGGAAACGGTATGGGTGGCGGCAATTACGATGCCGAATCCAGCCTGTTCGATCAGGCTGTCGATCTGGTAACGCGTGAGGGCAAGGCCTCGACCTCATTCATCCAGCGTCACCTGTCGATCGGCTATAATCGCGCGGCCAAGATCATCGAGCAGATGGAGAAGGAAGGGATCGTGAGCGCTGCCAATCATGTGGGCAAGCGTGAAGTCCTCGCCCGCCGTCAGCGCGACGAGGACTGACCCCCCTCCCCTGCCCTGACGCCGTTTCATGCCCAGCCTGTACGATGACTGACCGCCCCAATGCCTGACCGCCCGATGACCGACCATGCGATAAGCGACCGCTTTCCCTATCCGGTTCTTTATGAGAGCCCGCGCCTGGTCGTGATCGACAAACCTGCCGGGCTTCCAGTCCATCCAGGGCCCAAGGCACGCCATTCTGTCGAGGCGCTTTTTCCCCTGCTGTCGCGTCGCAAGGATGGCCCGTGGCTGGTTCACCGCCTCGATACAGACACCTCCGGCTGTCTGATGATTGCCCTGCGCAAGCAGGCCCTTGTGGAGGCACAGGCGCTCTTTGCCTCAGGCAACGTCCGCAAGACCTACTGGGCGGTCGTCCATCGCGGTCCGACGGAGAATGAAGGTCTGATCGACGCTCCCCTGCGCAAGGTAAGTACGCAGGCTGGCTGGCATATGGAAACGCACCCCGAAGGACAAAGCGCCCGCACCTCATGGCGGGTTCTGTCCCGTGGCAGGACGCATGCCCTTCTTGAACTGACCCTGCTGACAGGGCGCACTCACCAGGCGCGCGTCCATTGTGCGCTGCTGGGTTGCCCCATTCTGGGTGATGAACGCTATGGCGGCGGACAGGGTGCCCTGCACCTCATGAGCCGCTCGCTCGATCTGTCTTTGCGCGATGATCAGGTGAGTGCGCGGGCAACCCCTCCTGGTTTCATGCGCGAGAGCTGTCAGGCTTTCGGACTGGAATTGCCGTAAAGCAGGAACCACAGCCGGAACAGCCACGTCTCGGCCATACGCTGGCGCACAAAGCCGCGTTCCTTGATCAAAAAACGCAGTCGCTCCCTGATGCCGCCGCCCAGCGCCTCGCGCAAACGCAGAAGAAATGCCCGTGATTCCGGCTTGAGATGTACCGAGAGATCGGGTTGCAGAAGATGCGTCATCAGCGCGACATGAAGGGCCATGAACGATTTGGGGCCGCGCCGTATGGCACGCAGGCCACGGGTCAGGATTGAGCGTTCGACCCCGACTGCATTGCGACGATGCTGCCGGTAAAGCGCCACACAGCGCTCATCGAAGATGAATTGTCCCCCCATACCCAGAACGAGGGCGTAGCTCCACCAGTCATGGAGTATACCCATGGGTGGCAGGGTGGAACGTATCAGCGCAGCCGCCGCCGAGTTGAGCAGGACAGTATGGCCCGTGGCCAGGTTCTGGATGAGAGCCGTACGAAAATCAGGCTGACGGCGAAGCGGTAGCGAAGGTCCCAAAACCGTAAGAGACTCATCGGTCAGAAACTGACGCGCACAATAAAGGGCAGGTCCCTCGCAGCCGCTCAGGGCCTGACGGCCCCATTGCAGTTTCTCGGGAACCCAGACGTCGTCCTGATCTGCAAATGCGATCAGCGCATCCGGAGGTGCCGCATCGAGCAGAAGCGCATAGGAAAGGGCAACACCGATATTGCAGGGTTCGGCGTCAATTTCGACGCAGCGCCCCTGACCACGATGCTCCTGAAAGGAGAGCATGATGGCGCGTGAGGCATCATGCGAGCCATCGTCACGCCAGTAGAGGCACCAGTTGCGTTCTGTCTGTGCCAGGAAGCTGTCGAGTTGCTGGTTGAGAAACGCCTCACCATTATAGACAGACAACAGAATCGCAACGGGCGGCACCGAGGCCGCCCGCTCCGTATCACGCCCCCCCACCGCATAAAGATGCGGTGGTGAGGTCAGAACACTATTGCCCCGCGCCACGCTCAGGCCGACTGCGCCGCAAAATGCTCGTCAACAGCGCGGGCAACGCCATTGCGCCATTCAGGCAAGCGGATACCGAAGACCTGTTCGAGCTTGCTGCAATCGAGGCGTGAATCCTGCGGGCGCTTGGCCGGGGTAGGCCAGTCCTGCGTGCGGATGGCGGTCACCTCGACCGGCATCGTCTGACCATGACGCACGGCCTCTTCAAGAGCAGCCACCGCCAGTCCGTGCCAGCTTGTTTCACCTGTGCCACAGGCATGATAGATGCCGGCAAACCTGTCCTGCCAACCGGCCTTGATCTGGTCCGCAATGCCCAGAATGGCCTTGGCCAGATCATCGGCATTGGTGGGGCAACCATACTGATCGCCCACAACCTTCAGATGCGTGTTCTTCGCCCCGGCATTGACCATGGTACGCACGAAGTTCTTGCAATGCCCGGAATAAACCCAGGCCGTACGCAGGATCACGCTCTTCGGCTGCGCCTTCAGCACGGCCTGCTCACCTGCCGCCTTGGTGCGACCGTAAACCGTCTGTGGCGTGACAGGGTCGGTTTCGACATAGGGCGAGGCCTTGTCACCGGCATACACATAATCGGTCGAGACATGAATGAGCGGAATGTCCTGCGCCGCGCAGAGACGTGCCAGCTCGGCCGGACCGGTCTCGTTGGCGGCTTCTGCGCCCGCGATCTCGCTTTCCGCCAGATCCACAGCCGTCCAGGCGGCCGCATTCACCACCAGAGCGGGCGTGTAACGCGCCAGCGTCGCTGCCATGGTCTCCGGGTTGGCGAGATCGAATTCGGGACGACCGACAACGATCACACGATCTCCGCCAAGGGTCTTCAGCGACGTGGCGAGCTGACCTTGCCCACCCGTGACAAGGATCGTTTTTTCAGATGCCGTGCTCATGAATACTGGAACCATCCCTTGGCTTCAGTGAAATGGGGCGCAACCTGATCCTTGTCGGACAGAACAACCTCATCTGCGCTGATTGGCCAGTCAATGCCCAGATGCGGGCAGTTCCAGATAACCGCGCGTTCCGACGCCTTGTCGTAAAGCGACGTGCACTTGTACTGAACCTCGGTGTTTTCCTGCAGGGTCACGAACCCATGCAGGAAGCCCGGCGGGACCCAGAGCTGCGACCAGTTTTCCTCTGACAATTCCGCTGCAACCCACTTGCCGTAGGTGGGCGAGCCGGTGCGGGCATCAATTGCCACATCCCAGATCGCGCCCTTGGTGCAACGCACGAGCTTGCCCTGAACATAAGGCGCAACCTGGCAATGCAGGCCGCGCACGACGCCCTTCTGAACGGAAAGGCTCTGATTGTCCTGCACAAAGGTCAGATCGATCCCGGCCTCGACCATCTTCTGATGGTTGTAGGTTTCCGAGAAGAACCCGCGTGAGTCGCTGAAGCGCTGCGGCGTGACGAGGATGACGTCAGGAATGGCGAGACGTTCGACTTTCATGAACCTGCTCCTAGTTGCGGCCAGAATGAGACTGGTTTGCCAGCTCGAGCAGCATGCGGCCCAGCTCGGTCTTCTTCTTCGCGTTGCCCTGAATCATGAGCTGTTCGCGATCAATGAAGCCCATGCGATAGGCGACTTCGGTCGGTGAGCCAACCAGCATGCCCTGACGGGACTGGATTGTCTGAACGAACAGACCTGCCTGCATCAGGCTGTCCGGCATACCGGCATCAAGCCATGCACAGCCACGACCCAGACGATCGACCTGCAATGTGCCTTCTTCCAGATACATCTGGTTCAGATCGGTAATCTCGAGTTCACCGCGCGGGCTCGGCTTGACCTTCTTGGCAAATTCCACAACGCGATGGTCGTAGAAATAGAGACCGGTCACAGCCCAGTTCGACTCAGGCTCTGTGGGCTTCTCGACAATACCAAGGGCACGGCCGCTCTCATCGAAGCTGACCACGCCATAACGCTCGGGGTCGCGCACCTGATAGGCGAAAACCGTTGCCCCTTCGGGACGGGACGCTGCTGCGCGCAGCAGCACGCCCAGATGGTCGGCAAAGATCAGGTTGTCACCCAACGCCAGAGCGCAGGGCGAGCCATCGATCCAGTCTTCTGCAATGAGGAAGGCCTGGGCCAGACCATCGGGAGAAGGCTGCTCGCGATACTCGAAACGCACGCCGAACTGCGATCCGTCGCCAAGCAGGCGCTTGAACTGCGGCAGGTCATGGGGCGTGGAGATGATCATGATATCCTGAATGCCAGCCAGCATGAGCGTGGTCAGCGGATAATAGATCATCGGCTTGTCGTAAACCGGCAGGAGCTGCTTCGAGGTTGCCAGCGTCATGGGATGCAGGCGTGTGCCTGATCCACCGGCCAGAAGAATGCCCTTCATCGGCTTGGATGCAGCGATGGCGTTCATGCTTTTGTTCCCAGTCTCTGTCCGGTGTAGCGGCGGGCGCGAATGCCTTCCCACCAGTTGCGGTTATCAAGATACCATTGAACCGTGCGGCGGATACCCGTTTCGAAATCGTGCTTGGCCTTCCAGTCCAGAGCCTTCTCGGCGTGGCTGGGGTCGATTTCGTAGCGGAAATCATGGCCGGGTCGATCCGTCACAAAACGGATCAGACGCTCGCGCGGACCTGCCGGATCGGGCGACAACTCGTCGAGTACGGCGCAAATGGTCTTGACGACATCGAGATTGGTGCGCGGCTGACGGGCACCAATGGCATAGGTCTCGCCCGGCTGGCCCTGTTCAACGGCCTTGACCAGTGCCTCGGCGTGATCCTCGACAAACAACCAGTCACGAATGTTCTCGCCCTTGCCATACACGGGCAATTCCTTGCCCTCGAGCGCGTTGATCGTCACCAGCGGGATGAGCTTCTCGGGAAAATGCCAGACGCCGTAGTTATTCGTGGTGTTCGTCACGAAGGTCGGCAGCCCATAGGTGTGATACCATGCGCGCACGAGATGGTCCGAAGCAGCCTTGGATGCCGAATACGGGCTGCGCGGATCGTAGGGGGTCGTCTCGGTGAACGGCGGATCATCGAGCTCGAGATGCCCAAAGACTTCGTCGGTCGAGATGTGATGAAAGCGAAAGGCCTTCTGCGCTGCGGCATCAAGGGTCTGCCAGTAGCGACGGGCAGCTTCGAGCAGCGCATAGGTGCCGGTTACATTGGTCTCGACAAAAACGCCAGGTCCGTCGATGGAGCGATCGACATGGCTTTCGGCTGCCAGATGCATGACGGCATCAGGACGATACTCGTCGAACAGCTTCTGGAGCTCGACACCATTGACGATATTGACAGCCGCATGACGATAACGCGGGTCCGCCGCGACCTCGCCCACGGTCTCTTCCGAGGCCGCATAGGTCATGCAATCCACGTTGAGGACTTCATGTGAGGTTTGACGGATCAGATGCCTGACCACGGCAGATCCAATAAAACCACACCCACCTGTCAATAATATACGCATTGCTACTCTCAGTCACAGCATTCAATACAGGCAGCATTCGGGCCAATCTGCCCCACGCCGAGGGTTACTGATTACAATCTGAGGGGGCAGTGTGGAAAGATGATATATATAACAAAATGCGCTAGAGTGGCATCATATTGCTTATCTATAACAAATGTATGCCACAAGTCATAGTAAAATATATATTAAAATAAATGTGGCTATATATTTAGAAATTTCCCATATTTATTCTCAGATTTTTTATTTATATATTTGAATGATGGATTATATATGGATTTACCTATATTTTATAAATCAATATATAGATGATCATATGATTTTTACTGGATTTCTCTGCGGTTAATAAATCCAATACTTTAGTCTTGGATCATCCTTGCTGGGACCGCCTCCAGTTTTCGCTTGTGGCAATCAAAATAACCCGCGTGAGGTTACCCCCACAGAGGTCAACAGCGCGTGATTGCCATTCAGCATTCATATCCTTTTGATCACCCTAAAGGCGGTCAGCGCAGCAAAGCTGCCAAACAGAACCACACCCAGCGACTGCCCGACCAGAATGCCTATCGGACCATAATGTGATCCGATCCAGACAAACGGGATCGTTCCCAGCGTGGCCCGGCCCCAATTGAACGCGGTCGAATAGAGCGGATGGCCCAGATTATTGAAGGCCGTATTCGAGACGAACAGCAGCCCCACAAAGAAATAACTCGCCACCAGCCAGCAGCAGAACAGCGTGACGATCCGGATTGCCACCCCCTTGGAGGCGAACAGGTGCAGGATAGGGGTGTGAAATGCAGCCAGAATGGCCCAGGTGAGCAAAACACAAAGTCCGGTCAGCTTGAGCGAGGCATAGAGCGTCTCGCGTACCCGGTCTTTCTTCCCTGCCCCAAGATTCTGCGACATGATCGGCCCGACCGATCCGGTCAGGGCAAAAACGAAAGCAAAGGCGACCGGCACGATGCGATCGATCGTCGCCTGCCCGGATATTGCCTCCAACCCGAACCCGGACATAAAATGGGTGGTGAACAATCCACCAACAGGGGTTGCCAGATTTGTCGCAATGGCAGGCAAGGCCACAGCACCGATCTGACGCGTTGCAGGAGCAATGGCCCATAGGCGTGGCCATTCGAGCATACGGTGCTCACGCAGGCTCACGAAGCCAAACAGCACCACAGCGCTGCGGGAGAGAATTGTGCTGATCGCCGCCCCGGTCAGCCCCATATGGAACCCGAAAATCAGAATAGGGTCGAGAATCGCCGAGACAAAAGCGCCCACCAGCGTCACCTGCATGGAGCGACGGGCATCCCCCACACAGCGCAGCAACGCTGATTGCGCCATGCCGTAACAGACCAGGGGCAGGAATGGTGAAACCAGATGCAGGAACCCGGTTGCCTGCGCCAGAGCCTCTCCTCGCGCACCCAGCAGGGCCAGAAACGCCGAGGCGAAAACCGCTGTCAGACAGCCCAGCACGGCCGTCACCGCGATCATGACGACCATGAACGCCGAGGCAAACCGCCGCGCCCTGATGATCCGACGCGCACCGATGAGCCGGCCAATGACTGCCCCGAGCCCGATGGTCATGCCAATCGACACCGCTACCTGAACATAGCCCAGCGCAGCGGCAAAACCGATTGCCGCAGTCAGGGCCGGGTCATGCAGATGCGAGATATACCAGAAATTGAGCAGATCGACCGCAAAGACGGCCATCAGTCCAATAGCCCCTGTGCCCGCCATCACGATGACATGACGCATGATGCTGCCATGAACGAAACGCGCGGGTCGGGTGGCCTTCAGATCAACCGCAGGTTCCGAATCCTGAACCGTTGATGCATCAGGAGATATCTTGGCGGGGGAAGGAGCAGTCAGCGACATATCCTCCCGATCCTGCCCGTTTCCCGCCCTTCTGGAAACGACAGAAATCCCGAAAGATCTTTTTTTTGAAAGCCGCCCTATGGATCAGAGCGCTCAGGAACGAGTGCGAGGCTTTGCCCTGCCCTCATCCCTGCTCATGAAGCGTCGCTTTTACAAGAGCGACCATCCACTATCGAGGCGAGTGCCCGCGCCTCCAGGGTCTTACTTTTCGCTTTTCACTGTCTTGATCCAGGCATCCACCCGGTCGGTAAGAAGGTTAAGCGGCAGGGCGCCACCGGAGAGAACGACATCGTGGAACTTGCGGATGTCAAATTTCGGTCCCAGTTCCGTCTTTGCCTTTTCGCGCAGGCGAAGAATGGTCTGCTGGCCCAGCATGTAACCCAGTGCCTGACCGGGCCAGGCAATATAACGGTCGGTCTCGGCCTGCATGTCCGGCTCGCTGGTGGGCGGATGGGCATGGAAGAATTCCAGCATCTGGGCGCGGGTCCAGTGCAGGTCATGCACACCGGTATCGAGCACCAGACGATCGGCACGCAGCAGCTCGCCATTCAGGCGGCCATAATCGCTGTAGAGATCCTTGTAAAAGCCCAGCTCCTTGCCAAGACCCTCGGCGTACAGCGCCCAGCCCTCGATATAGGCATTATAGAAACCCTGCTGGCGAAAAGGCGGCAGCGGCAGGGATTGAGCGGTGGAGATCTGGAAGTGATGACCCGGAACACCCTCATGATAGGCGGTATCCTCGATCGTGTAGATATCGCGCTTGGCGAAATCGCCGGTGTTGACGAACACGATGCCGGGGCGTGAACCATCGGGCGTTCCCTGATGGTATTCGGCACCGGCAGCCTCAGCCTCGCGATAGCGCTCGACGGGGCGTACTTCCAGCTTCGTGGTCGGGATCTTGTCGAAATCGCGGGTAAGGGCGGGCTCCATCTGCGCGATATACTTGCGGTACAGATCGATGATCTGCTCGCGCGACGTTGCGTAGAGCTTGGGATCCTTGGCTACCGAAGCGCGCAGGGCTGCAAGGTCGGCAAAGCCGAGCTTATGAGCGATCTCGCCCATTTCACCCTCGATCCTGGCAACCTGATCGAGCCCGAGCTGATGGATTTCCTTGGGGGACATGGTGGTGGTGGTCAGGGTGCGGATGTCGTAGCGATAAAGCGCATCACCACCGGGGAGGGCCCATACACCATCCTGAGCGCGGCCATGCGCTGTGTAGCCCTGCTTCATGAAGGTCGCGAGGCGCTGATAGGCCGGGCGCACATCATGATCGATAGCCGTCAGAATAGCCTTGCGGAGTCGCGCCTGATCGGCAGCGGGCACAGCGACCGGGAATTTCGTGACGGGTTCGCCAAACGGGCTCTTTTCGCCAGCCGGTGCCGCAATCTGCTCCACCTGCTGCTCGGCCTTCTCAAGGAGGAAGCGCGGCGGCATCAATCCGTCTTTCTCGCCAAGACGCGCCAGGGCGATCACCTGATCGATCGCCTTGGGGATGGCGCGCAGGCGAGCAAGATAATCCTCATACTGCTTCGTGGTGTCGAAGGGGATGCTCGAAACGAAACCCGGATATTCCAGCTGGGCACCATTCATCTGGTCGATCGGCATCTCATAGGTCTTGAGACGGATCCCTTCGAGCGTGTCCTGGATCTGCTGAATGATCATCGCGCGGCTGATCTGTCGCTGGTCATCGAGTGACGCTGGCGCGATAGCCTCGAACTTCTTCAGAAAGCCTGTCAGAACAGGCACGGACCCCTTGATATGGGCGAGGGACAGATCGCTCCAGCGGTCATTGTAACGGTAATCACCAATCGATGTCGCCAGTTCAGGCGCGTTTTTGAGCTGGTACTGCCACTCCTCATTCAGAAGGCGATCGAACGCGGCCGCAGCTTTGTTGTCCGACGGAGCAGGGGCCGCGAGAGTCGTTGTCGAGGCAAGAAGGCAGCCAAGCCCCATCAGGGCGAGGCGTGAGGAGCGGGGGAATCTCATAAGCGTCGGATCTCCTGAAGCGCGCCGGGCGCACGGAAATCCGAACCGGGTCAGAACGCCGCGTGCCAGTCTGTCGAGGGAACCTTCATAGCGGTATCGTTACGATGCCACCACCCTCCCCCGAGAGCCTGAAACAGGGCGACGCTATCGGTAAAGCGCGTGGCTCTGGCCTGAATCAGGTTGAGCCGCGCCTCAAGTTCGATCTGCACCGCCGCCTGGAGCAGCACCGGGCTGATATCGCCATAGGACATCTGGCTTTGTGAAATGCGCAGACTGCGCACAGCCGCATCCTCATTGGCTGCGCTGATGGTAAGCGCGTCGGAATCATCCTGAAGGGCATGCAGTGTATCGGCCACGTTCTGCATCGAGGTCAGCACGGTGTTCTTGTACTGCTCGGTGGCCGCCAGAAGATTGGCGCGCGCCTGACGCTCCAGATGCATCAGCTCAAAACCCTGAAAGATCGGCTGGGCCACCATCGCGCCGATCGACCAGTTGCCATAGCCGGGGGTGAAGAACTGGCTCATGGCATTGATGGCCTGACCCGGCGTCGCGGAAAGCTGCACATTAGGCAGACGGTTGGCAATGGCGACGCCCACCTGCGCGCTGGCGCTGTGCATCTGCGATTCTGCAGCGCGTATGTCGGGGCGCTGGGTCAGAAGCGCGCTGGGCAGGCTGACCGGCAGGGTCGCGGGCAGGCGATAGGCCTCAAGCGGAATCTCGGGCAACACCTCGTCGGGCGTCGTGCCGACCAGCGCAGCAATCTGATCGTGAGCCTGCTCGGCCTGCAGATGCAAAGGGGGCAAGGTCGCTTGCGCCTGGGTCACCGCGGCTTTCTGGGCCAGAAGCTGGGCTTCCGAAATATCCCCAAGCCTGAACTGCTTTTCCATCACACCAAGAAGCTTCTGCTGGTTGGCAATGATGTCGCTCGTGGCGTTGATCTGGGCGTTGAGGCTCGACTGCGTGATGAGCGAGACAATCAGCGTATTGATCAGCGTATTGGTGGTGGCAATCAGCTGGAAGCGCTGCATTTCCGCCTGCGCCGCCTGGGATTCCACCTGCCGGCGTAACCCGCCCCACAGATCGGGCTGATAGGAAATGTTCAGCTGAAGCGTGTGCAGGTTATACAAATAGTCATTATTGCCCGGCACAGGTGACAGCGCCTTGGACGTCTTGTTGCGTGTCGGGTTGAATGAGGCCGAGATGCTGGGCAGCAAGGGTGCGCCCGCGACCTTGGTTTGTTCATAGGCAGCCTTGAGCGTCGCCTGTGCTGATCTGAGTGACGGGTTGTTCTGCAATGCCCGCGTGACCAGGGCATCGAGTTGCGGCACACCCAGCGCCTGCCACCAGGCGCCCGACAGATCGGCCCCGGCTGTCAGGGTCTGAGCGGCTCCCGCTGAGCCGGTTCCGGTCGTGCCATGAATGGAGGCCGGGAGGGCCTTACTCTGGTAACCACCCGTTCTGAGCATGTCAGGACGATGGAAATTCGGGCCAATGGCGCAGCCCGAGAGCGCCAGACTGGCGGCGCAGGTCAAAAGCACACGGCGTTTCATGACACACCTCCCGAACGGCGCGCCTTGCGGCGTTCGATGTAATGCTCCAGCTCGAAAAAGAAGACCGGCAGAACAAAAAGGGTGAGCAGGGTTGCAATGCCGAGCCCGCCCACGACAACCGTCGCCAGACCACGCTGCACGTCGGTGCCGACGCCTGTTGCGAGTGCTGCGGGCAGCATGCCTGCGCTGGCAACCGTAGCCGTCATCAGCACGGGGCGGAAACGCTCAGCTGCACCGGCCAGCACGGAATCATGGATGCTCAGCCCCGCGCGATGATGGCGGTTGATGGCCGCAATCATGATGATGCCGTTCTGCACCGCCACACCAAACAGCGCGATGAAGCCCACAGCCGTCGCGATATTGAGTGTCTCTCCGCGCAGATGCAGCGCAATGAGCCCGCCCAGCGTGGCCAGCGGCACAACACTGAGCACCAGCACAGCATGACGGAACGTCCCGAACTCCATGAAAAGCAGCAACAGCATGATCGAGAACATCACGAGCAACGCCACGCCCAGACGGGCCTGCGCACGCTGCTCCTGCTCGAAGCTGCCAGCCCATTGCAGGCGATATTTGCGGGGGTCGAAATGCACCTCTGAGGCAATGCGCTTTTGCGCGTCCTCCAGATATTGCGAGAGCGGGCGCACACCATTATCGACGCGAATGGTGATCTGACGCTCCCCCATCTCATGGGCGATATTGCTCTCACCCATATGCAGCCCGACATCGGCCACCTCGGCCAGTGTCACCGGGGCGCCTTCGGTCGAGCGCAGGGGAAGCGCGCGTATGGAAGCCAGATCGGTCAGATCATGCGAGCCTACATGCAGCGTCGCGTTATACACGCGATCTTCCACATAGACCTGTGTGATGGCGCCATCGCCAATCGCGTTCTGCACGACAGTACTGATGTCGGACACGTTGATGCCATAACGTGCCGCCTGCTCGCGGCGTGGCGTCACCATCAGCTGCGGAATCTGCGGCTCCTGAAAGATCGAGGCATCGGTCGTGCCAGGCACCTCATGCAGGATATTCACGATCTGACGGCCAATGCGGCGCAGTTCGTGGAAATCATTGCCATAGACACGCAGCACGAGCGGCGAATGGGCACCGCCCACCAGATCGTTCATGCCATCCTGAATCGGCTGGCTGATCCCGAAGCTGATACCGGGGATCTGATAGAGACGCTCGCGCAGGCGGGCGATGAACTGGGCCTTGGTCTCGCCGCTGGCCCACTGGTCATAGGGCTTGAGACCGACCGGCATTTCGATGTGCGAGAACGTCCACGGATCGGTGCCGTCATCGTTACGACCAAGCTGGGTGATGGCGTAGGAAGTCTCGGGAAATTCGCGGACCGCAGAGCGAACCTCGCTTGCAATACGGCTGCCTTCATCCAGCGAAATGCCGGTGGGCAACTGCACCTGAAGCCAGAGCGCGCCTTCGTCCAGATCGGGCAGGAATTCGCGCCCGACCGTGGCCCCCAGAATGACCACCGAAAGCAGCGCAGCACCACCCCCGATATAGGTCACGAGCGGGCGGGCCAGCATATGATTGAGCCCACGCTCATAGGCATGATGCAGGGCTTCGAGCGGGCGGTTATGCCAGATGCGTCTTGGCTTGTACAAAGCCAGATAGCTCAGCGTCGGGATCAGGCAGAGGGCACAGGCCAGCGCCCCCATGAGCGCAAAGCTCACCGTATAGGCCATGGGCCGGAACAGCTTGCCCTCGCTCCCCTCGAACGCGAAGAGCGGCGAATAGGCCACGATGATGATGAGCGTGGAGGAGAAGATCGAGCGTCCCGCGATACGCGCTACGCTCAGGACTTCGGTGCTGGTCAGGGTGGCCTTGGGTGATTCCTCGCGCAGGCGCAGGATCGCCTCGGTAATCACGATGGCCCCGTCCACGATCACACCGAAATCGATGGCCCCGAGCGAGAACAGATTGGCCGCCATGCCAAAGAAATGCATGAGCACGAAAACGGTGGAAAGCGCGAGCGGAATGGTGACGGCAGTAACGACCGCACTGCGGGGGCTGCCGAGGAAGAGAGTCAGAATGACCAGAACGAGGCCGATACCCTCGACCATGGTCTCGCCAACCTTATGGGTGGTGGCCTTCACCAGATTATCGCGGTCGATATAGGGAACGAGCCGTACATCGAGCGGCTTCAGGCGCTCCTGAAGCCCGTCCACCACGTGATGCACGTTGTCCAGAACGAGCGAGGGGTTGGCACCTGACAGCATGGTCACGATGCCCTCGATGGTATCGGGATTATTGTCCTTGCCCAGAATACCTTCGCGGATCTGATGCCCGAACTGCACCTGCCCCAGATCGCTTAGCAGCACCGGCGTGCCGTTATGCTGCGCCACGACGATGCGCTTCATGTCGTCCAGCGTGTGGATCATGCCCACACCACGCACGATATAGGACTGCTCACCGCGCGTGATACGCCCGCCCGCCGCATTGGCGTTGTTGTTCTTGATGGCGTTGACCACGTCATCGGTGCTCAGCCCGTAACGCAGCAGGGCGTCCGGCTTGAGCACGAGCTGATACTCGCGCGTCAGACCGCCGAAATTATTGACGTTGACGATGCCCGGCACACGCTGAAGCGTAGGGATGACAATCCAGCGCTGCACGTCCGAAAGCTGCATCAGATCCATCGAATCCGATTCCAGCGTGTAGCGGAAAATCTCGCCGGCAGGTCCGGTGATCGGGCCAAGCTGCGGGGTCACGCCATCGGGCATGCTCGCCGTGCCGAGCAGTTCCAGCACCAGCTGGCGCGCCGTGAACACATCGATGCCGTCATGAAAGATCAGGGTGATCAGCGACAGGCCGAACGTGCTGCTCGAACGGCTCTCGGTTACGCCCGGCACGGCTGCCAGAGCCCGTTCCAGCGGCACGGTAACCTGCTGTTCCATTTCCTCGGCGGCCAGGCCGGAAACCTGGGTCGTGACCTGCACATTGACCGCCCCAAGATCGGGATAGGCCTCGACGGGCAACACACGCCAGGCATAACCGCCCGCAAGAGCCAGAAACACGGCGCAGATGAAAACGATATGGCGGCGCGCAAAGCACCAGGAAATCAGGGTCGCAATCACGGATTAGGAAGCTCTCATCTGCGGCGCTGACAAATCAGTCGTTATCGTTGAGAAGAATGGCGCCACGCGTGACGATATGCTCACCACCCTGCAAGCCCGAGAGAACGCGGACGCTCTCCCCCTCATCATAGCTGACCGTTACGGCGCGACGGCGGAAATGCATGGGAGCACCATCCTGCACGAAGACCGTAAGGCGGTCGTTGTTCATCAGAAGGGCGGTCTTGGGGATGATCACCATGTCCGGCTGCTGAACCGCAATCTCGACATCGGCAAACATGTTGGGGCGCAGGGCTCCATCAGGATTATCGCACAGGATATGTGCGATGACCCGGCGCGTATCGCTGTGCAGGGCAGGGTCGATCGACTGGACGGGCGCTACGCAGTGCCGGCGGGGCAGGGCACTGATGGCAGCATTCATCGGCTGGCCAACGGACACCATACCCGCGGACTCCTCAGGAATTTCAGCGTCGATCTGCACCTGGGAGATATCGAGCAGAACCGCCTGAACGGCTGTGGCATCCGTGATGTTCACACCCGGTGCCAGCGTGGTGCTGGCCACCAGCCCGTCTATCGGTGCCACCAGTCTCACCAGACCCTCGCCATCCTGGTCAGTGCGACTGTTGAGGGATTCAAGACGACGCTCGGCACGCTGACGCTCGGCGCGGGCCTGAGCCAGATCGTTGCTGGCAGAGTCCAGATCCTTGCGGGCATTGCCCCCGATGGAGAGAACCTCCTGGGCGCGTTTGACCACCTGCGCCTGATAGGTCTCCTGCGCCCGCGCCTTGAGCAGATCGGCATAGGCCTGATCGAGATCGCCAGAGGCCAGAACCGCCAGAACATCCCCCTTGTGCACGATCTGACCGGGCTGAAGGCTGGTTGCCGTTACATGGCCCGTAACCGGCGTCAGGATATTGATGCTGCGTGTCGGCTGTGCCTGAATCATGCCGGGCACACGCAACCCATGGGCCAGCCTGCTCGTTGTCACAGGCTCGACATGCAAACGCTTCATGAGCGGGGAGTCATCGGTTACGATAACCATACCGTTCTCACGGGCGAGCTGGGCTCTCGGCCGATCGGAATGCGATGCCCCATGTTCATGGATGATCGTGATAACGATCCCGAGAAGGACAATGGCGATGAGCGCTGCCAGACCAAGGCGGCGTAGGAAAGGTGCCTGCATGGTCAGGCAAGGCCGTCATGGGAGCGCATCAGAACCTCGGCTCAGGATGTTTTGAAATAGTTTGTCGCGGTTGATAGCCGTTCAACCATGCTTCGCCAAGCGGTCTCCAGCCTCAGAACGATGTTCTAATAGGACAGGTCGGTTGAAGGCGCATGATAATTTCATGTCATACGCCGGACCGGGGGAATTTCGTACTGAATTCGAGCGAAAGCGTGCGGCGTCGGACAGCGCATCAGGCACCCCCTTGGGGCACCCTACCCGTCCGATTGCCAGCCCGGCAGCGCTATGTCGTGCCGTAGAAAAACTGGGCGGTTGCACCACCGTCGATGAGGAAGTCACTTCCCGTTATATAGCCGCCTTCAGCACCGGTAATTAGTGCCGCGAGTGCGGCCACCTCATCGGGTGTTCCTGCGCGGCCTGCCGGGGCATCGGCAAGCATCTGGCGATAAAACGCTGCCCGCTCACCATGCAACTCGTCATAGGCAAGCGGCGTGATGATGATCCCGGGACTGATTGCATTGATGCGCGCGCCGCGTGTTCCCCAACGTGGCGCTTCTCCCCTCACCCGCAATGAGTTGCAGCGCTTGGACATCTGATAGGCAAGAAGCGTGTCCGTAATCTCCCGCACAAAGGGAAGAGCAAGGAGCCTATCGGCGGGCGTCGTGGCCAGCTGCCTGTCCTGCTCGGCACTGAGAGCCGGCATTCGATGGCCCGACTGGGATGAGATCACGATCCCCGATCCCCCTTTTGCGACAGCCTGCCCAAACTCTTCGAGCAGCATGGCTGTTCCGTAGAGGTCAACCTTGAGGATGGTCTCTACTGGCGCCTGTGATGGCGATACACCGGCTGCCTGAACGAGAGACATGAGCGGGCCGATCTTACTGGCCGCCTCGACAAGGGCCCGGACAGACCGTCTTTCCGAGACATCGACAGTGATCACACTTGTCTCGAATCCTGCCAGTTCGAGAATACCGGCCGCCTTCTCTGCATTTTCCAGGTGCAGATCAGCGAGCACGACGTGACGTCCACTGCTTATACGGCGTGCAATCGCCTGACCAATCGACCCAGCCCCGACAACGACGGTAACGTCCTTCATGCGCTCTCCCTGATTGCAGAAACCCTGCACCCACCCTGCAAATGCAGCGGGTGGTTCCGATCAGATGATACAAAGCCCGTGTGCCGTCCATTAGTGCCCGTTCGGGACATGGCCTTATGCATCAGGTTCATGAAACCGGCCTCGTAAGCCCCCCGGACTGCTCGTATTCCAGTCACAACAGTGATCAGGATTGTGCCGATCTCATTTCTGCCCGATCTGCTCCCACCGGGTAGCGCGCCAAACCATCTCTGTTAGGGTGTAGCCTCGGGCTTGACCTCAGGGCCAAGCGTACGAAGCGATCGTGGTCTTACAGGTCCGCCCAGCACATGCCCGATGGGTGAAAGCCCCTCGATATGGTCGCAGAAGATCTTGAACACGGCGAGCATGGGCACGGACAGGAACGCTCCGCCAATCCCCCACATCCAGTCCCAGAACAGAAGGGAAGCCATGACCAGCACCGGGTTGAGCGTGAAGCGCTTGGCCAGAAGCATTGGGGTGATCGTCTCACCTTCGAGGATATGGATGCACAGATAAATGGCGGGTGGCAGGAGCGACATCAGGAAAGACGGAAAACTGATCAGCGCCACACAGAAATAGACGACCACGCCAGTCAGCGGCCCGATGATCGGTACGTAATTCAGCAGGAAGGCCAGAACACCCCAGAGCAGCGGATTGGGCATACCGGTCAGCCAGCATTGCAGCAGGTTCAGCAGCCCAACGAGAATGTTCATGATGGTAATGGTGGCAAGATAGAGCGAGACATTGCGCTCAATCTGCGTCGTGATCTGCACCAGCCGTCTCTTGTCGGAGTAGGTCGGCATGATCTCGACGATACGACGCAGCAGGCTGTCGCCTTCCGTCATCAGGAAGAACAGCATCAGCAGCATGGTGAAGAACTCACCCATGAATGCCCGCGTCCCGATCAGAAAGGAGGACCCCCAGACGCGCAGCGTCTCAGCGCCATTCGAGGCCGATGACGCCGCCGCCGAGGCAGCGGTCACATGATGATGCCCGCCACTGGACATCAGGGCGATCACTCGCAGGTAGCCGCGCTGGACCGAGTCAATCGGCCCCTGAAGAAAGGCGAGTTTCTGCTGAAGCGCAGGAAGGCTCTGCGGCACTTTGGTCAACCACGCCGCAGCCGGCACCGAAATGGCGGTGCCAATGCAGACGACCAGCAGGAACATGGCGATGATCAGCAACAGCGCCGAGATGGGCTTCGGGATACGCAGCCGCCCATGCAGAAAGCGCATCGGCCCGATCATCAGCAGATTGACGACCATCGCAAAAACGAACGGCAGCACGATATCGGCGGCAAAATAGAGGGTGTAGAACACCGCCAGAAGCGACAGGATGAGAATGCCGACATCACGCAGGCCGAGGCTGTGACGCATCATGGCCTTGCGGATCATCCCGGCCTGATGCACGTCATTCCGCACTTCGGAATTATCCGTATCGGACGGGGCATCGGGCATGATTTTTGCCCCTGCGCCGGTTTGACCGAGGCGTGGCACGCCCCCCTCGGACCCGGTTTCAGGCTGGGGCATGTCCGAAGTCAGCGACGGGCCTGACATGGCGGGCGTTTCTTTCCTGAAAGACGGGTTGCTGCGCGGGAAAAGGCGCTGTCATGAACGTCGATCAACCGCCCGGGACCACAAACGTTGCCATCAACGTGATGCACGTTACATTTTATTGGGTTGAATCACGTTGGCTTGCAACCCATTTTCGGGTTCTATCTTTAGGCTGATACAGCACATTGTTTCATTGAAGGATATCGTCATGGCCTGGAACACCCCGAAGGTTACCGAAATTCCGCTCGGCGCCGAAATCAACTCCTATGTCTGCGGCCAGAAGAAGTAAGTTCTTCGCAGGACCGTTTACCTTCAACAGCCGCACCCCTTGTGCGGCTGTTGTCGTTTCTGGCCGGGCTGAACCGCCCTCTGCCAGCCGATCACGAACAGACCGACCCTGACCATGCTCGATATCATCGTTCTTGGCAGCGGCGCCGGTGGTGGGTTTCCTCAATGGAATTCGAACGCCCCGGCTTGCCGTGCCGCAAGAGAGGGCCGAATTCCCTCACGCAGCCAGGCCTCCCTCGCCGTCAGCGGCGATGGCAAGCACTGGTTTCTGCTCAATGCCTCGCCTGATCTCAGAGCCCAGATCCTGGCAACGCCAGAACTGCATGCGCAGGATGCACTGCGTTCCACGCCGATACAGGGCGTTATTCTGACCAATGGCGAAATCGATTCCATCACCGGGCTGCTGACTTTGCGCGAGCGCGAGCCCTTCCGGCTTTATGGCACGTCCGCCACGCTGGCCCAGCTGGATGCCAATCCGATTTTCGAGGCCGTAAACCGCGAGATCGTGCCACGCCTGCCGCTCGATGACGAAACACCCCTCACCCTGCCCAACAAGGACGGCACAGCCTCAGGTCTGACGCTCACCGCCTTTGATGTGCCTGGCAAGGCACCGCTTTACGCCGAGCATCTGCCAAGCCAGAAGGGCGAGACAATCGGGCTCGAAATTACCGACGGAAAGCACACGATGGTCTTCCTGCCAGCTTGTGCCGATCTCACCCCTTCCATACGCACACGCATTCGCGCGGCCGATGCGCTGTTCATGGAAGGAACACTCTGGCGTGATGACGAGATGATCCGTGCCGGGCTCAGCCCGAAAACCGGTCTGCGCATGGGGCATATCTCGATGTCCGGCCCGCAAGGCATCATCGAGACCTTGCATGATGCGCCCTCCCATCGCGTCTTCATTCACATCAACAACTCGAACCCCGTCCTCGTACCGGACTCGCCGGAACGCCGGATGGCGGAAGAAGCAGGCTGGATCATCGGTCAAGATGGCCTGCGCCTGACCCTTGGAGAAAGATCATGACGGTTCTATCCCCCGATGCCCTCGAAGCCCGCCTGCGTGAAATCGGTGCCGAGCGCTATCACAACCGTCATGCCTTCCATCGTGCCCTGCATGACGGCAAGCTGAACCGCACACAGGTTCAGGCCTGGGCCCTCAACCGCTACTATTATCAGGCGTCCATTCCGGTGAAGGACGCCACATTGCTCGCCCGCCTTCCTACAGCCGAGCTGCGCCGCGAATGGCGACGCCGTCTTGAGGACCATGATGGCAACGAACCCGGCACGGGCGGCATTGCGCGCTGGCTGAAACTGACAGACGGGCTCGGTCTGTCGCGTGACTATGTCGAGAACCTGCAAGGCATGCTGCCCGCGACCGGCTTCGCCGTGGAAGCCTATGTGCATTGTGTGCGCGACCGCTCCGTTCTGGCGGCCATCGCGTCATCGCTTACCGAACTTTTCTCGCCCACCATCATCAGTGAGCGCGTCTCCGGCATGCTGCGCCACTACGATTTCATTTCGGAAGAGACACTGGCCTATTTCGCCCCACGCCTCACCCAGGCGCCACGTGATTCCGATTTTGCGCTGGCCTATGTGAAGGAACACGCCCGCACTGCCGAGCAGCAGAAAGAGGTCATCGACGCGCTGATCTTCAAATGCAACGTGCTCTGGACCATGCTCGATGCGCTGCAGCATGTGTATATGGAAGGCCATCCCGCCCCCGGCGCCTTTGCCGGTGCCCATACCCCGGAGGCTTTCAGCGCGTGAGCGTTTCGGAAGACAGCATTCTGAAATTTACCCGCGGTCATCGCCTTCAGCATGACCGCGTGCGCGATGTCTGGCTCGTTCAGGCTCCTGAAAAGGCCTTTATTGCTGATCCCATTGCCGCTGCCATCCTGCGCCTCGTCGATGGCGCCCGCCCCTTGAGCGCCATCATCGAAGACCTCGCTGCAACCTATCATGCCCCCCGCGAAATCATCGCAGCCGATGTGCAGGTTCTGCTTGCTTCGCTGATGGATCAGAAAGTTCTGGTCGAACAAAGCCCTCAGAACGGGCAAACTCCCGCATCATGAGCTTTACCCCGCCTCCCATGAGCCTGCTGGCCGAGCTGACCCATCGTTGCCCGCTCGCCTGCCCCTATTGCTCCAATCCAATCGATCTGGAGCGACGTGCGTCTGAAATGACCACGGCCGACTGGCTGCGCGTGCTGGACGAAGCTGCGGCACTCGGGGTGTTGCAGGTTCACTTCTCAGGCGGTGAACCCATGGCGCGGCATGATCTGCCCGAACTGGTGCGTCACGCCAGTGCGCTCAATCTCTATACCAATCTCATTACCTCAGGCGTGCTCATCAACGAGGCGACCCTCTCCGCCCTTGATGAGGCTGGCCTCGATCATGTCCAGCTCTCCTTTCAGGATGTCGAGGAAGCGGGCGCAGAGCGTATCGGCGGCCTACGTGGTGCGCAGGCCAAGAAGCTCGAAGCCGCCCGCCTGATCAAGTCACGCGGTATTCCCCTCACGCTCAATTTCGTCGTGCATCGCGAGAATGTAGCGCGTGTGCCTGACATGCTCAATCTTGCCCATGAGCTCGGTGCCGGACGCGTGGAGATTGCTCATACCCAGTATTATGGCTGGGGCCTGAAGAACCGCGATCTGCTCATGCCATCGGCCGCGCAGCTCGAAGCCTCGACGGAAGCGGTGGTGAAAGCCCGTGCCCGCTTTGGCAACAGCCTCGCCATCGATTATGTCACCCCGGATTATCATGCTGACCAACCCAAGCCCTGCATGGGAGGGTGGGGCCAGCGCTTCGTCAACATCACCCCCTCCGGCAAGGTGCTGCCCTGCCATGCCGCCGAGACCATTCCGAATATTACCTTTCCCAGTGTCACAACCGACTCTCTGGGCGCGATATGGCAGGACTCCCCCCTGTTCAACCTGTTTCGTGGCACGGACTGGATGCCCGAACCCTGCCGTGGTTGCAGCCTGAAGGAAGTCGACTGGGGCGGTTGCCGTTGTCAGGCCCTCGCCCTGACAGGCGATGCAGCGGCCACCGACCCCGTCTGTGCCCGCTCAGACCGTCATGCGCTGGTCATGGAAGCCGCAGGGGCCGGACATGATGGTGATTTCACCTATCGGCGATTTTCCAAGGCGTAAGATACGCGGGGTGCGGCTCTATACCCCACCAGAGGATAGTCGTCCTTCTGGACCCTGATGGACTCAACGGGGCTGACCCCTCCGCGAGTGCAGGGCCTTGCCTTTTATCCCGAGAAAGGCCGCGCCACGATCATGATGACGATAACGATCATCAGAAGGGTCGGCACCTCATTGGCAATACGGTAATAGCGCTCGGGATGAAGCCGCAGGTCATGGGAAAACTCGCGGCGCCACCGGGCACAGAAGCCGTGGAAACCGCAAAGCAGCAGAACCGTGACCAGCTTGATCCACCACCATGGGGCGGACCAGTCGATCACACCGGGAAGCGAGGCGAGGAGACCGCCAGAGATCAGGGTGGCGATCATGGCCGGTGTCATGATGGCACGGAGCAGACGGCGCTCCATGATCTGGAAGCGTTCGCTTTCAGGCGTGCCGGGCTGAACCTGTGAATGATAAACGAAAAGCCGTGGCAGATAGAAATTACCTGCCATCCATGAGGTGAAGGCGAGGATATGCAGCACCTTGAGCCAGGGAAACCAGGGGAGGAGGGCGCTCATCGGTTTTGCTCTTCCATAACGCTGGCCAGCATGGGGGCAAGTTCATCGAGATGGGCGATACGGCGTAACCCTGGCCAGTCGAGCGCGGGCGATGGCCCTTCGGCACGCAGCAGGATGCAGGCCATACCGGCATCATGTGCCGCCTGCACGCCGGTATCGGAATCCTCGATCACCACGCAGGCAGAGGGGGCAACGCCTTCCTGCTCTGCGGCATGGAGGAACACATAGGGGTCTGGCTTGGGCCGCATCATGTCACGAGCCGAATGAACCCTCTCTTTCGGAAAGAAGGGCTCAAATCCGACACGGGCAAATTTGACCTCCATCTCGGGCCATGAGGAATTCGAACCAACGCGAAAAGGCAGACCGAGTGCCTGCACGGCTGACAGCATGGCAGCAGCGCCTTCGATCGGTGCGGCTTCATCGCGCATCAGATCGACCAGCCGGTTCTGCATGATGGCGACGTAGTCATCACCCAGATCGAGGCCGGTCTCGGCTTCGAGTTCGCGCTTGACCTGACCCAGTGCCTTGCCTGCAAAGCGGTGCAGGGCCTCATCATCGCTCAGGGCAATGCCATGATCGCGGGCAGCACTGGCCACCAGACGGCAGGAAGGCCCCTCACTGTCGATCAGCACGCCATCACAATCGAAGATGACGAGACGAAGCTGACCGGAGGCACAAAGGGCTGAAGGGCGCGTATCGGACATGATGAGCGTCAGCCGATATCGCGCACGGCATCGACCAGCGCACCAACATGCTCGGGTGGGGTATCGGGCATGACACCGTGACCGAGATTGAACACATGCGGCCGCCCCTTGAGGGCATCGCGGATGGTGCGTGCCTCGTCAATCAGACCCTTTCCGCCATTGCGCAGAATGATCGGGTCGAGATTCCCCTGAAGGGCCAGCGTGTCAGGGCAGAGCGTCGCCATCTGCGCCAGATCGACCGACGTATCACAGGCCAGCGCATCGACACCGGTCTCACGGGCATATTCGAGGGCCATCAACCCAGCGAGACGGGGGAACCCGATGATCTTCACACCGGGTCGGGCGGCGCGGATGCCCTGCACGATGGCGCGTGTCGGGGCGATCACATGCTGGCGGAACTGGGAAGGAGGCAGCAGACCGGCCCAGCTGTCGAACAGCATGACAGCCTCGGCACCGGCATCGATCTGGCCGATCAGCATGTCGGTCGTTGTCCTAGTCAGCAGGGCGATGAGATCGCGATAAAGCTCCGGGTCCTGCAACGCCATGGCACGGGTGACACCGAACTCCCGCGAGCTGCCGCCATCGACCATGTAGCAGGATACGGTGAAGGGGCTGCCGGCAAAGCCCAGAAGCGTGGTGGATTGAGGCAGTTCGCGAGCCAGAATCCGCAATGTTTCCTGGATTGGTGCCACGGTTTCGGCTACGCGGGCAGGAGACAGGGCCTCAAGCGCAGCCCTGTTGCGGATCGGCTCCATAACGGGGCCGCGCCCTTCGATGAATTTGAGATCCTGACCCATGGCCCAGGGCAGGACGAGGATATCGGAAAACAGGATGGCGCCATCCATGGCAAAGCGCCGGATTGGCTGAAGGGTCAGTTCGGCTGCAATGTCCGGGGTGGTACAGCGCGTCAGGAAGTCTGCCTTGGCACGCTCGGCGCGGAATTCGGGCAGATAGCGTCCGGCCTGACGCATGAGCCATACCGGAGGCGGCCAGACGGCCTCACCGTGGAGGACACGCAGGAGCGGTTTTGCAGGCGCTGACTGGGGTGAATTTTCGCTATCCATACCGACCAATAACCATAAAAGAAAAAAGATAGATATCCTGTCGGATAGGTTGATCCCTGTGGATGACGGGGTACCCAACTTTCCCAAAACGTACCCCGACTTACCAACACTGTGTACAAACGATAAACCCTTTGGTTTGAGGCATTTGCGCAGGTTATCCCGAAATACCCACAGAAGGCCTGTGTACAACCCACTGGTTCTGCCGAAGAAAGTACAATCCACGGTACTCGGTACGCCCTCTCTCCCAGGCTCGTACAATCCCCATGTACCCCAGTACTGACGGTACTCATTCACCCCTGATTTCAAAGGAGACTCGAGATGGAGTCGAAGCGTGCGAATCCCGGAACGCCAAGGCTAATACTGGCCAGTGGATCAACGGCCCGGCTTGGTTTGCTGCGCGGTGCCGGTCTCGATGTGGTGTCCTGTCCGGTAGCGCTGGATGAGTCTGTACTGCGTGACAGGATGCGGGCGGAAAACGCGGGTCAGAACGCCATCGCACTGGCGCTCGCAAATGCCAAGGCCCTAGAGTTTTCAACGAATCCGCAATTTATGAGCGCCGATTTCGTGATCGCGGCAGACCAGATTCTGGAGTGCGATGGCGTCGGTTTCGACAAGCCGGAAAACAGGCAGGCGGTCAGGGAACAGCTTATCACCCTGCGTGGGCGTACGCACCGGCTTCAGACGGCTGTCGTGCTGTACAAAGGTGGAGAGAAGCTCTGGGAGCATCTGGCGACACCCGAACTCACCATGCGCGATTTCAGCGATGGCTTTCTGGAAGCCTATATGGAGGCTGAGGGAGACGTACTTCTATCCTGTGTTGGTGCGTACCGGCTTGAGGGGCCAGGTGTACAGCTTTTCAGTACGATCAGGGGTGATCACGACGCCATTCTAGGTTTGCCCCTCCTGCCCTTGCTGGCTGTACTGCGCGATTTCGGTATCGCGAAAAAATAGTGTCCGGGGGGGGTTGCCAGAGGCAGAGCCCCCCGCTATACCCGCGCCACTGGCCTGACCCAAGGGGCCGGTTCTGATACGGCGGGGCCATAGCTCAGTTGGGAGAGCGCCTGAATGGCATTCAGGAGGTCGTCGGTTCGATTCCGATTGGCTCCACCATCATCTTTCCTCAAAATTCGACTTACGATGTTGCGCTAGGCAAGAATGTAGACGCGCGTGCTTTCTCATGCGAACCAATGGTATGAGATTATCGTATTATCAATATGGTTGATATGTAAACCATATCTGTGCCATGGTTCATGTCTTATCAACAGGATTGACGAGCCAACCATGCGCCTCACCCCATATCCCAGCCGACCAGGTTCGGCCCTGTGGCGGTCACTCCCGTTTTTCATGGCGCTTGGCCTTGGGGGCTGTACACGGGCGCCGTTGCAGGATGTGCTGGGATCGTTTTTCCCGTCATGGATGCTGTGTGCCACGATCGGTGCCGTAGCAGCTGCCCTCCTGCGCGCTGTCATCGGGGTTGTCGGTCTGCAGCAGGCTGTGCCTGCCCCGATGCTGACCTATCTCGCTTTCATGGTCGCCATCACCTTCATGGTCTGGCTTGTGTTTTTCGGTCACTAGGTGGTGTCCATGCGCTCTCTTCCCTCCCGCATCGGCGGTATCTCGCTCCTTATCCTGTCGCTGGCGGCCTGTGTGATTCTGGGATTTCTGGTGCTGGATCGCCTGCACAGCCGGCCCCGAACCGAAGACGCCTATATCGCGGCCAATATCGTCCACCTCGCACCTGAAGTGAGTGGACGCATTGTTTCCCTGCCCGTTCATGACAACCAGAAGGTCAGGCGTGGCGACATCCTGTATGTGATTGATCCTGAGCCATATACCTACCGGGTGCAGCAGGCGCAGGCGCAGGTCGATGGTCTGCAGGCCCAGATTGACGTGCAGACCAGCCAGGTCAGTTCCCAGATATCCCATGCCGGTGCCGAGGCCAGCTCGGTAACCAGTGCGCGGGCGCGGCTGACCCTTGCCCAGGCCACACAGGCCCGCCTGTCCCCTCTGGAGAAGCAGGGTTTTGTGACCCGCGAGGCGCTGGATCAGGCACGGGCTGAAACACGCAGTGCCGAGGCAAGCCTGCAATCTGCCCTGCAATCCGCCCTGGCCGCCCGCCAGGCCGTGCGCAGCGTGGCACCCCTGCGGGCCGATCTGGCAGCAGCCCAGGCGGCCCTGCGTGAGGCAGAGCGTGACCTGCGTCTGACCACGGTCAGGGCACCCTGCGATGGCATCGTGACAGACCTGAATGTGGCCGCGGGTGAATACGCCACGACAGGCAAGCCAGTCTTTACACTGGTCGATGACGAGAAATGGTGGGCCATCGCGAATTTCCGCGAGACGCAGCTCGCCGGGCTGGCGCCGGGCCAGAAGGTGACGGTGTATGCCATGGCGCAGCCTGGCACACCCATCAGTGGCACACTCGAGAGTCTCAATGCCGGTGTGGTGCCTGATGAGGGGATGAGCGCCAATGGTCTGCCCAAGGTGCCGCGTACCCTGAACTGGGTGCGCATCGCACAGCGTTTTCCGGTTCGTATCCGGCTTGATAATCCGCCGACTGACCTGATGCGCATCGGAGGCACTCTGGTTGTGGTCGTGATGCGATGAACACCGCCGGGCAGGAGGTGGTGTTGCTAAGGCGAAGGATCTGGCGCGAGGAAACGCCATCGACCTTCGCCTTCCTCAGAAAGGAAATGGCGCCAACTCCCGGTCGGGCGCGCAATACGGCCCTGCTCGTGTTTCAGGTGATTGTCACGATCCTGATTGGCGAGACATTCCGCATCCCCGATCTGCCGGTTCTGGTCTTCATCTGCTTCTTCCTGTCCGGCAATGATGCAGCCTCCAATACCAGCACGGCGCTGATGGGCGGGGCGGTGATTGTGGCGGGCACGGGGCTGACAATCCTTTTCCTGATGCTCAGCCTGTCCGAGCCCGGACTACGCCTGCCCCTGATGCTTCTGCTGACTCTTGCGGCAGGGTTTCTGTCACAGGCCATGACCATGGGGTCTCTGGCCAATATCCTGCTCTTCTGGATCGTCTACATGACCATGAGCGCGGATATGCTGCAGAATGTCGGCTATTCGCTGGACGGGTTCATTGGCAACACGACCGATAGTGCCGTGCCCGACGCGGCCTTCATGCCGCCCGAAGAGGCCATGCTGCATACCCTGCTATGGGTCGGCGTGGTATTTGTCATCGCGCTGTCGATCATTGCGGTGGTCAATCGCCTGGCCGGACATGATCCGCTCACCATGCTGCGTGCAGGGCTCGCACAGCGCTTTCGTGCCGTGGCGCAGGGGTGCGAAACCGGGGCAAGACCTGAGATGGCCCAGATGCGCCAGATTGCCTCACTGGCCGATCAGGGCGTGGCCTCGCTGCGCCAGTTTCATGACCTGAGCATCAAGCTTCATCCTGAAATCACAAGCCGTCATGTCGGGATTGCGATCATCCGCAATACGGCCCGTCTTGTCATGATCCTGCTGGCCTGGAGTCGGCTCGATACAACCGGGCGAGGCACGGCCTTCCTGCACCGTATGGGGCTGATCGTGGAGCAGTGCGGTGCTGTCTATAGACAAGGACGCGACAACGTGGCCGTGATCGATTTTGATGAGGCTGCGCTCCAACGCCTTGCCGATGAATTCAGCGATGATTCGAAGCTCTACCCGCTGGCCAGTGAATTCATTCGTTCGGTCACCATCATTCATGGCCTGCTTGTCCGCCCCGAGACGACTGCCGCCCAGTTTGCGCCTGAAATCAAGGCGGCGGCCCGCAGTTTTTTCAAGCCTGATGCCTTTACGAACCCGGCCTATCCGCAGGCGGCCATACGGATCGCGCTTTCCGTGGTTATCTGTTACGCCATCACGCGTTTTACCTCCTGGCCGGGTATCCAGACCTGCGTCGTGACGTGCTTTCTTGTCTCGCTCGGCACAGTGGGTGACTCCGTTCACAAGATGCTCCTGCGTGTCACGGGTGCCATGATCGGGGCGATATGCGGTATTGGCACCATCCTTACCCTCATGCCATCCCTCACCGATGTTCTCGATCTCGTTCTGGTGGTGATCCCGGTGGCTGCCTTCGCAGGCTGGATCAAGAGCGGCAGCGAGCGCATCTCCTATGCCGGCGTGCAGATCGCGATGGCCTATTTCATGACCATCCTGCAGGGCTATGGCCCGACGCTGGACATGGAGACGGCGCGCAACCGCGTTGTGGGTATCCTGATCGGTAATGTCGTCGTGTATCTGATGGCTGCGGCACTATGGCCGGTGAGTGCGACCAATGTGGCGCGCAGCCATCTGGTCGGAGCGGTGCGTCAGCTGGGCGGGCTGATAGCCTTGCGGCGCAAGCATCCTGAGCAGGCTGTCGATATCGGGCAGGAAATGGAACGCGAGAAATTCGGTCGCGCCATTGCTGCGACGCGTATGGCCCTGCGCAATGCGCCCTTCGAGGAAGAGCGTCTGAAGGGCAACGCCTTCATTCCCGATATCACCCTGCCGCTTGTGCGTGACATCCAGCTTCTCTCCATCCCCGTGGCCGTCATCTCGGATGTGAGGCGCGCGCCTGACGACATGGCACAGGCGCAGGTCGACCAGCTTGCGGGATGGTTCAGCGAACTGGCGCAATGGCTGGAGGACGGCCGCGACGGTCTTGCCCTTCAAATGCGTCTGCCACCCCTGCCCCTGTTGCCTCATGACCCCCAGCGCATGGTGTGGTTCGGCCTGCTCGATGAGGGGCTGAGACTGATTATCCAGCGCTATGACCCTGACGCTGAAGCACGGCCCGGACAGGGCGCCATGACAGAACAGGCCTGATGCCCGCCATGCAGCACGGATTTTTCCGATGACCCCAAACCTCGTCTCACACCGCACCCTCCTGTTGCGCGGTCTTCCTCTTCTGATGCTCGGTGCGATGCTGGCCGGATGCAATGACACGCGTGATCTGGCGCCGCAGAGTGCCGATCACGCGTGGCACCCGCATGGGGCGACAGGTCTCACCCTGCCGCCCGACATACGCAATCCTTCTCCCGACTGGCCAATAGGTAAGGGTGTTGGAGCGGCATCGTCCGGCGCCGGCCATGCGCAGCATGCCTTGCCGGAGGGACAGGATCATGTGTTGTCACTGCCGCAGCTGATCGATCTGGCTGAGCGCAACAACCCGCGCACGCGCATTGCGTGGGAGAGCGCGCGGCAGGCGGCCATCGGTGTCGGCATGTCGCGTGCCGCCATGCTGCCCCAGCTTACTTTCTCGGCTATGGGCGGTTTCCAGCGCATGGCACTCCCCCTGCCCAATTATCTGTCGAGCCGCGGCTATCTGACATCGAATGGCGCAGCGGCGTTCCCCAAGCTTGAGCTTGATTATCTGCTTCTCGATTTTGGCCGCACGCGGGCCAGAATCAATGAAGCGAAATTCCAGACGCTTGCCGCCAATTTCGGGTTTTCGGCGGTTCATCAGCAACTCATTCTGGATGTGATCAGTGCGTATCACAGCCAGCAGGCGGCGCAGGCCATTGTCGCGGCCTCTCATCATGCCGTGGATAATATGGCGCTTTTGCTGCGTGCTGCGCAGTCGCGTCATGAGCATGGCGAAGCAACGATCGTCGATGTGGCTACGGCGCAGCGTAATCTGGCTCAGGCACGTTTCGATCTGGACAAGGCGGTCGATGCCGAGCATGGCGCCCATCATGCCCTGTTGGAGGTGACCGGCCTGCCTGCCACCCTGCCGCTCGAGATAGAACCGATGCCTGTACAGGCTTTGCCCCAGAGTTCTCCGGGTCAGATCAGGCAACTTGTGGATCAGGCTCTGGCGTCGCGGCCCGATCTTCTGGCCGATATTGCCAGATTGCGCGCGTCTGACGAAGCCATTGCGGAATCGAAGGCAGCGCTGATGCCGCGTGTTGCCTTTGCCGGAACAATGTCGGGCTATCTGGGGGCGCTCAAGACCTATGGAACGGGTCGCTCGGCGCCGGCCTCGGCCATTGCACAGCCGGAAGCCGGGGCTTTTCTTCAGGTCAGCTGGCCAATCTATCAGGGGGGCTTGCGAGCCAATGCCATCCACATGGCGCAGTCGCAGCATGATGCAGCCGAGGCGACCCTTCTCAAGGATCGTCTGAGCATCGAGCGACAGGTGGCTGATAGTCAGGATGCGCTCGAAACGGCACTTGCCCAGGTAAAATCTGCCCGTGTTCTGAACGATGCCGCCCGCACGGCCAATGAAGGAGCCAGTCAGGCCTATGCGCATGGGGTTGGCACCATGACGGATGCGTCTACAGCAGCTGCGGCCCTGTTCGAGGCGCAGGCATCGCTTGCCGTGAGTGTTGCTCAGGCATTTACCAAGGCGGCAGCGCTGGCCCATGCAACCGGGCAGCTTGATCTGGCGAACAACATGCCCGACGACATGAATACGGCAGCGCCCCGGTGAGCACAGTGGAAGAGAGCCTGACCCTGGGACGCATGATGGGGCTGATTGCCCGGCGCTGGCGGCAGATCCTCGATGTCAGGCTACGCCCGCATGATCTGACCGATGCGACGTGGCAGCCCCTGCTGGAATTGCAGCGATATGGTCGGCCCATGCACCCCAAGGAAATTGCCGAAGCCCTTCTGCTCGACAAATCCTCCATGGTGCGCATCCTCCGCACGCTTGAGGAAAAGGGCTTCATAACCCGTGAGCCCGATGAGGCAGACCGACGGGCCTTTTACGTGCAGATCACCCCGGAAGGTGCCAGGCGCCTCGATGAAGTCCTGCGCTTCTCGCGGGCCATCGAGCAGACCGTCACCGAAGGGATCGATGCCGAGGAACTGGCGATTACCCGCAAAGTAATCGCCCGGATTCACAGCCGGCTGAACGGCCCCGGTCTGGATTAGTCCGGCCAGGATCAACCGGGCCGGGTCGGCCGAGCCCTGATCGAATGGCTCGGGTCTCGCCTGGCCTGCGAGAGTGGTCAGGCCTCGCTTTCCAGAACAGCCTTGAGAGCGGCCAGGGTCAGACGCACCTTGTGCTGCTCGGCATTGTAGCCCATCGCGCCCAGACGCCAGATCTTGCCCACCAGCGGACCAAATGCGGTGCCGATCTCAATCTGGTATTCGTCGCGCATACGGGCCCGCACACGCTCGCCATCAATGCCTTCAGGGATATAAACCCCGGTGACATTGCTCATGCGATATGCATCCTGACCGTAGAGCGTCAGGCCAAGACCCCGCAGTCCTCCAGACATCGCCTTGCCAGCAGCCACATGACGGGCGAAGCGGTTCTCAAGCCCCTCTTCAAGCACCAGGCGGGCACATTCGCGTGCTGCGTAAAGCATCGACGTGGCTTCGGTATGGTGGTTCAGGCGCTTTTCCGACCAGTAATCCATGACCATGGCGAGGTCGAAATAGTTCGAGCGGATGAACGGTCGCGTGCCATCGCTGATGTCATCACGGCGAATACCGCTCTCGACCTTGCGGCGTGAGAAAATGAACTCGGCTGCCCGGTCAGAGATCGTGATGGGCGAGCTGCCTGGCGGCCCGCCCATGCATTTCTGCAGGCCGGCCGAGACCACGTCGATCTGCCATTCATCGGTGCGAACCGGCATACCACCGAGCGTCGCTGTGGCATCGACATAGGAAAGAGCACCATAGCGGCGGCAGAGTGCACCGACACCTTCAAGCGGCTGCGCTGTGGTGGTGGAGGTGTCGCCATGAATGGCGGCAAACACGGCGGGACGATGCTCGGCCAAAGCGGCCTCGATCTGATCGAGCGTGGCTACCTGACCCCATTCCAGATCGATCGTGGCAATCTCGGCACCAAGGCGCTCGGCAATCTCGCCCAGCAACATGCCAAAACGCCCGGAGCGGATGAGCAGAACCTTGGCGCCCGGCTCGATCAGTGAGGTCAGGGCGGCCTCGATACCGGCGCGGGCTGAGCCATCGATCAGGAACGTCCAGCGGTTTTCGGTCATGAACACCTGACGATAGAGCGCCATTGTCTGGTTCATGTAATCGGTCATCTCAGGATCGAACTGCCCGAGCATGTCCGCCCCCATGGCTCGCAGCACGCGCGGATGCACATTGATGGGGCCCGGCCCCATCAGAAGGCGCTGCGGCGGGTTGATCTCACCGAAAAAACTGCTCACATCGTTTCTCCAAGTCGCGTGACGAAGGTCACCAGGGCCTGATGCGCCGCCTCGACATCGGCGTCATCGACAGATTCTGCGGGGTTGTGGCTGATCCCGCCCTTACAGCGGATGAACAGCATGGTCATGGGTGCGAGATTGGCCATGATCATGGCATCATGCCCGGCCTGGCTGAGCAGCATGGGGGGCGTGGTGCCCTGCCGTTCTTCCACGGCGCGGCCAAGCAGGGATGTCAGGCGTTCATCGCAAAGCGCGCCAGCCAGATCCTGTATGCGCTCGATATCGAGACGGATGCGCCTGCGTGTGCAGATGGCCTGCAGCGTGTCACTGACTTCCTGGGCAGCGCTTTCACGCACACCGGGTGTCACCGCCCTGATATCGATGGTCAGAGCGACCTTGCCCGGCACGATATTGGGGGCGCCGTTCTCGACAGTCAGCCAGCCCACTGTCGTCACGAGATCGACCGGGTCCTGTGCGCCGATGCGCTCGATGGCCGAAATTGCTTCGGCGGCGGCGGCCAGGGCATCGCGACGTTCGTGCATGGCCGTTCCGGCGTGGTCGGCTTCGCCTGTCAGCGTGACGCGAAAGCGATATTGAGAGGCGATGCCCCGCACCAGGCCGAGCGGCAGACTGGCGCGCTCCAGATGGGGGGCCTGCTCGATATGCGCTTCGATATAGGCGAAGACGTTCTGCCGTCTGGCGGTATGAAAGCGCGAGACATCCAGCCCCCAATCCGCAAGGGCCTGACGCAGTGACACGCCATCGCGATCGGTGATGCTGTCATCGATCTGCTGCTTCATGCCGGCAGCAGAGCGCGAGCCCATCATATAGGTGGGAAAACGGGAGCCTTCCTCATCTCCAAAACCGATGACCTCAAGCGCAAAAGGCAGTCTGAGGCCGCGCTCGTTGAAATAGGCCACGGTCTCGATGCCGAGCAACACACCCAGCATGCCGTCATAGCGCCCACCATCACGCACGCTGTCCACATGCGAGCCGATCAGCAGAACGGGTGCGTCGGGTGTCACACCCGCATAATGCCCGACGAGGTTTCCCACGGCATCGCTTTCAACACTCATGCCCGCCTGGTCCATCCACTGGGCCAGTCTGCCAATCGTGGCCCTGTGCGCCGGGCCGAGATAGGGGCGAAAGAGTCCGTCACTCTGGTCGCTATAGGGAGCGATACCGAGTTCGTCGCAACGCGCCCGGGCACGGGCGCCGCCTGCCTGAATGTCCATGATCTGGGTCATGTATACAAGCATGTCCCATGCGGCGACGAAAAACAATGGAAAGCTGTCCCACAGGAAAGATTCCGTTTCGTCGCGGCCCCATCGGCGTTGCGAGGCGCTTGAATATGGAGGCAATCATGGTGGGGTTATGAGCGCGCGCGACCTTGATGCGGTTTGCGGCCGCCTAAAATCAGATCGGTTTGATACCGTCTTGCGGAAGAGCGATGGCAAGCTGCGTATCGTCGGTATAACCGGTCAATTCCCCGGACTATATTGGCGCGAGCAGGTCGCGCCGTTGCCGCGTATCGCGATGGCTGGAACGGGTAGTTGCGAGACTGGGGGAAAAGCCTTCCCCTGCGTAGTGCATCCCACCGGAGAGGGGTAATGCGGCGCTCTGGCGCCAGACTACGAGCCAGAATGATCTGGCCGTAGGAAACCGAACCTGCCTTGCTGAACAAGAGGCAGGTTCGGGAAGTATTCAGGCGCCCAGTTCGGCCTTGAGCTGGGGCAGGATCTCGAACAGATCGCCCACGAGGCCGTAATCGGCCACGTTGAAGATCGGGGCTTCGGGGTCCATGTTGATCGCCACGATTACCCGGCTGTCCTTCATGCCTGCCAGATGCTGGATGGCGCCTGAAAGACCGACAGCGATATAGAGATCAGGGGCCACGATCTTGCCGGTCTGACCGACCTGCATCTCGTTCGGGGCAAACCCGGCATCCACCGCCGCGCGCGACGCACCAATGGCAGCGCCCAGCTTGTCGGCCACAGGCTCGAGCAGCTTGAAATTGGCTGCATCCTTCAGGCCGCGCCCACCCGAGATCACCACACGAGCCGATTCCAGCTCGGGGCGGTCGGAATGAGTCAGCTCGATGCCAACATATTCGGCGTCTGGCACCTCGACCGCAGCAGAGACGGCTTCGATCGGCGCCGAGGCGTCGCCCAGCTTGGCGGCTTCGAAATTGGCGTTACGCACGGTCAGCACCTTAATCGCATCGCGCGACCGCACGGTGGAGAGTGCGCTACCGGCATAGATCGGACGCACGAAGGTATCGGCGTCGATGATCTCGACCACTTCAGTGATCGGCTGCACATCCAGCAGACCAGCCACGCGGGGCAGGGTGTTCTTGCCATAAGCCGTCGCGGCGGAAACGATATGATCGTAATCCTTGGCGCGATCGGCAATCAGGGCGGCAATGCACTCGGCCAGATGCGGTGTGGAGTCCGCATGAAGAACGCGGGTGATCCCCTCGATCTTCGCGGCTTCCTGTGCGCCTTCTGCGCCGATCAGCAGCACATCGACAGCGCCGAAATGGCGGGCTGCGGCAACGGCAGAAAGGCTTGCCTTCTTGATGGCGTTGCCTTCGGCTTCGATCAGAACCAGAGTTGTCATGATCAGATCACCTTCGCTTCGTCACGCAGCTTGCCAACCAGCTCGGCAACGCTCGATACCTTGATACCGGCCTGACGCACGGGCGGCTCGACCACCTTCACTGTTTCCAGACGCGGCGTGATGTCCACGCCCAGCGTATCGGCAGCGATGGTCTCGAGCGGCTTTTTCTTGGCCTTCATGATGTTGGGCATGGTGGCGTAGCGCGGCTCGTTGAGGCGCAGATCGGTGGTGACCACGGCCGGGAGTGCCAGACGCACTGTTTCGAGCCCGCCATCGGCTTCACGCACCACAGTGATGCGCCCGTCCTCGACGGCAACCGAGCTGGCAAACGTGCCCTGCGGCCAGTTGAGGCGTGCTGCCAGGATCTGGCCGGTCGCATTCATGTCGTCATCAATGGCCTGCTTGCCCATGATGACCAGACCGGGATTTTCGCGATCCACGATGGCCTTGAGTAGCTTGGCGACAGCCAGCGGCTCCAGTTCGGCATCGGTCTGCACCAGAATGGCACGATCGGCACCCATGGCCATGGCCGTACGCAGAACGGGCTGAGCCTCGGCCACGCCGATGGTCACCACCACGATTTCGGAGGCAGCGCCTTTTTCGCGAAGCCTGACGGCTTCCTCGACAGCAATTTCATCGAAGGGATTCATCGACATCTTCACGCCTTGCGTGTCGACGCCGCTGTTATCGGCCTTGACGCGGGGCTTGATGTTGTAATCCACCACCCGCTTGACCGGGACCACTATCTTCATCTGTTTCTCGCCGATCCTGGAATTTGTCGTCAGGGTTCATACCTTATTGCGACTCAAAATCACATACCGACAGGATAATTCGGTCCACCGGCCCCTTCGGGCACACACCAGTCGATATTCTGCGTCGGATCCTTGATGTCGCAGGTCTTGCAGTGCACGCAGTTCTGCGCGTTGATCTGCAGGCGCATGGTGCTGTTTTCCTCCAGCGCCTCATACACACCGGCCGGGCAGTAGCGGCTTTCAGGTGAGCGGAAAATGCCCCAGTTGACCGGCAGCCATTTCGACGGGTCACGCAGCTTCAGATGGTCCGGCTGGTCCTCCTCATGATTGGTGCCCGACAGGAACACCGATGAGGTGAGGTCGAAGGTCAGCGTGCCATCCGGCTTCGGATAGGCAATGGGCTTGCACTGCTCGGCAGGCTTGAGCGCTTCATGATCCGTATGACGGAAATGCAGCGTCCAGGGCGCGCGGCCACGGAAAATCAGGCTGTCGATCCCGGCATAGAGCGCGCCAAGGCGATTGCCCCAGCGGGCAAAGGCGGGGCGCACATTGCGGGCCTCAAACAACTCCTTGAACAGCCATGAACTCTTGAAACGACGCGTATAGCTTGTGGCCTCGCAGGGGCCTTCGCTCCCCAGCGCCTCGGCCACGGCTTCGGCGGCCAGCATGCCGGATTTCATCGCTGTATGCGTGCCCTTGATCTTGGGCATGTTCAGGAAGCCTGCGGAGTCACCCGCCAGAACGCCACCCGGAAAGGACAGGCGCGGCAGGGATTGAAAGCCGCCTTCGGACAGCGCTCGCGCGCCATAGATCAGACGGCGACCGCCTTCGAGATGCTTCGCGAATTCGGGATGGGTCTTGAGGCGCTGCATCTCCTGAAAGGGAGAGAGCCAGGTATTGCTGTAATCCAGCCCGGTAACGAAGCCGTAGGAGACGAAGTTTTCGCCGAAATGATAGAGCCAGGCGCCGCCATAGGTGCCGTCATCCATCGGCCAGCCAAAGCTGTGCTGCACGAAGCCGGGCTTGTGTTTTTCGGCGGGAATTTCCCAAACTTCCTTGATGCCCAGCCCATAGGTCTGCGGGTCCACACCCTGACGCAGATTGAACCGCTTCATCACGCGCTGGCTGATCGAGCCGCGCACGCCTTCGGTCAGGATAGTCTGTCTTGCCCGAAGGATCATGCCGGGTGCAAAGTTCGGCCCCTGCTCGCCCTCACGCGTGATGCCCATATCGCCGGTGATGACACCGCACAGGCGGCCATCCTCGATATAGGGTTCGGCGGCGGCAAAGCCGGGGTAGATCTCGACGCCCATCTCCTCGGCCTGGGCGCCGAGCCAGCGGCAGACCTCGCCCAGCGACACGACATAATTGCCGTGATTGGCCATGGCGGGCATGAGCTTGTCGATAAAGGGTATGGCGAAGCCGCGCTTTTCGGTCAGGAAAAGCACTTTTTCTTCCGTCACCGGCGTTTTCAGCGGTGCACCGCGTTCCTGCCAGTCAGGGAAGAGCTCGGCCAGGGCGCGGGGTTCGATCACCGCACCCGAGACGATATGCGCCCCGATTTCGCTGCCTTTTTCAACAAGGCAGATCGTGGCTTCCGGCATGAGTTGACGCAGTCGGATGGCGGCGGAAAGGCCGGCGGGCCCTCCGCCGACGATCACCACGTCGAATTCCATTTCCTCGCGTTCGATTTGCGTGCTCATGCGGTGTTCCGATCCAACTCGGTATCAGGCACCGCGGCGCGTGAACGTCCAGTAGAACGGCACGCGGCCTTCGCGGTAGGCCTTGGCTTCATAGCGTGTGGGTGACCAGCCTTCGGGGCGCTCGCCTTTGGCAGGCGGGGGCGCATCGAACAGATCCTGCGCGCCCATGATCTCGAACACCCAGTCCTGATAGACGGGATGATCGCTCGCAACGCGCCAGACGGCGCCGGGCTTCAGCAGGCGGGCCAGTTCGCAAATATTCTCCGGGTGGATGAAGCGACGCTTGGCATGGCGTGCCTTGGGCCACGGATCGGGGAACATCAGATAGGCGCGGTCGAGGCAGTTATCGGGCAGGGATTTCAGCAGCTGACGCGCATCATCGGGCCAGATACGGAAATGATCCGGCGGGGTGATCGTGTCCTCTTCGCCTTCCGGTACGATGCGGGACATGAGCGAGCACAGCCCGTTCTCGAAAACCTCGGCGGCAATATAGCCGACATCCGGATTGCGCTGTGACTGATCGAGCGCATGTTCGCCGCCGCCGAACCCGATTTCAAGCCAGACGCCCTGAACAGGAGCGCCAGTGAAGGCGGCCTGCGGAGCGGCGGCCTGATCGGGGTTCAGACGGAGCCTGGGCAGAGCCTCATCGAGAAGGCGCTGCTGGCGGGCGCGGAGCGGGTGCCCGCGCTGGCGGCCATAAAGCCGCTCAGGCTGGGACTTGAGAGAGGTATCAGACAGTTGGGGACCTCAGCGGTTGAGGGCACCGCGCAGCGAGCTGACCAGATCGGTCTGCTCCCACGTGAAGTTGTCCAGTACCGGATCGGGCACGCGACCGAAATGGCCATAGGCCGAGGTCGGCACATAGATCGGACGGTTCAGGCGCAGATGCTTGCGGATGCCGCGCGGCGAGAGATCGACCATTTCGTTCAGCAGCTTGCCGAGACGGGCTTCGTCGATATCCTTGCCCGTGCCATCGAGATCCACATAGACCGAGAGCGGCTTGGACACGCCAATGGCGTAGCTGAGCTGGATGGTGCAGCGATCGGAAAGACCGGCAGCAACCACGTTCTTGGCCAGGTAGCGCGCGGCATAGGCAGCCGAACGGTCAACCTTGGTGGGGTCCTTGCCCGAGAAGGCGCCGCCGCCATGGGGGGCTGCACCACCATAGGTGTCGACAATGATCTTGCGACCCGTCAGGCCGGCATCGCCATCGGGACCACCGATCACGAAGTTGCCCGTCGGATTGACGTAGAATTCTTCTTCCGGGCACATCCAGCCTTCCGGCAGGACTTCACGGACCACTTCGCGCAGCATTTCGCGAATGGTGTTCTGGCGCATGCCTTCGATATGCTGCGTCGAGATCACGACCGAGGTCGCGCCAACGGGCTTGCCATCGACATAGCGCAGCGTGACCTGGCTCTTGGCATCCGGCAGCAGGCCGACGCCCAGAGCATGGCCGCTCTTGCGGTAGTCACGAACCTTTTCGAGGATCGACTGCGCGTAATAGAGCGGGGCCGGCATCAGGTGCTCGGTCTCGCGGGTGGCGAAGCCGAACATGATGCCCTGGTCGCCTGCGCCCTCATCCTTTTCGCCAGCGCTATCGACGCCAACAGCGATGTCGGCGGACTGCGCGTGGAGCAGCGAGGTGATTTCGGCGTTCTTCCAGGAAAAGCCTTCCTGATCGTAACCGATATCCTTGATGGCGTGACGCGCACGCTCGATCAGCAATTCGCTGGTGATCGAAGCCGGACCACGAACTTCACCGGCCAGAACGACACGGTTGGTGGTGCAGAGGGTTTCGCACGCAACGCGGGCTTCCGGGTCTGCTTCCAGATAAGCGTCCAGAACGGTATCGCTGATACGGTCAGAGACCTTGTCCGGATGACCTTCAGAAACGGATTCCGATGTGAAGAGAAATTCGCCGTAGTTACGCACTCAGGGACCTCGCAGGGAATGAGTGAAAGAAAGGAGTACGGACGTGCGACAACCTGCGCCCGACCCGCAAGAGAGGGCTGTCCTTAGAGGCATACAGCCGCAGGGGTCAAGCGTTTGTTATGTTTCAGACGCAAGGCAGGCCCGTTTCAGCCGCCGAATATTTCCGTCATCTCGTACAACCCGGCTGGTTTACCTGCCACAAAGCGGGCAGCCTTTACAGCACCCTGGGCAAAGACCCGTCGGTCGAAGGCACGATGTGACAGGGTGATCTGTTCCGTACTCGAAGTCAGGATCAGGCTGTGCTCGCCCACAATCTGCCCGGCCCGCAGTGAGGCAAAACCGATAGCCTCCTCACCCCGTACGCCTGAGCGATTGACTTCCATGACGTCATTCAGTGCGACACCACGGCCCTCGGCAAGGCGCTCACCAATGGCGAGGGCCGTGCCGGAAGGGGCGTCGCGCTTCTGACGGTGATGCGTTTCCAGGATTTCAGCATCATATTCGTGGGCCGGAAGTCTGGCGCCGAGTTGACGTGCCAGATCGAGCAACATGGTCAGGCCGGGTGCGAAATTGGCAGCTCGCAGCACCGGGATCCGCGTTGCGGCTGCGCGAATGGCCAGTTCTTCCGCAGCGCCGAACCCTGTTGTCCCGATCACCCAGCCGCAGCCAGCCTGCGCGAAGGCTTCGGCATTGGCCAGTATTGCAGCCGGGCTGCTGACATCGATCACAACATCGCTGCACGCCGCCAGCTGAGCCGGATCTGTCATGATACGCTTCTGCGGATCGGCCTTGCGTGCCAGCCCACCGGACAGCTCAAGCCCGGATGCCGCGACTTCCTCGACGCAAAGCGCCCCGAGGCGACCGGTGATACCTGCAATGCCGATACG
Organism: Asaia sp. HumB; assembly: GCF_030263835.1. Lineage (NCBI taxonomy): Bacteria > Pseudomonadati > Pseudomonadota > Alphaproteobacteria > Acetobacterales > Acetobacteraceae > Asaia > Asaia sp. HumB. The sequence continues at coordinate 1,462,622 of NZ_JARPML010000002.1, read as the reverse complement.
CATGGCTCTTACTTCCCTTCGAAGAAGTCCTTGACCTTGGCGAAGAACCCCGTGTGCTCGGGATTGGCCTTTTCCTGCTCCTGAGCCTCACCAGCCTCGGCCTCGAAAGCCTCGAGAAGTTCCTTCTGGCGGGCGTTGAGGTGATGCGGCGTCTCCACGGCAACCTGGATATACATATCACCCCGTGCGCTGGAACGCAGCACCGAGAAGCCCTTGCCACGCAGGCGGAAATTCTCGCCCGATTGCGTGCCGGCGGGAATTTTCACCTTGGCGCGGCTGCCATCGATGACAGGCACCTCGATTTCCGTACCGAGCGCCGCCTGCGTCATGCGAAGCGGCACGCGGCAATAGATGTTGGCGCCATCGCGCTGGAAGATATCGCTGCCACCCACTGCGACATGCACATAGAGATCGCCCGGCTGGATACCGCTGCCACCGGCTTCGCCCTCGCCCGTCAGGCGGATGCGTGTGCCATCTTCCACGCCGGCGGGAATGGGAACCTCGATCGAACGCGTCTGCTCGGTTGTGCCGCTTCCCTTGCAGCTTTTGCAGGGATTACGCACGACCTTGCCCGAGCCCTTGCAGGTGGGGCAGGGACGCTCGACCAGAAAAAAGCCCTGCTGTGCACGCACGGCACCAGCGCCATGACAGGTCGGGCAGGTAACATCGCCGGGGTTGCTGTCAGCCGATCCCGTACCGTGGCAGCTTTCGCAGGCGACGCGGGTACGGATTTCGACCGGCTTCTTGACGCCTTCATAGGCCTCGGAAAGCGAGATTTCGACCTGAACCTGAATGTCGTTGCCGGTGCGACGACGGCCGCCACCACGACGGCCTCCCATCATGTCGCCAAACATCTCGAAGATGTCATCGAGGCCACCGCCGCCGAATCCGCCCCCAAAACCACCGCCGCCCATACCGCCATTTTCAAAGGCAGCATGACCGAAGCGGTCATAGGCAGCACGCTTCTGTTCGTCTTTCAGAACATCATAGGCTTCGTTGATTTCCTTGAACTTGTGCTCGGCCGTTTCATCGCCCGGATTACGGTCGGGATGAAAGCGCATGGCCTGCTTGCGATAGGCCTTTTTGAGCTCATCGGCAGAGGCTGTGCGGGAGACTTCAAGAACAGCGTAGAAATCGATCTTGGTGGCCATGGGAGTCCTCGTCAGGAGATCCAGGGATCAGAATATGCGGCCTGTAATGACCAGCGGGGGCAATCAAAGCAACGCGGATAAAAACCGCGCCGGGCTGAACGGCGAAACGCCCGCCCTTCCCTCAGGAAGGACGGGCGTCAAAAGCATCGAGCCTCTGGAGGGGCGAACCCCTCCTCGGGGAGATCAGTGCTTCTTGCTGTCGTCCACGTCCTCGAAATCGGCATCGACGACGTTTTCGTCCTTGGCAGAATGGGCTTCGCCACCGGCGGCACCCTCTTCAGCCTGAGACTGGGCATAGACAGCCTGACCGATCTTCATGGCAGCCTGGGTCAGACGCTCGGTCGCCGATTTCAGGGCCTCAAGATCCGTACCGTTCATGGCTTCGCGGGTCGCAGCCACTGCCGATTCCGCCTCAGCCTTGTCAGCTGCCGGAACCTTGTCGCCAGCTTCGGTCAGCGACTTTTCAGTCTGATGGATCAGGGCCTCGGCGCTGTTGCGCTGCTCGACCATCTCGCGCTTGGCCTTGTCTGCCGTGGCATTGGCCTCGGCTTCCTTCACCATACGGTCGATATCGGCATCGTTCAGACCACCAGAAGCCTGGATCTTGATCTGCTGTTCCTTGTTGGTCGCCTTGTCCTTGGCCGACACGTTGACGATACCGTTGGCATCGATGTCGAACGTGACTTCGATCTGCGGCACACCACGCGGAGCCGGAGCAATCCCGGTGAGGTCGAAATTACCGAGCAGCTTGTTGTCTGCCGCCATTTCGCGCTCGCCCTGATAGACCTTGATGGTCACGGCGCTCTGGTTGTCATCAGCCGTCGAGAAGGTCTGGCTCTTCTTGGTCGGGATCGTCGTGTTGCGATCGATCAGACGGGTGAAGACACCGCCCAGCGTCTCGATGCCCAGCGAAAGCGGGGTCACGTCGAGAAGCAGAACATCCTTCACGTCGCCCTTGAGCACGGCGCCCTGAACTGCGGCACCGATCGCCACCACTTCGTCAGGGTTGACGTTGCGGGCGGGTTCCTTGCCGAAGAACTGCTTCACGGTCTCGATGACCTTCGGCATACGCGTCATGCCACCAACGAGAATGACTTCGTCGATTTCAGCCGGGGTAACCGAGGCATCCTTGAGCGCTGCACGGCACGGGCCGAGCGTACGCTGCACCAGATCCTCGACCAGGCTTTCCAGCTTGGCGCGGCTCAGCTTGACCACGAGATGCTTCGGGCCCGAGGCATCAGCCGTGATGAAGGGCAGGTTGATCTCGGTTTCCTTGGAGGAGGAAAGCTCGATCTTGGCCTTCTCGGCGGCTTCCTTCAGGCGCTGCAGAGCCAGCTTGTCGCCGCGCAGGTCGATGCCCTGGTCGCGCTTGAACTCGTCTGCAAGGTAGCCAATGATGCGGTTGTCGAAGTCTTCACCACCAAGGAACGTGTCACCGTTGGTGGACTTCACTTCGATCACGCCATCAGAGATCTCGAGGATCGACACGTCGAACGTGCCACCACCAAGGTCATAAACGGCCACCGTGCCGGAATCGCGCTTGCCAAGGCCATAGGCCAGAGCGGCAGCGGTCGGCTCGTTGATGATACGCAGCACTTCAAGACCGGCGATACGACCGGCATCGCGCGTTGCCTGACGCTGGGCGTCATTGAAGTAGGCCGGAACCGTGATGACGGCCTGGGAAACGGTCTCACCGAGATAGGCCTCGGCGGTTTCCTTCATCTTGCCCAGCACGAAGGCGGAGATCTGCGACGGTGCGTAGTTCTCGCCACGGGCGCGGACCCATGCATCGCCGTTATCGCCACGTACGATTTCGTACGGGACCATTTCCTTGTCCTTGGCGACGGTCGGGTCGTCGTAGCGACGGCCGATCAGACGCTTGACGGCATACAGTGTATCGGAAGGGTTGGTGACAGCCTGGCGCTTGGCAGCCTGTCCAACCAAACGCTCACCGTTGGCGGTGAAAGCGACCATGGACGGCGTGGTGCGTGCGCCTTCGCTGTTCTCGATGACCTTGGTCTCATCGCCTTCGCGGATCGCGACGCAAGAGTTCGTGGTGCCAAGGTCAATACCAATGACTTTGCTCATATTTCAGTCCTTTCAGCGGCGTCATCCGGCCCATTCAGGCACCGGGCAACGCCCTTGTTTTCGTCTCCCTGCCTCGGCAGGGGCGGGTTACAGATAAAATCTAGGAGCGCATGACGAGGGTTTCAAGCCTCATTCTGCGGCTTTGTTGCCGCCCTTCGCCACAACGACCATGGCGGGCTTGAGCAGACGGCCATTAAGCGTCCAGGTGGGGGTCCAGGCCTGCATTACCGTACCATCCGCGTGTTCGTCGCTCGGCTGCTCGGCCATCGCCTGATGCAGATTGGCATCGAACACCTCGCCCACCGGATGCTGGCAGGTAATGCCATTGCGTTCCAGAATGCCAAGGAAAGAGCGTTCCGTGCTCTCGAAGCCCTCGCGCAGCTTGGCGACGAGCCCTTCTTCACCCTCGGCCTTGGGCGGCAGGGAGGCAAGGCCACGCTGCAGGTTTTCAGCCGCTTCGACCACATCCTTGGCGAATTTTTGCACCGCATACTGGCGGGCATCTTCCACTTCGCGCTTGGCGCGGGTGCGGTAATTCTGCATCTCGGCTTCGGAGCGCATCCACTTGTCGCGGAATTCCTCAACCTGGGCTTCCAGCTCGGCAATACGGGATTCAGGCGTCTGGCCTGCCGTATCGGTGGTGGCCTCTGCCGCTTCGGCGGTCTCGGGTGCCGGGGCGTCGTTCTGCGCGTCGTGCAGCGTGTTCTCAGTCGTCATCGTGGTCGCAACCTCGAAAAATCGGGCCCGGTTAGGCCGGGCAGCAAAAGGTCGGCTTCAGCGTACTCCCCCGCAACGGGGCGAGCATGACCGCCAGAAGCCACGGAAACACTCGGGTCGACCATCCAGCGATGTCCGACCGTTTTCGGCAGCCCCGTCTTGGGCGCAGCCGCGTGGTAAGATATAGGTGGCTGTGACAAGCCATATGCCAACCCCCCTTGGATTGGCAACAGGCAGAAATTGAAGGCGGATACATCGCGCATGGAGACGACAAAGCACACCATCGCCCTGGTGGATGATGACCGTAACATCCTCACTTCGGTCCAGATGACGCTGGAGGCCGAAGGGTTTGTTGTGCACGCCTATACCGATGGCGAAGCCGCCCTGCAGGGCATATTGGCGCGCCCTGTCAGTCTGGCAGTGCTGGATATCAAGATGCCGCGCATGGATGGTATGGAACTGTTGCAGCGCCTGCGGGCGCGCTCATCCCTGCCGGTCATCTTCCTCTCCTCCAAGGATGAGGAACTGGACCAGCTCATGGGCCTGCGCCTTGGGGCGGATGACTACATCACCAAGCCTTTCTCGCAGCGCCTGCTGCTGGAGCGCATCCGCGCCCTGCTGCGCCGGCAGGACGCCAGCCGCGCCGAGGGCAGCGGCACGTCAGGCGCAGGCGCCGCTATCGTGCGTGGCAGCCTCACCCTTGATGAGACGCGCCATCAGTGCCTCTGGGCGGGGCAGGATATCATGCTGACCGTCACAGAATTCCTGCTGGTCAAGGCGCTGGCTCTTCGTCCGGGCATGGTGAAATCACGCGACCAGCTGATCGATGCGGCTTACGGCGAAAATATCTATGTGGATGACCGCACCATCGACAGCCACATCAAGCGTGTCCGCAAGAAGTTCAGGCAGATCGATGACAACTTCAACCAGATCGAGACCCTGTACGGCATAGGATATCGCTACAAGGAAGACTGAGCCAGAATGCCGCAGCGTGAATCATTCGGCAGGCGGTCGCGGCGCGGTGCGCCGGGCGGTATGTCACAGGCCTTCAGACGCCTGCGTCGGCGCTCGTTTCGCCATGGTGACACGCTGGCGCTGGAGGCCGGACGCGAGAGCCGCCGGACGACACGTCGCTTCCGTCTGCCGCGTTTCGCCTCGCCGCTCATGCGGCGCATCTTCCTGCTCAACACGCTGCCTCTGGCCATTCTGGCCGTCACGCTGCTCTTCCTGAACGACTTCCAGAACAGCCTGCTTGAAACCGATGTGAATGCCCTGCGCGAGCAGGCCCATATCTACGCGGCGGCCATGGGGCAGATTGCCGTGGTGCGCGACCCGGCCCGTCATCCCTTTCCCGGTGCCGAATTCATGCTCGACGGGGCGCAGGCGCGGCCCTTGTTGCTTCGGCTGACCGAACCCAGCCCCAATGTGCGCGCGCGCCTTGTCGGGCCGGATGGCACGCTGGTGGCCGACAGTCTGAACGAAGCCGCCCTTGTGCGCCGCGATCGCAAGGGGCAGTCGGGGGCGGGCGAGCCTGCGCCGCCGCCACGCTGGCAGCCGCCACGCAATAACGGCATCGAAATTGCCTATGAATGGCTGCTTTCCCTGCTGCCGCTCTCCTCCCGCGAGGGGATTGTCATGCTGGAAACGCAGGACGCGCCGCCGCCTCTGCGCTCGGCAGGCGAATATCGGGGTGCCGAAGCTGCGCCCTATATCCGGCGCACCCCCGAGCATGAGCTGGTGATCACGGTAGCAGAGCCGGTCATCCATGACGGTCAGACCGTGGGGATCATCCAGCTTACACGCCAGGCCCAGGAAGTCGATCGTTCGCTGTTTGCTGTCCGGTCCTCCATACTCTCGCTGTTTCTGGCCGCAATGGCTGTGACGGTCCTGCTGTCATGGTATCTCTCGATCACCATCGCCCGCCCGCTGCTGCGTCTTGCGGTGGCGTCGCATGACATGCGCGATGTGGCCGGGCGCGCTGACAGCGTGCCGGAATCCCTGCTGGTACGCCGTGACGAAATTGGCGTGCTTGCGCGAGCCCTGCGTGGCAGCGTGCTGGCACTATGGGCCCGCATGGACGCGATCGAGCGCTTTGCGGCCGATGTGAGCCATGAAATCAAGAATCCGCTTTCATCCATCCGCTCGGCCATCGAGACGTTGCCGCGTATCGAGAACCGTGAACGACAGACGCGCCTGCTGGCGATCATCAACAACGATGTCCGCCGTCTGGACCGGCTGATTACCGATATTGCGGATGCAAGCCGTATCGACGCAGAGCTGTCACGAACGCGCTCTGAACCCGTGGCGGTCGGTATGCTGCTCTCCATCCTGACGGAGATGCATCAGACAACGCGCAAGCCCGAAGACGCGATCATCATTCTTGATGACTCACACGACGATGCCAATCATCCGCTGCGTGTACTGGCTGTCGAGGACCGTCTTGTTCAGGTCCTGCGCAATCTCATTGGCAATGCCATTTCATTCTCTCCCCCGCGCGGGCACATAACGCTCTTCATGCGCCCCGAGGACAGGCAGATCCGTATAACGGTGAGTGATGAGGGGCCGGGCATTCCGCCTCTCAAACTCGAGGATATTTTTGACCGCTTCTATTCGGAGCGACCCCAGACCGAGAATTTCGGCCAGCATTCAGGCCTGGGGCTGGCGATCAGCCGCCAGATTATCGAGGCCCTTCACGGGACGCTCCATGCCGAGAACCGTTATGACGAAACGGGTCGGATTATAGGCGCTCGTTTCGTCATCCTGTTGCCACGCGCGCTGTAGCGCCTTTTCGCTCACGAACGGGCCAGACGCGTCTGGCCGGCCAGGGTGCGGCGGGCATAGATATTGCGCATCTGCTGTACGCCGTTTTCGTAGGCGGCCTGCGTGCATTCCTCGATATCGGCTTCGCGGCGATCGCTGGCGCCTACCGTACGTTCACAGATATCGGCTGCCTTGACACGAATGGTATCGGCAACGCGATTCCAGTCGCGGTCAGATTTCAGGTCGGTGTTGGAAACATCAATCTGAGCCGTCTGGTTTGCTGCGGCCTGCACGTTCTCGACCACAATGTCTTTCGCCAGAGCAGGCTGGGCAGCAAGAGCGACAAGGCTGGCAGCGGCGATGAAAGACTTGGTGAATGCGAACATGATTGAAATCCCTATGTGCCTCAGGCCCTTTGCCTGATGGTCTGATTTCTTTCATGCAAGCACCGTGCCAAACTCGATTTACGGGCTTTATTCCGGGAGTTTTTTATTATTATGCCGATCTGTGTGAGATAAATTACCGATAAATGGCAACATAGGTCATGATATGGCGAAAGCTCCCAGAATTCTTGCGAGTGCAATCGGGAGATAAGACTCTCACCCACCTCGTATGAGAATTTTCCACGATAGCAAGCATAGACAGCGAGGTGCCAAATGCTACAGCTCCGACGATCAGGGCGGGGATTGCAGGCGCAGGACCCGTTGTGGATAGAGGTTGACACTTTTCTTGCGTGGCCTCGGAACCGGATAATCCCCTGAGCCCTGCCAGCATCTATCTGTTTCGACAGGGATTGGGCGTATCAGGCGGAAACCGCGACCGGTTCAGCGTGCCGCGTGCCAGCGCCGGGCCTGAAGCACGACGCTATAGCTGACAAGGATGAACAGCAGCGCGGCGGCAATACCGCCAAGGACCGTCATCGAAACAGGCAGATGAAAGAGATAGGTCGGGTCATCGCAGGGTTTGGCGGGGCGAAGAGGCATACTGGCCATACGCTCGCGAAAGCTGGCACCTGTATGAAATACGGGTGCGTGACAGGCAGGAAGCGGGCTTTCCCACCATTTCTGCTCAACACCATTATGGAGCCCGGCCAGCATGACGGCTGCTGCGAGGGCTGGCAGACTTAGGACCGTGGCCCAGAACCCGACCATACCCGGGATGAGCAGGGCCAGAACGCCAAGAAAGGCGACGATGCGCCACGGCGCCCGCTCGATAAGGCAAAGCTCGCATGGGGCATAGCCGAGCACGTGCTCGGCCCACCAGGCGACGCCAATTGCGGCCATACCGGCGAAAAACAGTAATCCACCGGTCAGTCGAGCAATCATTCCTGTCTTTCGGTCTCTCTGAGCATTTCAAGAAAACGATCGGCCCAGTTTGCTGCGGTATTCTGGGTGACGTCGTAGTGTAGAGCCTGCCAGCGTCTTTGCCGCTCTTCAAGGCTCATTGTGATCCCGGCATGGATCGCATCGGCAATGCCTTCGTGATCATACGGGTTCACCATGAGGGCCTGCTCCATTTCAGGTGCAGCGCCGGCGAGCGATGACAGGATGAGGGCGCCTGGATTGTCGGCGCTTTGCGCAGCGACAAATTCCTTGGCCACGAGATTCATGCCATCGCGCAACGGGGTGACCAGTGCCACATCGGCGATGCGGTGGAAACCGGCCAGAACCTCGCGCGGGACAGACTGGGTGAGGTAGCGAATGGGTGACCAGTCGAAGTTACCGTGCATGGCATTGATATGCCCTGCCATCTCATCAAGCTCACGACGCAGCGCACGATAGCTGGCGACACCGGCGCGTGAGACGGGTGTGATCTGCAGGAGAACCGTCTCACCCTTATGCTCGGGGTAGCGGTTGAGAAAAGTCTCGTAGCCGTGGATGCGTTCCGGGATCCCCTTGGAATAGTCGAGGCGATCCACGCCAAGGATGAGCTTGCGGCCACGAAGGGACGCATGAAGGCGCTGCACCTCCTCGGCCATGACATTCTGTTCGGCCTGCTCGCTGAATTCGACCGGGTCGATGCCGATCGGGAAATGAACGGCGCGGTTGGGCAGATTATTGGCTTCGAAGCACCCGTTCATGTTGCGGGCATCTTCCTCGGTCTGCACACCGATGAGGTCATAGGCAGCCATCTCACGCAGCATTTCCTCGGCGCAGGGAAGCACACGTGTCACGCTCCAGGGCGGGAACGGAATGTGCAGGAAAAAGCCGATCTTGGCCTTTACGCCACGCCGACGCAGCTTCGCGCCCAGCGGGAAGAGATGGTAGTCATGCACCCAGAGCGTATCGTCCTCGCGCAAGAGAGGAACGAGTTGATCGGCAAAGAGGGCATTGACCTCGCGATAGACCTGATAATCGATCCGTTTGTAGTCGATGATCCCGATGCGATAATGGCAGAGCGGCCAGAGCAGCCCGTTGGAGAATTTCTCGTAGAAATGCTCGTACTCGCTGCGCGTCAGATCGATCGTGGCATAGGTGCAGCTCTCATGGGTGTCGAGCTTGGGCGTCTGCTCGCGAGATTGCGTGGTGTGGCGGCCTGACCAGCCAAACCAGAGGCTCTCCGTGCCACGCACGGCATCGCGTACGCCCACGGCCAGACCGCCTGCGGGCTGGCTGCGTTCGCGCGGAGCAGGGACACGGTTGGAAACAACGACGAGGCGACCCATCAGGCAGTCTCCACATAACGGGCAAGCCATGCCCTGAATTCATGGGCGGTCGGGAAGTCATCAGGAATGAGATAACCGAACCCGCCAAGGGCCTTGGCGGCCCGAACGCCGTCCATGTCAGTCACGTCGTCACCGACAAAAACCGGCACGCGTCCGGCGAAAGGAGGCTGCGCCATCAGAGCCTCGACGGCATTGCCTTTGTGAATACCGGCAAGGCGGATTTCCCAGGCCATCTTGGACGGATGGATTTCAAAATCATCCTGACCCGCCAGCCATGCGGTGATTTCCTGCTCGAAAATGATGCCAGCGTCGGGATTGCCGCGATAATGCAGCACGAGCCCCGCCTTCTTGCGTTCGAGCGCCGTATTTGGGAAACGCCCTATCAGGGCTTCGGCACGGCTTTGCCATTCCGGGGGCAGGGGCGTTGTGACAACAGGTTCTTCCTGTCCATCGAGGCTGCGGCGCAGGGTAAGCCCATGCTCGCCTGCAACAGCGGTCGGAATACCAGGCAGAAAATGGTCGATCTGTTCGATCGGACGCCCGGTAACGATGGCAAGCGCACCGCCGCAACGGTCTCTGAGGCGCAGCAATGTCTCGATCAGGCCGGGCTCGACCTGAACAGAAGCCGGGGTTGGGGCAATATCGACCAAAGTCCCGTCGAAATCGAGCAGAAAGGCTGCGTGATCCGCAGAGGGCGCGATTGGGCCAGATGACGGAGTCGCCGTGGGAGAGGGGGTTGTCATGGGTTTGATAACTTCCTCATTGATACGCGGTTGCACCGAAATACAGGCACAGCTGCGTTATCAGCCACAAATCTGATCAGAATATGGTCGTCATGTCATTTTGTTGCTTTGCACTCGATCCGCGACACTGGATCGGGCTTGTCGGACGGCGTGGCGACCGGACGCCAGGCCGTCAATGGGCAGGCCTGCGATGTTACTGTCCGTAGGGCTGCGGGGGCGGAAGGGGCTGACCACTGCCATTCGATGGCGCGCTGTTTGATACCGGCCCGCCCGAAAGGGGCGCTAGTTGCATGGGACCACCCTGATCGGCGCTGGACGAAGGAGACTGGGGGGTACGAGGGAGTGATTGTCCCTGGCTCGTCTCGTTGCGGGTGGGCTGATTGTAAGCCCCTCCCATGGGGTGTGAGCTGTTTGCAGGGTCACCGAGCGGCGTGAGGCGGGTCGGCCCGGCCGAAGCGCCACTGGCCGGGTTGCCACCATTTGCCGGAAGTGTGCCGGAGCGCACAGGCAACGCAGCAGAACCCTGCGACGGATCGTTCAGATCGCCCGGCTGGCTCTGCGCGCTATCAGGCGTATTCGCGCCCAGAACAGGCACGACCGGCTGCGGCAGTGGGGCGAGTGTGGGGTCGGCCTTCGGGCCAGAGCATGCAACCACTGAAATGCCGTAGAGCGCGCTCTTGTAGGTGCCGAGCGAAGGTTCCTGCGCCAGAATCCAGCCCGTGTAATGGGCACCGGGGTCCGTGTCGTCGCTGGTTGTAATGAGGGCTGCCGCATTGCTCGGCAGGGTTTCGGGACGTTCGACGCAGCGCGTAACGCCAAGATGCAGGCTGCGATATTGCGCCTGCCCCCCAACCGGAATGGTCATTGTCTCGATATGGGAGTCGGTTCGGTTGAGAACGCGGATCACAGCCTCACCGCGACCTTGCCACAGACCAGCCGGATACATCACCGGAGGCGCCACAGCTTCCGCCGCCAGAGCGGGCATGGAAGAGGCGGTCATAAGGGCAATGACAGTCACAGGCGTGAGGCCGGACAAACGCAGGACGCGCTTGTGGCCCTGTGTATGAACAAGAGCGTGTATCCCGGTGCGTTTCATAGGGCGCATTTCATGGATTGAGTTCTTCCAGCGCGTCGATCATGCCAGCCAGATGGCGGCGCATGACATCGGGGGCGACACCCATCAGCAAGGCATCCTCGAACACGTCCTGCAGCGTCTGGCGCAGCTCGGTGTCGTTCTCACGCAGGACCTTGAGTTTCTCTACGCAGGCAATGGGAGTGCCATTGCGGTCGGTCCAGGGCGTCGCCTCGCTCATGGGGTGGCGGCCTTGCGGCTCTTGTCGAGCGAATCCGTCACCGAGAAAATGAACTTGCTCAGAAGCTGTTCGAGGCTGATGGCCCCCTGGGTCTGCCCTACAACGGAGCCGGGTGTCAGGTTCTTTTCATCGCCGCCGGGGGAGAGAGCAATATACTTCCCTCCAAGCAGGCTGTCAGACGTCACGATGGCGGCGCTGTCGGTTGGCAGATTGATGCCATTGCGTACCGTGAAGCTGACCTGCGCACGATAGCTTTTCGGATCGACCTGCTCGGAGGTGACATGGCCCACCGTGATGCCGGCCAGACGGACATCCGACCCGACCGAAAGACCATCGATCTGGTTGAAAACGGCCTTGAGCATATAGCCGTCGCTGCCACCCTGATGACGGCCCAGAACGGCAAGGGCAAGCAGGGCCGCCAGGATCGCAAGAACCACGAAGCCGGTCGTCAGTTCGAGAAGATCGCGACGGGGGCGCACGCCAGACAGTGAACTCATGGGATTTGGCAACTCGCAGGCTTGGACCCCGGAAAGGGTGCGCTGTTGAAAGACAACCCTGCCAGTCCTACAGGCTTCGCTCGCAAGCGTCTATCACCCTGCCCTGGCGGGGGGCGGGAATGTTATCCACCATATCCCCATTTTGCGGACCATTATCCCCTGTGGGCGGTGCCGAAACACCCTTTTCCCGGCCCGAGTCGATGCCTAGATTCAAGGCTATGACAACGCTTCTCCATTGGAACGGGGTGCGTATGCGCACAACGCATGTCGCTGCCGATCCGGACGATCTCGCCCTGCGCGCCGTAACCCTTCCTGCAAGCTGGGAAGACGAAGCGGCGATAGCGCTTTTGCAGCTTTCGGCATCGACTGGCGCCTTGCGCCTTTCGAGCGAGGCCGCACGCTGGCTCGACCGGCTGACCAGCCTGCCTGCCCTGCCGGGTGATACAGTGGGCAGTGCCGGTCTTGGTGCTGCGCTGGCAGCTGCGTTGCTGGAACGACAGATGGCGCCGATGGCGCCACTCTGGCAGGGGCAGGTCGATCGTCGCAGCGGGTTCGTAGTCAATCTGGCGGCTTTTGTTCAGGAGGGTGATTTCAACGGCGAGGCCTTTGTCACGCTCATTCGCCTGGCCTGTAGCGCCCTGCGCCGCCTCCATGCGGTCAATGGCCCCATGCTCAACGGTGAGTTGCCGCTTTTCGACGGTCCTGCCACCGCAACACCCGAGCAGGAGGCTCAGGGTGGCCCCGCAGGGACGCTGCTTCTGACCAATCTGGATAGCTGTCTCGCCCTTATGGGGCTCGATTATGACAGTGAGACCGGGCGCGATGCGGCCTGCTATCTGTGCTGGCTTGCCACCTCCCTTGCGCGTCAGGGTGCAGGGCCTGTGCCGCTGCCTCCCGTCTCCTGCCCGATCCCGGGACTTGAGGTTACAGGGCGCCAGATACGCGACGAGATGGAGGATACGCTGCCCGATCTGCCCAACAGGGTGCTGATCGAGACCGGCTTCTCCCAGCCCGGCCCTGTCGATGCCCTGCTGGGCGTTGAAGCGTGTGGTCTGGCTCCCATCTTCTCGCCGTTGCGTGCCGATGGGACGCTGCGTGCAAGTGCCCTGTCACGGTTGGCGCATCGCGGGTTGACGCTGGAAGGCGCGTTCGCCCGTGCGGTACTGGGCGAAACCCCCCTGCCTCAGCCCGGACCCGATGCCCATCTGCTGATGCATCGCGCCCTGACCGGGTTTGTTGATCGTATGCCGGCGCGTCCTGACCCGGCGTCGCCCCTGCCTTTGCGTGCGCGTCTGGAGCGCGGTGTGCGTCGCCCCCTGCCGGCACGTCACGGCGGGTTCACGCAGCGCAGCGCGATTGGCGGCCATCGGCTCTATCTGAGGACGGGTGAATATGAAGATGGCTCGCTGGGCGAGATCTCGCTTACGCCCGGTCGTGAGAGCGCGATGGTGCGTGGCCTGCTTGAAAGCGTCGGACAGGCCGTGACCATCGGCCTTCAGCACGGTGCCCCGCTGGCGGCGTATGTCGAGCAGTTTGCCCATACGCGCTTCGGGCCTGCCGGTACGGTCGAAGGCGATCCTGTGGCGGCTTATGCCTCATCGCTGCTTGATTATGCCTTCAGGGCGTTGTCAGATAGTTATCTGGGGAAGCGTCTGCCCGACAGCGCACCCGAAGATCCTCACGTGATCGAGGAGGATCCGATGTTGCCGCTCGATATTCCGGGTGATCTTCCGCCGCATGAGCGTGGCAGGCTGCGATTGGTCAGCTGAGGGAGATCCCCTCAGCCCCTCTGCAAGGAGACAAGCCGATGTCACAGACCCCTGACGAAACCCCGACCGCCCGTTTAACCGCTCTTGGGCTTGCACTGCCCAAGGCCGCAGCCCCGGTGGCAACCTATGTGCCTGTGGCACGCACGGGCTCGCTTCTTGTCGTTTCGGGCCAGCTACCGCTTTCAGGCGGTACGCTCAAGGCCACGGGCAAGCTGGGTGAGGATGTTGCGGCCGAGCTGGGGCGTGAATGTGCCGAGCTCTGCTTTCTCAACATTCTCGCACAGGTGCAGGCCGAACTGGGCGATCTGGCCCGCGTGAAGCGCATTGTGCGTCTTGGTGGGTTCATTGCCTGCACGCCTGATTTCACACAGCACGCCACCGTCATGAATGGCGCCTCCGATCTGGCTGTTGCCGTGTTCGGTGACGCCGGGCGCCATGCCCGTTCCACCATTGGTGTACCCTCCTTGCCTTTGGATGCGCCGGTCGAGGTTGAGGCGCTGATCGAAATCGCCTGATCACCCCCGAAAGCCCTGCGGGCGTGGCATTTCTGCTGCCGCGCCTGACAGCGCTTTTCAGGACTGCCCTGCGCTCGTCAATCACAGCTGACAGACGCGCAGGATGCGCAAAGCCACGTTTTGCAGCCTGACTATGCCGGACAAGGTTGTTTTGCCTTCAGGCCCGGACCACATGCTGCCCATGACAGACTGGTCCCTGACGCTTCATGCGTCCATTGCCGAAATTGACGCCGCTCTCTGGGATCGCTGTGCCGGGGACGATAACCCCTTTATGTCCCACGGTTTCTTCCTGACGCTTGAGGAGAGTGGCTCTGTCGGGGCCAGAACAGGGTGGCTGCCGCGTTATGCGGCGCTCAGGAACGGCGAGGCGCTGGTTGCCGTAGCCCCCCTGTTTCTCAAGGGTCACTCCTACGGAGAATATGTTTTCGACCAGAGCTGGGCGCGCGCCTATGAGCAGGCGGGAGGGGATTATTATCCCAAGCTTCAGATCGCCGTCCCGTTTTCTCCCGTCAGCGGGCCGCGTCTGCTCATCGATCCAGTCGGGCTGATCCATGATCACCTGACGGAAGGGACAGTACGCGGGGTCTTTGGCGAGGCGCTGCGTCAGGCCTGTCAGGAGCTGGGTCTGTCCTCCATTCACATGACATTCTGCACCGGTCAGGAGCAGGAGGCTCTGGCCTCACATGGTTGGATGGAGCGGCTAGGCCTGCAATATCACTGGCATAACAATGGTTATCAGGATTTCGAGCAGTTTCTCGAAGCCCTGGCCTCGCGCAAACGCAAGGCGATCCGTCGTGAGCGGCGTGATGCACAGGGATGCGGGCTGGAATTTCGCACCTTGCGCGGGCCGGAAATCACCGGCCGCGACTGGGATCGGTTTTATGGATTCTATCAGGCGACCATCGACCGCAAATGGGGACAGGCCTATCTGACCCGCGCTTTCTTCTCGGGTCTGTCAGAGCGTCTGGGTGAGAAAATCGTGCTGATGCAAGCTTTGCACGAGGGCGAGCCCGTGGCAGCAGCGTTGAATCTGGCAGGGCGCGATACTCTCTATGGGCGCAACTGGGGATGCGAGGGCGAGTGGCCCTTCCTGCATTTCGAGCTGTGTTATTACCGTGCCATTGATTTTGCCATCACGCATGGCCTGTCTCGTGTCGAGGCAGGGGCGCAGGGTGAGCACAAGATCCAGCGTGGCTACCTGCCAAGCCTGACCTATTCGTCCCACTATATCCGAGATCCGGCTCTGGCGCGGGCTGTGCGGCCCTATCTTGCCGAGGAGAGACGGGCCATTCTCGAAGAGAAAGATGCACTCGCCGCTCTTTCGCCCTATCGCCATGAAAATAGTTGTTGAGAACGACTCTCACTATCATATAGGCTGACCCTGTTTCCGGGGTAATGCGGTTTTTCCCATGCCCCTCCGGCGGATTGAAATCCCGGGAGAGAACCCCCGCGACGACAATCCTTCGGGCCTTTTTTCCATGCGCCTTTGTCTGGCTGGGGGAAATGCTCCGGTTGGGGGCGCAGTCGCGAGGGTCAGACTGAATGATCAGATATCTTTCGACCGGCGCCGCCGATCTTGCCCGCTTGCTGGCGCAAAGCCATGGCAGCCGGGGCCGTGGGCCGCAGGGTGCCGCAACACACGGCCATATGGCCCAGTCCTCACTCGTCTGGGCCGAGGCTCAGATGTTTTTCGGCTTCGACAGTGCTGAGCGCAGCGAGGCATCTGCTTCGGGGGGCTCGACCCACTGGAGCGAGCGCACGGAAGGCCTCGCCATCTGAACGCGCTATTCTGGCAGGTACCGAAACGATCGGCCCTGCCAGAATGATGAATTCCCGTCCCTGACTTTCGCACTGGCCTGCCGGAAACCGGCAGGATGGATTCAGGGATAGGGATTTCAGGGGTGAGCGGGTTCCTGCGGGGCGGTTATCGTTGCCTGGGGCGACAGGCTCAGGCCGCTGCGATCGGGAATGGGCAGACCCTGATCAGGGTCGAGCGCAATCGTCTTGACTGCACCGTGATCGGGAAAGCTGAGGCTCAGCCGGTCATGAAGCGCCCAGGCCTCTGTCGGGATGAGACGCTCCTGATGTGACCCATCCTGCCAGGTTACACGCAGCAGCACAGGCAGAAGAAGCTTGCCCTCATTGCGCACGCCAATGGCGATGCTGCCGGGCTGCCCTTCCTTAGCGGGCTGGGTGGTCATGCCATCCAGACGGTATTGCGGCCACCAGTTCTCGAAATACCAGCCGCGCCAGAACCAGGTCAGATCCTCTCCCGCTGCGCTGGACATGAAGCGGAAGAAGTCCGACGGCGTGGGGTGTTTGAAGGCCCAGGCCCGGATATAGGCCCTGAAAGCCTCATCGAAGCGCTCTGGCCCGAGGATTTTCTCCCGAAGCAGCATCAGCCCGTAGGCACCTTTGAAATAGGTGACCTTGTGGCGGTATTTCTCCGGCACGAGCTCAGAGGGCATCATCAGGGTTGGCGCATCGGTGGCGGTGAGCACCGGCACGATGTCCTTCGCCGGGTCACCTGTTTCCGGGGCGAATTCCGCGTCTTTCTTGGGCGCGTATTCACCGTGGTTGAAATGCTGTGAGGCATAGGCGTCGATGAAGGTATTGAACCCCTCATCCATGAAGGCATGGCGGCGCTCATTGCTGCCGACGATCATGGGGAACCAGCCGTGGCCCAGCTCATGGGTGGTGATCCAGAACAGTACATCGTTCCTGTCCTGCCAGCCATCGAACACGATGCCCGGATATTCCATTCCCGCACCATGGCCGCCAAGATTGACGGCGTTGGGCCAGGGGTAGGGATACCATTGTGACGAGAAATACTCGATCGCGTGTTTGACATATTCCGTCGAGCGGTCCCATGCCTGCGGCCCTGCGCCTTCACGTGGATAGACGGACATGGCCAGACGCGGCTGCGGTTTCTGGCCTTTGGCTGCGGGCAGGGCAGGCAGGTCGAGTCTGGCAGCATCCCAGATGAAAACAGGCGAGGCCGCAAAGGCCACGTCGCGCGTATTTTCCATATGAAAGCGCCAGGTTTTCTCGCCCGAGCGGGCGAGGTGGCTGGCAGGGTCAAGCACATCCTGTGCCGTGCGGATGAGAACGCGCTTGTCACTTTTGGCGGCTTCAGCCAGACGCGCCCGCTCTGTCGGGGTCAGCACATCCTGCGGGTTGGTGAGTGCGCCTGAGCCGACAACCGTAAAATTCCACGGCACGGTCACGGCGTAGTCGATGGTGCCATATTCCAGATAGAATTCCTGCCCCAGATAAGGGAGCGTGTCCCAGCCGCGCAGATCGTCATAAACGCTCATGCGAGGATACCATTGGGCAATCTCGTAAATCTTCCCGTCCTTGACCGGGGTGACGGCAGTACGACCGCCCCAGAGGCCGGGAATGGTGTGATGCCACGTAACATGCAGCCTGAGCTGCTTTCCGCCCGCGGCAAGAGGGGCAGGTAGGGTGATCTGCATGCGCGTGTCTGAAATACGAAAGGAGACCGGCTTCTCATGGCCGTTTTCCTCAATAGCAACATGCTCGATCACGAAGCCATCCGAGCTGGCAGGATGCCAGTCCGGATAGGCCACCCATGAGCGGGAATCCTTGCGATACATGTTCTGGTCGAGTTGCAGCCACAACACCTCAAGGGCATCGGGGCTGTTATTCGTATAGGTGATGGTCTCCGCGCCGCTCAGGGTCTGGCTGCCCGTATCGATGCGTGAGTCGATGCGATAATCGGCGCGGTTCTGCCAGTAGCCGGGACCAGGATGACCGGAGCCGGTGCGGTTCCACAAACCCGGAGCATCGGGAAGGACCAGCGTATCAAAGACAGGCCGCATGGAGAGGGGCATGGACTGGCTGGGCGCAGGTCGCGCCGCCAGCGAGGTGCCCAGACAGGACGCCACACCAATAAGAGGGATAAGCAAGCGCATCGGAAAGAGACCTTGTCGACTGGGGATACCCGTTCCCTAATCGTTTCACTTCCGATCTCATTAGACAAGACGGTTTTATCTGGCTCTGTGCAGCCAGTAATGCCGGATGGGTTTCCGGCGCGTCAGACGCAGAAAGGGCGCTTTCTCAGAGTATACGCCAGTACCAGAGGTGGGTACCGCCATACAGCCAGTGAAAGCGCCCCTCAGGAGTCAGATCAGACTGCCTGCCAGTGCGGGGTGTGGTGCTTGTAGGGCGTGTCGAATTCCTCGATCAGGCGGCTGAACACATGGTGGTCATGCACGCTGGTCGGTGCCAGAGGCGCGAGACCCGACACGTCGCGATGGATCAGGCGGTTCAACGCACGGTTGAACACGCCCGGACCGGTCTTGTAGGCGATGAACAGGCCAGGATGGAGATAGCAGTTACGGTAGATGTTCAGCAGGGCTTCGTTCAGCAGCGGGCTCTGGGCCACGGCACCGAAGAAATCGTTATGAACAACGTTGTTATGTGTCAGGAACAGGACGTTCTGCTCGTGGCGGTCCAGCATGAATTGCAGGGCCTGCTCGTCACGGATGCGGATGTCGGCATCGAGCCACCAGCCGCCAAGCGCCTGAATGACATGGACGCGCAGGATATCGGCTGCTTCCGCCGGATGACGCGCACCGAGGAAAAGCGAACGGGCCTCGACGCCATAGACATCATAGAGCCACTGTTCGGCCTCGGGCTTGTCGAAAATCTTGACGTCGAGTCCGGAAATCTGGCGATGGAACTCGAAATTGCGCTGAATCTCTTCGGGTGGGTTCTTGTCCCAGTAGAGGAAAAGCTTGTTCGGGATCACGCGATGATCGGCGCATCCTTTGGTAAAGGGGAAGTTCGCCTGGAGCGCGAAGCCCAGATACAGGGAGTCGATTTCCTCACCTGTATGAAATTCCTCGAAGGCATTGGCCGTCAGACGCATGGCCCCTGTGGGGTCGCCTTCACGCCAGGCTTTATAGACACTCTCGATGAAATTGGCATGGGGAATGCACAGGGCGCGCAGTTCGGCCACTTCATGGGCGGGCAGATCGTTACCGGATTTCAGCAGGCAAAGCAGTCGCGCCTGAAGCAGCGACTGGGCCAGAGGATATTCACCATGGCTTTTGGAATGCATGTCGAACGCCACACGATAAAAGCGCGACGCCTCCTGTACGCGAAAGCTCGTATGCAGGATATTGGCCAGGGTGAAGGCATGCATGACGGTCTTGCAGCCATTCTGGTGATAGAAACCGATGGCCTGCCCGTCATGAGCGAAGTCCTCATCGGTCAGTGCGTCCAACCCTGCCAGCGTGGCTGGCGAAGGGGCGCTGTGCATTTCGGCTTCGGCCACAGGGGTCTCCTCGGACCTGAGTTCATCCCAAGCGTCGATATCGGCCGATGCAGGGTCTGATCCCGGATTCTTGCTGTCCATTGCCCTTGAATTCCCGCTTCTGTGACAAATGCTTCAGCGACCTATCTCACATCTGTATCCATATGTCCATTCATAGATTTCGACAGTAATGGAACATATTATCAATTTATTTCTATCTTTATAATATATGTGTTTAACAATGATGCTGAAATATTGGGAAATGAAAACCTGCCTTCTCGATATGCGGCCGTCTGCGGATGGTTAATTGGACCGATATGTCCTTGTCTTGTAAAAGCCAAATAAAGGCTCGATGTTTCCTGTTCATTATCAGTATATTATTGCTCTTTGTCTTTGCCCCCCGCAAGACGCGGGCATCCATGTGGCTTTTAAGCCCGTCGCTCGGCAATTCTGCGAGCGCCTATGGTCGGCGCAACATCAAGGCAGTGGGCAAAGCCCGACTGATCGCCTAGTGAGAGAAGTCATGGCATCTGCGCGGCAAAACAACAGGGTAAGGGCAGTTTTCTGGCTTCTGAGCCTGTTTGCCGTCGCAATGCGTCTTGTCGCCGGATCACCAGTCCCGGCCTTCACGCTCTCATCGGACGACCCTCAGGGTATGTTGAGTGCGCTTGAAGTCTTGTGCGACAGCACCGCGCCCGCCAGCTCTGGTGGAAAGCATCACGACACCGTGTGTGCCGATGACACGGCCTGTCTTGTCAGCGCGATGGAGTCCCATGCGCCTCTCCTGACTGCGCTTGTCCTTGCTTCTGTTCTGGCTGGACCGGGCTTGTACCGTTGCTTCTGGCGCTTCCCACCGATACGCGGGCCACCCTGCGACGGGTTTGTGACCCGCTCGGCCCAGGGGCCACCCGCCATCACCTGACCCCTTTCGACTCATGATGTCCCAGGGCGCTGTTCCGCGTCCGATGACTCATGACCTCCGTTCCCTGTCAGGTTTATGGTCAATGCCCCTTATTCATCGCGCTGCTCTGCTATGCGGCAGCACAGTCCCGGCCCTGTTTGCATGGGGCTGCGCATCCTCTTTCGCGTCCACCGTTCCGGCTACCAACCCGGAATGGCCGGCGCATCATCCGGTGCGCGCCCCGTCCGCACATACCCCTTCAGCCGGGTCGCCCCACAGACCTGACCGGCTGGCAGCCCCCCGATCTGTGAATCCGACCGCGCATGGGGAAGCAAAACCCGTGCCTGAGTCCATCCTCGTCAGGGGACAGGCGCGCGGGCCTGTCACCCTCTCGCCTGTGGGCCAGACCACCTACAGCGCCGAGCGCACGGATTTTGCCAGTCATGTGGCCCAGAACGTGGCGGACATGCTGGTGACGGTGCCGGGGGCGAGCTTCCTTCAGGGGAACGGCCCGCGTGATACCGTGGTCTCCATCCGCGGGTCAGGCGCCCGTCAATCCTACGGGCTGCGCAACCTGCAAGTATCCGAGGACGGATTTCCCGTCACCCAGCCCGATGGCACGGCGCGTGCCGATCTGATCGATCCTCATGCCTATGAGGGGGTCGATGTGTTTCAGGGGCCGGCCTCCACGCTTTACGGAAACTACGCCATCAATGGCGCAATCAATTTCCGCACGCGCAGCGGCGCGTCGATCCACGGGCTCGAACTCGGCTCGGATTTCGGCAGCTTTGGCATGTTCAACAATTACATGACGCTGGGCGCAGGCAATCGAGTCTATGACTTCATGCTTTTTGCCAGCGATGTGCGCAGCGACGGATTTATTGCCAATAGTCAGTATGCAACCTCGACCGAGAACATGCGCCTGCGTGTATCGCTCTCCCCCAGCGACCGTCTTGTTCTGAAATTCATCAATAACGTGACCGATGCGTTCCTGCCGCTGCGGCTGTCACTGAACCAGTATCGACTCAATCCCTATCAGCGGGGATGCGCTACGGCTTCCGGGGCCGCTGCCGGATGCGGCACGGTTTCGCTCTATCGCAACGGCGCCTATGGCGCACAGACCGCCGTGACACCGCAGCAGGCCAATCTGGGTCGCTTCGATAGGCGCAGTATCGTTGGGCTGCGATGGGAGCACGATTTCACGCCGCGTATGGTCTGGCGCACCCAGTTCACCTATGACCAGCGCCATGTCGAGCAGCCGACTTCGACCACAGCCTTTGTGGGGCCTTTCAACTCCTACAATGTCCAGACGGATCTCACCCGTCGCGACACGCTCGGTAAAACGCCCCTTACCAGCTTTGTCGGGGCGAATTTCGACTACATGGATTACGGCTATCAGGTTTATGCCCTGTTGCCGCAGGCGGGGGCCATGCGGGGCAGCGAGACATCGACCTCTTATGGCCATCAGTGGAATATCGGCCTGCGTTTTGAGGAAGACTGGCAGTTTGCGCCCAGATGGCATGCGGTGATCGGGCTTGGTGGCACGCAATCCGATATTGGAGCGGTGCAGACCGTCTATAGCCGCAGCGCCACCGCCACGCGGGCGCAATACATCACGGCCAACCGGCGCTTTTTCAACCTTGCCCCTGAGGCCTCGGTCGTCTTCACCCCTGACAAGGCCTGGACCTGGCATGCGCGGCTCGGCACGGCCTATGCCACGCCGGGCTATTCCAGCTTTTTCGTCACACCGCAGGGCAATTACGGCAACAACACCCAGCTCAAGAGCCAGAGCAGCCTCGGGATCGATCTGGGCACGGCATGGCACCCGTCGCCGGTTGTGGATATCCAGGCGACCGGATTTTATGAATTCTACAGGAACGAACTGGTCAGCCAGTCGGCTGGGGTGAATACCCAGGCAGGCAGCTACACCTTCAATGCGCCGGCCTCGCAGCATCGTGGCGTGGAACTTGCCGCTACGTGGCAGGCCCTTCCGCATAGCCTGCCGGGGGCGAAGCTGCGCCTGTCCTATACCTATGACAACCAGATCTACGCGAATTACACCGAGATCCTGTCAAACAGCACGCTGTCACGCAGCTTTTCACGCAACGGGAATCTGATCCCCGGGGTCATGCCGCATTTCCTGAATGGGCGTGTGCTCTATGACCAGCCTTCTGGGTCCTTTGAGGGGCTTGGCGGATTTGCCGAAGTGACATGGCGCAGCGCCTTTTTTATCGACAACGCCAATCTGCTCAAAGTCCCCGGATATGGTCTGCTTAATCTGGAGGTGCATTACGACCCGCCCGCAAGGCTGGGTTGGGTGCATCGTCTGCACAGCTATGTCGAGGTGCAGAATGTCGCCAATACTGTCTATGCCGCAGGGGCGACGACCATCAGTGACAGCCTTCTCGCCAATGGGCAGCAGGCTGGAGCCTCCGTATTGGCTGCAAAGACAGGCTCGATCTATGCGGGTAGCCCACGCGCCTTTTTTGGCGGTGTGAGGGTACGGTTCTGAGGAATGACCATGACACAGAATTCCCGCACCCCTCGCTCTGTTTATTCCCGTCCGGTCTGGCCCGATCGGGCCATGCTCTGGCGCTGGCATTTCTTCGCCGGGCTGTTTTGCCTGCCCTTCGTGATCATGCTCTGCGTGACCGGATCGCTCTATCTGTTCAAACCCCAGATCGAGACCTGGCTCGACCGCCATATCGATCATGCCGTTACGCAAGGATCGCCGCAAACCGTGAGCGCCCAGCGTGACGCCGCACTGGCCGCCGTGCCGGGAGGGCATTTCCTCGCACTGGAGATGCCGTTCCGCAAAACTCAGGCCACACGTGTTCTAGTGGCTCATGGGGCAGATGTGGCGCGTGTCTATATCGACCCTGTCACGCTCAGGGTTCTGGCCCAGCGCGACGAGCAGACGCGTTTCGAACGGCTGGTGTTCCGGCTGCACGGGCAATTGCTGATCGGCAACTGGGGTTCCGTCATCATGGAAATGGTCGCGTCCTGGACACTGGTCCTGATTGTAACCGGACTCCTGCTCTGGTGGCCGCGAAAAGCGGGTGCGGGCGGTACCATCCTGCCGAGGCTGAGCGCGAAAAATCGCCTGTTCTGGCGCGACCTCCATGCTGTCGGGGGGATGTGGATCTCGCTCGTTCTTGTGCTGTTTCTGGTGTCCGGTCTGCCTTGGTCCTTTGTCTGGGGCTCGGCCTTCGCTGCGGTCGAAAGCCGTATCGGCAGGCTGGTTGCCGTCCAGGACTGGGAGATCGGGGCGGTACCTATCGCTGCGACACTTTCAGGCCATGCCACCATGCCTGGCATGTCGGACGCCGAAATGGCGGGCATGGCAATGGACGCCGCGCCTCAGCCCATGTCGCCGCAGGGGGGGCTGGACGCTGTGTATGAAACGGCGCGCCAGCTTGCTTTCCCTGCGCCAACCCTCATCACCCCGCCAGCCAGTGCCAAGGACGTATGGCACATACGCTCCGATGCCCAGAACCGCCCGAAGCGGGTCGAGGCCAGCGTGACAGCGCAAGGGGAGGTCACTCATGTCACCCGTTTTGCCGATAAAAGGCTGTCCGACCGGTTGATCGGCTACGGCGTTGCCTTCCACGAGGGGCATCTGTTCGGGGTCCTGAATCTGCTCCTGAACCTCATTGTCGCGCTCTTGCTCACCCTTGCCTCGGTGGCAGCGCTCATGCTCTGGCTCAGACGCCGCCGGCCGGGCCATCTCGATGCCCCGCAGAATTCGCCGCGACCCATTGGCTGGGGTGCGTTGGCGGTCATGGGGGTTATGGGAATTCTTCTACCCGAGCTTGGGGCCTCGTTGCTGCTGCTGGCATTGGCGGGGCGGTTTCTGGGCGGGCGGTTTTCAGCGCTTCGCTAGATAGGGCGCGAGATTATGGGCCACCGTGGCGGGGCTCGAATCAGCTGGCAGGATGGCCTGCAGGTGATTCTGGCCATCCATGAGATAGAGCACGGAGGAATGGTCGATCCGGTAATCCCCCATTCCCTCATCGCCCCTGTCATGGCCTGCCATGGGGTCCACGGTCACATGGGACGTCACATGAAAAGCCTTGGCGACAGCATCGATCTGGGCGGCTGTGCCCGTCAGGCCGATGATCTCGGGTGAGAAGCGCCGCGTATAGACCCCGATATCCTCGGGGCGGTCGCGCTCCGGATCGAGTGTGATGAAAAGCGGGACGGGGCGCTGTGTTCCGGGCGGGAGCAGCGTATAGGCCTGCGCCACTGTTGCGAGCGTCAACGGGCAGACGTCGAGGCAGTGTGTATAGCCGAAATAGATGAGGGTCTGACGCCCGGCGAAACGCGCCTGGGTGGTTGGGTGATTGGCGCTGTCGATCAGGCTATAGGGCCCGCCCATTTGTGTTGTGTGCCGATGGGCGGTCAGGGCCTGCCACCCGATGGCCCCGGCAAACAGCCCGGCAATGATCAGCGTGGGCATGGCCCAGAGGCGTAATGCCGCCCGCCGGGAGCCAAGTTGTTTTGATCGGGCAGGTCTGGGGGCGGAGCGTTTTCGGGCCATGCGCGTCTCCCTTGTGGAAGAGGCGGGGCTCTGCCCCGCTCCCCGGAAAGGGGCGAAGCCCCTTTCATCCCTACAAGAGGGGAACCAGAGGGTCCAGCCCTCCGGTGATTTGCAGGGCTCAGCCCTGCGTAACCCTCTTAGTAGCGGTATTCTTCGTGCTTGAACGGACCGGCAACTGGCACGCCGATGTAATCGGCCTGCTTGTCGCTCATCTTGCTCAGCTCGGCGCCGACCTTGGCGAGATGCAGCGCAGCCACCTTCTCGTCCAGCTTCTTCGGCAGGGTGTAGACCTTGACGTCGTACTGGCCCGGCTTTGCCGTCCAGAGTTCGATCTGTGCAAGCGTCTGATTGGTGAAGGAGGCCGACATCACGAAGGAGGGGTGACCCGTGGCGTTGCCGAGGTTCACGAGGCGGCCTTCAGACAGCAGGATGATGCGCTTGCCGTCGGGGAACTCGATCTCGTCCACCTGCGGCTTGACGTTGTCCCACTTGTAGTTGCGCAGGGCCTCGACCTGAATTTCGCTGTCGAAATGCCCGATATTGCACACGATGGCGCGGTGCTTCATCTCGCGCATATGCTCGACGGTGATGATGTCGACATTGCCTGTGCAGGTCACGAAGATATCGCCACGCGGTGCGGCGGCTTCCATCGTCACGACCTCATAGCCTTCCATCGCGGCCTGCAGGGCGCAGATCGGATCGACTTCGGTCACGAGCACGCGGCAGCCTGCATTGCGCAGCGAGGCGGCCGAGCCCTTGCCCACGTCGCCATAACCGGCAACCACGGCAACCTTGCCCGCCATCATGACGTCGGTGCCACGGCGGATGGCGTCTACCAGGCTCTCGCGGCAGCCATAGAGATTGTCGAATTTCGACTTGGTGACGCTGTCATTCACGTTGATGGCCGGAACCTTCAGCGTGCCCTTCTTCGCCATTTCCCACAGGCGATGCACGCCCGTGGTCGTCTCTTCGGACAGGCCGCGCACGTCGTTCAGCATCTCGGGGTACTTGTCGTGCATGAGCACGGTCAGGTCGCCGCCGTCATCGAGGATCATGTTCGGTGTCCAGCCATCAGGACCCTTGATGGTCTGCTCGATGCACCACCAGAATTCTTCTTCGCTCAGGCCCTTCCAGGCGAAAACCGGCACGCCGGTTGCGGCGATGGCGGCAGCAGCCTGGTCCTGGGTCGAGAAGATGTTGCAGGACGACCAGCGCACGGTCGCGCCCAGAGCCGTCAGCGTCTCGATCAGCACGGCGGTCTGGATGGTCATGTGCAGACAGCCCGCAATGCGCGCGCCCTTGAGCGGCTGGCTGGCGCCGTATTCCTCGCGGAGCGCCATCAGGCCGGGCATTTCGCCCTCGGCAATGGAGATTTCCTTGCGGCCCCATTCGGCCAGGGCGATGTCGCGCACCTTGTAATCGGTCATTCTGAAACCCTTGTTTCTCTGGTGAGGGGCATTTGTATAGAGCGAGTTCCGGCTTTGGGCCAGCGCGCATGAAAAAAGGCGCCCGATCCGCTCAGGATCAGACGCCTTTTGCTGATGCGCCAACGGCAGTGCCGTTGGGGACAAACCTTACTGCTGGGCCGATTTGTCTGACATCTTCATGCTTTTCATGCTGTGCTTGTGTTTGGAGGCCTTCTCATGCTGAGGCGATGAGATGGGCATTTTCTCCGAGGTCTGACCCGTCGGCGCTGCCGTACCCGTGGGCGCACTCGGTGCCTTGGGGTCGGGCTGCTCGTTCATCTGGTTCTTGAACGTCTTGTTCTGCTCGGTCGGGTTGTGGATCTGGGTCGACTGGTTCTTGAGCGTTTCAGCCTTCTGGGCCGAAGGCGCATGCTCGCTGTCAGTAGCCGTGGTGGCCTGCGCGAAGGCAGGGGCCGGGCTCAGAGCGGGGGCGGCAAGCAGGGTAGAGACAGCCAGAGCGGCTTTGAATACGTGTTTCATGACAGGCTCCTGTCGAAAAACGGGGTAACGATGTCAGGCTTGATTGTTTGTTTTGCGGGACATCTTGATGAACTGGTAACAAACCGGCGTCGTTCCGGTTTCCTTGCGGCTACATTAAGCTTTGAAAGCGGTTGCCTGGGCTCCTCACCCATGCGAGACAGCGAACAGCGTTCGCCCAGAACAAAGATTTCCTCAGGATGGAGGATGGCATGTCCAACACACGCTCACAGATGCCGTTCTCCGTTGTGGCGGGCCAGGATATGAAGCCGTCAGGCGCGCTGCCCCATGGCATTGCCAACGGGCTGGTATGGGCCGTCAGGGCCCGGCCGGGTGAGGACCCCTCGCCGCTTGAGCCGCATGAAATCGAGAGCCTGCTCAACGACCGCACGCCGCCTTCGAATTATCCCAAACCCTCGGAAAGCTGGGCGTGGCTCCATTTCGATACGGTGCACAGCTCGGCCAGACAGCATGTAGCGACCCTGCCCTGCCTGCCCGAGGATGTCAGTGCCATGCTGGCCGAGACAGAATATGGCGTCATGCTGGAAGCCATGCCCGGCCTTGTCTGGGGGGCCTTGCCTGCGTTCGACGATGCCGTTTCGGAGGAAGATCGCGATATCTGCGCCTGGCGCTTTGCCATGCGCCCCGATCTTCTCATCACCACGCGGCGTAACCCCATCCCCGTGCTCGGTGCGGCTTTTCGCACCCTTCGTGCGGACTCCATTCCCCGCAGCCCTGCGGGTGTGATCGACCGCGCCCTTCGTGAGTTTACCGGCAGTGTGCGCCGCCAGATCGGCAAGCTGGATGACGAACTGGACCGCGCCGAGGACGCGCTGCTGCTGATCGAGCGCCGCACCGATCTGGGTCATCTTGGCGGTATTGTGGGTAAGGGCCGACGCCGTGCCACCGAATTGCGTCGTGTGGTTACCCCCATTGATCGCGTATTGCGCGACGAAGATCTCGAATTGCCCGAATGGGCCGAGGATGAATTGCGTGACCGTACCGAGCGTCAGGTCCATGCCGCGCTCGATGACATGATCGCCCTTCTCGATCGTGCCCGCTCGCTGCAGGATGAACTCGGGTCGTCACAGGCGGAAGAAACCAACAGGCGTCTATATATCCTGACGGCGGCCACCATCCTCATGTTCCCGGCAACTCTGGTGACCGGGTTCTTTGGCATGAACACTGGTGGGATGTATCTCGCGGGCGGCGCCTATGGCACGCTTGAAGCCGGAGCGGTGTGCTTTATCGCCATGATCCTGACCTGGGTGTTCCTGAAACTCGCCCGCTTGCTCTGATAGCCTCGCCTCGCAATTCTGAAAGACGGCGTTACTCCCGCGTCCTTCCCTCGCAGACAGGTTTCCAAAGGACGACCGTCCTTTGGTGGGGTGTGGGGCGACGCCCCATACACACTATTCCGAGCGCCTGTTGATTACGGTGTTTCCCTGCCCTTGAGCTCGCTCAGGCGCCAAAAGAACGCGTGGTGCGCCGCGACAGCCGTCATGGCCCTCCTCACGTATGACGCTCGCCATAGCCTCCATCAGACGATAGGCGGCGCCGTCACCGTTGAAGATACTGGCCTCGATGGCCTCCAGATCCAGGGTGAGGGTTGCGCGCCCCTTGTCGCGTTCCTCGATGAAGCGGTCGAGGGCATCGGTGAACCATGGATCGGAGGCCCAGTGATACCCGGATGGCTCGTCAATCATGATGATCTCCCTCAGGCGTTGTTCTGCCCGTTCAGGCATCACCGCCGATGTGATGGGTACCGCGGGCACGGGCAAGATCTTCCTGATGCTGGCGCGCAGCATAACGCGCGCGCTGTTCATCGGTACGTTCGGCCGCGCAGGCAGGACACTGGATTCCGTCAATGAACAGCGGTGATGTCTTGTCCTGTGCCGATACCGGGCGACGGCAGGCGTGGCACAGATCATAGGCACCGGGTTCCAGCCCGTGGCGCACGGTCACGCGCTGGTCGAACACGAAACACTCGCCTTCCCACAGGCTTTCAGCTTCGGGCACATCTTCCAGATATTTCAGGATGCCGCCTTTGAGGTGATAGACATCCTCAACCCCTTCGGAGAGGGCGAAGGCAGTCGATTTTTCGCAGCGTATGCCACCTGTGCAGAACATGGCGATTTTAGGCTTGCGCCCCTCGGCTTTCAGCGCAGCGCGGCGGGCACGAAACCAGTCGGGAAATTCACGAAAGCTCTGAATGTCGGGATCGATGGCGCCCTTGAAGGTGCCTACCGCCACTTCATAGTCGTTTCGCGTGTCGATGAGGATGGTATCGGGATCGGAAATCAGCGCGTTCCACTCGGCGGCAGGGACGTAGCGCCCCACACCGGCCAGAGGGTCGATATCGGGCTGGCCCATTGTGACGATTTCGCGCTTGAGGCGTACCTTCATGCGGTTGAACGGCATGGCGTCGTCCCAGGAGAGTTTCCACTCCAGCGCATCGCAGCCGGGAAGACCGCGAATATGGGCCAGAATGGACTCGATGCCTTCGGCGCTGCCTGCAATGGTGCCGTTTATCCCTTCGCGTGCCAGAAGCAGCGTCCCCCTGATGCCGTGCTGCAGGCAGGCCTCAAGCAGCGATGCCTGCAGAGCGGCAGGATCGGCAAAGGGGGTAAAGCGATAAAGGGCGGCGATGCAGACCGGCGGCTGCGACATGATGACTGTCCCTGAAACCTTGAAAATGACGTTGCCGGTTGCATAGCGCAGGTCGGGCCGCAACGCCTATCAAGAATGGCCGAGCCAGCCCGTCCAGGTCGGGCTTGGTGTCATGGCATCTTCATCGGATTGCATTCGATTGCAGCGAGGCACCCGGAAAAAATATGGTCACCAAGTCTTTTCCTGGATGCGATCACAGGGAGGGGGCTGGTCAAAAGACAGGAATTCAGCCCTCGCACATGAGGCGCATTCCGCGCGTCTCTACGCCTGATCTACGGCCCTAAACGTTCCGAGCCTGTGACACCGCCCTCCCAACGCCGGCCTGACATGAGAAGGGCTGAGACCTCACCGGATCAGTAGCTCATGCTGATCTGGCCAAGGAAGGAGCGGCCGGCCGAAGGGGTGGCGCGATTGGAAAACAGGCTCTGGTAGTTCAGGCGATTGGCCAGGTTGTAGCCATTCAGCGCAATTTTCCAGTGCTGGCCCAGACGATGGGAAATCACGGCATCGAAGTCCAGATTGGCCGGGACCTTCAACGTGTTGGTCGTGTTGAGCCAGACATGCTGGCGCCATGTCATGCCGCCACCGAATGAGAGATTGTACGGCGTATTCGGGAAGGCCTCGTAGACCGACCAGAGAGTCGCCTGGTTATGGGGCACATACTGCACCTGCTTGCCCACTGCAGCAGCCGTATCGGAAGCCAGGGTATCGCTGTCATAAAGGGCGTAAGTGGCTGAGATGTTCCAGTGGCGTGTGATCATGCCACCGACGGAAAGCTCGAGCCCCTGATTACGCTGCCGGTCGCTCGATCCCTCAACCTGCCCGGTAACCGGGTCGGCGTTGATGGCGTTGTTCTTCTCCAGTCGGAACAGCGAGGCCGTGAACCCCATGCGGTCATGAAAGGCGCTGTATTTCGCGCCGATCTCGTAGAGACTGGCTTTCTCCGGGCTGGCGAAGCTGTTTGTGCCGGGGCGTATCGGCACGGAGCCGTTGGTGACATACATGCCGCTTGGCGTGGTCGAGGTCGCCCAGGTGAAATAATAGGTCTGATGCGCATCGGGCGTCGCGACGAGGCTGACATTGGGGTTAAAGACGCTGCTGACTTGATGATAGTGAATATCAGGATTGGTCGCGACATTGCCGCCCGTCAGATTATAGCTGGTCTGCCAGCGGTCCCAACGGAAACCACCCTTTACCGACAGCCAGTCAGTGAACCAGATCTGGTCATAGAAGAACAGGCCGGTATCAAAGCCATAGCCGTTTGAATGTGATTTGGCCCCGAGAGCACCGAGGCTGACCAGCCCACCCGGATTCAGATCGCCAGGCACGAGAAGCAGATTGCCGACATAGGGGTTGGGGTTGACCAGCGAGGCATAGGGCTTTGCTTTGAGATAGGTCGATTGCGAGCGCACATCATTGACGCGCTCGAGATCGAAACCTGTCACGATCTGATGCTTGAGAAAACCCGTATGGAAATCGGCCACCATCGAGCCGACATTCTGCACCGACCAGCTTGTCTGCTGATAGGGCAGAGGCGCCATGGTGGTGCCTAGTCCCTTGCCGTTTCCGGCGCCGTTGGGGCCTGAGCGGGCAACAAGCGCCGAACCGGCATGACCGAGGAAGTAATTGTTTACGCAGGTCGTGTCGCACGTGGCTTTGGAGGCAGCGAAAGTCCGGTAGAACTGGCCACCGCGCAGATCATCGAAGAACTTGATATGGTCGTTGAGCTTGTACGAGAAACGCGCTGTTTCCATGTTGTCGTTGGTGGCGTTCTGATCGTTGTTCGTGCCATAGAAATTGGTGCGGCGAATGCCGTATTCCGTGATCGGACCGCCGGTTTTCGCACCGGGCGGTGTGACGACAGGCACACCGAAATCCGGGATCGAGTTCTCCTGCTGGTGCATGTATTGCAGCACCAGTGTGGCCTTGCTGCCCAGACCGAAGGCGATGGAGGGTGCAATGCCCCAGCGATGCGAATAGAGGAAATCGCGCCCGACAATATTGTTCTCGTTGCCCATGCCGGTGATGCGCAATGCCGTGTGGTCATCCAGCTTCTTGTTCACGTCGAGGACGCCCCGATAATAGGAGCCCGACCCGCCATTGAACTCGGCGGCATAATGGTCGCGCAGGGTGGGGGTCTTGGTCACCATATTGATGGCGCCGCCCGTCGTCCCGTTGCCGAACACCTCGGATGAAGGGCCCTTGATGACCGAGATCGTCTCGAGATTGAACGCATCGCGGCTATAGACGCCAAAATCGCGCAGCCCGTCCTGATAGATATCGTTCTGGGCCTGAAAGCCGCGGATCAGGAATTGGTCGCCATTCATGCCGCCCGCACCCTCGCCAATCGAGGAGGTCACACCCGGCACGTTCCGCAGGGCTTCATCCACCGATTTCACGTTCTGCTGCTTCATCAGCATCTGCGGTACGATATTGATCTGCTGCGGCGTATGAAGCGCGTCCTGCGGCATGCGCGACAGGCCGATCGGGTCTTTGAGTGTGTTGAAGCCGTTGCCGAGCACGGTGATATGCTCGTCTGACTTCTCCTCAGATTTCTGCTTTTCGAGCTTCCGCTGACGCTGCGGTTTCCTGTCCTTGCGGTCCGCCGAACTGTCGTCAGCGGCGTGGGTTTGAGTTGCACCGAGAATGATCCCGGTGAGCATCGGTAGCAGGGACAGGGATGTGCGCGAGAGGGATCGCATCGGGCGCGACGCTCCATTTCAGTTGCGAGGGTTTCGCAACTCCATAATGAAAGCGCGACTAAGTCTCAATTGAATTGTTGCGAAATATGTGTGGTTTTTTTGCGAAATGTTTGAAATGTTCCGGTGAAATATCGAAGCACTCCTTGTCAGGTCGTTCCGCCCATCGTCTGACAGGCTCCCATGTCGCGCACGGTGGGCTTACATGCGACCTGGGCAGTTCGGGCCGGGGCAAAGCAAGTGATGCGTCATCGGGTCAGACAGTATCTCCCCGGCCTTGACCCCAGGTCGGGTTACCGCTCCCTCACGAAACAGTCTCTTGATCTGCGATGGTTTTTGGGGAAGGTCGTTGGACCTTTAGCCAGATCGCCTCTTGCCGGGTGATCGCTGCCGCAGGCCGGAAACAGGAGCGCGATGAGTGATGTCCGACAGCCATGTCTTCAGCAATGGGCGATTCAAGGCGCGCGTTGCTGCCCACGGTGCCGAGCTTTGTTCACTTTGTGACGAAACGGGGCGCGAGCTCATCTGGACCGGGGGCGCTTGGCCACGCCATTCTCCCGTCCTGTTCCCGATTGTAGGGCGTCTGCGTGACAATCATGCCCTGATCGATGGTCTCGACTATACCCTTACGCAGCATGGTTTTGCCCGTGACCGCGTCTTTCGCTGGGTCGAACGTCATGAGACGGGTTGCACGCTGGTGCTTGAGGATGATCCGACAAGCCGGGCGATCTTTCCTTTCGCCTTCCGGCTCACGCTGCAATATACGCTCGATGAAGATGGCCTGCACCTTGCCTATACGCTGGGCAATCCGGACAGCCGGAGCCTTCTCCATGCGTCGCTCGGGGCTCATCCGGCCTTCATCTGGCCGCTTGTGCCGGGAACAGCCAAGACGGACCATGTGCTCGAATTCGAGGCTCCCGAGCCAGAGCCTCTCGCTGTTCTTGAGGAAGGGCTGATTGCTCCGGGGGCGCGTCCCAACCCGGTCAAGGATGGAATTCTGCCGCTCGATGACAGCCTGTTCGACCATGACGCGCTGATCTTCCTGCATCCGGTCAGCCGCGAGCTGCGTTTTCATGCGCGTACGGGCGAGGCGCTGGTTTTCTCGTGGCATGGTTTCGAGCAGCTTGGCATCTGGATGAAGCCGGGCTCCGATTTCCTCTGCCTCGAACCCTGGATGGGATATTCCAGCCCGGTCGATTTCGACGGGGCTTTCGAGGAAAAACCGGGATTGCTGCATCTCAAGCCCGGTGAAAGCTGGTCGGCTGGCTGGTCGGTTCGACTAGGCGCCTGATCGTCCGGGCGGCCAAACGAGGGCTTTCCGGGTGGTCCGTCACCCGCGCTGTCAGCAAGGGGCGAGAGAGGGGGGTGTCATCATAACATCCCTTGCATCCTCGGTCCGGGAGTGAAACGGTAGTCGCACTTCCTGCCACTTTCGTTTCCGAGGCCTCATGACACGTCGCTCGCTTTTCGCCCTGCCGGCACTGCTTTCCGTTGCCGCGCTGACCCTTGCCTCAAAACCTGCCCAGGCCTGGGGTCCCTATGGGCATGCCATCGTCGCTGATATCGCACAGAGCCGCCTTACGCCGCAGGCTGCCAGTGCCGTGACGCAGCTTCTAGCGCTTGAGCATCATCAGAGCCTCGATCAGGTGGCGTCATGGCCCGATACGATCGGGCATGTGCCGCCGGAAAAAGGCGGCCTGCCCCAGACGCTGCCGTGGCACTATGTCGATACCGATGCTTCTTTTGCGACCTATGACAAGGCACGCGATTGCGGCAACGATATCTGCGTCACCGAAAAACTGCCTGAAATGGAACACGTGCTGGCAGACCCGAATGCGGCGCCCGAAGCGCGTCTTGCTGCCCTGAAATGGGTGGTGCATCTGGTGGGCGATCTGCATCAGCCCCTTCACGCTGCCGAGCGCGACCATGACAAGGGCGGCAACATGGTGAAGGTCTCTTATTTCGGTCAGGACCGGAACGGCCATGAGAACCTTCATTCATTGTGGGATGAGGGGATTATGGACCATGAGCGGCATCTGGTCGTGGGGCCGCATTATACGATCGATTTTGCGAAAGCCCGTGAGGAGGCCGACCGGCTGAACAGCCAGATCACCCCTGGCCAGGCTGCATTCTGGTCCGGCGCGCTTTCTCCCGACACCATGCATGAGGCTGTTGTGCAGTGGACCGATGAAAGCCACGGTCTGGCCCGTTCCATTGCCTATGGCGCGCTGCCCGGCGGCAACAGGAAGGATCTCGGCGCGGCCTACACGGATATTGCTTTTCCCGTGATCGAGACGCGCCTGCAGCAGGCGGGGGTGAGGCTCGCAGATGTCCTGAATACGGCGCTTTCTGCGCCTGTCAGCGCAATGGGTGCCCCTTCTTCCGCAACACCCTGATCGTTTTCAGGATCGAGGCGCGTTCTGCGATGCGCCTCGACCGGGCCGTATTCGTTCCTGTCAGGCGTTTTGCGATGACCCAAAGATCTGCTGGTAAAAGGCCAGTTCGCGCGTGAAGCTGTCCTGCAGGGTCTGTTGCTGACGAAAACCGTGACCCTCACCGGGGTAGATGTGCAGGGCGGACTGCCGTCCCCGCGCTACAAGCGCATCATGCATGGCCTGGGCCTGTGCCAGAGGCACGACCTTGTCCTGGTCTCCGTGCAGAAACAGTGTGGGAGATCTGATCGTCTCGACATGGCTGATCGGTGAGCGTCGCAGATAGAGGTCGGCCTGCTCGGGGTAGGGGCCAATCAACCGATCAAGATAGTGGGACTCGAATTTATGTGTCTCCTCTGCCAGGGCGCGCAGATCGGTCACACCGTAAAGCGAACAACCCGCCGCAAAGACATCAGACATCGCCAGCGCCATGAGCACGGTCAGCCCTCCTGCACTGCTGCCTCGTATGACGCAGCGTGCGGGATCGACTAGCTCCTTTGCGACGACATGGCGCACGGCTGCTATGCAATCCTGCACATCGACGACACCCCACTGCCCCTCAAGGGCTTCTCGGTAGGTACGCCCGAACCCGGTCGATCCCCGGTAATTGACATCGAGTACGGCAAAGCCGCGACTGGTCCACCACTGCACCTTGAAGGAAAAAGCTGTGCTGGCTCGCCCCGTGGGGCCACCATGCGCCATGACCACCAGAGGCGGCTTTTCGTTGTCAGCAAGACTGTGATGCCGGTTTACAGGGGCATAGAAAAGCGCGTGAGAGAGGGTGCTCTTCCCGCCGGATGCATCAGCGTCGACAGGGAAAGTGATCGGTCGGGCTATCGCACAATCCTGCGCATCGATGCCCTGTGGAAAATCGAAAGCGCGTCTTATGATCCGCTGCGGGTGGCCAATGACGATGGCGGGGGGTGCATCGGGGGCAGTCTCGATCCAGGCAGGCTCGTCACCAAACCAGACGGGTACTTGAGCAGCATCGATATGCGGCCATGTCGTCCACACCCCATTTTCAAACAGGGCGGTACGGCTCAGACCCTCTGTAATGACTTGGGCCATGACACGCCCCTGCCCGATGGGCGACAGGCTGCGCTGACCGAAAACCCAGTGCGGAAAGCCTGTCTCTCCTCCCGGATCTGGCAGATAGTCGGGGCCGACCGGTGTGTCTGTCTCATTCGGGATGAAAAAGCGGCAAGGCCGCCAGCTGCCCTGCGCGTCCAGACTGACCAGAAGCGTGTCAGCGCTTTCCCAGACAGGATCGACACAACTGCACCGCGTACCATCGCCTGCGAGTATGCGTGTTGCGCCAATATGCGGGCGCCGTGCCTGCCATGATAGCGGTGCGATGAGGAGTCTCGTGGCATCCCAGGGCATGTCGGGGTGTGACCAGCTTATCCATACCAGATGCCCGTTGCCGGGTGCGGGGCGCGGTGCGGCGTAGAAATCATCGCCTTCGACCAGAACGATTTCGTCCTGCCTGTCGAGCCAGACAATAGCGGCTCGGGGTTCGCCTTCCCCGCGATGATCTTCCCGGACGCAGAAAACGCCGCTGCCAGTGGCATCGAAACTGAAATCTGCATAAGCGCAGCCTGCTGTGCAGGCCATGGGGGTGATGCTGCCATCGGGATGATAGAGCGAGACAGCCCCGGTCTTGCGATCGCTGAAAACGACTTTCTGACATGACGACACCTCATAGGCGCCGCCACCATATTCATGAACATTCGTGCCGATCTGGTAATCGACGGGGAGCAAATCCCGTGGCGTTTCGCCGCGTTTGAGGCTGACAAGGGCCGTGCGCCCCCCTTCCTGCGGTCTGCCTTCGAGCCAGTATAACCTGTCTCCCTGTGCCTGAAGCTCGGAAAGGGACACGCTACGCCCTGCAACGAGGTCGGATGACACCCAGGAAGGCCAGGAACCGGAAGGGATCGAAGATGGATTCGTCATGGGATTCAGGATAATCCGGGAGAAACCATCTGACGAGTTTTCCTGGGAGCGGCTTTCAGGCATCAAGTCGACCTCTTTATCGCTACGCCTGCAAGGATCAGAGCCCTGCTGCATTATCTGGAACATCTGCTCAAGGAATATGGCTACGGCATTGTCGGCGTCGTCGTCATGCTCGAGAGCATGGGCCTGCCTTTACCAGCCGAGAGCCTGATCATCGGGGCGGCCCTCTATGCCGCGACCACGCATCATCTTGAAATCCGATGGGTTGCCGTTGCGGCCGTGACGGGTGCCATCATGGGCGATAATTTCGGCTATCTGATCGGACGTTCGATCGGGTTCAAGATCCTGCAAAAGCATGGCGGCAAGGTTGGCCTGACCCATGAGCGCCTGCTGCTGGGTCGCTACCTGTTCAAGCGTCATGGCGGGACCGTTGTTTTTGTCGGGCGCTTTGTCGCGATTCTGCGCGTATTCGTGGCCCTGCTTGCTGGGGCAAACCATATGCCCTGGCGCTCCTTTCTCTGGCACAATGCGCTTGGTGGCGTGGTGTGGGCCGGTGGGTACGCCATCGCGACCTATTTCCTCGGCAAGGAAATCCTTAGTCTATCCGGGCCTCTGGCCATCGGTATCGGCTCACTCGTCGTGATCTTTCTTGGCGTCTGTCTCTATTTCCTCAAGAAAAATGAAAAGCGTCTGACTGATGAGGCCTTGAAGGAAGCGAAGGCCGAAGAACGCTCAGGAAAGGCCAGGGCATGAGTGACGCTTATCCATCCTGCCGGGGTAAAACGGCAATTGTCACAGGTGCAACAGGCGGACTTGGCCTTGCGACGGCGCTTGGCCTGGCCCGGGCCGGTGCCGAGGTGATCGTGACAGGGCGCAATGCCGAAAAGGGACGAGCGGCGCTGGCGACGATCCAGGCAGTTCTCCCTGATGCCATCCTGCGGTTTGAGGGGCTCGACCTTGCCTCGCTGGCATCCATTGCACGCTTTGCCGAGCGCATGGCCGACCAACCTGTGCATGTGCTCATCAACAATGCCGGTGTCATGGCTCCGGCGCAGCGTCGCGCCACACAGGACGGATTCGAACTTCAGTTCGGCACCAACCATCTTGGGCACTTTGCGCTTACGGGCCGGCTTCTGCCCTCGCTCATTGCCGGTCAGGCCCATATTGTCACGGTGGCGTCTCTTGCTGCATGGCGGGGCGATATTCCACTCGATGATCTGAACGCTGCCGGGCGTTATCGCCGCTTCGACAGGTACAGCCAGAGCAAGCTGGCCAACCTGATGTTCAGCCTTGAGCTCAACCGGCGTGCTCACGAGGCGGGGGCGCCTTTGCATGTTCGCACCGCTCATCCTGGCTGGTCCACCAGCTCCATCATTTCCAACAGCGCCGCGCTGAGTGCGGCGCAGACGCCCGTTTCACGCCTGCTGGCTTATGGGCAGGATCGTGTCGGCAATGCCCTGTTCCGCCTGCTGGGGCAGGACGTCACTGCAGGTGCCGAGCCTATTCTCCATGCGGCCTTGTCTCCCAAGGCGCGTGATGGGGGCTATTACGGGCCGATCGGTCGTGGGGAACGACGCGGGCCACCGGGGCTTGCCGTTATTCCACCTAGGGCCACGGGGCTTCCCCTTGCGTCTAAGCTCTGGCAGGCTTCCGAGAATATGACCGGAGTCCGGTATGACTGGGAGGTTGTCCGATGAGCATGACCCTGTCCGTATTCAAGGAAAGCCTGCAAGACGGTATTCCGCCCGATCCTGTGTCACCCGCGCTGCTTGCACTGTGGTGGGCCAAACGGGAGGACTGGGCGGCCGCCCATGAGATCGTGCAGGCCAATGAGCGTGACCCGGAATGTAACTGGGTTCATGGCTGGCTTCATCGCGTCGAAGGTGACACTGACAATGCCCGCTACTGGTACCGGCGCGCCGGTCACGCGATGGGCCATGGTGATCTGATGGAAGAATGGCAGGCTATCGTCATTCGCCTGCTGAGCGGTTCGGGCTACTAGAGCCCGGTCAAAGCCGTCCTGACAGGAGGCGCTGCCCCATGCCCCGCCAAAGGACAGTCGTCCTTTGCAAACCTCATCGAAAGTCGAAGCGGGGCTCGAAGGGGAAAATCCCTCCGCGGGTGCAGGGCAGAGCCCTGCATACCCCGGACATACAGATGTCTGTCCGGGGACGCCGATCAGCCTTCCTGCTTGGGCAGGTTCTCAGCGATATAGGGCGGCAGATTGAAGCTGCCGACATGGATTTCCGGGGTCCAGTAACGTGTCGTGCCCAGGATACCTGCGGCCTCTGCGCGAGTACGCACGTCCTCGACGGTCTGCTTTGTCGGGTTCACGCCCTTGGCAGCAACGCCAAGCGTCATGAAACCACCGACATAGGTCGGCACGGCGGCAACATAGGCCGAGACATGCGGGAAGAAATTGGCACGGCGCAGGCTGGTTTCACGCAGTTCATCCGCCTGCATGAATGGCACGCCGCACTGGTTCACGATCAGACCCTGAGCGGAGAGGATGCGGGCGCAATCCTTGTAGAAGGCATCGGTGAAGAGCACTTCGCCCACGCCGATCGGATCGGTCGAGTCGACGATGATGACATCGAACGAGCCGTCCGCTGCCTTGGCGACATAGTCGATACCATCGCCGACGATGACATCGGCGCGCGGGTCATTCCAGGCGTCGCCAGCGATATTGGGGAGATGCTGCTTGGAAAGCTCGATAACCGCCCCGTCGATCTCGACCATGACGGCCTTTTCAACGGTCTTGTGCTGAAGCACGCGACGGAGCACGCCACCATCGCCTGCGCCGATGATCAGCACGCGCTTGGCATCGGGGTGGGTCAGAAGCGGGACATGCGTGAGCATTTCCTGATAGACGAATTCATCGCGCTCGGTGATCTGGATGACGCCATCGAGAACAAGCACGCGGCCGTGGAAGTCGCTTTCAAAGACGACGATGTCCTGAAAGTCGCTCTTGACACGTGCGAGCTCGCGCGTGACGCGAAAACGCTGGCCCCAGTCGGGGTAGAGGGTTTCGTTGATCCAGGATTCAGACATGAGGCGGTCTCTCCCAATTTTATCAAAAAAAAGGCCGGGCAACGGGCCCGGCCTTATCTGCTTTTGAGCGCAGCGTAACGCGCTCAGCCTGCAGGCGAGATCTTTTCACGACCACGACGCACTTCGTCAGAGACGACGCGACCAGCCTGGAAAAGACGCTGCATGACCGGAATCGTCAGATTCGGGTC
Organism: Asaia sp. HumB; assembly: GCF_030263835.1. Taxonomy (NCBI): domain Bacteria; kingdom Pseudomonadati; phylum Pseudomonadota; class Alphaproteobacteria; order Acetobacterales; family Acetobacteraceae; genus Asaia; species Asaia sp. HumB. The sequence continues at coordinate 1,422,746 of NZ_JARPML010000002.1, read as the reverse complement.
GCAGGCGCCGCACATGAACACGTCAACGGCGGCAAAATTGCGCTCGGGCCATGTGTGGATCGAGATGTGGCTTTCGGCCAGCACGATCACGCCCGACACGCCGCCATTGGGCGTGAAGTGATGGAAGTGGCTGTGCAGGATTGTTGCCCCTGCGGTAACCGCTGCCTCGCAAAGCGTGGCGTCGATCGCTGCGGGATCGTCCAGATTCGTGGCGTCCCAGAAATCGATCAGCAGGTGATGACCGGCGAAGCGTTCACCATCACGCTCAATGAAGTAATCCTTGCACACCTCTTCATGAGATGTGTTCGATGTGACAGTCTGGTTATCTCTCGGGAGTCCCGATACCATCCCCAGTTGAGCAAGTGCGTTCATCACGTACCTCTAAACCAGTAGACAGCCTGTTGGGCAACATGCCCCCTTGGGCCAAGGCCGCCCGATTAAAGGTCATGACCCCCGGATGCAAGGACTTTCTGTCCGATTCATCCGATTTTCTTCATAGTGTTACTTGACCCGGCCACGGCTGTGTCGCAGCGACAAGACGCAGGGCGGTTGTCTGCCCTGTAAGTCGGGAGATGGCTTCAGGCCGTTGTCACGACCTGAAATGCCCCGATGAAATGCCAGTCCTGAATCAGGGGCGAGCAGGCCTCATTGAGGGCTGCAAAGGCATCGGGATGGTCTTTCTGGAAATCCAGATAGGCCCCGTGCGACGTCCATTCATCAATAGCGATATAGTCGCCTGGCTTGTCGAGATCGGCAATGAGGCGCGTGCCGAGATACTCGCGGACATTGCGGTAGAGCCGTACCCACGGGCCTTCCGGCCCGTAAGTGGATTCGAACAACGCGGTCTGGCTTGGCACGACGCTGAACGCCCTGACGATCTCGCAGGTCACGTCCTTCAGTCCCTGGTAGCGATGGATCTGCCTTTCGACCCGAGATCGGCAAATGCCTCCTCCAGACGGTCGACGATGCTCTTTTCACCAACGCGCAGCCATTTGCGCGGGTCGTAGAACTTCTTGTAGGGGGCGTCGGTCTCGGGGTCGATCTGGTGCAGGAAGGCCTTGGAGTGATCGAGCACGTATTGGCCAATGCCATTGGCAAACGCAAACTGCACATCGGTGTCAATGTTCATCTTGAACACACCATAGGACACGGCAGCGGTGATCTTGTCCTTTTCCGAACCCGATCCGCCATGAAAGACGAGTGCGAGCGGCTTGGGGCCAAGGCCGGTTTTTTCAGCGACGTGCTCTTGTGAGTGGAGCAGGATCTCGGGCCGAAGCTGCACGTTGCCGGGCTTGTAGACACCATGCACATTGCCGAAGGACGCCGCCACAGTGACGTGACCGAGCGGCGAGAGACGGTTCCAGGCGGTCAGGACGTCCTCGGGCTGCGTATAGAGATGGGCATTATCCTCATGATCTTCGAGATCATGGCCCACACCGTCTTCTTCACCACCTGTAACACCCAGTTCGATTTCCAGGCTGATCCCGAGCTTGGCCATGCGGGGCAGAAGGCGCGCACATTCGGCCAGGTTGTCCTCAAGCGGCTCTGCGGAGAGATCGATCATATGCGAGGAGAAAAGAGGCGGGCGTCCGGCGGCAACCTCAGCCTCACTCAGATCGAGCAGACCTTCCACCCAGGGGATGAGCTTGCGATCGGCGTGGTCTGTGTGAAGGATCACGCAGATGCCGTATTCCTTGGCCAGAAGATGGACGTGGCGGGCCATCGAGGCAGCGCCCAGCACGCGGGCCCTGTGCTGATCAGCCAGACCCTCGCCGGCGTAGAAACGTGCACCGCCATTGGAGCACTGAACGATAACATCGGAATTGTTTTTCGCTGCGGCTTCGAGCACGGCATTGACGCTGTCGGTGCCCACAACATTGACGGCAGGAAGAGCATATCCGCCCTGCTTGCAGGCCTCGATCAGGGTGAGATAGTCATCACCTGTGACAACTCCCGGGGGCAGGGCTCGGCTGGGGCGCGACGCATTCGGGTTTGTAGGGGTCATAAGGATCTCATGTCTCTGAAAACGGGTCGTCTCAACCAATTTATCGCGATCCGCAGGCGCAATGCCTAGACCTTTCATGGACACATTGAAGTCATTCTCGTTGCAGTTCTGAAGGATTGGCGCGCATCGGGCAGTTTTGGCTTGCGCTGATCGACCCGTTCGGTCAGTTCTGAGGGTCTGCCATCGGGCCGCCCTCAAGTTTTGTGCGTTGCCCACCGGCACCAGACCAATGCGTCAGACGGATGGACCGGTTGAACAAGAACGACACTATCGCCTCGCCCGACAATGAAGACTCCGCTCGAGACAGTGCGGCTTGCAACGCCAAGCGCCGCCAGATTCTCGATGGGGCTGAGGCGATCTTTCTCGAATCCGGCTATGAAGGGGCTTCCATGTCCCAGATCGCCTGTCGCGCCGGTGTGTCGAAAGGGACCCTCTACAACCATTTCGAGAACAAGGCAGCGCTGTTTGGCGCTGTCATCGAAGATCTGAGCCGGGGTAAACTCGCGCCCGCCATTTGTCAGAGTCACCTGACGGCCATGACATGTGAGGAATCAGCCACCAAGCTGGCCGAGCGGTTCATCACCGTTCTGCTTCAGCCTGGTCCGCTGCGTCTCTATCGTATCATCGTGTCCGAAGCGCCGCATTTTCCGGTTCTGGCCGATACATTCTGGCGTCACGGCTTCGGACGTACGCTCAAGACCATGACGGAGTGGATCGGGCATTGGGTCGAACGAGGGGACATAGTGACCGATGACCCGCTTTTTGCCGCTGAGCAGTTCATGGCGCTGTGTCAGACACGCCTTGTCCAGCGCAAGCGTTTCGAGCTGCCAGTCGATTGTAGCGAGGAACAGATCCATGACGTCGCAAGGCGTGTGGGCAAGGCCTTCATGGCGATCAACGGTCGCCCGTCCTGAGATCGTCGTACCGGTTCTTCCGCCCTCTGGGTTGACCCCTCCTGCCCCGGTTCCGGATCGAGAGAGGGTGATTGTGGGAAAATGAGGGGCGGGCGTATAGCGTTCGGGTGAAACCGCCAGCGAAAAGCCCTCCCATGCGCCTGTTACTTGTCTGTATTGCCTCGTTTTCCGGCCTGGCAATGACAGCCTGTCTGTTCGCGCCTGCTGGCCTTGCCAGTCCGCCTGTCGAACCAGCGCAGATTATCGCCCGTTTTCCCCATGACCCTTCGGCGTTTACCGAGGGATTGTTCTATCGCGATGGTGCGCTGTTCGAAAGCACAGGGCTTTCAGGCCGATCGGTCATACGACGGGTCTCGCTGGAGACAGGCAAGACCCTCGCACAGGCTACTGTGCCGGATGGGCATTTCGGTGAGGGCATTGTGGACTGGCAGGATCGGCTGATCAGCGTCACATGGCGTAGTGGGAGCGGCTACATCTGGAGTTTCCCGTCACTGACGCTGCGGGGGCGATTCCATTATACGGGGGAAGGCTGGGGCCTGACCCATGATGACAAGACACTGATTCTCTCAGACGGAACATCTTGTCTGAAGCATCTTGACCCTGTGTCATTACATGTCGTCGGGAAGTTGTGTGTAACCGCCGATGGTATTCCAGTAAACAGACTGAATGAACTCGAATATATTCATGGAGAAATCTGGGCGAATATATGGATGACTCCGGAAATCGCGAGGATCGATCCCGAAACGGGTCAAGTGAAGTCATGGGTCGATCTGACGAATCTCGAAGAAGAAGTTGGTCTGGATGATCCGGATGCTGTGCCCAATGGCATCGCCTACGATCACGAGAATGATAGATTATTCGTCACCGGAAAATACTGGCCAACACTTTACCAGATAAAGCTTCCTCCCTATAAACATTGATTTAAGAGAAAATCGGAACTGTCTTCGTCTTGATTACATAGATGTGACCAGAAAACGAAGATAAGTGTTTATTCGCCCGTGAATAACGCTATGAGATGCTTCTATGCCTCCCTTGCGGAGCAATAAAAAGTCTCAAAAGCGAACGAGAAGCCCTTTCAAAGTCCAAGGCACCGTTCAAAGAACATGGAGCGGCATGTGGCATATTCGGATAAAGACTGGCCCCAGGGTACCCAGACATTGGGGCGTGGCCTGTCGATCATTCTGGCCGTCAAGGCTGGCGTCGATACGCTTTCCGAATTGGCGCTGGAAATTGGCTGCACACGCAGCACAACCCAGCGCCTGACAGCAGCCCTGTTACAGCAGGGCTGGTTACGCCTGAAATCCATGGGGCGTTACGGTCTGGGTGAGAAACTGACCTCGCTCACCACGCAGGCACAGGCCGCCACGCCCCTGCTGGGGCTTGCCACCCCTCTGCTCCATACGCTCAGTGAGACAACCGGTCGCATGGTCCATCTGGGCGTTCGTGCAGACAGCGCCGTGATCTATCTGATGCGTCTGGAAGGGCGTATGCCTCTTGAAGTCCGTAGCCGGACAGGCCAGCACCTCCCCCTTGCACGCACGGGTACGGGGCGCGCGCTGATTCTGGATGAGTCGGAAACAGAATGGGCGCGTCTGTATCGCACCAGTTATCGTCATATGCCTGCCGGTCTGTCGAGCTGGATCAATCGCATGCGCTTCTATCGCTCGACCGATTGCGTGTTCGATCTGGAAGATGATGAGATTGGTATCCACTGCGTCGCATCGCCGGTGCGAGATGCTTCGGGCAGCATTGTGGCGTCGATCAGTGTGACGGGTGGGGCTAGCGAGATGCCACTTCTGCGCATGAAGGCTCTGGCCCCTCAGGTGCGCCACACGGCATCATTGCTGTCGGCCAAGCTCGGTTGGCACGAACTCAGTGACGTTGCCGACTAGGTTTGTCGCTCAATATTGGCCGGATCAGAATATCCGGCCAGTTTCCGGTTCGGGGAGGCCGGTCAGTCGACGATGGTCGGTCGTGACTGATACGCCCGTCTGCGTGGCCGGCTATTGCAAGGTGCGCTGGCGATGCGCCTTAGAAACTGCCATGCAGTGAGGCAAAAACCAGTCGGTTGAGCACTGGCACGACAAGATACTGGAGCCCCAGCAGGACGGCGAGCGGGCTCAGATCAAGGGCTCCGAATTGCGGCAGGATCGAGCGTACGGGGTTCAGCACTGGCTCGACAATGCGACCAAGGAAAATCACGACATTGTAAACGAAGCGGTTGCCTGGATCGAGAATCCGGAAACCCACCAGCATGCTCATCACGCAGTATAGCAGCAGCGCCCATGTGAAGAGCTGAATCAGCATCATGATGATGTTGTAAACGGTGATGATCAGCAAATCCGGTCTCTTTGAAAAACGATGGAATGCCTAGCTTAGCGTTTGGCAGGGCCATGAGACAACATGTGAGCTGCGCAAGCGCTCTGGCCGGTGGCGGGAGCGACCATAAAGCAGGCGAATCTTGACTTTGGGACAGGACCGTGTAGCTTCCGACGCGTTCCGTGGGGCTGTAGCTCAGATGGGAGAGCGCCTCGTTCGCAATGAGGAGGTCAGGGGTTCGATTCCCCTCAGCTCCACCACGGAACACTCCCCGACTTTCGATATGTCCCGATGTGCAGTGGGTTAACGCACCCAGACCTGTCCGGCGCTGAACGAAATCCAGATATCATGCTGGGCAAACCAGTCGGCCCCCAGCAGCATGTCGGCATTGTCTCGCATGTCGGACACTGTCAGTACCGGGTCTTTCCACACCGGATTGCCGGTACCGGGCTTTTCTTCCTGCAGATGCAGTTCATGAAAATGATGCCAGTGATACCAGCGTGCATTGAGATCCACACCGCTTGTCACGCCGCCCTGATCCCGGCGCAGGATATCGTCGCTGATGCCCATGGCGTGAGCAAAGCGCCGTGAGAGTATGTGAGAGCGTGCGCCGCTATCGAGCAAGGCAAGCCCCTCATGACCGTCCAGTGTGAAGGACAGCGCCAGACGGGCCCCTTCGCGCCTGGCCCGCAAGGTGGTGTAACCGGCAGGCCATGAAGGCGCGATGGGGCAGCGTGCGTCGCGTGAGGGTGAACGCCACAGCGTGAGGCGTTTTTGCGGGACGTTGAACTCGACATCCATCCCGCGCAGCAGATCGACGCCCATGAGACCGGCAATCGGGGGTGTCAGAGCCGGAAGCCCCGGCAGGGCACCGAGCGGTATCGAGCGCGAGCCAAGAGGGAGCAGCCCGATGGACAGAGCGCGTATCATCATGTTGGGGGCGAGCTGACCACGCCCGTTTGGCCCCTGTATGACGGTCAGATGCGCCGGATCGGCTGCGAGCTTGAGAGCCGAGGCGGCCTCTGGCGTGATCAGGCTGCCTTCAGAACCCGTATCGACAATGAATCGCGCCTGACGTCCATCGAGCACAACAGGGGCATTCAGGAACAGCCCGTCATTATGAAGCGGGATGTCGGCAATACGTTCGGGCGTGCAGGGGCCGGCATGGGCACGAGACAGGCCTGAGCCCGCCAGCATGATGGCGAGGAGAAAGGCAACAGGGCGCATCATTCTCGTTATTTCCTTGCGCGTGGATGGGCCTGCCAGACGGCAAGGAGGTGGCGTTCATCGGCCAGCGTATAGGCCTGCGTCGTAGAAAGGCTGGCGTGACCCAGGAGTTCCTGGATGGCGCGCAGATCCGCACCGCCCTCCAGCAGATGGGTGGCGAAGGAGTGACGCAGTGCATGAGGGGTGGCGCTGTTGTCCAGACCGCTCTGCTCGCGCCAGACCTGCATGACACGGCGCGCCACGGCGGGTTGCAGACGCTTGCCGCGTAACCCCACGAAGAGCGGCGCCTCCGGGGCCGGGCAAGGGTGCTGGCTGCGCCACCGGGCCAGTGCCTTGAGGACATTTGGCAGAAGCGGCACAAGTCGCTCCCGGCCGCCCTTGCCGGTAACGCGCAACCCGGACTCCGCAGCGCGGTCGCAGTCACGCAGATCGAGCGCCAATGCTTCGCCGATACGCAGGCCCGCGCCATAAAGCAGGGTGAACAGGGCTTCGTCGCGCGCGGCGCAAAGCGGGTGCTGCTCAAGGGCCGCAATATCGGAGGCCGCACTGCGTGCCATGTCGCGCGAGAGCGGGCGCGGCAGACGCTTGCGTGTCTTTGGTGCCTTGAGCTGGCGCAGGGCGCTGGCGCTGACCCCGTGCCTGATATGGAGATAGTGATAGAATGACCGTAATGCCGAGACCCTTCGGGCGCGGGAGCGGGCACGACCATCGGGCGTGCCTTTTCCACTCTCGGCTCGGTTCGTGTCATAGGCCAGCCATGCCCTGAAATCGCTCGTGCGCAAGGAGGCAAAGGCGGAGAGATCGGGCTCCTGCCCCAGATGCTCGCTCAGAAATGCCAGAGCGGTTGCGACATCGTTGCGATAGGCCAGAACAGTGTTGGGGCGCGCCCGCTTTTCATGGGTCAGCCAGTCGAGCCATGAATCGAGACATTCATGCATCAGCATGACGGCGGACCTCGTCTCGGCTAAGAGGGCAGGGCAGAAGGGGGCGCTTGGGCAGCATGACAGAACCGAGCTTAGTGAAGCTGAAGGCAGATGGCGAGAGAGCTGTGCGCATCAGCGTTCTGCTGCCGCTGCCTTTTCCCACAGCCCTTGATTATCTCGCGCCTGAAGGCACAGTTGCGCCGGGTGACCTGGTCAGTGTGCCGCTCGGGCGACGTCAGGAGACCGGCTGCGTGTGGGACACGCAAAGCGACGTTCCCGCTGATTTTGCACCCGCCGCTGCACGCCCCATTGCGCTCACACGCCTCAAGCCGGTGCTGGGGCGCCTCGATATGCCTGCCATACCGGGTGATCTCAGGCGGTTTATCGACTGGCTGGCCGCTTATACCCTGACGCCGCCCGGCCTTGTGCTTGCCATGGCCATTCGCGCCCGTCACACCATGCCCACAAAGGTTCAACTCGGTTGGGTCAGGGGGCAGGCCGACCCGGCAGGGCTGCGCATGACGCAGGCGCGCCAGTCGGTGCTGGAGGCCGTCAGTGAGGTTCCCCTCTCTACCGCAAGCCTGACGGAAAAGACCGGCGTCTCGTCATCTGTCCTGCGGGGGCTGGCGGCAGCCGGATTGCTGCAGGAGGTCCCTCTGGTTTCGGCACCGCTATTTGCCACGCCGGACCCTGCTTTTCATCCTCCCCATCTTTCAGATGAACAGCAGGCGGCCGCGCATGTACTGGCCAGTGCGGTGCAGGGGCACAGCTTTGGCGTCACCCTGCTTGAGGGGGTGACCGGCTCGGGCAAGACCGAAGTCTATTTCGAGGCCATCGGCGCCTGTCTTGCGGCCAACCGGCAATGTCTCGTGCTGCTGCCCGAAATTGCGCTTTCCACGCAGTGGACAGATCGCTTTGCCAGACGCTTTGGTGTGCAGCCTGCGCTCTGGCATTCCGAACTGGGCGGCAAGAAACGTCGCGAGACATGGCATGCCATTGTCAAAGGTCAGGCCCCGGTTGTGGTGGGCGCACGATCGGCCCTGTTTCTGCCCTTCCCCGATCTCGGTCTGATCGTGGTGGATGAGGAGCATGAGACAGCCTTCAAGCAGGAAGAGGGAGTAACCTATCACGGGCGCGATATGGCCATTGTCCGGGCGCGCCTGTCAGATGTGCCGGCCATTCTTGTTTCTGCCACGCCCAGCCTTGAGACGCTCACCAATGTGGAGCACGGGCGCTACCAGCACGTGGTGCTGCATAGCCGCCACGGCAACGCCACGTTGCCCGATGTGCGCCTTGTCGATATGCGCCGGGCGCCGCCCGAGCGCGGCCAGTTTCTGTCGCCTGCCCTGACAGACGCCATCAGCGCGACCTTTGCGCGTGAGGAACAGGCCATGCTGTTCCTCAACCGTCGTGGCTATGCGCCCCTCACCCTATGCCGTGCCTGCGGTCATCGTATGGAGTGCCCCAATTGCTCGGCCTGGCTGGTCGAGCATCGGGCCCGGCAGATCCTGACCTGCCATCATTGCGGGCATCATGAGCCCTTGCCCGATACCTGCCCGTCCTGCGCTGCCGAATCCAGCCTCGTGGCCGTCGGGCCGGGTATCGAGCGCGTGCATGAGGAAGCGCGGCTGCATTTTCCCGATGCGCGTATTCTGGTCATGGCCTCCGATACGCTGGGCTCGCCCTCAGCGACGGCCGACGCAGTCAGGCGCATCAGCGATCGCGAGATCGACCTTGTGATCGGTACCCAGATTGTTGCCAAGGGCTGGCATTTCCCTGACCTCACTCTTGTGGGTGTGGTTGATGCCGATCTCGGTCTTGGCGGTGGCGACCTGCGTGCCGCCGAGCGCACGGTCCAGCTTCTTCATCAGGTGGCGGGTCGCGCTGGCCGTGCGGAAAAGCCCGGGACGGTTCTGCTTCAGAGCTATCTGGGGGATCATCCCGTCATGAAGGCGCTCGTCTCGAACGATTATCTGGCGTTCATGGAGCAGGAATCGGCGCAGCGAAAGCCCGGTTTCTGGCCGCCCTACGGGCGTCTGGCTGCGGTCATAGTCAGTGCGGATTCAGCCGAGGCCGCTGATAAGGTTGCCAATCTTCTGGGCGCACGTGCCCCGGAAGGCGCCGGTATCCAGGTGCTTGGCCCTGCACCGGCCCCTCTCGCTATTCTGCGGGGTCGCCATCGGCGTCGCCTCCTGCTGCGTACCCGACGCAATGTGGCGGTTCAGCCCATCCTGCGGGCATGGCTCGATGGCGTGAAACTGACGAGCCATGAGCGCATCGATATCGATATCGACCCGATTTCGTTTCTTTAGAAAGAAAGCGTTTCGACGGACTTATCGGCATTGGGGCGCTGCCCCAAACCCCGCCAAAGGACAATTGTCCTTTGGAAACCTGCTTACTTCGAAGCGGGGGTTGAAGGGGTGTGCCCCTTCGCGGGTGCAGGGCAGCGCCCTGCTGAGGCCGGGCACCCCCGGCATCGCCCTCGCCCGGTGAGAAGACTTGTCACCCCCGGGCGAGGGCGAGGGAAGGAGTAAAAATCAGGCGGACTTGTCTTCGCGCTTGGGCTTGATGGCCTTGACGACAAAGGTCACGATGGCGATCACGGCGAGGAGGTGCTGCAGATGGGGACGCAGCTTCTTGGGGCCGAACATGCTGAGAAAGGTCAGGCCACCCAGGATGGCTTCCTTGGTCTGCGGCTTGGCCGAGCCGCACATCTTGCTGATGCAGCAGCCCTTTTTCTGGGCCTCGGGGGCCGTCAGTTCGGTAACCTGAGCCTTGTTCTTCTTGAACATGATGTTCTCCTTTGACTTCGACATCTCATCAAACTGCATAATCAAGGCAGAGTTGAGATCGTGATGCGCTTTAAATGGCGCGTCCATCCAGTTGGGCCTGCAGCGCCTTCACACGTTTGGCACCGCCGCTGGCCAGCGGATCGACCACGAGAAGCTGTCGGGCCGCCTGCAGGGCCGCCTTGAGATCGTGGCGTTCCTCCTCGACCTGCGAGAGCAACTGCCACGAAAGCGGGTCGTCAGGGTCTTTCTGCAAGGCAACGCCCAGATCGCTGATCGCCCCTTCGAAATCGCCTGCTGCATAGCGCACCCGCGCACGGCCGCGCCGGATGAATGGCTTGTCAGGCTGAAGCACAAGGGCGTTGTCGAGTGCCGCCTCGGCCTTGCGATAATCATGGGCCTTGAGGCTCGAATCCGCATTTTCCAGCAACAGGCGCGTGCTGGCAGAGAGGTTCTTCTGGCGCAGCGTCTCGGCGCGTCGTTCCAGAGCGCGGGCTTCTGCGGGCTTATGCGCGATACGCAGGGCCTTGCTCGTTTCCTGAAGGGGGTCAGGCTTTGGCGCGTTGGGGGGCTTGGCACCGGGAGAGGGCTTGGCGGCATCCGGCTTGCCGTTATCTCGCATCGCGGGGGGCGTGCCTACAGAACCGTTTGGCCGCCCTTTGTCTGCGCTGCTCGTGCTCGTCTTGTCAGGGATTGCCCGATCGGTAGCAGCCCTGTGCAGGCCGGGTTTATGGCCGGGCGCCGGGTGGCCGTCAGGCGATCCCCTGGCCGGGGAGAGGGCCAGAACGACAAAAGCCGCGCTGCCCAAGAGCAGACACGGCCTGACGACGGCCCCGCGAAGGGCCGTGTGACGCGTCAAAACGGGGCGGAAGCTCCGTTTCGGCATCAGCAGGGAATTAGCCCTGGCGAGCCTTCATGCGCGGGTTCTTCTTGTTGATGACATAGACGCGGCCACGACGGCGAACGACGCGGCAGTCCTTGTCGCGGAGCTTGGCAGATTTGAGGCTGTTACGAATCTTCATGATAATTTGCTTCCCGGGCCATGCAAGACGAACGGGCGTCGCGCCCGCGAGAGGTGGTCGGAATACTCATGGCTCCGGTCAGAGTCAACTCCCGACTGAGCCTCAACCCCATGAAACCCTTTATTTTGGGCGTTTTCAAAGGATGAAAACCCAATTATCCTGATTCCATGAAGAAAGCTCTGCCTGTTCTAGCCGCCCTCATGGTGGGTCTGCCCCTCTCGGCGCAGGCTGCGCCCAAGCCCAAGAACGATCCTGCCTCCGTGCTCAACCGGATTCTGGCCGTTCTCCAGACCGACCCGGACTCGGCCAGCGACAGCTGTGTGGAGGCGCTCAAGGAGCTGCACAAGACGCAGAAGATCGTGGCGAACCAGGACTCGGACAGCAACAATCAGGATGCGGCTGTAGCGCGCGATGTGCTCGAATCCGATTTTGAGGAGACGATCGAGGTTTGTGGCACGGATGCCCGGACGTTGTGCCGCACCAAGGGTGAGGCCGATCCCAAGCTCCCGGCCATGTGTGCCGCCATAAGGCCACGCCCCCAGGCCGATAGCGACGACTGATTATCGTCCCGGCCCCGTATGAAAGGGGCCGGGTTCCAGATCAGGGAGTCTGACCCGGCAGCGGGCGACGGGCCATGGCCCAGAGTGCGAAGCCATAGACATAGGCCACTTCTTCCAGCCGCTTGAACCGACCCGATGAGCCCCCGTGCCCGGCATCCATGTTGATGCGGCACAGGAAGGGCCCGCCCGTGGCAACTTCACGCAGTTTCGCGATCCATTTTGCCGGCTCCCAGTAGGTCACACGGGGGTCTGACAATCCACCCATCGCCAGAACCGGGGGATAGGCCACGGGTCGGATATTGTCATAAGGCGAATAGCTGGCAATCAGATCATACGCGTCGCGGTCTTCCAGCGGGTTCCCCCATTCGGGCCATTCCGGCGGGGTAAGTGGCAGGGTGTCATCTGACATCGTGTTCAGCACATCAACAAACGGTACCTGGGCAGCAATGCCGGCGAACAACTCCGGGGCAAGATTGGCAACCGCCCCCATGAGCAACCCGCCCGCAGAACCGCCATGCGCCACGATACGCCCGGCCTGTCCGTAGCCCTGCCCAACCAGATGATGGGCGCAGGCCACGAAATCGGTAAAGCTGTTGGGTTTGTGTTTGCCGCGACCCTCAAGAAACCAGTTCCAGCCCTTTTCCGAGCCGCCACGGATATGCGCAACGGCATAGACCCAGCCACGATCGACAAGGCTGAACACCGAGGTGCTGAACCCGGACTCCATCGAGATGCCGTAAGACCCGTACCCGTAGAGCAGGAGGGGAGCCGTTCCGTCGCATGGGGTGTCCCGGCGCTTGAGAACGGTGACGGGCACCTCTGCGCCATCAGAGGCGATGGCGAACAGGCGATGGGTCTCGTAAAGGGACGGATCATGACCCGAAGGGATTTCACGAATTTTCTTCAGGCTCTGCTCGCCTGTGCGCATATCGAGATCGTACCAGTGCGCGGGCGTGGTCGGTGATTCGTAGATATAGCGCAGGATGCTGTCTTCATATTCGAGAAAGCCCAGCAGGGTGAGGTCGAAAGCGGGTTCCTTCATGCCGATCGTGCGGACCTTCGTGCGGATATCGCCCTGATCGGTATCGTTCCCGGCACGGTCCCCCGCAGCGCTCTCTGACACGACATGAATCTCGATATTGCCGTTCACCCGTTCCGCCCAGGCGAGATAGCCCCGACACGCTGCGGCACCCAGCAGGAAGCGCCCTGGCTCATGCGCGAGGAAAGGCGTCCAGTTTTCTCTCGATGGCGACTGGTCCGGCGCCTGCATGAACTGGAAATCGACTGCCCCTTCCGCATTGGTGAGAATGATGAAACGGTCATTCCAGTGCGTGAGGGTATAACGCTCGCCCCGCTTGAGGGGCGAGGCGATGCGGGGGGGCTGTGTCGGGTCGCTGGCAGGGATCAGCAGCGTCTCGTTCGTGTCATGATCGCCACGTTCGATCAGGATCCATTGGCGTGACGCTGTGACCGACAGGCTCAGGAAAAAGCCTGAATCGGGCTCATCGAACACAAGAACATCCTCGCCGCCTGCAAGCGGACGACGATAGACGCGCGAGGGCCGTCCGTGGTCATCACGGTAGATCCAGAACAGCCAGGCACTGTCGGGCGAGATCACGAAGCTGCCCGCGGCACTCTCGACAGGAGGAGCAAAGGTATCACCGGTGGTCGTATCGATGCTGTGCAGGCGATAGACCTCTGACCCCTGCGTATCGGCGGCATAGACAAAGACCCGGTGGTCATCGGAATGACGGACGCCAGCCAGGGCGAAATAGGCGTGGCTTTTGGCCAGCGCCTCGACATCGAGCAAAACCTGATCCTCACCGCCGGACCGGGGGCGGCGCAGATAGACCGGATGCTGTGCATCTTTGGCGAAGCGGGAAAAATAGAGCCATGTCCCATCGGGCCAGGGAACGGAATCTTCTGCTGGAGGGATACGGCCGATCAACTCCTGAAGCAGCGCGGCGCGCTCTGGCGCCACATTGGCCAGGCAGTGCTCGGTATAGCTGTTTTCCTCGCGCAGGGCTTCGGCGATATCCGTGCGGAGCAGGGACGGATCACGCAGGACTTTCTGCCAGTTCTCGTCCTTCATCCAGGCGTAGTCATCCTGCCTGACCCGTTCGAGCTGGGTAATGGTGTGCGGTACGCGCCGTGGCGAGGGAGGAATCATGGCAGGACCTCAGTCTGGAAAAACAAAACCTGTACCAGAGTGCGGCAGAATGGAGCGCACCTCAACGTCCCCATGATGAAGCGCCGAAGTTTCGATAGGGGAATAAACCACTTAGCGCCTCACATGTTAGGAAAGCACACGTCCTTCATCCCGATATACTTTCGGGAAAGCGCGTTTTAACAGGCTCCGCTTGCAAGAGACGGGTCTGAAAAAGAGCAGAAAAAAAGGATCGCTTTCATGTTGTCTCGTCTTTGTCTCGGTCTGACCGCCGTTGCTGGCCTTACTTTCGCTGGCGCCTCTGCGCATGCGCAGCAGGCTCCCGTGCCGTCCGTCGCACCAGGAACGCAGTCCACCGTGATGCCTGCCGGGTCCATTCCTGTTCATCGTGATGGCGCTCCGGATGCAGCCAGTCACGTCATGCAGGCCGTTGGTGGCAGCGGCGTGAGCAACACGGTAGCGACCGCCAGCACGCCGGGTGTTCTCGATAATTATGGTCTGCCCTCGCTCGATGCGGCCAAGGCCGGGAATCTCGCTGGCCTCGCCAGCTATTGTGTGCGTAACCACCTGGTGCACGGCAACACGCTGCGCGTTGTAGGCCGCAAGCTGGCCAAGCGTCCCGATGTGCAGAACGACCAGTACTACTCGCTGGGTGGTCAGGGCCTGCTGCAGAGCAACACCAACGTTCCCTTTGATGTCTCGACCCTCGATCTGAGCCATCGTACGCAGCTTTGCGCCCAGGTCCGTCAGCGCGGGCAGGATTTCAAGTAAGCGCCTGCTACGATCGAACGACAAAAGGGGTCAGCCGCAAGGCTGGCCTTTTTTTGTGGCCTGCCGTTATGGAGCGCTACCCGAGACCATGCCTGCAGGCAGGGAGCTTCCGCGATTCCGGGAAATTTGGTGGGGGATTAAAGGGGTTTATCCCTTCATGGATGCGGGGCCGAGCCCCGTGGGAATAATACCGGAACAGGCATTATTCCCATGAACCCTGTTCAGGCAGGAAGGCCGAGAATGAGGTCCAAGCCTTCTGCGCTGCACAGGACCGAGGCTTTCTCCTGCCGGGACAACGTCGCGAGAGCGTTGTCCACGGAAGCAGCTTCACGCAGTTTCAGCAGACCGACCAGCAGATTGGCGTCGATAGCGGCACCGGGTTGGCGGGCGGCGGGCAGAGCGCGACGATGCTCGGCGGCGAGGGCCGGATTGCTGCGCAGGGCCGCGAAGGCCTCGGCCGGGGGACGATCAGGCATGGCTTCGGCCTGGGTGCGACGCAGATCGTTCTCGGCGGCGAGCTTCAGGATGGGCGGCAGGTTGGTCTCTTCGGGAATGAGCAGGAGTCCCCAGCTTCTGAGCCACAGACCGACATCACGGCTTGCGGTCATGGCGGCCAGAGGAATGGCCAGCGCCAGACCAAGCAGAACCGGCGTCATCCACAGGAAGAGCGAGAACGAGACCGACCAGGCCGCAGCGGCCATGACCAGACCATAGGCGGTATAGATCCAGTAGCCATGCGCCACTTCCTTGAGGGAAACGCGCCCGTCATCACGGTTCTGAGCATTCCAGCCGGAGTCGCGGCCGCGCAGGATCGAAATGACGCCTGAGGTGTGGATCAGCATCGCAATCGGCGCGATGAGACCGCCAATGAGCGTTTCCAGCAGGATGGAGGCCACCAGGCGGAGAACGCCACCACAGCTGCGCAGCATGGCGCGATCAAAGAGCGCTGCGATCAGGGCGAGCGCCTTGGGGGCGAGCAGAACGGCCATCGTGCCGATGAACACGTATTTGGCCTGTACCGGATCGACCTGCGGCCAGTGCGGATAGAGCGTCTTGGTATCACCGAAATATTCGGGCCGGTCGAAATGGGCCTGAAGCGAGATCAGGATACCGAACATGAGGAACAGCAGCCACAGCGGCGAGGTGATATAGGCACCGATGCCGACCATCATGTGCATGCGGCTCATCCAGTGCAGACCGCGTGACAGAACGATCTTGCCATGCTGGAGATTGCCCTGACACCAGCGGCGGTCACGGATGGCGACATCGGTGAGCGAGGGCGGGCTTTCCTCATAGGAACCGAACAGACCCGGCACCATGTGAATGGCCCAGCCGCCACGACGCATCAGGGCTGCTTCGACAAAGTCATGGCTGAGGATACCGCCACCGAAAGGCTTGCGGCCCGGCAGGTGAGGCAATCCGGCCTGTTCGGCAAAGGCACGGGTACGAATGACGGCGTTATGCCCCCAGTAATTGCCTTCCGAGCCATGCCACCAGGCAATGCCGTGAGCGATCAGCGGCCCGTAAACACGCCCGGCAAATTGCTGCATGCGGGCAAAGAGTGTCTTGCCACCGATGATGACCGGCAGGGTCTGGATGAGCGCCACATTCTCGTGACGCTCCATGGCCGAGACCGTACGCACGATCAGGCCGCCATCCATCACTGAATCGGCGTCGAGGGTGAGCATCTGCTGATAGGCACCGCCGAAGCGTTTGACCCATTCTTCCAGATTGCCGGATTTACGATCGATGTTCTTGGGGCGGCGACGATAGAAAATGCGCCCCTGCCCGTTCACCGCCTGCACAAAGGCAAGATAGGCGCGCTCCTCGCGAACCCAGACATCAGGGTCTGTCGTGTCGGAGAGGATGAAGAAATCGAAGGCGTCGATACGGCCTGTCGCCACCAGACTGTCATGGATCGCACGCAGACCTACGAGGACACGGTCCGGGTCCTCGTTATAGGTGGGCATGAGCACTGCGGTCCGGGTCATCAGCGCGGGTAGAGGGGTATCGCGCGAGATGCCAAGACCCAGACCCCCGTGACGCAGCACCGAGACAAAGCCGGCCAGCGAGGAGGTGAAGGAAAGCGAGATCCAGGCGCCAAGCACCACGAACAGCGCCAGAACGATGATGCCCAGCGTCGAGACGCCCATGCTGTTGAGCACGCGGTTCATCTCGAACGCCCCCCAGCCTGTCAGGGCAATGGCACCGCCAATGACCAGCAGGCGGCGCAACCACAGCAGGGAGGGAGTGGTGGGGGGATGACGGTCACGCCCGAAAGTCTCGGGACGCTGACGCAGGTTCTGCGTCGGCATCTCAAGGGGCGATTCCGCCGGAAGCACGTCGAAGGGGGTGAAAGAGGTGGGAAGGGTGCTCACGGCGTCCAACGATACATCCATTTTTCGGAAATCGGCCCCTGCTCATTGGCAAGCTGGCACGTCAGTTCGGCCAGCTTGGCGCTGCCCGGATAGAATTCGAACGTCGTACGCCATCCCTTGATGTTCGGATTGGGTTCGACCACCACGTTCTTGATGGTCCCGGTCGAGGCCTGCGGTACGAGGTGGAAGGCTGCATTGGCGGGCAGGTTCTCGAATGGCTTGCCGGTGAAATCGATCACGAACATGCGGCCATCGGCATGATCGGTCACGGCGCCGACGCGTGTTGCGCCAATGCGGGCCAGATCGGTCGGCCAGGGCGTGTCCCAGCCCCAGTACATGCGATAGGTGTAGCCGTATTCGTGCCCGGCCTGCATAGGCTGTTTTGGGCGCCAGAACGACACGATATTGTCGTTCACCTCGTTGGGTGTCGGAATCTCGACCAGATCGACAGCGCCTTCGCCCCAGTCACCGATGGGTTCGATCCAGAGCGAGGGGCGCTTTTCGTAGTTTAGCGCGAGATCTTCGAAATCATGGAACGCGCGGCGGCGCTGCATGAGGCCAAAGCCATGCGGGCTGGCATCCTGGAAGGCCGAGAACTGGAGATCGACAGGGTTGTTCAGCGGACGATAGAGCTGCCCACCCGTGCCGGTCCACATCTGAAGCGCTTCGCTGTCATGGGCGCCGGGGCGCCAGTCATCGACATGATTGCGGTTGTTGGCATCGAAATAGAACATGCCGGTCAGGGCTGCCACGCCGCCTTCGGTGATGTCGGTGCGCGGATAGAAGCTCGACTGCACATCAAAGACCGTTGTGGCGCCCGGACGAATGGTGAAGCGGAAAGCACCAACAACGGAGGGGCTGTCCATCAGGGCATGAATAACGACCGAGTCGACGCCGGGCTTGGGCTTTTCGAGCCAGAATTCACGGAAGAGGGCGAATTCCTCGCCCTTCGGGTCGCCCGTGCCATTGGCAAAGCCGCGGGCGGACAGGCCGTAATTTTGTCCCTTCGCCACAGCGCGGAAATAGGATGCGCCGAGAAATACGGCACATTCTTCCATCACATTGGGGGTGTTGATGGCATTGCGCAGACGCAGGCCGGAAAAGCCGAGATCATCGGTCACGCGCAGCATCGGATCAGGATAGCTGAACATATCAGGGTCATAGACGATCGGGCTAGACTGTCCGTCCACAACCTCATTCATGTTGATACGCGGGCGGTACAGGAAGCCACGCGGGAAGAACTCGACGTCAAAGGCAAGGTTCTGGCCGTGCCAGAGCGCACGCTCTTCCTTGTAGGTGATGCCGCGGAACTGATCGAAGTTCAGATTGTCGATGGCGCTGGGGAGAGTCTGCTGCGGCGCCTTGTAGGCGGATTTCGACAGGTTCTGCGCGATCTGCCGTACCGTGTTGTTGTCGAACGGGGTCGGCTTCGGAGCAGCAGCAGGCGCTGCCCGGGCAATTTTGCTGGCCCCCAGTATCGAGAGGCCAGCACCGATTTTAACAAGATCGCGACGCAGCACTATGACTATCTCCGGCAGACCCGGCTAAATGCCGGGTGATGTCTGATTTTCCTAACGCCCATAAGTTACTTTGGGACACAGGAAAACTCGCCTGCCTTAGAAATCTGTCATGAGTGCGGCTTTCGCGCATCCTTTTCAGATGGAGAGAGCGGCCTTTACGCCTTTTTCCCTGATAACCTTGCGTAGTTCGGTCACTTTTTCGTCAAGTGCGGCATGGTCAAGCTTGCGCCAGCCATCGAAGGCCGGGAGGGCAAACCCGGCTTCGTAATCGTCGCTCCTGGCGATTTTCCATGTGTCATCGGTGAAAGTCGGTTCGATCGGCTCGAATGTGCCGCCCTTCTCGTTCTTGCCGCGAAGCATTTCAAGATAGGCAGCCAGACCATAGGCAACACGATCGAGCTCGCGCTTGTCCTTCAGGAGGTTCTGGATGGTGGCGGTCCAGAACACCTGCACTTTCGATGCGCCATCACTGCCGATACGCAGGTTCTGGTCTGCCATGGCCGGGTTGGAGAAGCGCGAGATGACCGATTCCTTATACTTCTCAAGGTCTTCACCCGGTGCGGCCTTCAGGGTCGGGATGACATCCGTGTCGAGGTAGGTCTCGACCAGCTTGCGCAGATCGGGGTCATTGATCGACTCGTCGATATGATCATAGCCAAGGAGCAGGCCCGAGAAGGCCAGGAAGATATGCGATGCGTTGAGCATACGGATCTTCATGAACTCATAATCGGTCACGTCATCGACCATCTGCACGCCGACCTTTTCAAGGGCGGGACGTCCATCGGCAAATTCATCTTCGATCACCCACTGGGTGAAGTCTTCCGCCACCAGCGGCAGAAGATCATCCAGACCGCTCTCCTTGTTCAGGCGGGCAGCGATGTCTGCCGAGACCGTCGGTGTGATGCGATCGACCATGGCGTTGGGGAAGGTGGCGTTGGCCTCGATCCAGCTTGCGAGCTCCGGGTCACGGGCGCGGGCATAACCAAGGAATGCCTTGCGTGCCACGTTGCCGTTATGACGCAGGTTATCGCAGGACATGATGGTGAAGGCGCGATTGCCCGCGTCGCGGCGGCGGCGCAGACCCTCGACCACATAACCAAAGATCGTGGACGGTGTTTCCGGATTGGCCAGATCGCGCTGGACGGCCTCGTTGTCGAGCGCGAATTCACCCGAGTGCTCGTCGATGTTGTAGCCACCTTCGGTAATCGTCATCGACACGATCTTGATGGCCGGATCGGCGAGATATTCCAGAACGGCTTCCTGCTTTTCAGGAGCAAGGAGATAGTCGCGCAGGGCGCCAATAACGGTGCGCTTGCTCTCGCCCGAGGGGGCCGTTTCGGTCAGAGAGAACAGGCAGTCCTGCTGCTTGAAATCCTCGGCCTTCTTCTTGGAACGGTCGCCCGAGGTCAGGCCGACACCGATAATGCCCCAGCCCTGCTGACCGGGCAGCGCGAGGGCCTTGTCGACATAATAGGCCTCATGGGCACGGAAGAAATTGCCGACGCCAAAATGCAGGATTCCGGGCTTGATGTCCTTGAGATCGTAAGACGGAGCGGCCACGCCTGCCGGCAGGTGCTTCAGGGTCTCGCGGGTGATCATAAGCTTAAATCCCTTTTTGTTGCTTCAGGAGCGCCATTTCTGAACGACACAAAAAGACCAGATTCAGCCCTGCACGTCAAAAAGCGCAGGGCGCAACCCGGCCCAAATCACCCCAAGCAACGTTACAGGGGGAGCACAAGTTCAACGCGATCTGTGCAGGCGCTCCCTGTCTGGGGCTTACTTGCCGATCATGTCTCTCAGGTCTTTCGCCCGGCTTTCGGGCGTGCTCATCAGCACGTCTGTGGCGCGGCGCATATCCTGGCGCAGCAGGGCAATGACGAAATGCATTTCGGGTAGCGCATCCTGCCCCAGCGTCGGCAGTGCGCTCAGAACGTCTTCCCGTCCCGGGCGATAGGGTTTCTCATGGGCCTTGCCCGCAGCATGGATTTCGCAGCGCCGGGCGAGAGAGCGATAGGCATGGCTCAGACCGGTATGCAGCCCGGCCACGCCTGAAAAGCCGCCCCTGTCCTTGCCCGCATTGATGGCACGGGCCACCAGCATGGTATCACTGAGCATACGGCGCATCAGGGCGGGCAGCACGGTCAGGATCGGGTGGCGTTTTTCGAGCAGCCCCCAGTTTTCGCGATAGGCCTCTGCCACACATTCATTGATCACCAGCAGATTGCGAGCGCAATGGTCGTTGCGGGCTTCGAGTTCGCTCCACATTTCCTGCCGTCGCAGGGCCGCCTGAAGCAGTTCGTCCATCTCGCGGAACATGCGCCCTGCGGTGAGGAAACCGCGCCGCCGCGCACTGGCATGAAGCACCACGAAGCTCACAACCAGCGCGACGATCACACCAAGGAAAATGGCGGTCAGTCGCTCGGTCAGCGGCCAGTACGGGTTCGCGCCATGCGAGGGCAGAAGATAGACGATCATCAGTGTCACCCCGGCAAAGCGCAGCGAGGGGCGAACGGCCGCCATATAGGCCAGCGGTAGCAGGGCGACACAGAAGATAGGCCAGTAGAAACCCAGAATAAGCCGTGCGGTGATGGCCAGTGTGCCAACAACGGCACCGACCAGCGTGCCGATGATCTGGTCGCGCGCCGTGGAAAAAGTCTGGTCTATGCTCGACTGGGTGACAATCAGCGCCGTGATCAGGGCCCAGATCGTCTCGTCCAGCCCGGTGGCTTCACCGATGATCCAGCACAGGGCCACCGCAACGAGGGTTCTGACCATCTGCCGCCACGGGGCCTCACCATCCTCGCGCGCCCGGAGCAGTGAGGCAAAGGGCATAGATCAGTCTCCGGATAGCGGCAGCGGCACCCAGCGCAGCCCGTCCTGTCCCTGAACGAGCAGGAGCACGGTATGTTTCTTCTGCTGGCGTGCGCGTGCCAGTTCCTTTGACAGGGCATCCGGCGAATTCACCGCCACCTGCTGCACTTCCGTCACCACGTCGCCCGGCTGAAGGCCACGCGTATCAGCAGCACCATCGCGCGTCACATCGGTTACCACCACGCCCCGCTGTGAATCCGAAAGGCTGTATTTGCCGCGTGTCTCGTCATCGATGGCAGAGAAGGTAACGCCCAGATCGGCCAGGGCGAGCTTGCTGGGGCCTTTGACCTTGGCATCGCTTGGCGGCATGTCCGGCGCCTCAGGTGAGGGTTTGACCACCAGGGTGACATCCATCGTCTTGCCCTTGCGCCAGATGCCGAACACCGTCTTGGTGCCGGGCGCGATTTCGGCCACGAGGCGTGGCAGGGCGTGGCCATCAATGGGCTTGCCATTGAGCGCGGTAATCACATCGCCTGTCTGCAGCTTTGCCGCAGAAGCCGGGCCCTTGGGGTCGATACCGGCAATCATTGCGCCCTTTTCGGGCTTGAGGCCGATGCTATCGGCAATTTCATGTGTCACGTTCTGCACACGCACGCCAATCCAGCCGCGCGACACATGGCCATCACGGCGCAGCTGGTCGATCACGCCACGGGCATCATTGGCGGGGATGGCAAAGCCGATACCGATGGAGCCGCCGCTGGAGCTGTAGATGGCCGTGTTGATGCCGATCACCTGCCCATCGAGATTGAAGAGCGGACCGCCGGAATTGCCCCGGTTGATGGAGGCATCGGTCTGGATATAGTCGTCATACAGCCCGTGATTGATGTCTCGACCACGCGATGAAACGATGCCGCTGGTGACCGTGCCGGACAGGCCGAACGGATTACCGATGGCCAGAACGCGGTCGCCCACGCGGGCCTTGTCGCTATCGCCGAAGGGCACTGTCGGGAAGGGCGTCTTGCTCTCGATCTTGATCACGGCCAGATCAGTCCGGCTGTCGCGCCCCACGATCTTTGCAGGAAGCACCATGCCATCCTGAAGTGTTACGGAAACCTTGTCCGCATCCTTGATGACATGGTTGTTCGTGACGATGAATCCGTCGGGCGAGATGATGAAGCCCGAGCCCAGCGCCTGCATCTTGCGTGGTGGATCGGAAGGCGAGGGGGAGCGATTCATGTAATCGTGAAAGAATTTCTCCATCGGCGAGCCGGGGGGAAACTGCGGCACCTGCGGTCCGTCATCGGGGCTGGCGTCCGGACCGTCATCATCGTCATCATCCTCACCCGGCTTCAGCGTGGCTGAAATCGAGATGTTCACCACCGCTGGCAGCAGACTGGCTGCCAGATCGGCCAGGGAGTCCGGCGCCGCATGAACGCTGCGTGCAAGAGCCGCCGGCGCAGCTGCTGCGGGTGCGGCCGGTGCCGGGGCAGGGTCGGCAAAGGCGGAGGAGGCGGCGGAAACCCAGCCGCCCATCAGGGCGGCAAGAACGAGGCGATGTTTCATGGCGCTAGGCTAACGCAAATCAGGGGTTTGCGTCACCTATCTCCGCACTGCGATCTTTCTT
Organism: Asaia sp. HumB; assembly: GCF_030263835.1. NCBI lineage: Bacteria > Pseudomonadati > Pseudomonadota > Alphaproteobacteria > Acetobacterales > Acetobacteraceae > Asaia > Asaia sp. HumB. The sequence goes on along the minus strand of NZ_JARPML010000002.1, from coordinate 1,399,716 downwards.
CTCTTCCGCCCGGGCTTCCTTACGTGTTTCACCCGCCATCAGAGCGGCCTGACGGCGATGGCGATCAAGCCAGACCGACAATCCATAGACCCCAAGGAAGCCGAGCACATTGACCAGAATCTGGATGACCCAGCCATCGCCAAAACTGTTCATCACCAGTCGGGCAAACAGGTCGAGAATGGTGCCGAAGCTGAATACCTCAAGCGAATGACGCCCCAGCAGCGCGAGACCCTGCCCGATGCGTGTTTCCGAAAGGCGCGTGGCCGTTACGGAGGACTGGACAAGCAGCAGGATGGCCAGAGCGTCGGTCCAGCGCCAGATGGCCAGATCGGACTTGTCGGCCTGCGGCACGACGGCGAGCGGCCTCAGGCTGGGCAGGTTCCAGCTTTCATAGGGAAAGCACTCAAGCGCGCCGAACAGCAGATAGGCTCCGGCAAGGCATTTGGCCCAGAGGGGGCCCGGTAGATTGCCCTCGCGCTTGCCCGCCATGATGGCGGCCAGCATGCCAAGGGTGAAAATGAACTGCCAGGCCAGCGGGTTGAAATACCAGCCATCGGGGTCGAGCCAGTTGGGCAGGTTGAGCGTGGGGTCGCTGTTGATCAGCCCCCAGAGCGCAAGACTGACCCCGCCCAGCAGCCATGGCGAGATCTTCCACAGAAAGACCAGCAGCGGAAAGGCCAGAAGCAGCACGATATAGAGCGGCAGGATATTCAGATTGTTCGGCAATGCCTGAAGGCTGAGGACGCTCCAGATCCACTCATGGCCATGGGCCAGTTCGGGCTCCAGAAAATCCACGGGCACAGGGTAATAATGCCGCCACTGGCGTATGGTGAAAACCGACACCAGCAACATGACCATCTGGAACAGATAGAGGCGCCAGCATCGGCGCACGATGCGCTCGATACCCATGACCCATCCACCCGTTGGCGGTCCGCGCAGGATCAGGCGGCCATAGGCCAGCCACGAGGCATAGCCCGCCAGCAGCACAAAGATCTCGGCGGCGTCGGCGAAGCCGAAATTGCGCAATGTGAAGCGGTTGAGCACATCCTGTGGCGCATGATCGGCCAGCATCATCAGCAGCGCGATGCCGCGCAGGGCATCAATGCGATGGTCGCGCTTCTTGCGTTTAGGGGTGGCGTCGGTTGTGGCCTCGCTCATGCCTGTCATGCTCTCCTGCCCGGACGACCCGGGTGCATCTGCCCCGGTATTGACCTGCTCATACGCGCAGATGGTTGCGCGATCCACTTCCCGCCATGTTAAACGAAAGGGATAAGGCCCGGCCCCGTCGCCAGAAGCGCCCCGTCGCCAGAGGACAACCATGACCGATTTTGAAAAACCCGCCAACGAGGAAGACCAGCGCAGGATTCTCGAGACCCTGCGCCTGGTTCAGGATGAAGCCGGCACATCCAATGTCTTGAGCTTTGCCTCGCTTGAAGGTGTGGCGGTGCGTGATGGACACGCCCATGTCTCTCTCGCCACGTCGCGCGAGGATGCGGCGCGTATCGAACCCCTGCGTCCCCGTGCTGAAGCCGCTCTTGCGCGTCTCCCTGGTATCTCGCGCGCAACGATCATCCTGACGGCCCATCGTGCACCGGGCAAGGCTGCGCCCCAGCCTCAGGGGCACCGACCCTTCCAGCTCGAGCAGCCCGCCAATAGCCCCGGCCATCCTCAGCCCATGCGCCCCGATGGCAAGGCCCTGCCCCAGGTGCGCGCCATCATCGCCGTTGCCTCCGGCAAGGGCGGTGTGGGTAAATCGACCACTGCCGTCAACCTTGCAGCCGGTCTGGCCAAGCTCGGGCTGCGTACCGGCATGCTGGACGCCGATATCTATGGCCCCTCCCTGCCACGCATGCTTGGTCATTCCGCCAAGCCTGCACTGGAAAATGGCAAGATCATTCCTGTTGAAGCCTGGGGCATGCACGCCATGTCCATCGGGTTTCTGGTGGATGAACAGCAGGCCATGATCTGGCGCGGCCCGATGGTCATGGGGGCCATCGGCCAGTTTCTGGGCGACGTGGCGTGGCCCGCCCTCGATGTGCTCGTGATCGACATGCCGCCGGGTACAGGTGACGCCCAGCTGACCATCGCCCAGAAGCTCAGTCTGCGCGGTGCCGTGATCGTTTCCACCCCTCAGGACATTGCCCTGCTGGATGCCCGCCGCGGGCTGACCATGTTCGAGCGCATGAATGTGCCGCTGCTCGGTGTGGTCGAGAACATGTCCTATTTCTGCTGCCCCAACTGTAACCATCGCACCGAGCTGTTCGGTCATGGGGGTGCGCGGGCCGAAGCCGAGAAGGCCAATGTGCCGTTCCTTGGCGAAATTCCGCTGCTGGCCGATATTCGCATGAGCGCTGATGCCGGCACGCCGATCATCCTCTCCTCGCCCGACAGCGAAGCCGCGCAGGCCTATACCCGGCTGGCCCGTGCCGTGGCGGACAGTCTGCGTCTGGAGCCAGGCGCTTGAGGCGTCTGTCTCTCGCCCTTCTGGTCGGTGGTCTGGTGCTTGTGGGGTGCGGCCCCCGCAAGGTGGCCCATCATGGCTACGCCGCCGATGGCTATGGGGTGATTGATAATTCCCCTCATCTGCCGCCGCCAGATACGCTCTGGCAGCCGGCCAAGCCTGCACAGTAAGCGGATGTATGGGGCGCTGCCCCATGCCTCGCCAAAGGACGGTCGTCCTTTGGAAACCTGCCTGGTTTGAAACGGGGATTAGTGGGGCTTGCCCCTCTGCGGGTGCAGGGCAAAGCCCCGCACCCTGCCCGAATAGTCAGTGAGCCGGTGTTACTGCCGGAGTCTGTTCGCCGGTTTTTTCGGTAACCGAGACATCACCATTGACGGTCCGGTTGAGTACGGAAAATGACACGGCATCCATTGTCGTCACATCAACGTCATCGCCGGTCTTGAGGCTGTTCAGCAGGGGCTGAAGCGCCTTCTGACGCACAGTGATGGTGCGTGTGATGTCGGCATGATCGATGATCGTTACCTTATGGGCAGCCGCATCGACGGTCACCACCTTCACGCGCTGACGCTGGAACGATACGAGCGTGCCATGCGGGTGGCGACGGGCATAACCCTTGGCGGATGACACGGTCGATTCCGGCAGGGGCGTGCCGGGTGCGGCGATATCGGCTGCCATCGTCTGGAAGAAACGGACCGAAATCTGGTCTCCAGCCTCAAGATGGGGAAGGTTCTTCGCATCCTTGGGGATGGTGAGGTTGAGCAATCCGCCCTTCTTGTCACGCAGCAGAACGGTACGTGTTTCCGGATCGATCGTCTCGACCGTTGCGGTCATGCTTTGGTTGCCCGTGATCACGGCCTGTGCAGCCGCTCGGGAGATATGGAGCGTCGAAGCCGGTGCAGCGAAAAGAAGGGCAGTCAATGCGGGGCGCAGCAAACGACGGGTCATGCGCGTTGTCCTCGAAACCATGGGAGCGTTCTTGTCCTTCTTGGGTGTCAGTCAGAGCGAAATGGTCGACTGTTCCATCTCATCGGCGGGAGAGACGGACCGGCTCAGGCTGCCCCATGTTGCGCTTCATGAAAAGGGGGCGTGAGGCATGGGTGATCAGCCTTATGTGCAATTCACCGATAGGTTGAGCAATGCCGATCAGGTAGCCGCTTTCCCGGCCAGAAGCGGGCGCTTCTGACAACGATCGTCGGCATGTCGCTCAAGGATCGGGCGCAAAAACCTTCGAGGCAGTGCAAGGCAGTCTGGCAAGAGGGCGTTCGTTTCGGCATGAATACGGGTTATGTCCAATCACTCAACCCACTCTGCCCTGCGTTATGGCCTGTTGCTCCTGCTGACTTGGGGGAGCACCGCTATCGTCACAGGCTCGGGCAAAGCAGCGCCGCTGCAAGGCACCGACAAACCCTCACCGCAGACCGGGCAACGAGACGAGCATGTGATTGTGCATGGTCGTCAGGCGTCCGGTATGGGGGCCGATTATGGCCGTCATGATGCGTCTCTTGGGCCGTTGGGCACGCGCTCGCTGCTGGACACGCCTTTTTCCATCATGGCGGTCCCACGGGATGTGATTGTGAACCAGCAGGCGCGCAATGCGAATGATCTGGTGCAGTACCTGCCTTCGGTGCAGCTTGAAATGCGGGGAGACCCCAATACCAGCCGTCCGCAATCGCGGGGCTTCGAAGCGGATGTGATCGCGAATTCCCGTATGGACGGGCTCAATATGGTGATCACGACGCCTTATGCTGCCGAAATGTTCGATTCCCTTCAGGTGCTCAACGGGTTGTCGGGCGCGCTGTATGGACCGCAGAATCCGGCGGGAACATTCGACTACACGCTGAACCGGCCGACAGATCACGCCCGCGAGCATCTGGTGTTCGGAGTGGACTCGGCGGGTGCGCCCCTGGAGTCACTCGATGCATCGGGGCGGGTGGGGCATGGGCGATGGTTTGGATACCGTGTGACGATGCTCAACCAGTCTGGCACGACCTATGCCCCCGGTACGCATCTGCGACGCGGGCTGATTGCCGGGGCGTTTGATTTCAGGCTCGACAACCGGACGACGATCCAGATCGACGCCAGCCAGTACAGCTATGCCCAGCGTGGTTATGCCGGAGGGTTCACCTTTGCCACGGGGCTTTCCTTGCCCAAGGCGCCCGATCTTGCGCAGCAGGGATATGGTCAGGATTTCGCGGGTTATAACGCGTCAACCAATACGGCGCTGGCCAAGGTCATTCACACATTCAACGAGAACTGGTCGCTTACGCTGGGCGGCCTGTATCAGGATGCCTGGCGGAATGTCTTTGGTGTCACCAATGCCTTGCTTGACGATACGGGGCGATATCGCATCACCATCACGGCAGCAACGACCGCCAATGATTTCCGGGTCTGGTCGAACCTCGCCTATGTCAATGGCCGGTTCCACACCGGGCGTTTTGCGCATCAGCTGGTGCTGGGCTCGAACGGTTACAGCATGGGCAATTTCAATCCGACCGCGGGGGCGAGCACGATACTGGGAACAGCCCGTATCGGGGCCCCGACCGTGTTCGCAGGGACGCAGCCTTATTTCTCGGGGCGTTATCAATCCGCGTCGATCCTGACACAATCCCTCCTCCTGGGGGATACGATGGCGCTGAACCGCCATTTTTCCATCATGGCGACACTTGGCTGGAGCTGGCTCGACACGACGAGCCGCAACCGCAATGGCGTCACGACCGCCGCCTATAACGCCTCTGGTGTTTTTACCCCCATGACGAGCCTGATCTATCGGCTCGACGAGCACACGAGCTTTTACGGCACATGGGGGCGGTCTGTTCAGGCGGGGCCGGTTGCCCCGGCGTCGAGCCGGAATGCCAATGACGTGCTCGCACCGCTGCGCTCGGAAGAATATGAGGTGGGCGCAAAATACCGCCCTTGGTCGGGGGTGATGCTGAGTGCCGCGGCTTTTCGCATGACACGTGATTTTGCCTTCACCGATCCGGTGAGCAGCCTGTATCGCGAGGCGGGAACACAACGCAATTACGGCGTCGAAGGGCAGGTTGCAGGGCGGGTCAGCGAAGGGCTGAGTGTCATAGGGGGTGTTACGTGGCTTGATGCGCAGGTTGGCAACACAGGCTCTGCACTGACATCGCACAAGCAGGTTATGGGGGTGGCTCCGGTGCAGGCCAATATCCTGCTCGATTATCACCCCGGCTGGGCGCGGGGTGGCGCGGTCAATGCCAGTATGCATGTTGTTGGCAGACGCGCAGCCGACAACGAAAACCGCAGTTTCGTTGCCTCGTTCACGACCCTCGATTTGGGTGCGCGCTATGGCTTTCACGTATATCGCGTGCCGATGGTCCTTCGCTTCGGGGTCAGTAATGTAACCAATGCGCGATACTGGGCTTCGGTCTATCCGAGTTCTGTCGATGGCGGCACCAATGCCACGAATTCGGCAGTTGCCGGCTTGCCCCGGAGCTATCACGCGACGACAGAAATCGATTTCTGATTGGTGTGTTTCGATCGTTGTGTTCTGGCCGTCGCGCGTGTCAGCGCGATAGATCAGGCTGCCAACCCGTCATGGTATCCCGGTTCTGGCGCAATTCTGCGGCGCCGCGTGCGACGGCAGACCATGCGGCATTGGCCAGCGCCTTGCGGCTGGGGAAGTCTTCTGGTGCCAGAGGCGCGTGAAGCAGGACGGTCGCACGCTTATTGCGTGTTTTCAAGAATTGCCAGACGTGAGGCCCCAGATCCATATCGCCATACCAGGCAAAAATGGCGCGTCGGGTGCGCGTGACGGGTAAACCCTCCAGCCGGTCATAAACCAGAGAGATAGGTTGTATGAGTGGCGTCAGTCCGGGCGGGTAGGAGGGCATATCCACGGGCGGTGCGTTTTTGGGCAGGCGGGGCAGCTTCGCGATGGCGAAGAATGTGGACATGAAGGGCAGCACGCGTGACCCGTCCGAGGATGTGCCTTCAGGGAACAGGATCAGATTATCTCCCGTCGCAAGACGCGTGATCATTTCGTCTCGCTCACGCCCGGTTGTGCTCCGGTTGCGGCTCACGAAAATGGTGCGTCCGATCTTGGAGACCAACCCCATGATGGGCCAGCGTTCGATGTCGCCTTTGGCGACGAATACGGAATAGATCTTGGTTCCCAGTACAGGGATGTCGAGCCAGGACGAATGGTTGGCGACATAGATAACGGGGCGCTCACCCCGATCGCGTCCTTTCTGTCCGCCGACTGTGCCGACGGGGCTGCCAACAACCTGGATATCCAGATCAAGCAACTTGCATAGAACGCCCCAGATGACCCGTGTCCAGCGTATCTTGAGGACGCCGGGGATGGGGAGCAGTAAAGCCTCAAATCCCACTGAAAGCGGCACCCAGATAACGACCCCGGCCAGGCGGATGCCAGCACGAAGGGCCTCAACACGGCGGGTCAGCACGCTGGGCGCACGGGCTGCCGTAGGCTCCATCAAGATCGGGCGGGGGTGATGACGTGCGTGATTCCCGTTCGGTGCTTTGCTGTCCCGTCCTGATAGCAGTTTGGCGAGCCGGGCTCGGAAGTCTTTCGCACTCATGCAGTGTTCAATACTGTCAGGAGGCAAATGTGACAATCTCCTGACCTGCGATCCTGGGGATGATGACTGGTCAATACGTATTGATGGCAGCAGGACGCGCCGATCACGTTTTGTGCAGCGAAGCCTGGGAATGTTCCACGTGAAACATCGTCTTGTCCCATGGGTGCAGGTGGCGCTGGTGGTCACGTATTCTTTAGGGCGTCGCCTTGCGGTCTGCAGCCTGCCTCGTGCGTAATGATGAGAAAGAAAGGTAAAAAGTAATGTCTGGTTTTGGCAACACCCCAGAAAACAAACCCTCCGGTGACAATGATCCGGGCGACATCTCGCGCAGCGATGAATTACCTGGCGGGATCTTCACAGGCGGGAGCTTTCCCGGAGGCGGTATTCCTGGCTTGCCACCCTTTACGCCCAAGCTGAAACCAAACTGGTTCATCGGCATTGGGGCCGCCCTCATCCTGCTTGGTGTGTTTGCCTTTCTCGATACTGTTGTGACCACGCTGGCGAGCATCGTCGTTATTGGCATGTTGCTCATTTTCTCGGGGGTCGCCTATCTGGCGCAGAGTTTTGCCCATCGTGACGTGCCGGGGTCGCGGTTCTGGATTACTGCCCTGATGGGGTTTCTCTACGTTCTTGGCGGTATTCTTCTTATTCAGGAACCCGAGACGGGATCGCTGTTTCTGACAGCTTTCCTGGCCGGGTGCTTCATGGCTTCAGGCGTAATGAGGGGGCTCTGGGCGCTGGGCCATCGTCACGTGGCCAATTGGTGGACAATGATTCTCAGTGCGGCAGTTGCCTTGTTCACCGGGGTGTTCATCTTCGTTACCCTGCCGTGGTCCGGGCTCTGGCTTATCGGCACATTCATTGCCATCGAGCTGATCTTCGGCGGTATCTCCGCAATGGCGTTCGGCATGTCGCTCAAGCGCGACGGGCAGTGATATCCCGCCATGACGGCGCATGAAAGAGGCTGCCCCGACATCGTGTCGGGGCAGCCTTTTTTACTTCAGTTCAGCTATGCAAGAGCCGCTCAGTTCTGGCGAACGGCCTTGGCGATGTCTGCCAGCTGACCCAGAACAGACGGAACGCTCTCTGCGGTTGCCTTTCCATCCTTCAGCGTGTCAGCGAGTGTCGCGATCAGGGCTGAGGCCACGACTGCAGCATCACCCACCGAAGCCGCCTGCGCGGCCTGCTCCGGGGTGCGGATGCCAAAGCCAATGGCAACCGGCAGGGGGCTGACGGCACGAAGGCGCGGGAGCGCGGCTGCGAGCTCATCGGTGCTCGCAGTGCGCGTGCCCGTAATGCCGGTGATGCTCACGTAATAGATGAAGCCTGATGCGGTATCGAGCAGATAGGGCAAACGGCTGTCGGGCGTGTTGGGCGCCACCAGCTGGATGATATCCAGCCCGCAGCGTTGCGCGTCTCCTGACAGAAGATCGCTCTCTTCCTTGGGAAGGTCGACAATGATCAGACCATCAACACCCGCCTTGGCAGCATCGGTGCAGAAGCGTGCCGGGCCGTAACTGTCGATGGGGTTGAGATAGCCCATTAGGATGATCGGCGTCTCATTATCTGTCTCGCGGAAGGCGCGCACCATATCGAGCACCCCGGCCAGCGTAGCGCCTGCCTTAAGGCCACGCAGCGCGGCGGCCTGAATGGTCGGGCCATCGGCGGATGGATCGGAGAAGGGCACCCCGATCTCGATCAGATCGGCCCCTGCCGCGGGCATGCCCTTGAGTAGGGCGAGAGAGGTTTCCAGATCCGGGTCATAGGCCTGAAGGTAGGGAATGAGCGCGCCGCGCCCTGCTGCCTTGAGCGATTCAAAACGGGCCTTGATACGACTCACAGCGCAACTCCCAGATGCTCGGCGACGGTGAAGATATCCTTGTCGCCACGGCCCGACAGGTTGAGGACGATGATCTGGTCCGGCGACATTGAGGGGGCGATCTTCATGACATGAGCCAGACCATGCGCACATTCGAGCGCCGGGATGATGCCTTCGGTACGCGTCAGAAGCTGGAAGGCCTCCAGCGCCTCCTTGTCAGTCACACCCACATACTCGGCGCGTCCGATATCGTTCAGCCAGGAGTGCTCCGGCCCGATGCCGGGATAGTCCAGCCCGGCGCTGATCGAATGGGCTTCGGCAATCTGGCCGAATTCGTCCTGCAGGAGATAGGTGCGATTGCCATGCAGCACGCCCGAGCGACCGCGGGAGATGGACGCTGCGGTAAAGCCGCTATCCAGCCCATGACCTGCGGCCTCGACCCCGATCAGGTGCACGGATTCATCGTCGAGGAAGGGATGGAACAGGCCCATGGCGTTGGAACCACCACCAATTGCCGCCACCAGCACATCGGGCAGGCGTCCCTCGACGGCCATCATCTGCTCGCGCGTTTCGATGCCGATGATTGACTGGAAGTCGCGCACCATCTCCGGATAGGGATGCGGCCCTGCCACCGTGCCGACAAGGAAGTATGTGTCATGCACATTGGCGACCCAGTCGCGCATGGCCTCGTTCATGGCATCCTTGAGCGTGCCTGACCCTGCCGTTACCGGACGTACCTCGGCACCGAGCAGATGCATGCGAAACACGTTGGGCTTTTGTCGCTCGACATCGACGGCGCCCATATAGATCGTGCATTTCAGACCGAACAACGCGCAGACCGTGGCGGTGGCCACGCCATGCTGCCCAGCGCCGGTTTCCGCCACAATGCGCGTCTTGCCCATGCGGCGTGCCAGAAGGATCTGGCCCATCACATTGTTCAGCTTGTGTGAGCCGGTATGGTTGAGCTCTTCACGCTTGAGATAGATTTTCGCGCCGCCGAGTTCGTCACTCAGGCGTTTTGCATGCCAGAGCGGACTGGGGCGGCCAACGTAATCGCGGAAATAGTAATCCAGCTCGCGTCGGAATTCCGGGTCTGCCTTGGCTGTCTGGTAGGCATCCGACAGATCCTGCACCAGAGGCATGAGTGTTTCTGCAACGAACTGGCCACCAAAACTACCGAAGCGCCCCCGTTGATCGGGGCCGTTGCGCAGGCTGTTGGGGCGGGGCGGAACTTCAGAGCTCATGAAAATTATCCTGTCCGGGGCATGGATCGACATGGCGAGCGGGTTTCTGCGATACCAGAGGGGCGGCGTTGCGTCCATTCCCGACCCGCTGGGTGAAAGCGCCTGAACCAGAGAGGAAAACCAGATGTTTCTAGCGCACCCGGTCGGGCAGCCGGTTCACGAAATTCTGGCAGCCGATGATGCGAAAGGCGTGTCCTGGCTCGATCTGGTGGAGCCGAATGAGGATGAGATACGCCTTGCGGAAGCCGTGACCAGGCTGACCCTGCCGCGCAGGGCCGCACTGGAAGAGATCGAAAGTTCGTCACGCCACTACCGGCGTGGGGATGTGATCTATCTTTCCATGCCCCTGGTGCGGGTGATCGATGGGCGGCTGACGGCATGGCCCGTGGGTATAATCGTTTCGCCGGATCGGCTGATCACCCTGCGCTATTCCAGCTACACCGCTTTCGAGACCATGAGCCGTGACCTTGCGTCCAACGACGCCGATTTTGCGCTCTCCGATGTGCCGGAGCTGACCATTCACCTTCTTGAGACGATCGTGAACCGTCTGGCCGATATTCTGGAAAATGACGGGCATACGCTCGATACGATTTCACGGACGGTCTTTGCGCCCAAACGTCCGAACCGCCATGTCCGTAACGCCAATATATTGCGACAGACCCTGCGTGAGCTTGGCGAGAGCGGTGACCTTACCTCATCCATCAGGGAGAGCCTGCTGGGGGTGGACCGCATTGGCATGTATCTGGGTGATGCGCGGTATTTCGAGTTTCGTGAGGCCCTTCAGACCCGCCTGCGTATTCTCGGGCGCGACGTGGCCTCACTGAACGATTACGTAGCGCAGATGACCGTCAAGGTGCAGTTTCTGCTGGATGCAACGCTCGGCTTCATCAGTATCGACCAGAATGACGGGATGAAGCTGCTTACGGTTGTCAGCTTTGTGGGCATCACCCCAACCCTGCTGGCGGGTATTTACGGGATGAATTTCAAGGTCATGCCGGAACTCGAATGGCATTACGGCTATTATTATGCGTTATGCCTTATGCTTGCCTCGGTGCTGCTGCCTCTCTTCATTTTCTGGCGCCGTGGATGGTTTGGAGATCGCTCAACGTGAAGCGCCTTGCCCTTTCCCTTCCGATCATGTGCATCACCCTCGTTGCCCAGCCTGTCATGGCGGGTGAGGCGGGGCGGCCCTTGCAGCCCACCACCCAGCAGGCGCAACAGATGCTTGATCGGCTTGCCCAGGAGCCTCTGAAGTATGAGGGCGACAGCGCCACGGCCCCCGGCTTTCGTCAGGCCCCCGGCTATACTGGCCGTCAGCCGACGCGGATTCTGGTAGGGTATCACATCGAGGGTAACCGTCTGCAGGGCGAATTCGTCGCGCTTGATGCTGATAACCGCCCCCTGCAGGCAGCGCCTCTCACTGGCGCATTGACCGCGCAGGACGTCACGCAAGCTCATTACCAGCCCGCTTCCGGCTTCAGCGGGCCGGTTCCCTGTACGATCGATATTGCCCTGCCCAAGCCCCTGCATCTTGACGGCCAATGCGCGCCAGCCATGATTTCCGGTGCTTATGCCGAGAAGGTGAATCCCTCTCCTCTGGTCTTCATTCTTCCAGGGTTGGCCGCATCGGAGGCAAGGTCGGGTCAATACATGATGCAGCCGTGGCGCGGCTGATCCGAACTATTGACAGAAAGCGTTATTTCTCACTAGATTGAGACGCAAGAGCCGCCTGTCTTGATTCATGCGGCCTTTTTCAAGACCCTTTCGTCTTCGCTCATCGTCGGGCCCGGTTCTGCGGCCCATCTGACGGGGCATTCTTTCACGATCGATCATCTGTCACGGTCACGATGCCAAATCGTCCGGGCAGTGGACTATAGCCCATCTAAGGCGCTTTTCATGCATCTTGCTGAACTCAAGAAAAAAACACCTGCCGATCTGCTGGCCTATGCTGAAGAGCTGCAAATCGAGAATGCCTCCTCGATGCGCAAGCAGGACATCATGTTCGCCATTCTCAAGACCCTGGCGGATAATGATCAGGCCATCTACGGCGAAGGCACGCTGGAAATTCTGCCCGATGGGTTCGGCTTCCTGCGCTCGCCTGAAGCCAATTACCTGCCCGGCCCTGACGACATCTATATCTCGCCTGCCCAGGTCCGTCGCTTCAGCCTGCGTCCCGGTGATACGGTTGAGGGGCAGATCCGCGCCCCGCGTGATGGCGAGCGTTACTTCTCGCTGCTCAAGGTCAACACCATCAATTTCGAAGAGCCTGACGCGGTTCGCCAGCGCATCAACTTCGACAATCTGACGCCGCTCTATCCCGAGCGTCGTCTGCGTATGGAAGTCGAGCAGGCCGGTGCACCCGAGCCTCAGCCCACCGGAAAGGGCAAGAAAGACCAGCGCGACTATACGCCGCGCGTGATCGACCTTGTCGCCCCGATCGGTATGGGCCAGCGCGCCCTGATTGTGGCCCCGCCTCGCACCGGCAAGACCGTGATGCTGCAGAGCATCGCCTCGTCGATTTCCGCCAACCACCCCGATGTGTTCCTGATCGTTCTGTTGATCGACGAGCGCCCTGAGGAAGTGACCGATATGGCCCGCTCGGTGCGTGGCGAAGTCGTGTCCTCGACCTTCGACGAGCCCGCGACCCGCCACGTGCAGGTGACCGAAATGGTGCTCGAAAAGGCCAAGCGCCTGGTTGAGCACAAGCGCGATGTCGTTATTCTTCTCGACTCGATCACCCGTCTTGCGCGCGCCTACAACACCGTTGTCCCCTCATCGGGCAAGGTGCTGACCGGTGGTGTGGATGCCAACGCCCTGCAGCGCCCCAAGCGCTTCTTTGGCGCAGCGCGCAACATCGAAGAGGGTGGTTCGCTCACCATCATCGCTACCGCGCTGATCGATACGGGCAGCCGTATGGACGAAGTGATCTTCGAGGAGTTCAAGGGTACGGGTAACTCCGAACTCATCCTCGATCGCAAGCTTGCCGACAAGCGCACCTTCCCGGCAATCGACATCACCAAGTCGGGCACGCGTAAGGAAGAACTCCTTGTCGATCGTGCGTCGCTCTCGAAGATGTGGGTCCTGCGTCGTATCCTGTCGCCCATGGGGACGATGGATGCCATGGACTTCCTGCTCGACAAGCTGAAATACAGCAAGACGAACCAGGATTTCTTCGACGCCATGAACAACTGATCTGGTCTGCAGGTCAAGGAAAGCCGCCGGAGGCTCATGCTTCCGGCGGTTTTTTTTGTGGGCGATATCGAGGGGCGTTTCGCCGTGGACGCCACCCGGTTTGGTCGCGTTTTCCTTGCCTCATGCGGAGGGATGATCGTGCCGTAGAACGCGGCCTGCATGAAGCATGTTGGGGCAAGGTACCCAACTGATGGCGCCATATGCTTTATCCGGCAGGGTAGGATTTGCCTGCCGGGGGAGTGTTTTTACAGGGCTGGCAAGTCAGACCGGGACGCCTTCCAGGCGCAGCAGATAGCGCTTGTCGTCCAGACCATTCTCGCCGGAATAACCACCTAGATGGCTGCGCCCCAGAACACGGTGGCAGGGGATCAGGATAGGGAGGGGGTTATGCGCCATAGCGCCGCCGACCGACCGGGCCGAGCCTCCTGCCTTGAGGGCGAGTTCGGCATAGCTGATGGTCTCACCATAAGGCACGTCGCGCAAAGCCTGCCAGACGGCTTTGCGATAGGCGGTCCCCCAAGGGGCAAGAGGGAGATCGAAACTTTCGGGCTCGCCGTCGAAATAGCGTTCCAGCATGGTCTGGGCGCGGGTAAGAAGAGGCGTCTTTTCCTGATCGCGCCCCCAACCCCAGTCGAGGGCAACGATTGCGCCATCATCCTCGCTGAGGGTGAGGGGGCCAATGGGGGAATGAAGCGAGAGTTGGGGCATAGAAGGGATTCACATGGTTGACGCGATGGAACGCCCGGCAGCGCGCAAGGGCGAGGTCATCTTCGCTCTGGCGACAGGAACCGGGCGGGCAGCAATCGCTATCATGCGCGCAAGTGGTGCCGGGGCTCAAGAGGTGCTTGCGTCGTTATGTGGCGGAAGGCTGCCCAAGCCGCGTCATGCATGCCTGCGGGCGCTGCATCATGAGGGCGATCATCTGGATGACGCAATGGTGCTCTGGCTGCCGGGGCCGCGCTCCTATACGGGCGAGGACGGCTTTGAGCTGCACCTCCATGCCGGTCCGGCCGTCATTGATCGCGTGGCAATGGCCCTGACAACGCTTGGCGCCCGACCGGCCGAACCGGGCGAATTTACCCGGCGCGCCGTACAGGCAGGCAGGCTCGATCTGCTTCAGGCTGAGGCGATAGCCGACCTGGTGGAGGCCGAAAGCCAGAGCCAGCGTCAGCAGGCGCTTGCTCAGGCGGACGGCGCTTTGAGTCGCCTCTATGAAGGCTGGAGCGAGCGTCTGAAAACATTGCTGGCGCATCAGGAAGCATTGATTGATTTCCCTGACGAGGATCTGCCCGAGGCGGTCGAGCTTGCCCTGTCGCGCACCCTCAACGACCTTCGCTCTGCCCTGGAGGCGCATCTTTCCGACAAGCGCGGTGAGATCGTTCGTCGTGGCCTGACCGTGGTGATTGCAGGGGCTCCCAATGTCGGCAAGTCGAGCCTGCTGAACCATCTTGCCGGATATGACGCGGCGATCGTCACGCACCGCGCAGGGACGACGCGTGATGTGATCGCAATTGACTGGCTGTTTCAGGGGGTGAGGCTGCGTCTGGTCGATACGGCGGGGCTGCGCGAGACCGAGGATGAGATTGAGGCGGAAGGCATACGCCGGGCAATGTTTCACGTGGAACATGCCGATCTGGTGCTACACGTCGTGGCAGGTATGGCCGAAATGCCGTTGCGTCCCGATGCCATGATGGTCAGCAACAAGGTGGATCTGTATCCGGCGCTGGATAACACGCTGGGTCTAAGCGTCCAGACAGGTGAGGGGATGGAGGGCTTCGAGCAGGCCCTCGGGGTGCGTATCAAGGCCCTGACCGCTGGCGTGGGCGCTCCACTGACACGGGCGCGTCACAGGGCTGGAATCGAGGAAGCTCTGCTCTATCTCGATCAGGCTCATGAGGCGCTTTGGCCCGAAGTGAGGGGTGAGGCGCTGCGTCTGGCCATGCGCGCCCTGGGGCGACTGACGGGACAAGTTGATGTCGACTCCCTTCTGGATGTGATATTTGGACAATTCTGCATTGGTAAATGAGGCGTGTGTGAGCGAGTTTGATGTTGTCGTCATAGGCGGAGGTCATGCGGGAAGTGAGGCCGCAGCGGCTTCAGCGCGTTTCGGTGCGCGGACGCTTTTGCTGACCCAGAAGCCCGAGATGATTGGCGCCATGTCGTGCAACCCGGCCATTGGGGGTATCGGCAAGGGGCATCTCGTGCGTGAAATTGACGCGCTTGATGGCCTCATGGGACGGGCAGCCGATCAGGCAGGCATCCATTTCAAGCTGCTCAATCGCTCCAAGGGACCAGCCGTGCACGGACCGCGTGCGCAGGCCGATCGTTTTCTGTATCGCAATGCCATTCAGGCGCTGCTGAATGCTACGCCAAATCTGACCATCATGCAGGGTGAGGCAGCCGATCTCGAGGTGCGTGACGGGCGCGTCACAGGTGTCATTTGCGAAGACGGGCGCGTGGTCCGTTGCGGCGCTGTTGTGGTGACCAGTGGCACGTTTCTGCGCGGGGTCATTCATATCGGGCATACGCAGGAGCAGGCAGGGCGCATCGGCGAGCGTCCGGCAGCGCGTCTTGGCGAAAGGCTTGAAGCCCTCGGGCTGCGTATGGGGCGGCTCAAGACCGGCACTCCTGCACGGCTTGCGCGCGACAGTATTGACTGGGACTCTTTGGCTGAGGACAAGGGTGATGACGTACCTGAACCGTTCAGCAGGCTGACCGAGCGTATCACCACAGACCAGCTTTCATGCCGTATCACCAGCACGACGCCACAGACCCATCAGATCATTCGCGATAATCTGGCGAAATCCGCACTCTATGGCGGGGCGATTGCAGGCAAGGGGCCACGCTATTGCCCGTCAATCGAGGACAAGATTGTCCGGTTTGGCGAAAAGGATGGGCACCAGATCTTTCTCGAGCCCGAGGGGCTCCCCGGCAATCCGGGTGGCGATCTGGTTTACCCTAATGGCATATCGACGAGCTTGCCTGCCGATATTCAGGCGCTGATGATGGCCTCCATTCCGGGGCTCGAGAAGGCGCGTATCGTCACCCCCGGCTACGCCGTTGAATATGATTATGTCGACCCGCGTGAGCTCGCCCCCAGTCTCGCCCTCAGGGCCATGACCGGCCTTTATCTGGCAGGGCAGATCAACGGAACGACAGGCTATGAGGAGGCGGGCGCCCAGGGCCTGCTTGCGGGGCTTAATGCCGCACGCTTTGTGGCAGGCAGTGATCCGCTCGTGCTGGGGCGTGATCAGGCTTATCTGGGTGTGATGCTGGACGATCTCACCTTGCAGGGCGTTTCAGAGCCCTATCGTATGTTCACCTCACGCGCCGAGTATCGCCTCAGCCTGCGCGCAGACAACGCCGATCTCCGCCTGACCGCAATTGGGGAGAAAATGGGCTGCGTCGGTGCAGAGCGAGCCGCGCGGTTGAAGCAGGATCGTGAGGCGATCGACGGGGCAATGGAGCAGGCTAGGGCACCGATCCATGCTCCGCAGGATCTGGCCGCACAGGGTATTGCTGTTTCGCAGGATGGACGCAGGCGTTCCCTGCTCGACGTGCTGTCAGGGCAGGCTGATGAGGAAGCGGCGATCCGTCTGGCCCCGTGGTTTGGTGCGTTGCCTCTGCGCATACGGCGCCATGTCGAGACCGAGGCGCGTTACGGGGGGTACCTGCAACGACAGGAGCGTGAGATACGTCAGCTGGCCAATGAAGCCCAGATCGCGCTGCCTGATGATCTCGATTATGGACGTATCGGTGGGCTGAGCAGCGAGATGAGGGAACGCCTTTCTATCGCGCGCCCGGCCAATTTCGCCGCCGCCCAGCGTGTGCCGGGTGTCACACCCGCCGCCATGATTGCGCTCCTCGCCCATGTGAGGGCCGTGGCATGATTGAGGTTTCACGTGAAACACGCGAACGCCTCGAGGTGTTCGCGGCACTCCTCGAGAAGTGGAATGCCCGGATCAATCTGGTGAGCCCGCGTGACATGCCCCATTTGTGGAAGCGCCATATCGCAGATTCGCTCAGACTGGTGCCGTTCATCACCAGAGGCGCACGCGTGATCGATCTGGGCTCCGGGGGTGGATTCCCGGCATTGATGATCGGTATCGCCTGCGACGCCGAGATGGTGATGGTGGAGTCGGACCAGCGTAAATGCGCTTTCCTGCGCGAGGCGGCGCGGGCCTGCGGCGTCAAGGCTCAGGTCGTGTCCAAGCGCATCGAGCAGGCCGAACTTCCCCCGGCCCCCTATGTGACCGCGCGCGCACTGGCGTCTTTGACCCAGCTTCTTGAATGGAGCACGCCATTTCTTCTGCCGGGAGGGAAAGCTCTGTTTCTGAAGGGTAAAAATCTTCCCGACGAGTTGACCGAAGCCGAGCGGTGCTGGCACATGCAGCACAGAATTCTGGACAATCGCGCCGCCTCGGGTGGCGCCATCATCGAGATAAGCGATATCAAACGTGTCGAATAACGACACGGGCAAGAAGGCCCGTATTCTCGCCGTCACCAACCAGAAGGGTGGTGTGGGCAAGACCACAACAGCAATCAATCTGGCCGCGGCACTCGCCAGCACGCAACGCGTGCTGCTGGTCGATATCGATCCGCAGGGCAATGCCTCGACCGGACTGGGTGTCGATTATAATGCGCGTCAGATCGGCAGCTATGCGGCGCTCATGCAGGAAGCGCCCCCCGAAAAGCTTCCCCGCCCGACAGAAACACCCAATCTCGACATCATCGTTGCCAATACCGATCTGGCGGGTGCGGAGCTTGAACTGATTGGCAGTGATCGCCGTGAGTTCCGCATACGCGAGGCTCTGGAGGCCCTGTCAGGGCGTTATGATGTCATTCTGATCGATTGTCCGCCAAGCCTGGGTCTGCTGACGCTCAACGCTCTTGTTGCGTCCGATGCCGTGCTGATTCCGCTCCAGTGCGAGTTCTTTGCTCTGGAAGGGATCAGCCAGATCGTGCGGACAGTTGACCGTGTGCGCCGGGCCTTCAATGCAGACCTGCATGTGGCGGGCATCATCCTGACGATGTATGACCGGCGCAACAACCTCTCGGAGCTTGTGGCGGCCGATGCCCGCAATTTCTTTGGCGAGCAGGTTCTGGAAACACTGATCCCCCGGAACATCAAGATTTCCGAAGCCCAGAGCCACGGGTGCTCGGTGCTCGAATATGACCGTCGCAGCAGCGGGGCGCAGGCCTATCTCGCCTTGGCACAGGAAATCGGCCAGCGTCTGGGCCTCACCCAAAAGCAAGGGGCTCCCTCATGAGCAAGAAACCGGCTCCCCGTCTCGGCCGCGGCCTAGCCGCCCTGCTTGGCGACCAGGCGGTCGAGCTGCCCCGTACGCAGGGGGCAGCGCATGAAGCTGTGCCGACCCCCGCCATGTTGGGGGTAGACCTTCTCGCACCGGGTCCTTTCCAGCCACGTGTGGACATGGATGAGGGCAGGCTGAACGAACTCGCAGACTCCATACGAAGCCGCGGGGTGCTGCAACCTATTCTCGTACGGCCAGACCCGGATCGGAAGGGGCATTACCAGATCATCGCCGGTGAGCGCCGCTGGCGCGCCTCGCAGCGTGCAGGACTGCATGAGGTGCCGGTGCATGTGCGTCTGCTCGATGATGCCGATGCCATGGCTGCCGCGCTGGTCGAGAATCTCCAACGCGCCGATCTCAACGCGATTGAAGAGGCAGAAGGCCTGCAACGCCTGCTGACCGACTACGCCCTGACGCAGGAGGAACTCGCCGGGGCTGTGGGCAAATCCCGCCCGCATATTGGCAATATCCTGCGCCTGCTGAACCTGCCCGAAGCCGTACGCCAGAAGGTGCGTGACGGCTTGCTGAGTGCAGGCCATGCCCGTGCCCTGCTGGCGCATCCTGACCCCTGCGCAGCGGCTGATATCGTGATTGCCCGTGGGCTGAACGTGCGTCAGACCGAGGCCTTGGCGCGATTGCCCCCCAAAGCCGAACAGGAAGCGATCAAGGCGCCGCGCGATAACGAACTGGTCCGTCTGGAGCGGGATCTTGCGACGCGTCTTGGCCTCAAGGTGAAGATCGAATTCAACGGCAAGGGCGGCTCGCTTCGTCTGGACTATCGTAGCCTCGATCAGTTCGACACGCTTATGCGTCTGCTTTCACCGGAGAAATAGGAATTTTAGTTTCGAATGCGGAATAGTGTATTTTTTCTCTTGATGCCTGTTCCGCCCTTTGTTAGAAGCCCTCTCACCGGAGCGGGGCTATGGGCACATAGCTCAGTTGGTAGAGCAGCTGACTCTTAATCAGCGGGTCCAAGGTTCGAGCCCTTGTGTGCCCACCATCGCCCCGCCGGTACCTCCCTATGCAAAAATCGATCTTCCCAGACCTGTTCTGAGATTCGCGCCTGCCGTTGCTTCGACGTACGGATTTCGCCGTTCAAAAGAAGCATCGATCATCTGGCGGTGTCATCGCGATAAGCCATGTTCGTGTCACGCCTCGCGCAGCGCTTGTCTGCGGCCATACCGGAGCGCCGTAGGACCGCGCAGCTTCGCTCCGTCCTGTATCAGGCAGAACGCCGTGTATGCGGAAAATCTGCGGCATAAGCCTGCATCGTAAATTTTAGCACAATGAAGCCGCACCACGCCCGAAAGCCAGCGAGCTGGTTCTGTAAATCAGTTTTTCAGGAGGAAATGGCGCTGGCTGGGATGGGAGGGATCGAACCTCCGAATGGCGGAATCAAAATCCGCTGCCTTACCGCTTGGCTACATCCCATCGCGTTGAAGGGCTTTTAATCTGCCTCATGGCAGACGTAAAGCCATTATGTTTCGAGTTCGAGCGGATGATCGGCAATGCCGCTGCGCTGGCTGGCCTGATCCATCAGGCGATCCGGGGAGGGCTTGAGCACGCCAAAACGTTCTGCCTTGTCGAGCCCCTGATCAAGCGCTGCCATGGTCTGCGAGAGGTCGGCGCTTTCATCCTTCTCCCAGGCACGCAGAGCAAAGCCCCAGACACCAGCAAGCCCGTTGAGACGCATCACCCCGCCAAGTCCGCTGCACTCCACACCAGCGACCTCGGCCATCCAGCGCATCGTGTCGAGGGTGGCAGCACCAAGCATGAGTGTCAGGCCGGGCTCTGTCGGCAGGGCCTGCAGAACAGCCCGGATGCCCTCGCGGTATTGCTGGAATACATCGAAGCGCCGCATGAACAGATCAAAGATACGTTCACGGATGGATCCGCTCAAACCGTCATCGCGAAAGGCCGATTCGTCAGCCAGGCGGCCCAGACGGAACAGCAGGCTGTGCCGGAAAGGAAAGCGGGCACGGACTTCATCGATCGGTAATCCGGCGCGCTGAGCGGCCTCGACCAGCGTGAAGCGTGGCCAGCCTTTTTCAGCGGCAATGGTGAAGCCCGCCTCCAGAAGCGCCAGATCAAATTCTTCGCGATCGATTTCCGTCATGAACCCGTCCCTGTCATTCAGCATCAATAATACAAGATGGTCAGGCCGTGACAATCGAATGACAGGGAAATGAACGGTTTTGCCCACACGCCATCCCTGTGATGGCTCAGAGGGCGTTCCGCGGTGTTTCGCTCAGGAGGCCATTTCGCGTGCTCGCGCCATGGCCGCATCAATCGCCCTGGTCATGGTGGCAGGCCAGGCTCCCGGTGCCATCATCGCCTCGAGTGCCTTGGCTGTTACACCGTTGGGGCTGGTGACATTCTTGCGCAATGTCTCGCTTTCCTCCGGAGAGGCCTCAAGCAGCGCTCCGGCGCCTGCGACCGTCCCTCGTGCAATCAACCGTGCCGTGTCAGGTGGCAGGCCCACGCGCAGAGCTTCCTTTTCCAGCAATTCCGCCAGCAGGAACACATAGGCCGGGCCGCAACCCGATATGGGCGTAAGTGCCTCCAGCAGGGCTTCGCTTTCTACCCAGGCGACCTCACCCACGGCAGAAAGAAGGGTCGTGCAGAGCTTGCGCTCTCCCTCGTTGAGATCGGTGCTGCAAACGCCCGTTACGCCCTTGCCGATTGAGGCGGGTGTATTGGGCATGGCGCGCACGATTTTCGTCCGGGCGCCATCAGAGGCAGCGCGCAGGCTCTCGATGGTTCGGGCGGCCAGCATCGAGATGACAATGGTATCGTCCAGAACGGGTCTGAGCGATGCCATGGTTTCTTCCATGCCAGCCGGTTTGACGGCCAGGATGATGATATCGGGTTTAAAGCCCTGGGGAATTTCCGAAGGGCTGCGCACGACCCGATGGGGGGCAGGAGGCGCTTCACAGCGTCGGTCCAGAATGACGGAGGGTGCCAGACCCTCCTCAAGCCAGCCCTGCCAGAGCGCCCCACCCATCTTGCCGCAACCGACCAGAAGCAGTGAAGGCAGGCTCACGCTTCACCTGCGCAATCGAGCATGGCCGCCTCGAGGGCTTCGGCGGGGGATTTGCCGCTCCAGAGTGTGAACTGGAAAGCGGGGTAAAAGCGCTCACATTCCGTGATGGCGATATCGATCATGTCTTCCATGCTTTCTGCGGCAAGGCTCGTGGCACCGCGCAGCAGAACCGAATGGCGGAAAACCGGCGTGCCGGTTTCGAGGTCGAGGCTGAAATGCCCGATCCAGAGGCGCTCATTGGCCAGTGCAATCAGTTCGTAAAGCGCCTTGCGGCGGTTGGCGGGAGCCCGCAGGTCGAACGTGCAGGTAAAGTTCATAGCTGCGATCTCGCGTGACCATGAAAAATACAGCCCGTAATCGCACCATTTTCCCGGTGCTTCGGCGGCCATCTCGCAATCTGTGCGGCGGTCGAACGCCCAGTCATGGCCACAGACGATCTGCTCCATGACGTCGAGGGGATTCGTATCCTGATGCGAGGAGGAGGAGAAGGAAAGAGCAGGCATTCGGGACTCCCTGGGCCGGTGATGCGCATGGCATGGCGATGCGCATCAGGATGTCTGCAACGATATGAAGATCCGGGGCTGTGCAAGCTGCGAATCGTCATATCAGGCCACGTTACGTATGCCTGCGTCCTGTTGCAAGATCGCAGGTACGCAGGGCCTTTAACCGTGTGACGGTGGGGCGGTTACGGCCTTTTCCAGATCAGACAGCCGCTCTTCCAGCTTGGCGATGCGGGTATCGGCATCTTCCTGCGCCATGCGCGCCCGTGTGGCCAGTTCGCGGGCCACATCCAGCTCGTCGCGTCGTACGAGATCGAGCGAGGACAGAACCTCGTCAATCCGTGCGCGCACCATGGCATGGATTTCTTCCCGCAGACCGGTCAGGGCCGAAAAGGCGCCTCCGGCAACACCTGCGAGATCATCGAAAAAACGGGGCCGGTCTGCCATGGCGGTATCCTTGCTGTCGTGTCGCCCGGCCTTGTCACCGGGCGGTGAAAATGCCCCCGTGTAGCCAACACAGGGCGTCATGCCGCCCAGACTGGCCCCCACATCGTTCGGCTGCAACGCGGCATGGAGGATCAGGATGCCAGGGCCGCGCTTTTCTCCGGCTGGTGTGGCTTGGAGGTTGCGTTGCGGCGTCTTATACAGGTTCCATGATGATCGTCACCGGCGGCGCCGGATTTATTGGCTCGTGCCTGGTCGCAGCGCTCAAGGCGCGGGGTGAGGCTGTCGCGGTCGTGGACCGCCTTCGTGATCAGGGGAAATGGCGCAATCTTGCCAAACATGCCCCGGACCTGCTGATCAGCCCGGAGGAGCTCGATGCCTTCCTGATCAACACGACTGGCATAAAGGCCGTGTTTCATATGGGCGCAATCAGCAGCACCACGGCACGCGATGGCGATCTGGTCTGGCAGACCAATATCACCCTGTCCGAAACGCTGCTCGACTGGTGCGCCTCGCGCGATGTGCCGTTCTTCTATGCGTCATCTGCCGCCACCTATGGCGCAGCCGACCGGCCGGAACTTTTTTCCGATGCGCCCGAATCGCTCGGGACGCTGCGGCCCATGAATCTGTATGGCTGGTCCAAGCATGTGTTTGACCAGCATCTTCTGGCCCGGCAGGCCTCGGGTGGCGTGATGCCGCGCCAGTGGGCCGGTCTGAAATTCTTCAACGTCTATGGACCCAATGAATATCACAAGGGATCCATGATCTCGGTGGTGAAGGTGAAGTATGACGAGGTGATGCGCGGTGCGCCGGCCCGGCTGTTCCGCTCCGACCGTCCCGATCTGGCTGACGGCGCGCAGTCGCGCGACTTCATCTGGGTGGGCGATCTGATCGATGTGATGCTGTGGCTGTATGATCACCCCGATGTCAGCGGCCTGTTCAACTGTGGTACCGGCACGGCGCGCAGCTATGTCGACCTTGCCAATGCAGTGTGCGATGCGGCTGGTGTGCCGCGGCGCATCGAGTTCATTGATATGCCCGAGGCACTGCAGGGGCAGTATCAATCCTATACCTGCGCCGACATGTCGCGCCTGCGTGCTGCCGGGTATGACCGCCCATTCACGACGCTTGAGGCGGGAATTACCCGCTATGTGCGCGACTATCTCGCGACGCCCGACCCCTATCTGTAAAGAACCCCATGTCCGCCCATCCGATCATCCTGCCGCAATTCGACCCGATCGCCTTCCGTCTTGGGCCGCTGGCCGTGCACTGGTATGCGCTGGCCTATATCCTGTCGATCCTGATTGGCTGGAAGATCGCTATCCGGCTCTGCGGGCTGGCGCCACGCGCTGCCACCCGTGAACAGGTTGATGATTTTGCCTTCTGGGCCATGCTCGGCGTCGTGCTGGGCGGGCGTCTGGGTTACATCCTGTTCTACAAACCCGGCTTCTATCTGACTCATCCCCTGTCGATCCTGCAGGTCTGGCAGGGCGGTATGTCGTTTCACGGAGGTGCGCTTGGGGTCATTCTGGCGCTGGCGTGGTTCACATGGCGCAACGGGCTGAGCTTCCTGTCCTTTTCCGACCGTATTACGGTCATCGTACCGCTCGGGCTCGGGCTGGGGCGCTGCGCCAATTTCGTCAATGGTGAACTCTGGGGCCGTGCGGCGCCGGACTGGCTGCCCTGGGCAATGGTATTTCCGACAGGTGGCCCTATCGCACGGCATCCTTCGCAGCTTTACGAGGCCCTTATGGAGGGCCTTGTCCTGCTTTGCGTCATGCTTGCCGCGGTAAGCCGTCCCTGGACGCGCGTGCGCTATGGTTCCCTCTCGGGTCTGTTCCTGTTTGGCTATGCGCTGGCCCGCAGCTTCTGCGAACTGTTTCGTGAACCCGATTCCTTCATCGGGTTTCTGCCTTTTGGCGTGACCATGGGGCAGGTGCTCTGCATCCCGATGGCGCTCGCCGGGCTCTGGCTGATGGCATTCGGTATGCGCCATCCCCATACCCTTGAGGGAGAGAAGGCTTATGGCTGATCAGGCACCGCGCGGCTGGGTCTTGCCAGCGCCATCGCTGTCGCATGTCCGCCACGGCTTTTTCACGCGCCGTGGGGGTGTGTCACCAGCGCCCTATGACACACTCAACTGTTCGCTCGCTTCTGCCGATCTCGCGGCGAATGTCGCGGTCAATCGCGGGCGTGTGGCAGGATATCTGGGGGTTGAGGCGTCGTCCCTGCTCGGTCTGACCCAGACCCATTCCCCCGATGTCGTGGTTCTTACGCAAAATACGCCGGTCTGGCCCACAGGAAAGGGCCCCAAAGCCGATGCCCTGGTGAGCAATCGTCACGATCTCGCACTGGGTGTCATCACGGCCGATTGCGGACCGGTACTGTTTGCCAGTGCTGATGGCAGCGTTGTGGGAGCCGCCCATGCAGGCTGGCGCGGTGCAGTGGGCGGCGTGCTGGAGGCCACATTGGACGCAATGCAGGCTCTTGGCGCAGGGGATGTCATTGCCTGTGTCGGGCCCTGTATCCGCCAGGCGGGATACGAGGTTGGGGCCGACATGCGTGCGGAGGTGCTGGATGGCTCTTCGCTTGTCGCACCCTGTGCCGAGCGCTTTTTCGTCGAGGCACCCCGCGCAGGGCACTACCTGTTCGACCTGCCGGGATACTGTCTGTATCGCCTCAGGCGGGCGGGGCTGCGCCATATTTCCATGATCGGGCTCGACACCCGGCACGATGCGCTGCGCTTTTTCAGCCACCGCCGCCGCACGCTGGCGGGGGGCGGTGCAATCGGACATCAGATTTCGGCCATCAGGGCAGGGGCAGTCGCATGATGGGTCGGATTATACGTTTCTCCGGGCTGTGTGGAGCACTGGCCCTGCTTGCCGGGTGCGTCGATATGCCACATCCCTTCGGTGATCCGGGGCCGGAAGGGCGCCGTCTGGCCCTGACTACGCCACCGCCGAGACTGGCTGTACCCACCCCTGCCGCGTCACTGCTGGACAATAATGCCTCGGCCCTCTGGGCGAAGGACGTCGCGGCGCAACTGGTTGACCAGTCGCTTCCGGCTGTGGCGCAGCCTGCTAAGCCGGGTGACTGGTGGCTCAGGCTGTCGGCAACCATGCAGGGTGATCAGGTCACGCCGCACTACGAAATCATGATGCCCAATGGCGAGGCTCGGGGGCATTGGGACGCGGCTCCGGTCGCGGCCTCGGTCTGGGCCCAGGGACAGGCTGATCAACTCTCAGCCCTTGCTGCCGGTTCTGCGCCACAAATTGCCAATGTGCTGACGGGCATTCAGGCCTCGATGATGCAGGCTGACCCGCATAGCCTCAAGCGCCGCCCGGCCAAGGTGTTCTTCAAGGGCGTGCATGGTGCTCCGGGCGATGGCAATGTGGCACTCGCCCGCGCCTTCGTTGCCAGCTTTCCCGACCAGCATGACAAGCTGGAGCGTGATGCCAAGGCCGCTGATTACAGTGTGGAGTGCATCGTGACCCTGAGCGATGGCCCTGCCGGTAATACTGGGCACCCACTACAGCATATCGAGATCGTCTGGCGCACCGTGGCGGCAGATGGCAAGGAAGCCGGCGCAGCCACGCAGCTTCACGATATCGACGCCCATTCCCTTGATGGCGCATGGGGTGATGTCGCAATGGTCGTAGCCGCAGAGGCGTCAGGTGCCGTGCATCAGATCATCACAAATTACTCAGGCCGCAATCACCAGCCGCTCTCGCCTGACCAGAGTGGGGCTGACAAGACCCCTGTGGCGCCAAGAGGGACAACCGGCGCCAGCCCGCCGTCAGAAAAGTCGTAAGATTTCCCAGAGACTGACAACGCGCGCCGTCTGTGTTCAGACAGTTCGGCGGCAGGCTTGTACAATCTCGACGGCAAGCCGTGCGGGTTCGCGGATGAGATAATGGTGATGCTCATTGTCAGTGACACTCAGGAAGGCACTGACATCGAGATAGACAGCATGATGGCCACCTATTGTATCGATCATGCGCTGTGTGCCGAAAATATAGCCATCGTGGTTCAGGATGATGACTGTCTTTCCCTGAAAGAACGCGGCATTCATGAACGCCGATCCGGAAAATCCGACAAAGATGCTGTGAGACGCCCATAGATCAAGCTGCTCTGCAAAAGGCAGTTCCTGCGGATGGACAATCTCAATGCCAAGGCTGGCGAGGAACACGCTCAGCTCGTGCTCGCCATCATAACGTCTTGTCGTGGCCGATGCCTTGCTGCGTGCAAGAAAGACGGGGCGTGATGCGGAATGCCTCTGGTGCCGATTGAGAAACGATTGGCCGATTGCTTGCATGAAGCGACCCCACTCACGGTAGCAATGCGCATTCTCCACGAAGGCCGGTTCGGCAATCCTGACCCCACGAATTGAGGTGTTTTCCGGAGGTGCGATGATGCGTGAATGATCGATGCCCAGGCTATTCAGTATAGGCAGGATGAAGCCCTCATGGTCGCGAGACTGCGTGTAGGTCGGGGCGATATACCATTGTGCACGTGAGCCATGAGCATCGAGAGCCCATAGACGCGCGAGGGTGCTGGTGAGAAAGTGGCCGAAATGATCGTGAAAATAGCCAATCCAGAAGCAATCGTGGAATGCCTCGCTGTGCTCGCATTGATCCTGTTCTGTCTCAATCGCGATGATTTGGGGCGCGTGGATCTGAAGTTCGAAACTGCCCTGAACATTAACGCCCGAACAATAAGTCGAGTCAGTGATCAGGATGCCTGCCGGGGTGTAGAGTGAATTGTGGCGCAGAAGAGCAGCGTCATGATGCGCCAGCAATGGCCTGGTCTGAATGATATGCGTCCTGCCAAAAGTGTTGAGTCAGGCTCTCGGGACGTCTATCCGGCTCATTGGTGAGGGTGATCAGCGTTTGGTTGCGAGTTCACATGCGATCTTCAAAATATTTATGTATAGAATATTAATATAGTTCTAATATATTGTATTTGTTGGTAAAAAAACTTGTTATTACCAGATTCACAATGTTAATTCATATGAGTTTTCTTGTCTATATATTTCTCTTCTAGGAAGGTAGCATTGAGTAGAAACATCTACATTCACAAATTCGATCCTAATGCCGAGAATGGCCTGGGCCGTTTTCCGGTCCAAGATGTTCGCCGTGCTCTTAAGGGGATTGGTGATCCGTTCTACCGAGAATGGAATGCGGAAGAGGAACACGGTGAGATCTCTATTGAGACGGGGGAAGAGAAAACTTACATCGGTCCCGATGGCAGGATACATTCGGAGAGGCGTACCGATAGTTTCCATTTTAGCGCCAGGGACGGGCAGGTCGACGGCCTCGACTGGGACCGGCCTCTCGGCCGTGAAGGCACGATCCGCGCCTTGTGGCACCTCATCGAGACACATGGCTTATCTCTGATTGATCCAAGCGGAGGAGGAGATCATCCAATGCTCTATGTTCCTTCAGAAGCCTGTCTGGAGGATGTCGAACAAGTCTGGCCCGATTGCAGGAAGACCGGGGTGCATGTGTTCGATGGTTACGAGGACTTCGGATCGCATTTCGAGAGCTGATACCCAGCACATGGGCAGAGGCGGGGCTAGGCCTGTAAAAAACGCTCTATCGGCTACCCTCGACCCCCATGAGTTAATGACAGCCTTGCCCGACGTTGTTAGAAGGCCGCGTTTGCTGCCGCCCCGGACCGGAGTCGTTTCCCGATGAAGATCGTCGCCTGTAACAGTAACCTGCCACTGGCGCGTGCCGTTGCTCAGGAATTGCGTCTCCCGCTGTGCAAGGTGTCTGTACGACGCTTCGCCGATGCCGAGGTCTTTGTCGAAATCCAGGAAAACGTGCGCGGTGAAGACGTGTTCGTGATCCAGAGCACCTGCTCACCCACCAATGACAATCTGATGGAATTGCTGATCATGCTCGACGCCCTGCGTCGCGGGTCGGCCCGTCGTGTCACGGCTGTCATGCCCTATTTCGGCTATGCAAGGCAGGATCGCAAATCGGGGCCGCGCACCCCTATCAGCGCCAAACTGGTCGCCAATCTGCTGGTCGAAGCCGGTGCCAACCGTATCCTGACCATGGATCTGCACGCCATGCAGATACAGGGTTTCTTCGATATCCCGGTCGATAACCTCTACGCGGCCCCGCTTTTCAAGCGCGATATCAATGCGCGCCATCCCAATGAAGACCTGATGATCGTCTCCCCCGATGTCGGCGGTGTGGTGCGTGCGCGTCAACTGGCGCAGCGTCTGAACACCGATCTTGCCATCATCGACAAGCGGCGTGAGCGCGCTGGCGTCTCGGAGGTCATGAACGTGATCGGTGATGTCAGCGGTCGCTACTGTATTCTGGTTGATGACATCGTCGATAGCGGCGGTTCGCTGTGCAATGCGGCCCAGGCCCTCATCAATCACGGTGCTGCCGGGGTAGAGGCTTATGTCACCCACGGCGTCCTGACCGGTCAGGCCGTGGAGCGCATCACGGCATCACCCATCCGGATGCTCACCCTGACCGACAGTATTCCGGCGACCGAGGCGATGGAAGCCTCACCCAATATCAGGCAGATCAGCACCGCCAATCTGCTGGCGCGTGCCATGAGTGCTGTGGCAGATGAAAGCTCTGTCTCCTCGCTCTTCGATTAAGGACTGGTTTTCATGCTGCTTCGTCGCCCCTTCTGGTATCTGCGCCACGGTCAGACCGACTGGAACGCCCAAAACCTCTCCCAGGGCCGCACGGACATCCCACTGAATGCCACGGGTCGCGAACAGGCCGTCAAGGCTGGCGCGTCTCTCTCGCAGCATTGGCGCGATGGTGCAGCGCCTATCAGCCAGATCGTGTCTTCTCCGCTCACGCGCGCCCATGACACGGCGATGGCTGCCCAGCAGGCCATTGCAACGTCAAGTGGCGTCACCCTGCCGCTCAGCACGGATCGCGACCTTGAAGAGGTTTGCTTCGGTGTGATGGAGGGTGAGCCTATGGGCGACTGGTACGATCCGTGGATCGCCGGCGAGTTTACGCCAGAAGGCTGCGAGACATTCGAGGGCCTCAAGACCCGTGCTGCCGGGGCGGTCAATCATGCGCTCGAACAGGGCGGTATCCCTCTGATTGTCGCGCATGGGGCCCTGTTCCGCGCCCTGCGCGCCGCCATGAGCCTGCCCATCAATGTCCGCCTCGCCAATGCCGTGCCGCTTTACTGCGACCCGACAGATAATGGCTGGGTGCTCACCGCCTACGAGTGAGCGATGCGGGGCGCTCCCCCGCGCCCCGTGAACGGAACGGATCCCTTTCATCCCTGACTGAAACAGTGTCGGGATCAAAGGGGCTGTGCCCCTTTGCGGGTTTCGGGGCAGAGCCCCGAGAAGAATCCCCCTCCCGAATCCCGAAGAACATTGCTTTACCCCCCCAATTCCGGTAAGGCGCCCCATCACTCAGGCACCCCTGGAGGCCATGAGTGCAATGAATTTGGGAGAATACCGTGACAAATATGACGTCCCTCGAAGTCTCTACGCGCGCGAAGGCTGGTAAGGGGGCAGCGCGCGCAACGAGACGTGCCGGTCTGGTGCCGGGTGTTGTGTATGGTGGCAAGCAGGAAGCCTCGCTGATCCAGATCGATCCGCGCATCATCCACAAGGAAATGGTCCGTGGTGGCTGGCGCTCGCGCCTGTATGAACTGCCGCTCGAAGGTGGCACCGTGCGCGCCCTTCTGCGTGAAGTTCAGCTGCACCCCGTGACCGATGCGCCGATCCATGTCGATTTCCAGCGTCTGGCTGCTGGCGAGAAGGTCCACGTGACCGTCGCCATCCACGTGACCGGTGAAGACAAGGCCCCTGGCATCAAGCGCGGTGGCGTGCTGAACCTGGTCCGTCACACGGTGGACGTCATGGCTGATGTGGACAACATCCCGTCCAGCTTCACGGTTGATCTGAGCGCACTCGACATCCACGACAACGTGCGTTGGGACGACCTGACCGGCACCGAGAACGTGACGCCGGTTCTGCAGCTGCCGAACTTCGTCATCGCCACCATCGCGCCGCCGACGGTCGATGCCGAGATGGAAGCTGAAGCCGCTGCGAAGGCCGCTGCTGAAGCCGCCGCTCCTGCGAAGAAGAAGTAAGACCGCTCAGGGTGGCCGCAATGCTACTCTGGACTGGGCTCGGTAACCCCGAGCCCGGCATGCGCAGACAGCGCCATAATATTGGCTTCATGGCTGTCGAGCGTATTGCCGAATACTACCGGTTTTCTCCCTGGCGCTCGCGCTTCAAGGGAGAGACGGCCGAGGGCAGCATCGAGGGACAGAAGGTTCTTCTGCTCAAGCCCATGACCTATATGAATTTGTCCGGCGAGAGCGTGCAGCAGGCTGCGCGGTTCTTCAAGATTCCGGTTTCCGATATCACGGCGTTTCATGACGAGCTCGATCTTGCGTTCTGCAAGGTGAGGGTCAAGCGCGGTGGCGGTGCGGCGGGCCATAATGGCCTGCGCTCCATGGACCGTATGCTGGGTGACCAGAATTATCAGCGCGTGCGTCTCGGCATCGGGCATCCCGGTCACAAGGACCGTGTGACAGGCCATGTGCTGGGCGATTTCGCCAAGGCCGAACAGACAGAACTTGAAACGCTTCTCGACGCCGTGGCTGCGGCGTCGCCCCTGCTGGCCAAGGGGGAACCGGAAGCGACAATGACAAAAATCGCCATGCTGTGCGGGGAGAAACGCTGATGGGCTTCAATTGTGGCATCGTGGGGCTTCCCAATGTGGGCAAATCCACCCTGTTCAACGCGCTGACCGAAACGGCGGCAGCTCAGGCAGCAAATTATCCCTTCTGCACCATTGAGCCGAATGTGGGTCGCGTCGCCGTGCCTGATTCGCGCCTCGACAATCTTGCGCGTATCGGCAAGTCGCAGAAGATCCTGCCGACCAGTCTCGAATTCGTCGATATCGCCGGTCTTGTGCGTGGAGCGTCTCGTGGTGAAGGTCTGGGCAACCAGTTCCTTGCCAATATCCGTGAGGTGGATGCCATCATCCACGTCCTGCGCTGCTTCGAGGATGACGACATCACCCATGTCGAAGGTGGCGTAGACCCGGTGCGCGATGCCGAGATCATCGAGACCGAGCTGATGCTGGCCGATCTGGACTCGCTCGAAAAACGTCAGACGGCCTTGCAGAAGCGCGCCCGCAGCAATGACCGTGAGGCGCAGCAGCAGCTCGCCATCATGGATCCCATCATGGCTGCCCTGCGCGAGGGCAAGCCCGCCCGTACTGCCGTACCCAAGGGTGAGGAAGAAACAGCACGCCGCCTGCAACTCATGACCACCAAGCCGGTGCTCTATGTCTGCAACGTGGAAGAAGGTTCTGCCTCGACCGGCAACAGCCACTCCGAAGCGGTGCGCAAGCGCGCAGAGGCCGAAGGCGCTGCCATGGTGGTGGTGTCTGCGGCGATCGAAGCCGAAGTGAGCCAGCTGCCGCAGGAAGAGCGCGCCGAGTTCCTCGAAGGGCTGGGGCTGAGCAATTCCGGTCTGGATCGTGTGATTGCCGCCGGATACGGCCTGCTGGGTCTGAGCACCTACTTCACGGTCGGTCCGAAAGAGACGCGCGCCTGGACCATCACCAAGGGCACAAAGGCCCCTCAGGCGGCTGCGGTCATTCATAACGACTTCGAGCGCGGCTTCATTGCCTGCGAGACAGTGGCCTATGACGATTACATCGCCTGTGGCGGCGAGTCCGGTGCCAAGGAAGCGGGCAAGCTGCGTATCGAAGGCAAGGAATATGTCGTGCAGGATGGTGACGTTCTGCTGTTCCGCTTCAACGTCTGACTCTATTCGGGTTTGACAGGATCAGGACTTGACCGGCCTGATCCTGAGGCAATGATAGGGCGTCTTACCGGAGGCGCTGATGGACATTCTCGTTGCCTGTGACTCCTTCAAGGAGAGCCTGACGGCAGAGGCCGTGGTTCAGGCGATTATCGGCGGTTTCAGGGAAATCTATCCGGATGCCCGCTATCACGCCTTTCCTATGGCGGATGGCGGGGAGGGAACTGCCGCCATCATGGCCCGCACATTGGGCGGCCGACTTGAAACCCGCGATGTGTGCGGCCCGCTCGGTGTGCCTGTTTCGGCGCGTTTCGCTGTTCTCGATCATGGCCGGACAGCACTGATCGAACTGGCCGAGGCCGCCGGTCTGGCCCAAACCCCGCTCGAATCGCGCTCACCTCTTTTCACCACCACCTATGGCGTGGGGGAACTCATGAGCGCAGCCCTTGATATGGGGTGCAGGCATCTGGTTCTTGCGCTTGGCGGCAGTGCCACCTGCGACGGTGGGGCGGGTCTTTTGCAGGCGCTGGGTGTTTCGCTGCGCGATCTGCAGGGCCAGGAAATTCCTCACGGAGGAGGACCGCTTGGGGCGGTGTTCTCTCTGGATGACGACCGGCTCGATCCGCGGCTGGCAGAGTGCCGTATCGAAATTTTGTGCGACGTGACGGCTCCTCTGTTGGGAGAGACCGGCGCTGTTGCCGTATTCGGGCCTCAGAAGGGGGCAACACCTGCCATGATCCCGCTTCTGGAGGCCTCGCTGGCGCGCCTTGCGAGTCTGGTGGAACTGCGCTGCGGGCGCGATCTGACGGCGGTGGAAGGTATGGGCGCTGCGGGTGGCGCGGCTCTGGGGCTGGTCGGGCTGTGCGGGGCAAGGCTCGTTCCGGGCGCTGAGGCGGTGGCGGGGCTTCTGGGTCTGGATACGCTCGTGAGCCAGATGGATCTGGTTATCACCGGTGAGGGGCGGCTGGATCGTCAGACCGCGCAGGGCAAGGCACCGCAAGCAATCGCCACGCTGGCGAAAAAGGCAGGCAAACCGGTGATAGCCTTTGCGGGTACATTGGGTGTCGGACATGACGATCTGCTTGCAACGGGCTTCGACGCCGTTTTCAGCTGTCTTGAGCGCCCCTGCACGCTGGAAGAGGCATTCGGCGAGGCAGAGCATGCGTTGAGGCGCTGCGCGCGCAACGTTGCCGCGACCCTTGCCCTGGGCCGATCTTTTCAAGCAGCGCAGGCATGATACATAGCTGATCGCCCTTTGGGCCGCTCCCGGGTTAGGCCGGGCCAGATGCCGCAGGGCAGACAGGAGAATGAATGATGGAAGCTGCTACGACCGTGTCCGATTTCAAGGCCCTGACCGGACCAGCGCGCGCAGCGGCCCGCCTTCTCGCCATAGCCCCGGAAAGCCAGCGCAACGAGGCCCTGCGTGCCGCCGCAGCGTCACTGCGTGAGCATGCACCTGATATTCTTGTGGCCAATGCACGCGATGTCGCCTCCTCCAAGGCAAGCGCTGCCTTCATCGACCGGCTGACGCTGACGCCTGCACGGATCGAGTCCATGGCAAAGGGCCTCGAATCGATTGCGCTTCTGCCGGATCCGGTTGGCAGGGTGCTGTGTGACTGGACACGTCCCAACGGCCTGAACATCCGCCGTGTGGCGACTCCGCTTGGTGTCATTGGCATGATCTATGAAAGCCGCCCCAATGTGGGGGCTGACGCTGCGGGCCTGTGCATCAAATCCGGCAATGCCGTCATCTTGCGTGGCGGCTCCGAGAGCCTTCAATCAGCACGGTGCATTCAGTCGTGCATCCAGGAAGGACTGGAGAAGGCGGGTCTGCCGCGTGATTGTGTGCAGATCGTCCCCGATGCTGATCGGGCGCATGTCGCCGCCATGCTGACAGCCGCCGGTGAAATCGACATGATCATCCCACGTGGCGGCAAATCGCTTGTCGAGCGGGTGCAGCGCGAGGCCCGCGTACCGGTTCTCGCTCATGCCGATGGGCTGTGTCACACCTACATCCACAAGGACGCCGACTTCGCGATGGCGCGTGAGATTCTCGCCAACGCCAAGATGCGGCGTACCGGTATTTGCGGTGCGACCGAAACCCTTCTGATCGACCACGCAATTGCCGAGGCCCTGTTACCTGCGCTGGTGCAGGACCTGCATGCGCTGGGCTGCGCCATTCTGGGTGACGAGACAGCGCGTCATATCGTGCATGATCTTGAACCCGCCATGTCGGATGACTTTGCGACGGAATGGCTCGATGCCCGTCTTTCTGTCGCTGTTGTGGAGGATGTCGATTCGGCACTTGCCCATATCGCGCGTTATGGCAGCGGTCATACGGAAGCGATCATCACTGAAAATGCAGAGGTCGCCGAACGCTTTCTGAATGGGACGGATAGCGCCGTGGTGATGTGGAACGCCTCGACCCAGTTCTGCGATGGCGGAGAATTCGGATTCGGGGCCGAGATCGGTATTGCCACAGGCAAGATCCATGCCCGTGGCCCCGTCGGCCTCGAACAGCTTACGACCTTCCGTTATGAGGTCCGAGGCACCGGGCAGACCCGCCCCTGACGTGGTGGAAATTCCAAAATATGGCGATAATCGTGCGGTGTCGATCGGGCTGCTTGGTGGGTCGTTCAATCCGGCCCATGCGGGTCATCTGCAACTCGCACGCTATGCCCTGACGCATCTGCGGCTTGATCAGGTCTGGCTCATGGTTTCGCCGGGCAATCCGCTCAAGCCAAGGCGGGGCATGGCGCCGTTCGGAAATCGCCTCGACTCGGCCCGTGCCCTGGCTGACGGGCGGCATATCATCGCCACCGACATCGAGGCGCGTCTGAACAAGCGTTATACTGTTGAGACGATTGCGCTGCTGCGGCTGCGTTTTCCAAGGGCGCGCTTCGTCTGGCTGATGGGAGCGGACAGTCTGGCGACGCTCACACGATGGCGTCGCTGGCGCGATCTTGCCCTGCATGTTCCCATGGCAGTTGTGCCAAGACCGGGCAGCAATCGCACGGCGTTGTCGGGCCAAGCCACCCACGCGTTGAGCCATATGCGCGTGCCTCCGCGGCGCGGGCCGATTATGTCGCGCTCTAAAGGTGGTGTCTGGGCTTTTCTTCCGGCGCCGCAAAACGGTATATCAGCGACAGCGTTGAGGGATTCCGGCAATTATCCCGCCTCGCTCTCTCTCTAATGTATTGACCGGAGTGTCGAGCCATCGCCAGAAAACCGTCCGACGAGACGCCCACCCCAGCCCGTCGCACCCGCGCGTCCGCTGGTGAGACCAAGACCCAGCCCACCACGGGCGAGGCCACTGCCACCATGAAGACCGCCGGCACGCCGCGCAAGAAGGCCGCCGCAGCAGGCCCGCGCAAGACCCGCGCCGCTGCACCGCGCACCGGCGCTGAGCCGGAACTGGTTGAAAAGGCGCTGGCACTCATCACGGCAAGCCTTGATGAAGACAAGGCCGAGGACATCGTGACGCTCGACCTGCGGGGGCGTGCCAGCTTTGCTGACCATATGGTGGTCGCTACAGGTATTGCCGACAGGCAGATTGCCGCCATGGCCACGCATATTGAAGACAAGCTGAACGAAATCGGCATCAAGCGCATCACCATCGAAGGTGCGAACGGGACCGATTGGGTTCTGCTTGATACCGGTGACATCGTTGTGCATCTGTTCAAGCCCGAGAGCCGCGCGCTCTATGCGCTCGAGCGTATGTGGGGCAAGGATCTCGACGATACTGCCAGTGACGAAGCCGACACGACGGATCTCTGATTACGCATGATCAGGATTGTGGCGGTCGGTCGCCTCAAGAGAGGGCCGGAGCGGGACTTGTTCGACCGTTATGTCGAGCGTACCCGCCCCAGGGTCGATCTGATCGAGATTGGCGAATCGCGTGGCAGTGCCCTGGAAATCCGTCGCAAGGACGCGGCGGCGATTCTGGCGGCCTGTCCCGAAGGTACGATCGTGATTGCGCTGGATGAGGGGGGTAGTTCACCGGATTCCCAGCAATTCTCCACCATGCTCGATTCGTGGCTCGCAACCGGCAAGCAGGTTTCTTTTGTCATTGGCGGGGCTGAAGGACTGGAGGCCAGCGTTATTGAGCGGGCCGATGCCCGTATCTCCTTCGGGCGTATGACTTGGCCCCACATGATTGTGCGATTGCTTCTGGCAGAGCAGATCTACCGCGCGCGCGCGATCAGCGCGGGCCATCCCTACCATCGTTCAGCACGCCCCTGAATCCCGTCTGCCAATAGGCTCAGGCGCTTCGTCCCGAGTGACGATTGCAGGGCGGGCGACAGGCCATAAAAAAAGCGACCCGTTTCCGGGCCGCCTTGGCGGAAATCAGATGATCGGGTCTGATCAGCGCAGATTGCGGCTGGGGCCTTCCACGCTGAAGGCATCTTCCGGGGCCTCTGCCACTTCGGTCGAGTTCATCGGATGTTGCAGAGCTGCGAAGCTCGCCGTCGTCACGTTATGCGAACGCGTGGAACGATGAGCAGGCGCAGGCGTATTATTAGCCATCATCACCCCGTCATCAGGGCGACCATAGATGAACCCGTAGGTCGGGTAGATGCTGCCGTAGGTACCGGAGTTGTTGTTGAGCGCTACGCGCACAGCAGACCAGTCGTTATTGGGAGAAACATCGATGACGCGCACATTCTTGGCAACACCGTTCTGCGCCCAGTGAGACTGATCGATCACGATCGTGCGGTTGTCTTCTACAGCACGGACGACCGCCACGTGGCCATAGGGCATACGGCGGATAGCACGGAAATTCAGCACCGAGCCGGGTTCGGGGGCAGAGCCACGGGCATAAACGCCGCGAGAGTTATCCCACCAGTCACGGGCATTACCGCTCAACACAACATCGGAAGCGGCTTTGGCATAGGCAACACACTGGATAACGTGAGCACCGGAATGGTGGCGCCGCGTTGTGAAGCGTGTCTGGCGAAGTGCGACGTGACGCGCTGAAATGTGTCGGGCGCTATGCGCGGAATGCATAACAGCCTTGTGACCAGCCTTCTGGCGCGCTTCAGCTTTTGGGGCCAGAACCGCCGACCCAACTAGAAGGGATAGAGCGGTCAGGGACGAAAAAAACGGCCTGCGGAGAAGTCTGAGGCAACTTTTCTGTCCCACGTTCATTGATTCGATATCCGCCCGT
This sequence comes from Asaia sp. HumB, assembly GCF_030263835.1. Classification (NCBI taxonomy): domain Bacteria; kingdom Pseudomonadati; phylum Pseudomonadota; class Alphaproteobacteria; order Acetobacterales; family Acetobacteraceae; genus Asaia; species Asaia sp. HumB. The sequence continues at coordinate 1,362,182 of NZ_JARPML010000002.1, read as the reverse complement.
TGTGTGTTGCATCTAGGTAACTGTGTTCACCTTGGATTGGCAACCCATGTAAGGGGGAGTCATGGCGATTTTATGAACTTTCCCCGAGATAAAATGTGTCGACCCGGGGAAAATTCAATAAGCCTTACTTTGTTGTGATCAGCATGATTTCCACGAGCATACGCGGATCGGCCAGAATCGCCTGAACGCAGGCCCGCGCCGGGGCTGAATCCTTAGGCAGCCAGGCCGTCCACTGCTTGTTGAGTGCATCGCGATCGCTGATGTCCTTAAGCCAGATCTGCGCCTGCAGAATGCGGGTGTTATCCGTGCCATGCTGTTCAAGCAAGACGTCCAGCTGCTCAAGCACATCGGCGGTCTGGGCATCGAAATCGGCATCGAGATTACGGGCCACGACGCCCTGCGTGAAAACGAAGCCGTGATATTCGACGGCTTTGGACATGACGGGATTAGGCTCTGTGCGAATGATTCGGCTCATGATCGTCTCCTGATAACCTCGTAATTCCGGGCAGGTTACGCTGCGCCGGACTGGGCGGACTCTGATGCGGCCAGAGGGTCCGGTCAATCCTGCCTCGCCCTATGCACGTCATATGATTGCTTGAACGAATGGCCCCTGCGCGGTATCGCGGCCATGAAGCCTTTGCGCATCATGGTCTGCACAGCAACGCTTCCGGAATTTTTCTGCCTCTCGGGCTGCCCATTCTTCCGGAATGCGCCACGATCAAGAAGAGGAAGAGCCGGATTTGCGTGCCCGCACCGTCAAGGTAACGCCACTGCGTCAGAACTGTACCGTGCTCGAAGATCCCGATACGGGCCGCGCGGTTGTTATCGATCCGGGAGGTGACGCGTCTGAGCTCCTGCAGCTGCTTGAGGGCATGACTGTCGATGCCATTCTGCTGACGCACGGGCATTTCGACCATGTTGGTGGTGCTGATGCGCTGCGTGCGGGCCTTGAAAAACGTCAATCAGCCCCGGTTGCAATGATAGGTCCTGACCGGCGCGATGCCTTTCTGCTCGAAACGGTGGAGGATCAGGCCCAGGCCTTCGGGTTGTATGACCTGCAAAACGCTCATCCCGACCGGTTTGTCGAGGAGGGCGAGGTGATCGACCTTCCGGCGGGCAGGTTTGAAGTCGCACATTGTCCAGGCCATACGCCCGGTCATGTCATCTATATAAGTCGAGCCGACAAATTGGCCATTGTGGGCGATACGTTGTTCCGTGGTGTTGTTGGTCGGTCGGATTTCGCTTATGGCGACCATGAGAGTCTGATTGCAGGGATCAAGCGCACATTGCTTTCCCTGCCTGACGATTTCATTGTTCTGCCCGGGCATGGTTTGCCAACGATGATTGGCGAAGAGCGGCAGAATAATCCTTACCTCGCCTGAACAACCGGGAGCGCAGACATGAACAGGAATTTGCGGGGCCGTGCGCTTCTGACCGGTCTGGTCCTTGCTGCCACGGCACTGGCTGGCGCGCCAACCTTGTCCAGTGCAGTCGCGGGGGACAATCAGCATGAAGCACAGGCTGGTGCCGAAAAGCCTCTCGACAAGGAACCCCTGACAATCATCGACCGCCATAGCGGCCGCCATGATTTCACTGTTGAGGTCGCCCGGACAGAAAAGCAGAAGGAAGCCGGGGAATCGTCGCGTCAGAGTATCGCGGAAAATACAGGAATGCTCTTCCTGTTCAGCCCCCCCGAGGCGGCTGCCATGTGGATGCGTGATACGGCACCGTCGCTCGATATTGTCTTTATCGGGACGGATGGCCGCATTCAGGCCATTACTGAAAAGACTGTACCGTTCAGCGAACGTCGTCTGGTCGGGCAGGGTGACTCTGCCGCTGTTCTTGAAGTGGCGGCAGGCACAATGGAAAAGAATAATATTGTCGTGGGCGATCTCGTATCGTCCAAGGCACTTCCAGTGGCGCACTGAACGTCATGAGGGTTTTCCTGACCGGGGCAGCAGGCTTTGTCGGCTATCACGTGGCCGCGCAGCTCTTGAGCCAGGGACACGAGGTGATCGGGTTCGACTCGCTGAATGCTTATTACAGTGTTCAGCTCAAGCAGGATCGTCTGGCGCAGCTTGCTGGTCAGGATGGTTTTGCTTTCCATCAGGGTGATCTCAGTTGCCGTGAGGATGTTGAGGCGGTCCTCGCGGCGCATCCGGGCATTACGCATATCGTGCAT
>NZ_JARPML010000002.1:1167500-1355000 GCF_030263835.1 Asaia sp. HumB | reverse complement strand
CGTATACGGCCTGACGCCTGCCCGGTGCCGGAAGGTTAAGAGGAGATGTGCAAGCATTGAATTGAAGCCCCGGTAAACGGCGGCCGTAACTATAACGGTCCTAAGGTAGCGAAATTCCTTGTCGGGTAAGTTCCGACCTGCACGAATGGCGTAACGACTTCCCACTGTCTCCAGCATCGACTCAGCGAAATTGAATTCCCCGTGAAGATGCGGGTACCCGCGGTCAGACGGAAAGACCCTATGAACCTTTACTGCAGCTTTGCAGTGGCATCAGAGACATCCTGTGTAGGATAGGTGGGAGGCTACGAACCCGGGACGCCAGTACCGGTGGAGCCGTCCTTGAAATACCACCCTGAATTTTTCTGATGTCTAACCGAGACCAGTCTAGCCTGGTCCGGGACCTGCATGGTGGGCAGTTTGACTGGGGCGGTCGCCTCCCAAAGTGTAACGGAGGCGCGCGATGGTGGGCTCAGGTCGGTCGGAAACCGACTGTCGAGTGCAATGGCATAAGCCCGCCTGACTGTGAGAGTGACAGCTCGAACAGAGACGAAAGTCGGCCATAGTGATCCGGTGGTCCCACGTGGACGGGCCATCGCTCAACGGATAAAAGGTACTCTAGGGATAACAGGCTGATCTCCCCCAAGAGTCCACATCGACGGGGAGGTTTGGCACCTCGATGTCGGCTCATCACATCCTGGGGCTGGAGCAGGTCCCAAGGGTTCGGCTGTTCGCCGATTAAAGTGGTACGTGAGCTGGGTTTAGAACGTCGTGAGACAGTTCGGTCCCTATCTGCCGTGGGTGTATGAGACTTGAGAGGATTTGTCCCTAGTACGAGAGGACCGGGATGAACATACCTCTGGTGTACCGGTTGTCGCGCCAGCGGCACAGCCGGGTAGCTAAGTATGGACGGGATAACCGCTGAAAGCATCTAAGCGGGAAACCCACCTCAAAACTAGGTCTCACAGGGCCGTGAAAGACCATCACGTCAATAGGCCGGGTGTGGAAGCGTGGTAACACGTGAAGCTAACCGGTCCTAATCGCCCATATCGCTCACACAACGCTCTCACAAGAGAGCATACACATGCATAGCAATCATCCACGCAATCACACTCATCATACACAAAACACCAACCTCCACACCGACACACAGTTGTCGGGTGGATCAGAAGACCTGGTGGCTATGGCGGGAGACTTCCACCCGATCCCATCCCGAACTCGGCCGTGAAACGCCCCAGCGCCTATGATACTGCATCTCAAGATGCGGAAAAGTCGGTCGCCGCCAGGTCCCCTGATCCACCCCACAAAACACACCACCACCCCCGCGGGGTGGAGCAGCCCGGTAGCTCGTCAGGCTCATAACCTGAAGGCCGCAGGTTCAAATCCTGCCCCCGCAACCAAAATACCCCTCAATACAGACATAAATCCCTACCCAACGCCTCAGCTTCACAGCACGAGGCGTCTTACGCGCGCGTATGGCTCGCGTTGAGCGCAGCCCAGATAACCCCTGATCCTGCGTCGAAAACGCTCACTGCCTCACAGCAGGCACGAATACCGCCATCAGCGCGACCCAGGTACAGGATAATCAAATCCTCGGCAGGAATGGCCCATGGTCGTTATAAATTCTCAAGGCGTAGCGGCCTCATGAAGGAGGATCGTTCTTGCTTGTAGACACTTGCAACAGGGGCTCTACGGCAGATCCTCTCCCGAGCAAGAACTTTACGAATCATTCGCAGAACATGTGCGAAATTCGAAACGATTCCCTCCGAAATTTATAGACTACAGCTGGAACCCCTTATCCTCGCTCGATATCGAGATTTGCAGGCAGGGCCTCAGAACCCGCCATAGAGATAGAATGGGATCAGGGCGAAGATAAACCAGGCGATGAGGAAGACCAGTGGCGCCTGATGGGCGAACATGCGACCGCGGCGCGCACGGTGATTCATCGCGCGAGCATCCTCGTCGCTTCTGGCCAGAGTGAACTCCGAAAGGTTGGGGCATTGCTTGTGCAGATGCTGCTCCTTCTCGTTCCATTTGCTGATTGCCGCATAGCCAGCGCGAATACCTGGCAAAGCCATCAAGGTCAGCATGAACCCTAAAAGCGAAAGCAGCGGCGGGATAAGGATCGCCATGCGATCGCCCCATCGCGTCGTTGAACCTGTCATGGCTGTGGCATAGGCGATGACCAGAAAGGCTTGCGAACTCAGGAGCGCCTGCAGGCGGCCATTGACCGTCTCTGTCTCGAACCGGATTTCGGAGCGGTAATAGGCGAGCAGTTCATTGTCCGTCGGTTTGCCATGGGCAATGACCTCTTCGGCCTCTGGCGGTGGAAAAGCAGGAATAACCATGATGCGTCCTCTCCTTGAGTTATGTCTGACAGGACGCGTTTCTTGTATCGTTTGGCCCAGAAGGCGACCGCGCTGAGCGCATGATCGCCGGGCCTGCCGCGTGAAGGATCAAAGCGCATGAGGCGCTTATCGGTTCGTCTTGTTGTTGATCGCTTGGATATGTTGCCATGAGCTTGCTTGTTAGGAGGCAAGCGCTGGGAGACATAGATATCAGTTCAGGCACAATGCTGGACCGTGCGCGCTTTGGATCAAAAGGAGGCGAGCTGATAACCCCCGACGTCTTCATCAGGATGTCTTCACGCGGTCCGGGAAGTGAACAGGCTCTAACGTCAGCCCACATAGCGGCCAGTAGGTGGCAGCATTAGCGCTTGGATCGCGGCCGCTTCGTGAGAGACCAGCCTCTCACGACGGCGAAAAGCCCCTGCTCACTCAGCGAGAGATGATTTCGCGTCCTGCACCATAGATGTGATAGAGAGAGCTTGCCGGCATGTAGTCGACCAGTGCGGCACTCCGCGCGTCGATATGGTCGACCCAGCCTCCGCCAAGCTGCGAGGGGGCGAAGATACGCAGGAAGGCAGCAGCATATGGCTCTGCGTCGTCGGTCTTGGGTGTCAGTCCCTGAGTGTAGAGCAGTCTCAACAGCTCGGTCTGCGCCCAGATCCGCGCCGAGTGCTCCTGGACCACATGCCTGTCGCTCATGCTGTCCAGCACGACGCGGCGTTGATGATCACAGCCATGCGTAAAGCCAGCCTCGAAAAGTGAAGCTGCTGTCTGTTTGCGCCATTCAGCCCCGCTCTCAGCTTCAGGTGTCAGACGACCGAAATCGCGTAACAGCCAGGACCATTCAAACAGATGACCTGCTTGCACCTGATTGGCACCATACGGGGCGAGGGGTGACCAGTCCGGGGCGAAGAATTCTAGGAGCAGCCCCGACCGTGTGTCGATCAGATGGGTGCGGGCCAGTTCGACAAGGCTCCGCGCCTTGTCGAGGTAGAACGAATCGCCCGTTGCCTCGAATACGACCAGATAGGCCTCAAGCAGATGCATGTGCGGGTTCTGGCTGCGTCGTGTCCCATCATCAGGTATCGCGTCGAGATAGCCACCGTTGTCTGCCGTAAAGATCAGGTCGATCTCATCAGCGATGCAGCGCGCCAAAGCCCGGTCTTTTGAGCGGTTTGCATAACGTATGGCCCAGCCGCAGGCGAAAAGGATGAAGGCATGGGCGTAGAGATCGCGTTTCGTACTGGCAGGGCGATCAGTCGGGTCGATCGAGAATACCCAGCCCGGCTGGGCATCGGTGCGGTGATAAAGCCTTTCGACCCGGTCCAGGCAATCAAGTGCCTGATTCCCCGCGGCATACACGCCATCCAGAGCAGCGCGGCAATAGGTCGCAATCTGCCGCGCCTGGACCATGAGTCTTGACGCATCGAGCCGGATGGGGCGCGCCTGCCAGTCAAGACGTTCGTGATACAGTACGCGTGACGGATCGAACCCGGCCTCGCTCCACAGGGGGAGGGCTTGCCCCACAAGCCAGTCGCGCCACTGATCCCGAATGGCGGGGGCCGTTTCTTGCTTGGCGCGGGTCATGTCACTCAGGTTTCAAACTCACTGGTTCCGGGCTCGTCGTCGCTGAAGGACCAGCCTTCATCTTGCGAACGATCGATGTTGTCGAACGCCCTGATACCAGATCGGCCAGAACGACGCGACCGCCCCAGGATTTCACTTCTTCGCCGCCTACAACCTGATCTTCAGTGTAATCAGCACCCTTGACCACGATATCCGGCCTGAGGGCGCAGATCGTTTCAAGAGGCGTGTCCTCGTCAAAAATGACGACCAGATCGACATCGCGCAGTGCGCCCATGACGGTTGCGCGGGCCCGCTCGTCCTGCAATGGGCGCTCTGCCCCCTTGAGACGACGTACCGAGGCGTCACTGTTCAGCGCGACGATTAGCTTGTCGCCCTCTCTGGCCGCGGCATGAATCAGCGCGATATGTCCGGGGTGGAGCAGATCGAAACAGCCATTGGTAAAGACCACGCGCGCACCATGCCGACGCCAGGCTTCGATAATTCCCTGGGCCTGGGGCAAAGTGGCAATAACACCATCACGGTCGATCTTGGATTTGAGGGCGGCGCTGAGTTCTGCGCGTGAAACGGTCGCAGTGCCCAGCTTGCCAACCACAATTGCCGCCGCATTGGTGGCAATGACCATGGCCGTGCGCAGATCGGCGCCGGCCGACATCATGGCCGCTACTGTCGCAACAACAGTGTCTCCAGCCCCCGAGACATCGAACACCTCGGATTGCGGAACATGCGCGTGGGTCATGCGCCCGTTGCGCTCAAGAAGGGTCATACCCTCTTCCGAGCGTGTCACAAGAACATCGCCGCCGAACTGCTCCTGTGCGGCAAGGGCTGCAAAATGGATTTCGGTGTCGCTGTTGACCGGTAGCCCTGTGGCTGCTGCCAACTCCTTGCGATTGGGCGTGATAAGCTGCGCGCCTTTATAGACCGAAAGATCCCGGCGCTTGGGGTCGACCACAACAGGGATGCCGCGCTGATTGGCTGCCTGAATGATGGCCTGAAGCACCTCGTTGCTCAGCACGCCTTTGGCGTAGTCGGAGCAGATCACGACATCCGCCTGGTCCATGGCAGCGAGTGATGCGGCGATCAGACGTTCCTGAACCGGCGGAGGAACGAGCACCGAGGGTTCTTCATCGATCCGCACGATCTGCTGGCGGCCGCTCAGCACGCGTGTCTTGGTGATGGTGACCCAGTCGGGATCTTCAACCAGATGGCCCAGATCGATGCCGGGTTCGCGCCCCACGGCCCGACGGAATTCCCTTGCCGAACCATCCTGCCCCACCAGCCCGACGAGTGTAACCGCGCAACCAAGCGCTGCGGCATTCATGGCCACGTTGGCAGCCCCTCCCGGCACGCTGCTGTGTTTGGCGCGCAGCAGCACCGGCACCGGTGCTTCGGGTGAGATACGATCGACCGAGCCGTGGATATAGCAGTCGAGCAGCAGGTCTCCGATGATCAGGACGCGCCCGAATATGAAGTCGCTAATCATCTGTAATCCCCGATAAAACCCGCCTCATGGCGCCACAGCATAGTCACTCTGTCGTCCTGCCAAAGGCGCGGGAGAATGACAATCCTGCTTCCCGTTCTGGAAGTGTCGGTCCCGCACCTTCGGGTGATGGCGCCTTGTCGCGGGTAAAAATGCAAGAGAGATGGAATCATTTCATTTCTGCGCTATCGTGCTGCCATGACCCTGAATATTGCCCTGCCTGTGGTTTGTTGATGCGCAAAGCTCTCCTCCTTCTCGTTCTGGCCGGGTTTGGCATTGACAGGGCCTATGCCTTGCCGGCGTTCCTGGAAAAATTCCTGCCACACCCGCCGCCGCAGCCCAGCCATCCGGCTATTCCCGCTGTGCCCCCTGCCAGCGCGGTGAAGATTCCGGCCCAGGCGGCGGTACCGGACGGAACGCCTGCCTTGCCCCCCGTGCTGGTGCAGTCGGGGCCACTCTCGTTTGCGCCGCTGGTGCAGCGTGTCATTCCGGCAGTCGTCAACATTGCCATCACACAGATAAGCTCGGAAGGCGGGGGCAAGGTGCCCGCCCAGATCAAGGGCACACCGCTCGAAAAGCGGTATCGCGAGAAAATGCAGCGCCATCAGGAGGAGATTCTTGGCGCTGGTTCAGGGTTTATCATTGATCCGTCCGGTATCATCGTGACGAATGATCACGTGGTCGGTGATGCCGATAACGTGACTGTCTCGCTCTCCAACGGGCAGGAACTGCCCGCCAAGCTCGTGGGGGTCGATGCCCTCACCGATATCGCCGTCATCAAGGTCGAATCACCCAAGCCACTGCCCTATGTGACCTGGGGAGACAGCCACAAGGTGAATGTCGGTGACTGGATCCTGGTTGCGGGCAACCCGTTCGGGTTCGGCTCGTCTGTCAGTGCCGGTATCGTTTCGGCGCGCGGGCGTGATCTGGGGGCGGGTTCCCTCGATGATTTCCTGCAGCTCGATGCGCCGATCAATCCAGGCAACTCCGGTGGTCCTGCCTTCAATATGAGAGGTCAGGTCGTGGCAGTGAATGCGGCCATGGTTTCCCCTGCCGGGGGATCGGTCGGGATCGGCTTTGGTATTCCCTCGGAAATCGTGGCCCCCATCGTGGAAGAGATACGCCGCACGGGCCATGTCGATCATGGCTGGCTGGGTGTCACGCTCGATGACGGTGACGGTTCTGTCGTGCTCGTGGATGTGGATCGTAACGGCCCAGCGCAGAAGGGCGGCCTGATGAAGGGCGACAAGATTACCGCCATCAATAACGCTCCAGTCGAAAACGGTCGTGCCTTGCTGCGTATCGTCGCTGCAGGAAAGCCGGGAAATGCCGTGACTTTCACGGTAATACGCAAGGGCAAGACCGTGACAGTGACACTTCCAATCGGGAAACGCCCGGCAGATGCCGATGAATGAGCGGACATTGCGTTCTTCGCCCTTTCTTCTGGCGCGTAACTGAAAGATAATAAGGTCACTGCAAAGTGAGGGGCGGGCGATCCTGCCCGTCATGGCCCGCGCCAAAGCCAAGGACTGATCATGCGTATTCTGCTTGTCGAGGATGATCCTACCGTCAGGAGCTTCATCGTGAAGGGACTGAAGGAAACCGGGCATCTCGTCGAGGAGGCCGATAATGGCAAGGACGGTCTCTTTCTGGCGGTCAGTGAGAATTTCGATATCGTTATTCTCGACCGGATGCTGCCCGGAGGCATTGACGGTCTGCGTATCCTGGAAACGCTTCGTGCCCAGAACAACGCAACGCCCGTGCTGCTTCTCTCGGCACTCGCCGATGTGGATGAGCGCGTTGCCGGCCTGAAGGCTGGTGGCGACGACTACATGACCAAGCCGTTCGCCTTCTCGGAGCTTCTGGCTCGTGTCGAGGCTCTGGCCCGTCGCGGAAGTGCCGAACAGGCACCGCAAACCAAGCTTGTTGTGGCCGATCTGGAAATGGATCTTCTCTCGCGCACCGTGAAGCGCGGTGAAGAGAAGATCGATCTGCAGCCGCGTGAATTTCGTCTGCTCGAATTCCTGATGCGTCATGCCGGTCAGGTCGTGACACGCACCATGCTGCTCGAGCGCGTGTGGGACTATCACTTCGACCCGCAGACGAACGTGATCGACGTGCATGTGTCACGCCTGCGCCAGAAAGTTGACAAGCCTTTTGAAACCGCGCTGATCCATACGATCCGCAATGCAGGTTACATCCTGCGCGCCAATTAAGCAGGATGATATAGCTCCATGAGGTTCAGCCTGTCGCGCTTTCCCCTGCTTCGCGTCTGGTGGAAGCGCGCCTGGCGGTTTCGTTCAGCCGGGCTGGGCTTCTCATTGGGCTATGGGCTGGTTTTTGCCCTTTCCGCCACACTCTTCCTGACCTTTCTGTGGTGGCACACCATCGGCGCGCTCGAGCGCGAGGTGGGGCAGGCAGTCGATGCCGACGCGCATGGTCTGGCAGAACGCTGGATGCAGGGTGGTCTTTCCAGCCTGCAGCGGGCCATTCAGGACAGGCTCGATCAGGATGTCGAGGATCAGGATCTCTATCTGCTGATCACACCGGGTGGCCAGAGGCTGGCTGGCAACATGCCCTCATGGCCCGAGGCGGTACAACGGGCCGATCGCTTTTACACGCTCAAGATCAGTCGGGCCGGCAACACGACTTCAGCCGCCATGCATGCCTATGTCCTGCCGGGTGGCCTGCAATTGCTGGTGGGCCGCGATATCAGGGGGCGGGATATCCTTCGCCGTGTGCTGACAGAAACCTTCCTGTGGTCATGGCTCATGGTGACAGCACTCGCCATTGGTGGGGCATGGGTTGTGCGCGGTATCTTCAGCCGTATTCTGAGCTCCATAGCCCGTACCACCACGGCGCTGGCCAATGGTGACATGCGTCAGCGTATGCCGCTGGTGGGTAATGATGTCGATCTCGTTGCCCATTCCATCAACCGCATGCTCGACCGTATTTCCAAGCTCATGGAAGGCGTGAAGCAGGTTTCCAACTCCATCGCTCATGATCTGCGCACGCCGATCACGCGTGCACGTAATCGTCTGGAAGATGCCGCCCTTCATGCGCGCTCGACCGAAGAGATGCATGACGCCATTTATCGTGCCGTGGCCGATCTGGATCATGTCACGGCGGTTTTTGATGCGCTCATGCGCATTGCCCAGATCGAGGCCGGTGCTCGCCGCGCGGCTTTCGAGACGACCGATCTCATCAGGCCGCTGCAGGATATCGCCGAGCTTTATGAGGCGACAGCCGAGGATGCCGGATTGCAGATTGCGCTCGATCTGCCGCCGCGCCTGCTCTTTCATGGTGACGCCCGCCTGATCCAGCAGGCCGTGGCCAACATGATCGACAATGCCATAAAATTTTCGCCTGCCGAAACGACGGTCACGCTACGGGCCAGCGTCTCCGGTAATCTGGTCCGTATCAGCGTGACTGATGAAGGCCCGGGCATGTCTGCGGAAGATCTGCTACGCGCCTCCGAGCGGTTCTTCCGTGCCGATCAGGCGCGCAATACACCGGGTGCCGGTCTGGGTCTGTCGCTGGTGCAGGCTGTCGCGCAGCTACACGGCGGCGCATTGGCGCTCGAGCCCCTGCAGCGGGGGCTTCGTGTCGTGCTCAGCCTGCCAGTAGAGGAAAACGGGCTGGGCTGAAAGGCCGACAGAGCGGGCGTTGTGGACTGTTTTGACACGCCGGGTCCAAAAACTGACTACATAAACAAGTCTTCATTCGCAGCCCATGAGAGCGCAATACGGACTGAATTAGTGCCGGTTCTATGACCCACACAGCCTTTGCGCTTTTTTGCCTGACCTGCGCGGTCGGGTTGCCTGGCGCTGCCAGAGCCGATGCCATACCGGGCGCAAGCACGGCGCCCGTGCATGAGGCCGTGCCTATGGCTGTCACCAGCGATACGCTGGATTATTGCCGCACCCTGGCTCGCAAGGTGCATCGCACGCTGCGTCAGACTGCGGCGGCTTCGGCGCCGATCATCAATCAGGCGATGTATCTGGAGCATGAAGGCGAGGCGCTCTGTGCTCACGGGCATCTGCGCTCGGGTATTGCGCAGGAAAGGCGGGCGCTGGTGGTTCTGACACGGTCCTGAGCAGGGCATCATCGGTGGCGGGTCCGTTCTGGCAGCCATCGGTGATGAAGGTGGCGTCACTATCGTTTCAAGGTGGTTCAGGCTAATCCAGTGCCAGCGCGTGCCCTCGTGATGGATGACCGGCCATGACCATGATTGCTGTTCTCGACAAGACCCCAGGCAATGCGGCGGATCATGCCGCTTTCCTCACGGCACTGCGTCAGCAGGGATTCGAGGGCGAGATCGGCACGACGCACGATACGCGTCTGGTTCATGCGACCGATAATTCCATCTATCAGCGTCACCCCGAGGCCGTGGTCTTTCCTCGGCACAGGCAGGATCTGATCGTGCTGGCCCGGCTTGCGGGCGAGCCCGTCTGGCGCGGTATCACCATTGCACCGCGTGGCGGCGGAACGGGCACGAATGGCCAATCCCTCACCGATGGCATCGTGGTCGACCTGTCCCGACACATGAACGCTATCCTCGAAATCAATGTCGAGGAGAAATGGGTGAGGGTGCAGCCCGGCGTGGTGAAGGACCAGCTCAATGCGGCCATTGCCCGTCATGGGCTGTTCTTCGCCCCCGAACTCTCGACATCCAACCGTGCCACGATCGGCGGCATGATCAGTACCGATGCCAGTGGGCAGGGAAGCTGCACCTATGGCAAGACACGCGACCATGTGCTCAGTGTTACGGCCGTGCTTGTGGGCGGCGACGTGCTCGACACGTCACCGCTTGATGAGAGCGAACTGGCGGTGCGCCGTCAGGGTCATTCCCGCGTGGCGCAGATTCATGATTGCGTAGCGTCGATCCATGATCGTGAGCGCGACACGATCGAGACGGTGTTCCCCAAACTCAACCGCTGTCTGACCGGCTATGATCTGCGTCATCTGCGCAATGAGGCCGGGCAGTTCGATCTGACCAGTCTGCTCTGTGGATCGGAAGGGACACTCGGATTTCTGGCCGAGGCGAAACTCAATCTGCTGGCCATTCCGCCGCACAGTATTCTGGTCAATATCCGCTACGACAGCTTCATGGATGCACTGCGCGACGCGCGCGCGCTGATCGGGCTCAAGCCGCTCTCGATCGAGACCATCGATTCCAAAGTGCTTGGCCTTGCCATGCAAGATTTTGTCTGGAGCTCGGTCGAAAGCTATTTCCCGCAGGATGAGGCTGGCCCTGCGAAGGGGCTCAATCTGGTCGAGTTTGCCGGTCATGATGAGGCCGAACTCGAAAGGCAGGTCGAGGGCTTTCTGGAGCATCTGCGGCAGGATCAGACGGTACGTCGCCGGGGCCATACGCTGGCCAGGGGACGCCAGGCAGTCTCGCAGGTCTATGCCATGCGCAAGCGCGCTGTGGGTTTGCTCGGCAACGTGCAGGGGAAGGCGCGGCCCCAGCCCTTCGTTGAGGATACCGCTGTGCCGCCGGAAAAACTGGCGGATTTCATTGCCGAGTTCCGGGCGCTTCTCGATGGGCATGGGCTGGATTACGGCATGTTCGGCCATGTGGATGCCGGCGTGCTGCATGTCCGCCCCCTGCTGGACATGCGCAACCCCGATGATGCTGCCCTGATTCGCCCACTGAGTGACGCCGTGCATCGTCTGACACGCCGTTATGGCGGGTTGCTGTGGGGAGAGCATGGCAAGGGGGTGCGGTCGGAATATGTGCCGGATGTGTTCGGCCCGCTTTATCCCTGCCTGGAACAGATCAAGGGTGTGTTCGACCCGCATAACCAGCTCAATCCCGGCAAGATCGCGGCCCCTCCGGGCGCTTCAGCACCGCTTCTGCTTGTTGATGACGTGCCGATGCGCGGGGCGCAGGATCGACAGATTCCCGATCCGGTCTGGCAGGGTTATGGCACGGCGCTGCATTGCAACGGCAATGGCGCGTGCTTCAATTACGATCAGGACGATCCGATGTGCCCGTCCTGGAAGGCAACGCGTGACCGGCGTTTCTCCCCCAAGGGGCGCGCCTCGCTCATGCGCGAATGGCTGCGCCTGCAGGCTGGCGCGGGTGTGGATACGGCGGCGCTGGAGGCGCATGCGCCAAGCCTGATCGACCGCGTCTCGGCGCAGTTTCGGCGCAGGCAGAGCACACCGGTCGATTTTTCGCATCAGCTCTATGACAGTCTCGCCACCTGTCTGGCCTGCAAATCCTGCACCAGCCAGTGCCCGGTCAAGGTCGATGTGCCTGATTTCCGCTCCCGCTTTCTCAATCTGTACCACCAGCGCTATGCCCGCCCACTGCGCGATTATGTCGTGGGGTTGATCGAATATACCCTGCCACTCATGGCGCGTATGAGGCGTCTCTATAATGCCGTGGTCGGCCTGAAGCCGATGGCCGCGCTAGGCAAAACCCTGCTTGGCCTTGTCGATATGCCGCCCCTCTCACGCAGCGGACTGGTAGAAACCTGCCGCCGCTGGCACGTGCAGCCTGCCACACCTGAGCGTCTGGTGGCCCTGACCGAGGCAGAGAGGGCACGGTCTGTCATTCTGATGCCGGACCTGTTCACCCGTCATTTCGAGGCCCACCTTGTTGAGGCGTTTATCGAGCTGGCGGCGCGCTGCGGTTACAGGGTCTATCTTGCCGAGAGCTTGGCCTGCGGCAAGCCGCTGCATGTGCATGGCTTTCTTGGGTTGTTTGCCCGACAGGCGCGTCGCAATGCCGCATGGCTGCGCATACTGGCCTCGTTCGGGGTGCCGATTGTCGGGCTCGATCCTGCCATGACGCTGATCTACCGGCAGGAATACCGCAAGATTGCCGGGCTTGAGGCTCTGCCTGAGGTGCAACTGCCTCAGGAGTTTCTGTTGCATGCCTTGCCCCGGATGCAGGACGCTCCGCAAGCAGCGGCCGGTTTCGTGTTTCTTGGGCACTGCACGGAAAAGACAGCTCTGACGGGTTCGGGGGCAGACTGGCAGGCCCTGTTTGCGCGGCTTGGCCTTGGTTTGCAGCTGGAAAAGACGGGGTGCTGCGGTATGTCCGGCACCTTCGGTCACGAAGCGCGCAATGTGGAAACGTCCCGCGTGATTTTCGAGCAGTCCTGGGGGGCGCATCTGGACAGACAGGGTGAGAAAGTTGTGCTGGCCAGCGGTTATTCGTGCCGTAGTCAGGTCAAGCGCTTCCGCGGGGCACGGCTCGATCATCCGCTCGTAGCCCTGCTGGATCGTCTGCGTGACATTGCACCGGAGTCCACGCGTCCGGTCTGATTGCGTGCGCTGCCGGTGTGTAAAACGCGTCGTCATCAGGGAGCCGGATCATTCGACCGTCTCATGGCGAGATGCGTCAGACTTCTCCATGACGGATGTAACAGGCAATGCCGCTTAGTCAAAGGCAGCCACTTCTTCGCTCAGTCCCTCCCGTGGCGTGAGCTCAATGCGTAGATATGTACACGATCTAAGATCGAAACGTGTCGTCACGGTCACAAGGGCGGTTGGACCCTGATCGCCTTGATTGACAGGCAGGCTGGCGGTTTCTAAGGAAACCTCAATGCAAATGAGAAACGTTCTCATTTGTTTCCCTGTTTGTCTGTTCCGGTAGATTGATGTCCGTTTCCCTGCGTGCCGCCTTGTGTCTGTCCTCATTCCTCTCGGCGGCAATGGTGCCGGGTGCGCTCGCTCAGGAACGCCAAACCCTGCCGGAGAAGGCGTCACCCCATGTAGGGGCGAGGCAGAACAGGGCCACACCTGCACAGCCAGCCGCGCGACCTCAGGCAGCAAAAGCTCAATCCGCCCAAGGAGCTCATGAGGGTATTCACGAGACCATTCGTGTGGCGGGCAGGCGCGGGGGCTTTCTTCCCGCTGCCGCAAGCAGTGCCACAAAGACATCGACGCCGCTGGAGCTGACGCCACAGAATATCACGGTCATCACACAGGAGCGTATGAGCGTGCTCAACGCCCGCAGCCTGTCCGAGGCCGTGCACTACGCAGCAGGCGTTTCGGATTACGGGTCGAAGGACGACCCGCGCGGCTATTTTGGCACGATCCGCGGGTTCACGCCCGATATCTATCTTGATGGCACACGCGCTCCTGATGCCAGCACATCGCAGAGTTTCAGCATCGAGCCCTGGGGGCTTGAGGAGATGGATGTCTTGCGCGGGGCATCTTCGGCTCTCTACGGGTCGGGGCAGCTTGGGGGCATCATCAATGCTGTCAGCAAACGTCCGCATCCGGATCAGGTCAATGAGATCGATTTCCAGACCGGTTCCTATGGTCGTGTTCAAGGCGCGGTCGATGTCGGCGGCGCACTGAATGCCCGCAAGACTCTACTCTGGCGATTCAACGGGCTGATACGCAAGTCGGACACCTACGCGCGCAATATCAAGAACAACGAGATATATGTGGCACCCTCGCTGAGCTGGCGCCCTGATGAAAAAACCACGCTTACCCTGCTCACCAGTTTCGAGCAGCTCGATGCCGGGTCGACGGCGCAATTCCTGCCGGCTGTCGGGACCGTCCTGCCCTCGCGCTGGGGCCAGATTGCCCGCAACTTCCTGAGCAGCGATGCGGATTATGATGTCTACTCAAAGCGTCAGGTGGCGGTAGGCTATAATTTTGTCCGGCACATCCTGCCCAACTGGACCATCACGCAAAACATGCGTTACGCGCATCTCGACGTGCTCTACCGTTTCGTGACCACCTCGTCACTTTCAGCGGATAAACAGAGCATCAATCGCACCGCGCTCAACCAGCAGGGCAACTACAACAACGTCACCCTCGATACGCGGTCGGCAGTGACCTTCCATACGGGGGGTATTCATCATGAAATCCTGACAGGCGTGGATTTTCGCAGTGATTTTCTGGCCAATCGCCGCGGCCAGCGCGCAGCCCCCGCGCTCAATCTCTACAAGCCGGTTTATCGTGCCATCATCTGGCCAGGCTATGGCACCACCACGAGCACAAACGAGACGGAAACAGATACCGGGATCTATGCGCAGGAACAGGCCAACTGGCAGCGCTGGTATCTTATCCTGTCAGGCCGCGGTGATTTCACCCAGAGCATGACGGTCAATAATCTCAATGGCGGGCGGACACCGCAAAACAACAACGCTTTCACGGGGCGGGTCGGGCTGGTCTATCAGTCTTCCATAGGGCTCAACCCCTATGTTTCCTACGCGACGTCATTCCAGCCCCAGGTCGGGACGACATTCGGTGGTTCGGCCTTCGTGCCGACCACAGGCAAGCAGATCGAGGCAGGTGTCAAATACAAGCCGGTCAAACCCCTGCGTGGTGTGGATAATTTCATGCTTACGGCTGATTTCTTCAATCTGGTGCAGGATAATGTCCTGACAGCCGATCCGGCCAATTCGTCTTTCAGCGTGCAGACCGGGCGGCAGAGAACACGCGGCTTCGAGTTCGAAGGTGTAGGTCGTTTACCCTACAGGATCGATTTCATCGCAAGCTTTACCTATCAGGATCCGCGTGTGATGCGCTCGACAGTGGCAGCGCAGGTTGGGCAGCGGCCTGTGGCAATTCCCTCCCATATGGCGTCGCTGTTCCTCAAGCGTGACGTTGCCTTTTCGGCGCTCTGGCAGGCCGGTCTCGGGGCGGGCATGCGCTACACGGGTAATACTGCGGGCTCCATTCCCCTCACATTTTCCGTGCCTTCGCAGCTCGTATGGGATTTGCAGGCCCATATCGACCGGGGGCGCACGCGGGTGCAGTTCAACGGCACCAATATCGCCAATCGCAAATATGTAGCCATGTGCACCCGCGATGTTGCCTGCGCCTGGGCGCCCGGGCGCGCGGTATTCGTGACCCTGTTGCAGCGCTGGTAAGGCATAGCGACGGTAACATCCCGACGGGTCGCCTTCATGCCCCTCGCTCAGTGGGTCGTCTTTCGCGAAAGGAAGTCACCCTCATTCAGACTGCGTTCAATGGCTTCCAGCGAGCGGCCCTTTGTTTCGGGAATACGGCGCTCGATGAAGATCCAGGCAAGAGTGGTCAGGGCTGCAAAGAGAAGGAAGGTGCCCGATACGCTGATCATCGAGATGATGGACAGGGTCACCATCGAGATCAGCAGATCGAAAGACCAGTGCGAGACGGTGACAAGGCCCATGCCCTTGCCGCGCACAGCGAGCGGAAAGACCTCGGCACCTACCAGCCAGAGCGAGGCATTGATGCTCCCCAACGTGCAAAGCACATACAGAATCAGGCCAGCTACCGCGAAAAAGCGCCCCATACCCTGCGGGTCGCCACCGAAGAACACGACAGCCAGAACGATCAGGGCAAGGATCGACCCGGGCAGCACGCGCAGCATGAGGCGACGACGCCCCCAGTGATCCACGGCCCAGAACCCGAACACCGTCGCAACGGTGATGGCCACGCCAATGGCTAGCGAAATGAGCAGGGCAGAATTGCGGTCGAACCCCGCGCCGGAAAGGATGGTCGGGGCATAGGTCAGGACGGCATTTGTGCCGGTTACCTGACTGAACATGGCCAAGCCGGTTCCGGCAATCAGGGCCGGGCGGAGCCGAGGCGAGAAAAGCAGGCGCCAGCTCCCCTGTTCCTGCGCGGCACCCTCAATGTCACGCATTTCGGCCTCGGGGTCCTCACCGGGGCCCCGGAGGCTGCGCAAAATCGCGATGGCCTCGTCCCGTCGGCCCTTTGCGGCAAGAAAGCGCGGGCTTTCGGGCAGGAAAATGAGGCCGACCAGCAGCATCAGCGCGGGAATGGCACCGATGAGCACCATCATGCGCCAGTCTCCTCCCCGGTCGAGCAGTCGGATGAGCAAGGGGCTGCCGCTCAGCCACCAGCCGATCAGCGAACTGATAAGGACGCCGCTAACGATGGCCAGCTGAAACAGCAGGACGAGCCGCCCCCGTCGTGAAGCTGGTGCCAGTTCAGCGATATAGACGGGCACGATCTGGCTGGCGGCACCGACGGCCAGACCAAGCAGCAACCGCATGAGCGTCAGTTCCGTAGGGGACATGGCCATTGCCGAGCCGATAGAGCCAAGCAGGAACAGCGCCCCCGACAGCCCGACCACCATGCGACGTCCCAGTCGGTCTGATAGCGGCCCTGCGGCCATGCATCCCAGCAAGGCACCGGCAACCATGCCTGCGGCAATAGCCTGTTTGCCCAGCGTGCCGAGAGTGAAGCTGTCACCCAGTGTCAGGAGTGCCGCAGAAATGATGCCCTGATCATAGCCGAAGAGAATACCCGCCAGACCTGCCACGCAGGACGCGATGAACACGCGTCGGTGCCCCGCCTGCCCTGAGTGGGTGTTGTTTTCAAGGGCTGTGCCGGACGTACCTGCCGGGTGAGTCGAACGCATGATGGCCTCTCAGACGCGGATCATCCAGGCGATCCGTGCCCAAGTGGTGTGAGAAATATTTTCGATACGAAAGACAAGATTTCGTTACGAAAGGTTCTCGAGGTGTGATTTCAACCAGCGTAGCGCGGACAAATCACAGGATTCGTCAGGTGAATCGGGTATCATAGCGTCACGCGTAACATTTTCGTGGTTCGATAGTCACGTTCTGTGTGACGAATCGCGTGAGGCGCTCAGGTGTCGCGTGGACGCCTAGGCGGGGGCGGGCTGGCTGTCGCGGGATTTTCCGGCCAGTCATGTTTCGGGTAACGACCACGCATGTCGCGTCGCATGTCGGCCCAGCCCGTGGTCCAGAAGGCGGCGATATCGGCAGTGATGGCCTGCGGGCGACCCGCAGGTGACAACAGGGCAAATTGCAGCTTGATGCGCCCATTGGCGATGCGTGGCGTCTCCTTCAGCCCGTAGAAGGCCTGGGCACGGGCCGAGATCGTGGGCGTGGCATCGCGATAATCGATGGCGGGCTGCGCGCCGGGCAGGGTGAGGCTCGTCGGTAAAGCCTGATCGAGCTGTTTGAGCTGGGTGTAGTCGAGGCGTTGCCGCAGGAGGGGCAGCAGGTCCAGCGCCTGTATCTGGCTGAGCTTCGTCATGCCATCGATATAGGGGAGCAGCCACTCATCGAGAGTGGCGGCAAGGGTTTCGTCATCGGCGGCAGGCAGGGTCTCATCGAGATGGGCCCTTGCCAGGGCGAGCCGGGCACGAAATTGCTGGCATGAGTCGGACCAGGTGAGGCTGCCAGCCAGATCGGCGCGTATGCGTGACAGCAACAGCGCCTGCACCTCCTCCGGCTTTGCCGGGGCAGAACGGTCGCGCAGTACCAGATTGCCAAGGCGCAGCCTTCTGCGGGCGATCACGTTGCCGGTTGTCGTATCAAGCGCGGTCTCGACCTGTTCCTCCGTACGGGCCAGCAAGGTTGCAGGCAGGTTATCGAGATCGAGCGGGGCGGCGAGGCAGATTTCGGTTGCCGTACGCACATGAAGGGCAGGGGCGACGATCAGGGTTTCGCGCGCCAGCGGGTCGATGGCGCTCAGTCGGGCCGATCCTCCCCCCGACAGGCGATATCGTCCCGTTTCGCCCGCGGCCATGGCTACGCGATCCGGAAAGCCTGCGGCAAGCAGGGCCGACGCGCTGGCGGGGTCGGGCGCAAGACGCTGGCTCAGCCCGAGGCGCTTCTGATAGCGCTGGGCGGATTGCCGGATACGGGCAAGGCTCGCCCGGTCGGCATGGGGGTGATGCTCGGCGCCCTCGATCAGGCCGAGACGCGTCTGGATATCGGCGGGTACCGAGGGGCTGCGCTGACCGGGGACGATACGCGGGCGTAGGGGGTCGCGTTCTTCCAGAAGGGCGGCGAGGGCGGCGGCGGTGGCCTTTTCGGGTGGGGTACGGGCTGCGCACATCATCGCAGCCAGACGGGGCTGTGCGCCGAGCCGTGCCATGGCGGCGCCCAGCGGCGTGATCTTTTCTGCCTCATTCAGTGCCCCGAGCGCCGTAAGCAGGGCGCAGCCGGCCTGAAAGGCACCGGCTGGCGGTGTATCGAGTAAAGGCACAGCGGCTGGGGGCGTGCCCATGACTTCGTGCCATGCAGCAAGGTCAAGGCAATGGCCGGTCAGGTCGCTGGTCTGGATTTCGGGCAGATAATGGGCAATCAGGGCGCGGCCAGTGGCTTCTGTCCACAGACGTACCGCAATGCCTGGTGCCTCGCGGCCGGCGCGCCCGGCACGCTGTGTCGCCGTGGCCCGCGAGATGCGCATGGTCTCGAGCCGTGACAGGCCGGACCCCGCATCGAGACGCGGCGCACGGGCAAATCCGCCATCCACCACGATACGGACGCCAGGTACGGTGAGCGAGGTTTCTGCAATCGAGGTGGACAGCACCACCTTGCGCCTTTCGGCTGGTTTGAGGGCCAGATCCTGCTCGCGGGTATCGAGTTCGCCATAGAGGGGGACGATCAGTGCCGGAGCATCCGCCAGCGCTGCCGCACAGCGCCTGATTTCGCCGACACCGGGCAGGAAGGCCAGAATATCGCCTTCCTCCTCAGCCAGCAGGCTGCGTATGGTGCGCGCCATGACATCGGGCAGTTCGCGCAGGGCTGCGATGTCCCTTCTGGCGTGACGTATGTCCAGCGGAAAGGCGCGGCCTTCGCTCTCGACCAGGACGCCATCGAGCAAAGAGGTGAAGGCGCGCCCATCCGTTGTGGCCGACATGGCCACAAGACGGAGTTCGGGGCGCATGGTGCGTTGCAGATCGAGCGCGAAACCAAGCGCTGTATCGAGATCGAGCGAGCGTTCATGCACCTCGTCGAACAGAATGGCCGACACGCCCTCAAGCAGCGGGTCGGTCAGCAGGCGTCGCAGCAGCAGCCCTTCTGTCACCACCTCGATTCTGGTGGCCGCGCTCATAGCCGAATCCGTGCGCGTGCGATAACCGACTGTCTGGCCTGTGGCTTCGCCCAGCAGGGCGGCCATGCGATGGGCGGCCCCACGCACGGCAACACGCCGGGGCTCGACGACAATCAGGCGCCCTTCCTCGCGCCAGGGGGCTTGTAAAAGATGAAGCGGCACCAAAGTGGTCTTGCCTGCGCCGGGCGGCGCAACCAGTACGGCATTGCGTCCGGCATCGAGCACGGCCTGAAGCTCGGGCAGGGCTGCACAGACAGGAAGAACGGGAAGCGAAATGAGATTGGCGGGCAATAGGGGACCGGTCATAATGACTTCTATGGCGCGTCCGCGGGGCGGTCGGCAATTCTCTTCCTTCACAGCGATTGGTCTCATGCTGCGCAAGCTGTCTCCTGTTGTCCTCACCCTGCTCGCTTTCGGTTCTGCTCCTGCCTTTGCTGCCGAGAGTGCCCCCGTCACCTCGGCCCATGACACCGCCACCCTGGTGACTGACCGCGACAGCGTCACGGCCGGGGGGGATCTGCATGTCGGGCTGCGTCTTAAGCTTAAGCCGGGATGGCATACCTACTGGCTCAATGCCGGTGATGCGGGCGAACCCCCGACACTGAAAACCACGGCCAGCGGAGCCATGACCGGCCAGAGCGAGTCGATCAGCTTTCCCACCCCCGTACGCATCAGCGAAGGGGGGCTGATGTCCTATGCCTATACGGGTGACGTGCTTTTGCCCCAGACCCTGAAGCTGGAGGGCAAGGCGGGTGAGGTGACACTCAAGGCCCATGCGGAATGGCTGGTATGTGCGGCAACCTGTGTGCCTGAATCGGGTGATTTCAGCCTGACCCTGCCTTCAGGCAATGCGGCGCCCAACAGTGCCGCCGAGGGGCCGCTATTCGTCAAGGCGGCGCAGGCAAGCCCCATGCCGTCACCTTTTGCCGCGACAACGACATCAGACGCCACGCTGACCCTGAGTGGTCAGGGGCTGTCGGGCGAGAGCGTCAGCCGGGCCTGGTTCATGCCCTCTGTAACCGGCGTGATCGATCAGGTTGCGCCGCAGAAGCTGGAGGTCAGTCAGGGCAAGGTGTCGCTTGGCCTTCACTGGATCGATGCAGCGCATAAGCCCACGACGCTTGATGGTATCGTGGTGCTTCAGGATCAGGCGGGGCAGCAGACGGCTCTGTGGGTCAGCACCAGCCCCGGCACGGAGGCGGCCGGGCAGCGTGCGGGTGCGGGCGTGACTCTTCCCGTCGCGGGAGTGGCCTCGTCTGCGGCGGCTCCCTCGCATACGGCGCTTTGGCAACTGGTGATCTTTGCCTTTCTGGGTGGGCTGATTCTCAATCTGATGCCGTGCGTGTTCCCGGTTCTGGCCATGAAGGCGTTCTCGCTTGCCCGTCTGGGCGGGTCGCATCGCCATGAGCAGATCAGCAGTGCGCTTGCTTATATGACCGGCGTGATGGGCAGTTTTGCCGCGCTGGGTGTCGCTATGATCGTGCTGCGCAGCGTAGGCTCGGCGGTGGGGTGGGGTTTTCAGTTCCAGTCTCCTGTTTTCGTGCTCGGTGTAGCCTGGCTGCTTGTCATGATGGCCCTGAACCTGCTTGGTGTTTTCGAGGTAACGGCAGGACGCCTCGGTCAGGATGTCACGCCACGCCATGGCATATGGGGCGACATGCTGACGGGGCTGCTGGCTGTGGTTGTGGCCACGCCCTGCACGGCCCCGTTCATGGGGGCTGCCATTGCGGCGGCTCTGGGTGGACCGGCATGGGCAGGACTCATGCTGTTCCTCGCCATGGGGTTCGGTCTGGCATCGCCTTATGTCGCGATTGCGACCATTCCGTTTCTGGCCCGGCATATGCCTAAGCCCGGTGCCTGGATGGCCATTCTCAAGCAGGTTCTTGCCTTCCCGCTTCTGGGAACCGCAGTCTGGCTTTTCTGGGTTGCCTGTGTGCAGCGTGGCGCCATGATCCTGCCAGTCGGGCTGGGCGGCGCGGTTGCGCTTGGGCTGGCAGCCTGGCTGTTCGGCCTAACGCAACGCGAGGCGATGATCAGGGGTGCAACCCCCTGGGTCGTTATCGGTCGGGCTGTGGCCGTTATTGTCGTGCTTCTGGCGGGCGCCAGTCTTGTGCGCGTTGCCGATAGCGAGGCAGCTTCACCCAGCTTTGTCGCTCATAGCGAAAATGGCGCCGTGGCCTATTCACCCGATCGGCTCGCCTCGCTGCGCGATGCTGGCAAGCCTGTCTTTATCGACATGACGGCGGCGTGGTGCATCACCTGCATGGTCAATGAGCGCGTTGCCCTGCAGGCGGCGCCCGTGCAGAAGGCCTTCGCTGCGCGGGGCGTGACATACATGAAGGGGGACTGGACCAATCGTGACGAGACCATCAGCGCCTATCTTCGTGCGCATGAGCGCGATGGCGTGCCGCTCTATGTCTATTATGCCCCCCACAAGGAGGGTGTGATCCTGCCGCAGATCCTGACTGTTTCCGAGGTGCTGGACGTTCTCAAATAGGATCGCCAGCCCCGGTCATCCATGCGTCAGGGCGTGGAAGCACCAAAGCCCGAGCCCATATACATGTGACCATGCGGACCATGGCCGGATGGTCCCTTCATGCTGACGGATTTGCCGCCTGACCCGGTACCCGTCCCTGTCACTGGACGCAGGAGTCCGGCGCGGGTGTCGTCCTCTGGTGGGTGGGGATGGGTGCAGCAGGCTAGCAACAGCATGGCAGCGAGCAGGGGGAGAGTTCTCATGAGACACCTTGGCTGTTCTCGTGTCGCACCGTGGGACTGTCAGGGCCCCTGCGCGATCTTTCCGATTCTAAGGGCTGAGCCGATAACGGCAAGCCCGCAAGCGGATTACACCCAGACAGCCTCATTCAACTCCCGATATCGCTCGATACCGATGGCGCGTATGCGCGTCACATCCTGATGGGGTGGCATACCGAAAATCGACCGGTATTCGCGGGTGAACTGCGACGGGCTTTCATAGCCCACAGCAAAACCGGCATCGGCGGCAAGGCGGTTTTCATACAGCATCAGGCGCCGTGCTTCCTGAAGGCGCAGGCGCTTGCGATATTGCACGGGCGATAGCCCCGTAACCTCCTGAAACTTGCGATAGAACGTTGATCGCCCCATCCCTGCAAGACCGGGAAGGGTCGAGGCCTCGGTCTCTTCCATGAAATGGGCGCGCATATGGGCGAGCGCCCGGTTGATGCGGGATGCATCGCTTTTCTGGTCGGCAATCTCGTGCAGGACGTGGCGTTGATCACCCTGCAGGGCGCGATAGATGATCTCCCGCTTGAGCATGGGTGCCAGAAAGGTACGGTCGTCATCATTGCCGAGGGCGATGAGCAGACGGCGCAGGGCGTCGAGCAGATCGGGGGTCACGGCACTCAGGCCAAGACTGGTGTGCAGAGGGGATCTGAGGCCCGGGTCAGCCCGTGTTTCGGCAATCACATTGGCGATTTCCTCAGGCGTGAAGGCGATACAGGCGGCGAGATAAGGCGCCTCGGGCGTGGCGTGTGTGATGTGCCCCGAAAGAGGCAGATCGACCGTCGCGACGAGATAGTGGTTCTGGTCGTAGTCGAAGCTGCTCTTGTGAATCCTGATCCTCTTCGCCCCCTGAATGATGATGTACAGGCGCGGCTCATAGACGACCAGCAGAGGGTCGGTCGCGGTTTCCGAGCGATACAGCGTCAGGAAATCGACAGCCGTGCGGGTGCTTTTGCGCGGACAATGGGCGCGCACGAGGGACTGCACGTCGCCCAGCATGGTTGCGTCAGCTTGTTGACTCATCACCTCAGTATGGGACTGCGAGACGATAAGGCAAGTTTTGTGGATTCGAGAGATAACGGGTCTGCGGTGTGGACGCGCATGGTCTGCCTGTTCCGCAAGGACGGGAGTTTCACTGCATCAGAGGCCTGCCATGCCAGATCACGCCATGTCACCCGCAAAGGGGCTCATGACCACCCGCGCCCAGTCACAGCAGATGAGGCAATTATATCGTGTCTGGCGGGAGCAGATCAGAAAGCTCGAGCGACGCAGGATCTGTCTCTCGGCTGGGCAGAAACGCCTTATTCTGCGTGACCTGCGCCAGCATTACAGGACGCTCGAACGCTCCTGCCGATTGCTCCAGGCCTGAAAGATGATGGATCTCATCTTCGTTGCGGACGCCCTCAGATATGTCGGCCTGAACGTCTATCTGGCCTTTTTTCAAAATGGGAGAACTGATCAATGACGGCAAAACTTGCTTTGGTGACAGGCGCAAGCCGTGGAATTGGCGCCGGAATTGCCCGCCAGCTTGCCAGCGAAGGCTATGACATCGCCTTTTCCTATCCCGGTGAAATGGCCGGGGCGCAGGAGACAATCAGGCAGGTCGAGGCACTGGGTCGCAGGGCGCTGGCTATTCAGGCCGATGGCAGCACCGTTGCCGGCAATGAAAAAGTAGTGGCTGAAGCTGTGCGCGTTTTCGGCCGCCTGGATGTGCTGGTGTGCAATGCAGGCATGTACCCCAAAGGGACGATTGACGAGATCACGACCGGCGATATCGAGAAGGTGCTCAACCTCAATGTCCGTGGCGCAATGATCGAAACTATGTGCGCGGTGCGTCATATGCAGCCCGGCGGTCGTATCGTGCTGATGGGATCGGCTTTTGGCGGTCGTGCGCCGCTGCCTGGTCTGTCGCTCTATTCCGGCACCAAGGCCGCCCTGCGCGGTTTTGCCCAGGGTGTGGCGCGCGATCTGGGTGATCGGGGGATCACGATCAATGTGGTGGAACCGGGTCCGGTGAATACGGCCATGAACCCGTCAGACACCGAGGCCGCGAAAATTCTGGCCCGTTTCGTGGCGACCGGAGCCTATGGCGCGATCGAGGATATCGCTCATGTCGTATCGTTTCTGGTCAATGAGCGTTCGAGCTACATCACCGGATCGTCTCTGGCGGTCGATGGCGGGTTGCTCGCCTGACCAGAGATGTTGCCTTCTGCCTTTTTCGGAGCAGAAGGCAATGCGACGGCCTGTTATCCGGCTTCGGCCAGAAGGGCCTCGTACTCGGCAGGGACCCCACAAAAGGTGATCGCCTCAGGCGGAATCACCTCATAATGGATTTTCATTCCATCCCTGATCAGATGATTGTAGAGCGGCGCCACGTAAAGCTCAGGAGATGACGGGGTGAGACGCTCCTGTTCGAGTGCCTTCAGGAAGTCACCGCTGCGGGCGAAATGGTACAGTCCGTCACAGCACAGATCGGAAATCGGCTGTTTTTCGGTTGTGCGAATGGCCAGCGGCTCATCGCTGTTTTCCGCTGCGCCGACATAGGACCAGTTGGCACCCGACCCACGGAACACTTCGAGATAGCCATCCGACTTCCCGAACCATGCCCCTTGGGGAAAGCGGAAATTGGGGCGGAAGGTGTCGATATTGAAAATGGTCAGTGGCGACTCGGCAGACATACCAGCCTGCTTGACGCCAAATTCCACCGTCTCGGCCTGGCCTGCAGTTTCATGGTCAAGAATGACGATGCGTGCATCACGAATGCCAAGCGCCTCGATTTCGCGACGGATGAAAGCTTCCGTGTCGGCCACCGTGCGGGCGATAAACACGAAAGGATGGCTTTCGAAATAGGCTGAAAAGCTCTCGATCGAATGGGCGAACACGCTCTTGCCATGCAGGGGAAGCATGTATTTGGGCACCGGATAGCCGGCTTTGGTGAAGCGGCTGGAGAGGCCAGCCATGGGGATGACGATCATCACGCAAGTCCTTCAAGCGTGGCATACAGACGAAGGGCATTGGCGATGAATGCCTTTTGCCTGTCCGGCCGGTCGGAATGGAGCGGCAACATGGAAACGAAAAGCGATGTCATGATGGCGCGCGTTTCCCGGCTTGCCGTAGACAGACCTGCAATCTTCATTTCGGCGAAGGATTTCTGCAGCCAGTCGCGCTGGGGCGAGGCATCGAACTCCAGATTGAAATCGTACTCTGATTGCTGCGCCAGGGTGTAACGACCTGCCAGAATGAAATCATAAAGCCCATCGACGGAATGGGAGAATTTCGCGATGTCATAGCGGAAATCGCCCCAGATTTCGAGCTTGTCCGCAAACACGTAACCACGCGGATCGATGACGGAAATACGGCTGTTGCGCGAATTATAGAGAATATTGCTGAAGCAGAAATCACCATGCATCAGCGTTGCGCGCGCCGACGGGTCATGCGTGATGAGGGCCTCGATCTCCTTGGCAATGGTCATGAGCGACGGCATGGCGCGACCCTTGAATGTCAGCGGGCGCGTGACATCGAACCCTGTCTCTCTGGCATAGCGCTCAAGGCGTTCGACAGTCTTGCCACCCATGAGCTGACGCGAATAGGCCTCGCGCGGTGCATCGCTATGGGTGGTGGCGCAGAGCTCGAGAAATTCCGAGCAACTCGTCAGGATCTTCTTCCAGGTGACGCGGCCGATGGAGGAAAACACGTAGAGCTCGGAGAGGTTGGGCGCGTACTGGTATTCCGTGGTGTAGAATGCCTGGCTGTCATTCTCGCCCTTGTCGAGCAGACGGGCCGCATAGGGCTGCACCGCGGCGGGGATGGACTCGAACCAGTTGGCCTCGCCTTTCATCTTGAAGCGGTCTTCAGAAAGCTTGCGAACCGTGCTTTGCGTGATTTGCAGCGAATTGAAGGCGCGGGCGGTGGTAACAAGGCGGCGCGACCGGAAATAGGTCTGGATATGGCCGAAATCATACCAGCCATCGACCTGCTTGAGGGTCAGAGGGCGGCGCTTGATATAGAGATTGAGGCCCGTGATGAAATTGCCACGCGCCTGGCTGATGGCACGTACAAGTTCGACCCCGTTCGAAAACGAGAAAAACCCGCATGCAATCGGGCGCTCGAGGTCTTCCTCGCTGGTGGCCTCGATCGTCTCGAGGCTGCTGATCGCGCCGTCATCGTGATTGATCACCGCCCAAGAGTAGTCATCACCCTCCCGGTGGCTTGCGACAACATTGAGGCCGGTTGGAATCGTGCCGAGCACCGTGTCGCCGTGAAGGATCTGGATGCCGACCGAATAGGCATTCAGAACGTTGATCGCATAGACAACGGCTTCACCCAGGGACAGGCCATCTGGCATCGGGAGCAACGATACGCCCTTCTGCTCCAGCCTGTGCAGATCATAGGTCGGAACCTCATAGCTCTCGGGAACAGCCAGATAGATCTGGCTGATATTGAGATCCTGAGCCTTCAGACTGTCAGCCTGAATGTCATAGAGACGCCCTACGCCAAGCGGCAGAAAGGATGGTGGCAGTTGCCCAAACTCTGCAACGAGTTCCTGCGTGACATAGGCCCCGGACATGATCAGGGCGATGGAGGAAGAGGGGTTCATTTGCCAGATTCGATCAATGCATTGATTTCAGCGAGCGTGAGCGTGACAAATTCCCTGGGGCGAATGGCACGGTCATCGACATAAAACCCTTCGGTGCCGCACCACGGCTTGCCGACATAGATCTCGTCATAGGGAACGTCGTGCTTCTTCAGCCATTCAAGAATGACGGGAAGCGTATTCGCATTGATCTTGCCAACAGCGCCCTGATAGGTGCGCATGTTGCGCGCTGTCTGAATCAGGATTTCAAATCCCTGCGCCTTGTATTCGCGCAGTTTGGCAATGAGCGGAAGGTTGGGTTCCTTCTCGCTATATGACAGATCAGGATTACTGATGGTGAGGGTGTCGTCGAGATCAATAACGAGACGCTTCATAGCCAGGGTCGAGCTCCGCAAATTCTTGACTGAACTACCTATTCGGTCTGAATTGAAATTGCCAGACAACTGAGCGAGATGAAAAACTTTGTTTTTCTGATGTTTATATGACAAATCATGCATTATTTGTCCACAAACATTGCCTGTATGATACTGAATTGTTCAGATTGACTGATGACTGCAAAGAAGCCGTGCCTTTGCCCGCTTCGGAGCGCACTAGCAGGTCTGCGGCCAGGGTGCCCGGATGGAGACGAGTGTCTGACCGTGGCATGGTGACGCTGAATGCTCTCCAAGCCCGAAAATGCCTCAGCGTTCTTATGTAAACAGATTGAGGGCATCGTGCGCGCAGCATCTATCCCCGCGCGCGAGGAGGCGGGAGGGGAATGTCTCTGCGAGAAATCATTCGCTCGGCGCAAGCATATCAGATGCGATGTACGCTATTTGCTTAGCGCTATATTTTGGGAGGAAAAATGGTGCCCAAGACCGGGATCGAACCAGTGACACTGCGATTTTCAGTCGCATGCTCTACCAACTGAGCTACTTGGGCACCGTCACCTGACGGTGTGAGAGGGGGTTTACTCCAAGCCGTCACGGTGATCAAGCGGGGGAAAGCCGTTTTTTTCGGCTTCATCCTCATCCACGGCCGGAACGCTGTAGCTTTCATTGAACCAGCGCCCGAGATCCACATCAGCACAGCGCTTGCTGCAAAAAGGCCTGAAGGCGTGGAGCGTCGGTTTCTGGCAGATGGGGCACAGGCTCATGGGGTGAAACTCCAGTAGCTGTCAGGAAAATCGGGCATCATGTGCAGGGTGAGCGGTGCTCCCCATTCAAGCGAGAACTGTGCCACGGCCTGGCTGTCCGCCTCCAATGCGCGTGTGACAGCCAGCGATGCCTGCAGAACCGGTGTTGGGGTGGCCCTCTGTTCCGTCGGCCTCGCTGGCCGGTCGCGCAGGATTTGCCTCAGCGCCTGCAGGCCACGGCCACCGGGGCTGGAAAGGCACTCATGCAAGGGTGCACGCCCCCTGGTACGGACGATCTCCAGCAGACCCAGCGCAGTCGCGCCCAGCATGCGCGGTTGCATCGGATCGCCTGCGAGCGCCTCGGCCAGAAACCTGCCCAGCGCCGGACGCTTGCGCAGGGGGACTCCAGCCGGATCAACCAGGATCGCCCCGCTGAGATTGCGCATACGTATCTGCTGCGCCAAAGCCGAAAAGGCGTGACGATTGGCCGTGAACCCGTCCATCTGCCGACGTTGATCGGGATGGGGGTCATCCAGATCAATGGCGGTCAGTGCCGGGGTCGGGCTGAAGCTCGCCCTGATGCCATGGGGCAAGGCCGCCTGCGGCGTCATCAGGTCATCACATTCAGCATCGAGCACAGCGTCGAAGGCGTGGCTGAGACGGGTGATGCGTGGCCTGAGGGCAGCAGGGATCAGGGCCATAAGGGTTGGAGAGTCACACAGCAATGCGGCGTCCGGGTAACGCGCTGCGATGTCTTCAAGCGGTGAGGGGCCTCGTGCAACAAGGCAGGGGCGTTCGGTCGCCGTGAGTGTGTGGCTGACGGGCTTGAGGCGTAACCCCTTGCCATTCTGGGCACTGCGCGTCACGCGTGCGGCGACCAGAGCTCCTTCAGCATGGGTGCCGGTTAAAAAGCCGGAGCTGTTGTCACCAAGGAGCACGAAAGCGCCGCCCAGGGCGGGCGCGGATTTTTGCACGCGTACGGCGTGAATGTCGCCATAGCCATCGGGCATGCCCGGGCGCCACAGGCCAAAATCGACAAGTCTATCCTCATCGCAAACCGCGATGCGTGCCTCGCCCGGTGACCAGGCGATGCGACATTCCATCATACGATGAAGCGACAGGGCTGGCCGCGCAGCATCTGGGCCGTCTCGAAAAGGGGGAGGCCGATCACGGCTGAGGGACTACCGCCCACATAGCGTATGACAGAGGCTGCGGCACCCTGAAGCGCATAGCCGCCAGCCTTGCCCTGCCAGTCTCCCTGATCGAGCAGCGCCGCTATCTGCGCCTCTGTCAGGCGGGAGAACGTCACATCGGTCTCGACCAGACGTTCGACCACACGTCCGGCAGCCCAGCCACCGGCAGGCATAACGCAGACGGCAGTCAGCACTGTATGACGACGACCGGAAAGCAGGCGCAGGCAGCGTTCTGCCGTTGCACGGTCTTCCGCCTTTGGCAGGATGCGGCGCCCGACGGCGACCAGCGTGTCAGCAGCCAGAACAAGGGCTTCCCGCTGGCAGCGCGTGGCAACAAGTTCTGCCTTCATACGGGCCAGGCGCGCCACGCAGGCGCGGGGCGTCTCGTTCTGTCGTGGCGATTCGTCCAGATCGGCCGCGTCGATGCGGTCCGGGGTCAGCCCGATCTGTCGCAGCAGGTCCACCCGTCGCGGCGATGCCGAGGCAAGAACCAGCTCCGGCCTTGTGCCGTCTGTCACGCGAACGCTCTTACTTGAAGCGGAAGGTGATGCGGCCCTTGGACAGGTCGTAGGGGGTCATTTCAACATTGACGCGGTCACCGGCCAGAACGCGGATACGGTTCTTGCGCATCTTGCCGCTGGTATGGGCCAGAATGGTGTGCTCGTTGTCGAGTGTGACGCGGAACATGGCATTTGGCAGCAGCTCGGTCACCGTGCCGCTGAATTCGATCATGTCTTCTTTTGACATCTGAGTCCTTGAAACTGTGTTCTGATACAGGCCGGAAAATCCCCGGCAGGATGGAATTATGCCGCGTATGTGCTGGCTCGACGTCGTTACGTCAAGTTTCTTGGTGATTCTGGCCTCGAAAAGAGGCGTTTTGGCCTCTGCGCGTTAGCCTCGTCACCCGGGTCACGGATTTTCTGCCCTGCCGTCACGAATGGCAGGATCAGGGACTATGACCGGGAGCGGTGCCGTTGGCAGGCTTCAGCCCAGAGCGTCGAGTCGTGCTGACAGGCTCAGCGCATGGGCATCAAGTCCCTCGGCTTTGGCCAGCCTGACGCCTGCAGGACCGACAGCGCGCAGACCATCGGCACCGGCTGAGATCGTGGTGGTGCGCTTGAGAAAATCAAACACCGACAGGCCCGAGGCAAAACGCGCCGTGCGGCTTGTGGGCAGAACGTGGTTCGGCCCGCCAACATAATCGCCGACAGCTTCGGGGCAGTTGCGACCAAGGAACATGGCACCGGCATGACGGATCAGGGTGGAGAACTGCTCGGCATCATCCAGCATGACTTCAAGATGCTCGGAGGCGAAGCGGTTGGCAATTTCAGCGGCCTCATTCCAGTCGCGCACAATCACCACCGCGCCATGATCGGCCCAGGACTTCCCGGCAATGGCAGCTCGGGGGAGGGTCTTGAGTTCGGTCTCCACGGCGTCCAGCACAGATCGTGCAAAGCCGGCATCGTCTGTGATGAGTACTGCCTGGGCCAGTTCGTCATGTTCTGCCTGGGCCAGCAGATCGAGCGCCACGAAGCGCGGGTTGTTGCGGTTGTCGGCCACAATCACGACCTCGGACGGACCAGCAATCGAGTCGATCCCCACGTGACCGAACACCTGACGCTTGGCCTCGGCGACATAGGCATTGCCCGGACCGACGATGCGATCGACGGGGCGAATACTGTTCGTGCCATAGGCGAGCGCGGCTACAGCCTGCGCACCGCCAACCCGATAGATCTCGCTCACGCCGCAGACACGCGCAGCCGCCAGAACGAGCGGGTTCAGGACGCCGTCGGGGCAGGGCACACACATGGCGATACGGCCAACGCCTGCCACACGGGCTGGCAGGGCGTTCATGAGAACAGAGGACGGATACGCGGCCTTGCCGCCCGGCACATAAAGCCCCACGGCATCGAGCGGCGTCCAGCGCATGCCCAGGGTCAGCCCGACCTCGTCCTGATAGGCAAGGTTCGAGGGCATCTGCGCCCGATGAAAGGCTTCGATGCGTGAGGCGGCGAGATTGAGCGCTTCCATCAGATCGGCATCGACCTTGTCGGCCTCGCGTGCAATTTCGTCTGCGGTGATGGCCAGCCCTTCCGGGACGAGGCTCAACCGGTCGAAACGCGCCGTATAGTCGCACAGAGCCGTGTCACCCTGCTCACGAATAGTGGCGATGATATCGCGCACCGGCGCGCTCACGCTGGTTTCAACAGCGCTCCGGTCAGAAAGCAGCGTTGCGAGACGGGATTCGAAATCCGTGTCGATGCTTTGCAGCCATTTCATGCCGTTTTCTCCTGAAGGGCGTCGCGAAAGCGTTCGATCAGGGCACGAATGGCGTCGGGTCGGGTTTTCAGGGCAACGCGATTGACGATGAGGCGGCTCGTGACATGCGCGATGACATCAGTCTCGCGCAGGCCATTGGCCTTGAGGGTCGAGCCGGTATCCACCAGATCGACAATCACGCTGGCCATGTCGAGTGTGGGGGCGAGTTCCATGGCGCCGTGCAGATGCACGATTTCGGCATTGATGCCTTTGGCCGCGAAATGACGTCGCGTGATGGTCGGATATTTGGTCGCTACACGCAGATGCGAACTGGCTGCGGTCTTGTCATGATCGCCGTTCTGACCGGCCATCCCGACCGGGCGGGCGATGGAAATACGGCATCCGCCAATTCCGAGATCGAGCGGCGCATAGATATCGGGATAGTCGAATTCCATCAGCACATCGGCACCGCAAACGCCGATCTGCGCGCCACCATGCGCCACAAAAGTCGCGACATCGAAAGAGCGTACGCGCACCACGTCGACCTTGGGGTCGAGCGTTGGAAAACGCAGGCTGCGTGTCCCTTCGCCAATGGCGCTGCCATCCTGAAAAAGCCCTGTGCGCTCAAGCACGGGGCCCAGCGCCTTGAGGATACGCCCCTTTGGCAGTGCCAGAACGAGCGGCGCATCGTTCAGATGCGCGTGCTGGGCATTGTCACGGGATTCGGAGGCGGGTTCGGATACGGCATTCATCACGACATTCCTGTAGCACAATCTTGCTCAGTCAAGAACCGGGCGGCCGCAAGGTTTTTGACTGGGATGCAGGCCGTCAGCCCTCGGGCCGCAGGGCCTTGCGAGCTGGCGACAGGAGGTATGGCTCACGCAGTGATGACCATCTTGATGGCCAGGAAGGCGGGCGGACCTGCAACCCAGAGCGTCGCAATCCGCTAGATTGGGCAAGAACCGTCTTTTCGGGAATGACAGGAGCCCTGAATGTCTCGCAGCGAATTTACCCCTGACCTCGCCATTGCCACCCCGCGTGCCGATGAAGAACAGGTCCATCTGCAACTCAATGACGGGGCACGCATCCCGCAATTCGGCCTTGGTGTTTACAAGACCCCAGCTGACGAAACGGCTGAAATCGTGCGCTATGCCGCCAAGGCAGGCTATCGCATGGTCGATACGGCGGCGTTTTACGGCAATGAAAGCGGCGTTGGCGATGCGCTGCAGGATTATCCGGATCTGTATGTCTCGACCAAGCTCTGGGCCAGCGACATGGGTTACGATGCCGCCTTGCGTGCCTTTGATGTCAGCGCGAAAAAGCTGCGTCGCGATGTGGTCGACCTCTATCTGATCCACTGGCCCATGCCGAAGAAGGATCTGTACGTCGAAAGCTGGAAGGCGCTCATCGAGCTCAAGAAGCAGGGGCGTATCCGGTCGATTGGTGTCTGCAATTTCGAGCCCGAACATCTGACGCGTCTGATTGAGGAAACCGGGGTCAAGCCGGTGCTCAACCAGATTGAACTGCACCCAGCCTTCCAGCAGAAGAGGCTGCGGGCTTTCAATGAGTCGCTTGATATTCGCACCGAAGCCTGGAGCCCGCTGGGACGCGGTACGGGGCTGGATGGCGAGATCATCACCAGCATTGCGAAGAAGCACGGCAAGACGCCGGGTCAGGTGACAATCCGCTGGCATCTCGATCAGGGCAATGTCGTCATTCCCAAATCGGCGCATCCGAAGCGCATCGATGAAAATTTCGGCGTGTTCGATTTCCGCCTCGATAAGGAGGATATGAGCCGCATTGCCACCCTCGACCGGGAGGATGGGCGCACGGGCCCCAACCCGTTCACAGCTGATTTCTGAGACTGGTCTTGTCTCAGGGGCGCTCGCAGGACGAGGCGCTTGCGTCACATTGGGGCGCGAATAAGGGCCTCGTATTGAGAGGTGGAGCAACTGCTTCTTGTCGAGGTAGACGGCTTCTCTGACAGTGCAGGGGTCGCTTGCCCCGCGAGCCTTTGCTGGGTTCGCTCTATCTGGGTTAGGGGATCACGTGTCCCCTCCCAAAGGTGATGCGGCCCGACTTAACGCCTCTCTCGCGGCAGACCATCTTCGCCGGTGTACCATGAGCGTCCGGGTTCTGGTGCAGAGGACTTGGTGTCGCCCAGCATCCTGAGCGCTGACACAGTGCACTCCGTTCCGGCTCGATATCCGTCGAGTAAAAAGCGGCCCGTTTGCCGGGTCGAAGCCTAAGGCGACAGGCGAGCGAGTTCGGGTAATGACGGGGGTGGGGCTTACGACGCGCTTTTCAGGCAGACATCCCGTGACCTGTCTCGTTAGGTCGTTCGGTCACGCGGCCAATACGATAGGGGCCGGGCTTCGCTGATGGAGCATGGCCGCCTGTCGCATCCCGCGTGATCCCTCAGACGTCGTGTACTGTATCCAGATCGCCAAACCGGGTGAATTCGCCCTCGAAATACAGTGGGATGGTACCGGTTGGTCCGTGACGCTGTTTTTCCAGAATCAGTTCGGCCTTGTTATGCACGAGCGCCATCTTGCGCTGCCATTCCTCCATCGCGACCTGATATTTGTCCATGCTCTCGTAAGCGCTGTCTTTGGGCATACGCTGCTGGAGATAATATTCATCGCGATAAACGAACATCACGGCGTCGGCGTCCTGCTCGATCGAGCCTGATTCGCGCAGATCCGAAAGCATCGGGCGCTTGTCTTCTCGCGACTCTACCTGACGCGAAAGCTGGGACAAGGCGATGACCGGCACCGAGAGTTCCTTGGCGATGGCCTTGAGCCCCTGGGTGATCATCGAGATTTCGAGCACGCGGCTCTCGGGTTTGGTCCCGATAGCAGGGCGCATGAGCTGAAGGTAGTCAACCACCACAAGGCTGAGCCCCTTGGTGCGTGCCAGACGGCGGCACCGTGTCCGCATGGCGGAAAGCGAAATGGCTGGAGTATCGTCAATATGCAGGGGCAGTTCCGACAATTCGCGCGAGACACGCACGAAGCGATCGAACTCGCGCTGGCCGATATCGCCACGACGAATCTTCTCACCCGACACTTCGGACTGCTCGGAGAGGATACGTGTCGCCAGCTGTTCCGATGACATTTCGAGCGAGAAAATGGCGACAGCGCCGCGCGGCTTGATGCCCTTGTCTTCAGCCTCGCGCAAAAGCGCCTGTGCGGCCGAGAAGGCGATCTTGGTGGCCAGGGCGGTTTTGCCCATGGCCGGTCGCCCGGCCAGAATGAGCAGATCCGACGGATGCAGGCCGCCGGTTTTCTTGTCAAAATCGCGCAGCCCCGATGTCAGGCCACTCACATCGCCTGTCCGCTGAAAGGCCTGCTCGGCGACCTGCAACGCGCCGGTCAGGGCACGCTCGAAGGTGACGAAACCGCCATCCTGCCCCTTGTCGGTGGCAAGCTTGAACAGCGTTTCTTCCGCCGCCGCGATCTGGTCGCCGCCCTCAAGATCGGCACGCGCCCCATAGGCGTTGTTGACGACCGTCTCGCCAATATCGATCAGCTGACGGCGTATCCAGGCATCGTGAATGGCGCGTCCGTAATCACCGGCGTTCACGATACCGACCATCGCCATCAGCAACTGGCCCAGATATTGCGGTCCGCCTACCTCATCCAGCAGGCCCGAATGTTCGAATTCGGCGCGCATGGTGATCGGATCGGCCAGCATGCCACGATCAATGCGTCGGGCGATGGCCTCGAAAATCCGCCCATGCAGAGGGTCGGCGAAATGGGCCGCCTCAAGGAAATCCGAGACGCGCTCATAGGCCTTGTTATTGGTCAGTAACGCACCCAGCAGGGCGCGCTCTGCCTCCGGATTGGCAGGAGGGGTGCGCCGAAGCAGCGCAGTCAGGCCGTCATCGGCCATAGCTCGGACAGGGGTATCGGTCATGGTCACAGCGCCCCTCTACCACGCCCGATGGCGATTCGATCAAGTTAAGAGGATGGGGTGTTGCCACCCAGGGACAATAAGTCGATTCTCCCCTCCCTGCCCGGCTAATGGGGGGGGCGGCCGTCTGGGGTTCGTTCGAGGCCCTTGCCTGCCGGTATCTGTCTCTGGCCTTGCTGGCCGGGCACCGGGCCTTGGAGGTGCATCCCTCTGGCATCATCGTTTTGTGAGACCAAGCCATGACCCATCCCGCCCTTTTTGCTCATATCCCCGGAGAGGGGTTGCTGCAGGTGCAGGAACTCGGTCTGGCCTTTCTGCTCTCGGCGCTGATCGGGCTTGAGCGTGAGTATCGACAGAAGGCAGCGGGGTTTCGCACCTATACGCTGGTTGGGGTCTCCGCCGCGTTGTTCATGCTGATCTCCAAATACGGTTTCGATGATGTGCTCACTCCGGACCGTGTGGTGGTCGATCCGTCGCGTGTTGCGGCCCAGATCGTGTCGGGCCTCGGCTTTATCGGTGGTGGCGTCATTTTCATGCGGCGCGATACGGTGCGTGGGCTGACTACTGCCGCCT
The DNA here is from genome assembly GCF_030263835.1 of Asaia sp. HumB. Taxonomy (NCBI): domain Bacteria; kingdom Pseudomonadati; phylum Pseudomonadota; class Alphaproteobacteria; order Acetobacterales; family Acetobacteraceae; genus Asaia; species Asaia sp. HumB. The sequence goes on along the minus strand of NZ_JARPML010000002.1, from coordinate 1,319,383 downwards.
CTGTGTGGCTGACGGCGGCTATCGGCATGGCATGCGGCGCGGGGATGACGATCGTCGCCGTGCTGACGACAATCGGTTATCTGCTGATCATGTTCCTGACACCCGGCTGGCTTCTGCATTTCCCGCGTGCCCCGCGTCACGGGTTCAAGGTCAGTGTACGCGGTGCCGCTGATATCGATTTTGTCGATCCTGTCTGCGCTGCGCTCAGGAAACTCGGCTTCACGCTGGGTCATATGGCGCAGGAACGTCATGACGAAAGCGATCGGCTGATCATGACGGTGCACGTACACGGCCTCAAAGCCCCGGATGACGTCGTGACAGCCTTGATGCACCTCCCCGGCGTGCAAGCGGTGTGGAGCGAAAAGCAGGACGAGGCTCCGGACTAGGCGTCCGTCATTGCGTATGGCGGCGGAGTTCGCGCCGTACGCCCAACAGGCATTAATGCGCGTATTCTAACGGCTGAGAGGCATCACTTCGGAAAAGTCCCGAGGCGATGAGATGGGCCTGAGCAAGTCAGAAACGGCATACTCCGGCCCGAAAAAACGGGACTTATTCTGGACGGCAGATCAAAGGTATCCAAAGGGCAGAGCCCTGAGAGAAATGTCTGCGGAAGCACTGCCTAGAAGCTGTGCAGATGGCAAAGCCCCTCCGGGGAGAGAATACGGGTCAGGGTTTCCTCGGGAACGAGCTGGCGCTCACGGACGATTTCGATCACGCCGCGTCCGGTACGATGGGCTTCGAGCGCGATGGCAGTGGCGGTTTCGTAGCCGATAAAGGGATTGAGCACCGTAACCAGCCCGATCGAATGGGTAACCATCGCCTCAAGCTGGGCGGCATTGGCGGTGATGCCACGGATGCAGCGCGATTCGAGTGTCAGACAGGCGGCGTGCAGATGGGTCAGGCTCTTGAACAGACTATGGGCAATGATGGGTTCGAAGGCATTGAGCTGTAGCTGTCCGGCCTCGGCGGCCATGGTGACGGTCAGGTCATTACCGATGACCTCGAAGGCCACCTGATTGACCACCTCCGGAATGACGGGATTGATTTTGCCCGGCATGATCGACGAGCCCGATTGCATGGGCGGCAGATTGATCTCGTTCAGCCCGGCGCGAGGGCCAGAAGATAGCAGTCGCAGATCGTTGCAGATCTTGGAAATCTTGACCGCAAAACGCTTGAGAACGCCCGACACCTGAACGAAAGCGCCGCAATCCTGTGTCGCCTCGATCAGATCCGAGGCCGTCAGCAGATGCAGATTGGTGATCATGTTCAGATGGCCGCAGACGGTTCTGGCAAAGGCGGGATGGCCCGCAATGCCGGTGCCGATGGCCGTGCCGCCCAGATTGATCTCGCTGATTAGAAGAATGGCCTCCTGCAGGCGCTTCTGATCCTCGTCCAGCATGACGGCATAGGTGTGAAATTCCTGCCCGAGCGTCATGGGAACGGCATCCTGAAGCTGGGTGCGGCCCATTTTTAGAATGTCATGGAATTCCGTCGCCTTGGCCATGAAGGCCTTGCGGAGCACGGTCATGGCATCGGTCAGATGGTTCACGCCATGAATGGCGGCAATACGCAGGGCCGTGGGATAAACGTCATTGGTGCTCTGGCCCATATTGACGTGATCGATGGGGTGAAGCGCTGCGTAATCCCCTTTAGCCCGTCCCAGATGATCGAGGGCGCGATTGGCGATGACCTCGTTGGCATTCATGTTGGTCGAGGTGCCCGCCCCGCCCTGTATGACATCGACCACGAACTGGTCATGCAGCATGCCAGCGCGCACATCCTCGCAGGCAGCAATAATGGCGCGTGTGCGAGAGGCATCGAGCAGGCCGAGGTCATGATTGCTCTGGGCCGCCGCCTGCTTGATGGCGGCCAGGGCGTTGATCAGCTCGGGATAGACGCTGATCTGTCGTCCGGTAATGGGAAAGTTCTCGACAGCACGCAGCGTGTGGATACCGTAATACGCCTCTGCCGGCACCTCGCGTGTGCCGAGAAGGTCGTGTTCCGTTCTGGTGGCTGGCATGATCGTCTCCTCAATCCTGTCACCAGAGGAAATGATCATGCCGTGCATGACAAGCCAGACGGTGGACTTGGGGCATGTCCATTAGGGGCATGAGCCATGCGATCATTGCAGGGGATATTGCGCAGCCTTGCGATGTGCGCCCTACGTGCTTCTGGAAATGCAGGGCGTTGCACCGCAGAGGCGATGGCGTCAGGCTGTGAAGAACCGGCTCAGCCCCAGATCACGCAGCCCCTTGCGATAGGCGATCGAACTGCGATCGGCCATGACATGGGCCTCAAGCGTCGGGTCGAGGGGCAGACATTCGGGCTTTTGGGCCTCGACGAGCAGACGATCCTCCTCAAAGACGCGGCGATTGAAGTCATAGACGGCTTCGACGGGGATATCGGTATCGAAGTTGCGGCAGATCGGCGCGAACATGCGTGTCTTGCGGACAGAGACGGGTGAGGCGGCATTCATGATCACCAGACGGCCATCTTCCGGAAAATGGATCTCCAGCGTTGCCGTGAAGGGCAGGGAGGTCCGGAAGTGTCGCAGCCATTCAAAGCCCGCAGGAGCACGCCCTTCTACGCCAATGGGGTAATTGCCGACCGAACTGCGATATTCGACCTCGAAACCCTCCTCTGTCCGCCGCGGCATATAGGGGGGAACGACCGGGTTTTCAGGGTCGGCAAAGGTGTCGGCATGCACGAAGGCAAAATGTGCGACATCCAGAAACCCCTCGACCTGCCGACCGGCAAACCCGGCGATGTCGATCGAGGGACAGGTGATCTGTTGATAGGCTGTGTCATGCCAGTGGGGCATGGTCGGCACGTCATGGGGCGTCTCGCCAGCGAGACACGTCCAGACCAGACCATAGCACTCACGCACAGGGAAGGTTTTCAGGTGCAGCTTGCCCGGTATGGCAGAGCTGGGATGGGCAGGAACACGCACGCAGCGCCCTGACCCGCCAAAGCGAAAGCCGTGATAGGCGCAGGCAATGGTCTCGCCATCACCCGTGCCGAGGCTGAGCGGCACACCGCGATGCGGGCAGATATCCTGTGCCACCACGATATCGTCACCCGCACGATATATGACCAGCGTTTCATCCAGCAATGTGGCTGCGACAGGGGCGGTGCCGATGTCGCGGATCAAGGCGACGGGATACCAGAAGCGCGAGAGAATGGCCCAGTCTGCTGCATCAAAGCTGCACTGGCGCGGAAGCTGTACCGGGCGGTCGAGTGTTTCGGACATAAAAGCCCCCGCAGAAGGAGTGGATCGTCACAAAGACATGTCACGTGCACCCCGTTCGAGGATATATCCAAATTTCTGACAGGGCGTTTCAAAAAAGAGAGCACTCGATCATGCCGGTTTTCTCCCGTTTCTCGCGTTATTTTCTGGCCGTGGCGCAGCATGGGTCGATCCGGCGTGCGGCCGAGGCAACCGGTATCTCGGCCTCATCTATCGACCGGCAGATCCTGCAAGGTGAGGCCCGTCTGGGTGCTGCCTTGTTCGAGCGCCTGCCGTCAGGCCTTCGGCTGACGGCAGCAGGCGAGATGCTGCTCGTTCAGGTCAGACGCTGGGAGCGGGAATTCGAGGATTGCCGGACGCGTATGGAGGATCTCAAGGGGCTCAAGCGCGGCCATGTGACGCTGCTTATTCCGGAGGCAATGGCGAGGGGGCTGGTCCCGCGTATCGTGGCCTCCATACGCGAGCATCATCCCGGGGTGACGCTGGGCGTCCGTGTCATGACCAATCACGAGATTTCGCCGGCCCTGCTCGACGGGCAGGGAGATCTGGCGCTGGTTTTCGATCCTGTGGTGTCACATCGCCTTGCGGTGCGGGCCTCGGTGGCCTTTCCCGTCGGGTTTGTCACGACACCCGGCCATCCGCTGACCAAAGGGCAGACGGCACGGTTCAGCCAGTGCAGCCTCTACCCTGTGATCGCGCCACGACCGCCGCTGGCGCTGGGTCAGAAAATTGCCTGGCTGGCCGAGGAAACCGGACTGGCACTGAATCCGGTCTGTGACTCAGATGATATCGAGGCGATCAGGGCGCTGGTCCGTCACGGGGTCGGGGTCAGCCTGCTCAGCTATATCGATGTCCTGCCAGAGATCGAGGCCGGGACGCTTGCCTTTGTGCCGCTCGAGCACAGCCGGATACGCCCTCTGACGCTCGGATTCTGCGTCGATCAGGCCCGATCCTTGCCTGTCGCAGCGCGGCTCGTGGCGCAGGCGCTCGAGCAGGGCCTGCCGGAACTGGCCTATTCCGCTCCGGCTGTCTGAGCGGTCAGGTCTTAGCCTTCGTGGTGATTGACCAGAGGCTGATGGCCGACACTGGCCGAGGAAATGGCCTGAACGGCATCGGCTGAATCGACGACAACCAGAGCATCGCCCGCGATCGGCGTAGGTGTGCGGTCCTTGGGCAGCAGGGCGCGAAAACGCGTGTCGTAGCTGGCGGCCTGCTCATATTGCGCATCCAGCAGACCATTCTTGTCCATGAATACGTTCATGGTGGCAGGAATGCGTATGCAGCCCTCGGAGGCAGGATGACCGAGGCGCTGTTCCAGAAAGTCAGGGTCGGTAGCGTGGATTTCGAGCCGGATATCGCCTGTCTCATGGGTGGGCAGCCAGCCTTTGACGGCGTTGTGCCAGCCCATATCCCAGACGCGCATGCCTTTGGCACCAATGCCACGTATGCCGTTCTCGTTTTTCGTTCCCAAGGCACGGTAACCAAGACGGTCCGGGGAGTTGATGAAGACGCCTGTGGGGGTGATGTAATAGAATTTGCGGCCTGCGCGACCGGTCGAGACGGGGGTTCCCCCCAGTGTTTCCCAGTCTGCATTGCCCGGCAGGGCCAGAACAAAGCACAGGCGCTGTACCTTGGGGTTGCGATCGACCACCATCAGGATCTGGGGGCGGTCGATGGGTGTATTCGTGCTGGCAATGGCGGCACGGGCAAGGCGGATAAAGCGCTGGCGCTGCTCGGGGGTATAGGTTGTAAAGCGCGAGACCGATTTCTTCATGCTCAGCGTCAGACGGCTGGCTTCCAGACGGGCATCGTGCTCCGACAGGACAGGCAGCGGCGGAATGACGATGGGCGGTGTCGTCGCATGATCCGGCACGGAAGAGACCGCTCCCGCCTGGGCGGGGAGTGGTGGCTGGGCCGCCGGGGCAGCAAGAGCGTCAGTCGTGTTTTTCGTCTGGGCCTGGGCACAGCCTGAGAGCGCGCTGGCAGAGAGAATGCAACCAAGAAACAGACCCGGCAGGGCCAGTCTTGTCTGGGTCAGAAAACCGGGCATCACGGTCCTGTTTCTCGTCTGCATTTCAACTCCAAAGCTTCACGGCTGCAACGTTCAGGGCTGCGCTCAGTTTGCTCCGTTCTTGCCGGAAGCGCTTCCATTCAGATAGCGGCCGAACCACGCCAGCATGCGCTTTTGTGCATCGCTCGCATGGTCGTGACCGCGCATCCCGTGTCCTTCACCGGGATAGATCACAAGGCTCGTCGGAATTCCGAGTGCGCGCAAGGCATGGTAGAATTCAAGACTTTGTGCAGGCGGACATTCCACATCATTGGCTCCGACGTAAATAAAGGTCGGGGTCCTGACTTGCTTGATGAAAGTCATGGGTGACGAATGGGCGTAGATGGCCGGGTCGTCATAGACCGTGGCTCCGAAAAATGGCGGCATCCAGGCATCGATACCGTTCTGGCCATAATAGGACTGCCAGTTGGCGATGCCGCCACCCGCTGCCGCGGCCTTGAAGCGGTTCGTCTGTGTCACAATCCACATGGTCATGTACCCGCCATAGGAATAGCCGGTCACGCCCAGACGGTTTTCGTCGATGGGGGCGGTCTTTTCCAGCGCGTCGATGCCGCGCTGGATGTCGCGCAGATCGCCGTGACCGAAATCGCGGCGGTTGGCCATGGTGAAGGCCTCGCCCTGGCCATAACTGCCGCGCGGATTGGGCAGAAACAGATCGTAGCCAGCATCGAGCAACACGGCCGCATCGCCCGTGGGACGCAGAAAGCGGGGCGTGACGGCTGATGAAGGGCCACCATGAATGATGGTGATCATCGGCACCTTGCCGTTGCGGGTCATGGCGGCGGGGCGTGACCGGGGGGCAAGATGCCAGCCCTGTACCCTGAATCCGTCACTCACCCAGCTGATGTTGGAGGCGGTGTAGGGTACGGTCTGGCCGTCATTGGAGTGGGTGAGCTGCTGCCATGCGCCAAGGCGACCGGCCCAGATTTCAGGCGGGCTCGTGAAGCTCTGGCGTATCACGACGCTCTGGTCGCCTGCGCAGGTCAGACGGGGCTCGCCACCCCCATTGGAGAGCAGGCCATCTGCGCTTGCCATGAGGGGCGGCTTGTCATCAATGGACCGCATGACGGTGATGGAGCCTGCAATGGTCGAGGCGATCAGGCGCCCCTGACACCAGTTCAGCCCGGTTACCGTAGCCTTGAGGGTGCGCGTCAGATTGACCGGCGCGGCCTTGGGTTGTGACAGATCGAGCTGCAAGGCATCGCCGCCAAAGAACCCGAAATCGCTCATCAGCCCTGCGACGAAGCTGACACTCCGGCCATCGGGCGAGACGAGCGGCAGGCCGATCTGCTGCGAAAGCGGGTGGGTGTACAGCACCTGCTCTTTCACATCGGCAAAGCGCGACAGATGTGCCGACCACCAATGGGCATCACCATTGCCCGGCGCTGCTGTGCCGATGAAGGCGGGGGTGCTGTTGGGCAGCCAGTCATATTCATAGACATACAAACCATCAGGCGACTGCCAGTGAAGACCGTCCTTCTCGACGGTTGCGATGCGCTGCTCGTCTTCCGTTGCGTCGATCTCACCCGTCTCGGGCGCGCCGGCCTGCAGGGCACCGGGGTCACGACGGGCATTGGCAATGGCTAGAACGGCAAGGCCCCCCTTGGGGCCGTAGCGCAGGTCCTGAAGCGAGCCCGTGAATTTCAGCAGGCTGGTTACGGTCTTGCCATCGGCTGTGACGCTCAGAATTTCACGGTTCTGCGTGTTCTTGTGGCGGATGATGAAAGCCAGACGGGTTCCATCGGGGCTCCAGCTGGGGCTGGAGGGGGCACAATCCTTGCAGGGCAGCGCAACGGTCGTGGCGTGACCATCGGGCAGGGTGCGGATCACAAGGCTGGCCGGTGCCGCCTCGGCAGTTCCCACAGCTTCCATGCTGTCGAGTGAGGCCAGAGAATGGCCATCGGGTGAAAGCGCTGGCGCAGTATAGAAATGCAGCGGTGCCGCCTGCGCGCTCGCCAGGGTTACGCCGCCGAGGGCCGCGCTCCCCATCCCGAGAGAGAGCAGCGATGTGCCGAGCAGGCGGACCCGCGACAAGGAAAGGAGCGACATGATTGGCGTCAGCTTTCGGATGAGAGGGGGGTGGAAACAGGGCGCCCTGCCGGGCGGGACGGGAAAATGCGATGCCATGTTCTCGTGCCGAAGCGGCCGATGACATCCATGTAAAGATAGACGACCGGGGTGGTGTAAAGCGTGAGCAGCTGGCTGATGAGCATGCCGCCCACGATCGCGATCCCCAGCGGGCGACGCATTTCCGACCCATAGCCATGACCTGTCATCAGCGGCACCGCGCCCAGCGCGGCAGCAAGGGTGGTCATGAGAATGGGCCTGAAACGCGTAAGGCAGGCTTCATAGATGGCCTCGCGCGGGGTGTGCCCCAGTTCCTTCTCGGCATAGAGCGCGAAATCGATCATCAGGATCGCGTTCTTTTTCACAATGCCGGTCAGCAGGATCATGCCGATCATGGCGATGAGGCTGAACGACTCCCCTCCGACCCAGAGCCCCAGAATGGCCCCGATACCGGCCGAAGGCAGTGTGGAGAGAATGGTGAAGGGATGGATCAGGCTCTCATAGAGAATCCCGAGCACGATATACATGGCAAAGAGCGCGGCCATGAAGGCCAGCAACTCATTGACCAGCATCTCCTTGGTTTCACCGGCAAGCCCCGAGAACTCGCCTGTCAGACCGGCAGGTGCACCCATATTCCTGAGTGTATCCTCGATCAGCTTGCGGGCATCCTCATAGGTCTTGCCATCGATCAGGTCGAAGCTGATGGCGGTTGAGGTCATGCCATCCTGATGATCGATTTCCATCGGTGTCGGCTCCATGACCAGATCCGCCACGTTGATGAGCGGGATCATGGTCTCGACCGATGAGGCCACGGCCGAACCGTTGGAGTTGTTGCCGGTAATCTGGTTGGCAATGGCGTTGCGCAATGAGGCCTGGCTGAGCTGTGTCGCGGTCGAGGCCGTGCTGCCACCCGCTGTACGCACACGGATCTGGTTGGAGCGCACCGCACCGGCAGGCGTACCGGAGGCGGTGGAGATCCACGTATTGCGAAGCTGTTCTGGTGATTCACGATAGGCGCGCGCCACCTCCATCACCACGGAATGGGTGGTGAGTTCGGTATGGATGCGAGATGCCACGGTCTGGCCATAGGCATCATAGAGCACATTGCCCACGAGCTGCGGTGTTACCAGATAACGCGCCTCGGTATCGCGCCGGAGTTTGACATGGACCGACGCGCCATGACCCTCGATATTAGTCGTGACGGAAGACATCATCTTCTCTTTGCGCAGTCTGGCCACCAGGCGCGGCACCCAGAGCTTCAGCTCAGCCACATCCTGATCGCGCAGCACATAGCGGAAGGCACCGCTGCGATGCTGACCGCCGCCGCCATTCGGGTCGCCCGCTGAGAAGAACGAGGTGCGCAGGCCCGGCATGTCACCGAGCTTCTTGCGTATGCTCTCCACAATCTGCGTGTCGGTGCGCGTGCGGGTGCGCTTGTCGCTCAGCCGGGCGAAAAGCTGCCCGTCACTGCTGCTGTTGTTCCAGCTTGTGACAGACAGCACATCGGGGTCATCCTTCATCACCGTACCGACATACTTGATGCGCTTGGTGATCTCGCTGAACGACATGGTGTCGTCGCCGCTGATCGACCCACCCACCAGTGCGATATCCTGCGCAGGGATGCCAGTCTTGGGCATGAGAACGATGGAGGCCACCAGCGCGATAAAGCTCAGCGGCAGGGTGAGGAAGGTCAGGACGTGATGGCGCAGGGCGACACGCAGCGTCCGGCCATAGAGGCTGATGATTCCTTCCAGCGCCCAGTCGATCGCCCGCAACACCCGGTCTCGCAGCGTTTTTCCTGTGGGTTCTTCATGCTCCACATCCAGCCAGTAGGCGCACATCATGGGCGTGAGGGTGAGGGACAGGATGAGGGAGATGAGAAGCGCCGAGACGATAGTCATGGCGAATTCGAAAAAGATCGCGCCAACCTGACCGGGGATGAACAGGAGCGGGATGAACACCGCAATGAGCGAGGCCGTGATCGACAGGACCGTAAAGCCGATTTCCGACGAACCGCGCAGGCTGGCACTCATGCGATCCATGCCCGCCTCCATATGGCGGGCGATGTTTTCCAGCACCACGATCGCGTCATCCACTACGAAACCGACCGCAATGGTAAGCGCCATGAGCGACATGATATCGAGGGTGAAGTGCTCCCACTTCATGACGGCAATCGTGCCGACAAGGGCAATCGGCACGGTAACGGCAGGGATGATGGTCGAGCGCAGGCGACGCAGAAAGACCAGAATCACCCCGATCACGAGAATGATGGACACGCCAAGCGTCAGCTGTGTGTCGTCCATCGAGGCGCGTATGCTCGATGAGAGGTCAATGGCCGTATCCATCTGCACACCGGGAGGCAGGACCGAACGCAGCACGGTCATGCGTTCCTTCACGGCATCGACAATCTTGACCGTATTGGCCTTGGGCTGCCCGCGCACGATAAGCGTGATGGCGCGCTTGTTGTTGAAATACCCGGCCTGATAGAGGTCCTGAACGCTGTCCGTCACCTCGGCGACGGAGGACAGCTTGATGGGATTGAGATTGTTGCGATAGCCGATGATCAGGTCACGGTACTGCGCCGCATGCTCGGCCTGGTCATTTGTCTCCAGCATCAAGCGCTGGCCGCCCGAGTCTATGAAGCCCTTGGGCGTATTGGCGTTGGCCGATGCAAGCGCCTGACGCACGTCCTCGAAACCGACACCCCATTTATAGAGGGCATAAGGGTTCACATCGACGCGTACGGCAGGGTCGGCAGAGCCCACGGCCTGCACATGGCCCACGCCCTTGATCTGCGCCAGCAGGGGTTTGACGCGTATCTGCGCGAGATCATAAAGCTTCGGCAGCGTCATCACGTCAGATGTCAGGGAAAGCAGATAGACCGGCTGTGAGGTCGGATCTTCCTTATAGGCATAGGGATCACGGTCGAGCGTGCCCTGCGGCAGGTCGGCGCGTGCGGCACGCAGAGCGGCCTGCACGTCGCGCAGGGCACCGTCGATATTGCGCGATTCCACGAAATCGACCCGGATATAGGCAAAACTGTTTTCGCTGTCGGACTCGATCTGCTTCACCCCGGCAATCTGGCCGAGATAGCGCTCAAGCGGGGTCGTGACGGAACTGACCATCTGCTCCGGGCTGGCGCCGGGCTGCTCGATCTCGATATTGATCGTCGAGGAGCCGATATCGGGCAGGTTGGCAACCGGCATCAGCGGATAGCAGATGGCTCCGGCTGCGAGCAGCGACAGGGCGAGCAGAATCGTCGCCACGGGGCGCATGATGAAGAGACGACACAAATTCATTTCGCCTCCATAGCAAAAAATCCGAAGGAATACTTCGTATCAGCGTGTAACCCGGTTATCTTTTCGTCATCTTGTCACAATGACACACTGCAAGGGGGGGCGTGTCGATGCCCGCCCTGTCTTCAGATGGCCGCATCCGGATGGTCAATCAGGCGGTCTTGGGGGTCGGCGGGGGCATATCCTTGCAGGCCGGATTGTCGATGCCCGGCATGGAGCCCGGTCGGCCTGTTGGCTGATGCAGATAATACAGCTCGGCCAGACGCACGGGCAGCATATCCATGAAGCGCGACCCAAGGACCAGCCAGGAGGGGAAGATGATCCGCCTTTTGCGTCTGGCGAGGCCATGCAGGATATGGGTGGTCGCTTTCTCGACGCGCATCAGCCCGGGCATGGGAAAGCGGTTCTGCGCGACCATGGGGGTCGCTACAAAGCTGCAGCACACGCTTGAGAGATAGATACCGGCACGGCGGCTATAGGCCCCGCTGGCAACAAGAAAACGGTCGAGCGCTGCCTTGGAGGCCGAGTAGGAAGGGGTGCCGGGATAGGAGACTAATCCGGCCACCGAGGCAATGGCACAGATCTGTCCGCGCTGTTTGCGAAACCGCCCCGCCTTGCGCAGGGGCTGTTCGCGCATTCGCGCCATCATGGGCAGGATGGCATTGAGTGCGCCATCCATATTGACCGCCATCATGCGCCTGATCTGGTCGCCTGTCTCAAAAGCCGCGCCGTCCTGGTCCATTGTGCTCACGCCGCCGGTAACTCCGGCGCAGACCAGAACAAGATCGACATCGTGTTCTGCACCCTGCGCGCACCATCGCGTCATCGCCTCGCGATCCGTCACGTCGAGACAGGTGATGTGGGCGGTTGCCCCTTTCTCCATGCAGCCCTGCCGGGTGGCTTGCAGCCCGGTGGCATTGCAATCGGCAAGGTAGAGGACGCAATCGGGCGCAGAGAGCGCAAGGGCAAGGGCACGGCCGATACCTGAGGCCGCGCCGGTGATGAAGATCGTACGATAATCCATGTGCCTCAGCCTATACGCTGTGTCGTGTCGCGCCAAATGAGGCGGCCATGTCAGCCAGATGGGCGTGATGGGTCAGAAACAGGATCTGGTTGCGCTGCGATTGCGCGGCGAGCGTTCTGAAACCGGCCTCGGCACGGGCCTCATCGAAGGTGATGAACAGGTCATCGGCAATGAAAGGCAGGGTGATGCCGCGCGCCTGCGCCTGATCGAGGGCCGCAAGTCGCAGGCTCAGAAAGAGCTGGTCGCGTGTGCCTTCGCTCATGGCACCGGGGCGGATCAGTTTTTCATCTTCCAGCATCGCAGCCAGTTCAGGCGCCTTGCCATCCTCGGCGATGGTAAGCCTGCGATATCGCCCGCAGGTCAGCGCGGTAAATATGGACTCTGCCGATTTCAACAGGGGGTTGGTGTTCTCGTCGCGCTGAAGGCGCGCCACATGGCTCAGGATCATCGACTGGATACGCGCGCTGGCCCAGGCCTCGGCGGCATTAGCCATCTCGGTGCGGCAGGTCTCGATATCCAGGGCGGCATCACGGGCATTATGAGCCTGTTCGATCTGGCGCATGTCATTGGCGAATTCACCCTGACGTTTGAGGTTCTCCTCACGGCGGCGCTCGGTGGCTTCATAGTCACTCGTGAGTTCAGAGAGGCGGAGGCTTACGAAATCGGGCGGCAGGGTTCTGGCCTGTTCCTGAAGCTGATCGAGACCGGGGGCATCGCGCTCCAGAGCGATACGGCGCTCAAGGGCTGTTTTTTCATCCAGCGCTGCCTGCCGGGCTTTTTCATGCGTGATCCGCACGCGAAGCTTTTCGATCATGGCCGCATCCACGCTCGCTGTTGCGGGTTCGTAATCCGGCATCCTGCGGGCGAAAGAGAGGAAGGCCTGCCGCAGCACGTCGCAGGCGTTCCGTGCCTCGTTGAGGGCTGTGAGGTTTCGCGTCAGATCGGCATCATGAGCGGCTGCCTTGTCACGATCCGTCCGGGCAGTGCGCAGCAGGGTGGCAAGACGGTCGAGACAGGCTGCGCTGTCGAGATGGCTGAGTGCTTCATGCCCCGGCAGGTTTTTGGCGAAGGCGGCAATGGCACGGCGGAGCGCGTTATCAGCCTGTTTTTGGGCCTTCAGGGCCTGATGCAATCGGGCCGCTTCGCTTGCAGCACCGCGCAGGGCCGAAAGACGGTCGATGGCTTCTACCGATTGCAGCGGGATGATTGCCGTTGTGCTGCTGTCGGTACCGGCCTGCAATGACCATTCCTCTTTCAGCGCGGCCTGTTCGTCGTGCAGGGATTGGGCTTTTCTGAGTTCGCTCTCCAGGCTGCGCTGTTCCTGCTCGATATCGGTCCGGATGCGGGCCAGACGATCGGCTTCATGCTGCCAGGTCTGGCGGCGTGCCTGAGCCCAGACCAGCGCATCGCTGACAAGGGTGAAGTCTGGCATGTCAGGCAGGACATTGCGCAGGATGTCGAGCGCAGTGCTGTGTTGGGCGGTACGTTCGGTCCAGCGCATGATCACCTGCTGCAGGGCGTCATGGTTCCTGAGTGCCGTGGCACGCAGGGCCAGCCAGCCGCGCAACCGTTCCGGCTCAAGCACCGGCAGGGCACGATTTGCACATTCTTCATGCCAGGATGCGGTCGTCTTTTCGGTTTCCGCCCCAAGGGCATCGCGCTGTGTGACGAGATGCGCACGATCGAGGGAAAGGCGCTCGATCTCCTGTTCGATCTGGGTGAGTTTGGCCGATTCCTCAGCCTCGTCGAAGCGTTTGTCGGCCAGATGATCGGCATGGTCGCGTGCCTCGATGAAGGCACTGCGTGCTGATCTGTCACGGGAATCATGGGCGAAGGCCTCGAACAGGGTGTCGCGCTGGGCTCTCGCTTCTTTCAGAGCGCCGAGCGAGACGATCTGCCGTTGCTCCAGATGGGTTCTGGCGAGATTTTGCCGTGCCAAAGCATGACCGACAGTGTCGAGTGTTTCGCCCAGAGCCGCATCGCGGCTCTTGAAATCACGGAATAAAAGGCTCTGCGCTTCCAGTGAGGGGGCATCGGGGATAGCCATGCCCTGCAGCACGTCGATCGTGCCTTGCCAGGGGGCGAGGTCGCGCCATGACTGGGCGAGGGAGGTCTCTGCGGCCTGTTTCTCACGATCGAGGCTGGCAAGTTCGGCGTCGATGCCATCGCGCCTTTCAGCCTGCTGCAGGGCGATCAGCAGCGAGGAAAGCGGGCGTGTTTCCTCAGCGCCGGCGCGCGATTTTGCCAAGGCGAGACGCTCCTCGGCGGCGAGACGCGCCGTACGGGATTCGGCCTCGCGCTGGATCAGCATGTCGTGACGCAGGGCGAGGGGGCGCAGCCTTGCGAGGTATTCAGGTGTGGGAAGGGCTGAAAGAATTTCCTCGTATTCTCCGCGCAGCCCTTCGCGACGCAGTGAGAAATCGAGATCGGCCAGTGTCTTCTCCTGCTCGGGCCAGCGACGTCTTGCCGGGGCAAGGTCGCGCTCCTGCCTTTCCAGCGCGTCGATTGTCGCTTCATGGGATAGAAGGGCGAGATCGGGAGTGCAGGCCGCCCGCATGGAGATAAGGCTTTCGCGCAGCTCCGCCAGCCGGTCGGCTTTTTGCTGCGCAGCGACAAGACGCCCCAATTGTTCGTCAAACAGGGTGTGATCATTGGGCGAGAAAACCGGGAGTGGTTCAGCTTCCAGCGAGGCTGTCAGGGCAGCATGTCGTTCGAGGTCGCCTCGCAGCCGGGTCAGGCGCTCGAGCCCACTGCGCTCGGCCAGGGTCTCGCGCAACAGGGCCTGGATCTGGCCAAGTGACGCTGCCACCTCATCAGATTCGCGGTTGAGCGCAGTCCAGCGCTGGCTGTCCTTTTCTGCGGCGATCAGGCGTGTGCGGGCATCGGTCAGGCGCGTACGCAGGGCATTGAGCCGTGTGCCGCGTCCGTTCTTCTTCCAAAGAGCACCTGATTCAGCGTCAAGCTGGTCGAGCACAGACTGAACGTTCTCAAGCCCGAACCCCGCGGCCAGAAGCTGCTGGCCCAGATCATCCTCAAAACGTGCCATGGCATCGCCACCAAGGCGCAGGCGCTGATGATCGAGGCTCCACTGGCGCTCGAACGCTGCACGGTCCACGCCGCCGAGACAACGGATGAGCCCGTTTTCATCAAGCGGTGTCGTGCCATCGGGGGCCAGAAGGGTCTGCTTGGTGCCGCGCTTGCGGATCGCGCCGAAAGAGTGCCCGTCATGCTCCATCACACCGCCGATGCGCAGCTGGGCAGCATCGAAACGCCAGTCCTGTGCCTTGTTGTGCGGAAAGCCGAAAAGCAGATCGCCTATCGCCTGTAGTGTCGTGGATTTTCCTGCCTCATTCGCCCCGTACAGCACGTGCAGATCAGTTTGAGACGCCGTGAAATCGTAGTGGCGGTCGGCAAAGCGGCCATAGCGGATCAGATCAAGCTGCGCGATTCTCATGGCGTCTCTCCCTGCGTACCGCCACGCAAGGTGGAGAGGCCCTTGGGATCGTATTCCGCCTCATGGGAGGCCTCGTTCCCCGAATGGCCGGAGAGCTTCTCACAAAGCGCATTTTCCAGCCCCGGCAGGATCGCGGCCCAGTCGCGCCGCTCGATATGATCGAGCAGGGAATCGGGCGCGATCTCACCGAGATTCAGCGTCTTGAGGCACAGATCAAGATCGCGGCTGATATCGTCCAGAAGTGCCGCGTCCTGCGTGGCGCGATGGATCAGGGCAGAAAGGGCGCTGTCATCCGGCAGGACGCCATCGGGAGTACCTGAACCCGGCGCGGTAAGCGGGGCTGTGTCCAGAACGAGTTTTTCCAGCTCGATCTCGCCGCCACTCATGGCCGCAAGATGCTGGATTGTTTCGCGTAGCGACGCCCCCTGACGCCTGAGCGTGTCATGCAGGGCGGTCTGGCCGCACAGGACCAGACGCAGCACGCAAAGATGATCGGGATGAGCGCGGGCGATATCCTGAAACAGGGTCCCGAGATGCTGATGCAGATCAGGCTCATGGGTGAGATTGGCGCAGTCGAAACGCGTTTCGACCCAGCGCACCACATCGCAGGGGAGTGGATCGATCGAGGTCACACGGTGATTCTCGACCGTGACGAGCACGACGCCTTTCTCGCCTGTTTCGCGTATGTGACGCCCCTGAAGCACGCCGGGATAGACGATGGGCGTGCCGTTATCGAGAATCATGCGCTCATGGACGTGGCCCAGCGCCCAGTAATCATAGGCTTTGGCACGCAATCCGTCTGGCGTGCAGGGGGCATAGGTCTCGTGCTCGCCATGACCTGAAAGTGACGTGTGCAGAACCCCGATATTGAAATATCCCTCCACCGGTGCGGGATAGGCAGGGGTCATATCATGCGGGACATGGCGATCGGCAAAACTCTGGCCATGCAGGGCGACGCCAAGGGAATCGATGAGAAAACTGCCCGGTTTGCGCGAGGGAAAACGGTCGATCCCCTGTTGCAATGGCAGGTCGCGCGTCAGGATCGAAGCGGCATCATGATTGCCCTGAAGCAGAAAGACGCGGATGCCGTGCCGGATAAGCCGGCCCAGCGCCTGGGCCATGTAGCGTCCTGTGCTGATCGTTTTCCAGTTGCCGTCATACAGGTCCCCCGCAATGACGACGAACGCCACATCATGGGAGATGGCGATCTCCACCATGTTGTCGAGTGCTCGTCGCGAGGCATCGCGTATGCGCTCCATGGACAAACCGTCATGACGTTCAAGCCCGCGAAGTGGGCTATCGAGATGAAGATCGGCGGCGTGCAGAAAGCGGAACGAGCTCATGACCGCATTGTAGCGCATTCATGGGCGTTGCGCGCCGTCGGAAAGAAGGAAGCGCTGCATGCCGTGCGGCGGGACACCCGGAAGTCGCCTCAGTCATGATTCCTGCCGATAATATCCTGATTCTTCTCCTGTTCGCTGCGGCAAGCAGTCTGCTGGCCAAAGCGCTGAAAAACCGCATTCCCCTGCCGCTCATCCAGATCGTTCTGGGTGTGGCGGCGGCCCTTCTGGGCGTCAGGATCGGCCTGCGCCCTGACCTTTTCATGCTGGTCTTTCTGCCGCCACTGCTTTTTGCCGATGCGTTTCGTATGCCACTGCGTGAATTCCATGAATTGCGCGGCACGATCTTCTTTCTGGCCTTCGGGCTGGTCGTGTTCAGCACCATCTGCTGTGGCTACGCCATTCACTGGCTGATCCCGACGCTCGATCTGCCCTGCTGTTTTGCGCTTGCCGCCGCACTTTCACCCACCGATACGGTGGCGGTGTCGAGCCTTCTGGCGGGAAAGCATGTGCCAGAGCGGATGATCCATGTGCTTTCCGGTGAAGCGTTGTTCAATGATGCTTCCGGGCTGGTCTGTTTCCGCTTCGCCACGGCGGCCGCCATGACGGGGGAATTCTCCTATCGTCAGGCCTTCGATTCATTCCTGCTCGTGGCGTTTGGTGGCCTCGCGATCGGGGCGGTCATTGCCTATGTCTCGGCGCGCCTCAACCGGATTCTGCTACGACGCGGCTTTGATGACCCGCCCTTGCAGATCACGCTCATGATCCTGCTGCCTTTCGTGACCTATATCGTGGCCGAGCGGGTGCATTGCTCCGGTATTCTGGCTTCTGTTGCGGCGTGCATGGTCATCAAGATGATGGGCATGATCGAGGAGACCAATACCGCCACGCGGCTTCAGGCCACCACGGTCTGGGGTATGGTCAATTACATATTCAATGCGCTCATCTTCCTGCTGCTCGGGCTGCAATTGCCGGCGCTGATGCGGGGTGGGGTGCAGATGGCGCATGAGCGGCAGGTTTCCATCCTGCAATTGCTAGCCCTGATCGGCGCGATCTATCTGATCATGACCCTGCTGCGCTTCATCGGTATCTGGTGCTCCATCCTGCGCCGCTGGCTCGTGGCCCGATGGAGCCATACGCCGTTTGTCTGGCCCGATTTTCTGGGATCCGTACTGCTCACCTTTGCAGGGGTGCGCGGGGCCGTGACACTGGCGGCTGTATTGTCATTGCCTGCGCTCGGGAGTGACATGGGGGCGTTTCCCTCACGTGACCTGCTGATCACCATCGCGGCTGGAGTCATTGTAATCTCGCTAGTCGGTGCCGGGCTACTCATGCCGCTTTGTATCCTGTTTCTGCCCAAACGCGGCATGGAGCGCCATGCGGCAGAGGAGAATACGGCCCGTCAGGCCCTGCTCCATACGGCCGTTACCCTTCTGCATGATGAAAAGACGCGTTGCACACAGGACAGCCAGGCGGAGCGAGCCGATAATGCGCTCAGGATTGATGTGCTGGACCGGCTGGAGCAGAATTATCAGAACCGCCTGAGCCAGATCGATGAGGCGCCACAGGCTTCGCTCATGAGTCGCAGCCTGTCATTGCGCCGGGAGAGGCTGGAGCTCGCGACCCGTCTGCTGCTGCTGCGGGCCCAGCGCCAGACCCTGCACCGGCTGTTTGTGGAGCGGGGAATCAACGATCAGACAGAATGGGAACTGCAGCAGGAACTCGATTTCGAGGAACAGCTTCTGCGCTCGCGCGTGCAGCGCCTGCCGAAGGACATCTGACATCCGGCGCGGTACTGGGGTAGGCCGCGCCGGGGGCGTGCATCGTCACATCATGCCGCGTTGGGTCAGTTCCTTGCGCATGGTGCTGAGCATGAAGCGCGTAGAGTCCTCTGCCCTGTCTTCCCAGGCAAACACACAGGAGGAAAGAACCCCGTCAAAACGGATTTCGGCCAGCGTGTCGAAGAACGTAGTCCAGTCGATTTCGCCCTGCCCGATATCGAGATGCTGGTGCACCCGCACCTTTGCGCCCGGCGGGTTGACGATGTAGCGCAGCTCTGACGACTTGCGGTGGTCAAATGTATCGGCCACCCGGATGTGCACCAGAATATCTGCCGCCTCACGCAGCATGGCCGCCATATCCTCACCGTAAAAAAAGGTGTGCGGCACGATGTAGGACATCCTGACCGCGTCCGAGCCGATATTGCGGATGATATCGATGGCCGGATGGAAGGTTTCGACCCAGTCTTCCGGATGCGGTTCGAGAGAGAGCATGATGCCCGAGCGCTCCAGCAGGGGCACCAGATCATCCATAGAGCGCCAGAAAGCGGCTTCGCAGGTTTCGGGCGTGGCGACACCGGGCGGCAGACCGGCTGCGCGTTCGGGTGAGGTGCCGCGACCGAACTCGGACACCATGATCCTGCATTCCATTTCCGAGGCAATCTCGATGGCGCGGCGCCAGTAGCGCATGGCGGCCTGACGTTCTTCCTCGATCGGGCTGGACCAGCGATACATGGGCTGGAGCGTGGTGAGCTCGGTTCCGTTATCGCGCAGCGCTTTCCTGAAGTCGCGTACGCGTTGGGACGTGGCACGCGGCATCACCCACCAGTCCAGAAAATCGGCACGGGGCGAGAGCTCGATGCCATCAAATCCGTATCCCGCCGTCGCACGGGCGATATCGGGCAAAGAGAGATGGCGCTGCATATAGGGGTCGAGAACCAGTTTCACCTTTGGGCTCCTCCTTCAGGACAAACCCGCTCTGGCTGCTTGCTCCCTTGCATACGCAGGCGAGAGGCTTGTGTCAGCGTCGGGTTCGACTGCGAGACCCTAGGCAGAACGCCTGTCGTGGCAGGGCAAAAAACTGATTGAAAACCATCATTTTTCACGCCGGGGCCCGTGAGGGGGGCGTGTTATACTGGGAAACTGCCGGTGAGGCGTGTTGGTCTCACGAAGGATTTATCCCAAGGTCGCGCCGACGAGCCTTTATCAGGGCTTGTGGCGTGATGATCAGCGCCGCTGATGAAGCGCTGATCCTTATGGAACGAGTGCCTGATCCTGTTCGATGAAAGGCGGTGTCGCAGTGCTCAGGTTCAGCGGCGTATCTGGATATCGGGTCCGTTATACTGGCCACTGCCCATGACACCGCCCGGACCGGGCCGGTTGACCGGGGGTGATACCAGCGAGTCAGGCCAGGCAGGTTCAGCGGGTGCGCCGGGCACAATAGCCGTCCGGCCACGTGGCAGGGCTTGCGGGAGTTCCTCACGCAGGCGCTTGAGCAGGCGCTCACGCAGGTCGCAGCAGAGATTCCACATGCCATTGGCGTCAACAGCACCCGCAATGAGGCGGATGGAGATCACCTGCGCATTGCTGTCAGCCACCTGGCAGCCAACCGAACTCATGTCGCGGTCCCAGTCGGGTGATTTCTCAAGCTCTTCGTGAAAGAGGCGACGGATCTCATCGACCGGCGTCTGATAATCGAGCCACAGAAACAGCGAGCCGATGAGCGAGGGAGAGCTGTGCGTCCAGTTCTGGAACGGGTTCTCAAGGAAATAGGCAATGGGAACAATATAGCGTCGGCGATCCCATGTGCGCAGTACCACATAGGTCGCGTTGATCTCTTCCACATAGGCCCAGTCACCATTGAGGATGAGCATATCCTCCATGCGTATGGGTTGGGTGATGGCAATCTGGATGCCTGCAATAAGGTTGGACAGGGCAGGACGGGCCGAGAGACCAACGACCAGCGAGGCGGCACCCGCCGAGGCGAACAGCGACACGCCATACTGACGCACAGACTCGAACACCATGAGCGCGGCACCCACGGTGATCACCCCGCAGGTAATCTCGATCAGGCGACGCAGGATGCGGATCTGGGTCTGATGCGAGCGAACCGTGATATCATCCACATGCTCGCGGTTGGCGATGCGATCGAGATATTTGTCAGTGCCGAAGCGGAACGCCTTGATCAGCCCGAAACCGATGGTGATGATCACGGCAAAAGCGAAGAAATGCGCCAGAAACTGGATGGTGGTGGGGGCAAAACCCGTCGTGGCCGGCAGGGCTGCAGAGGCCGCCACGATCATCAGCAGCAGGCGCACATGGTTTTGCAGCCTGGCAATTGTCTCGTGAATGAAGGCGATGCGACGCAAGCCTGGCAGACGCGGCAGCGCCTCGGTAATCAGGCGACTGAAAAGCAGGGCAATGAGCGCGGCGGCAACCAGCAGAAGTGTTGACGCTACTGATGGCGGGAGCCAGTCGAACCATGCGAGAAGTCTCGACATGGAGTGCACATAGTCTTGCTTGATCACAGGCTTTCCTTCTTCACTCGAAACGACGGGGTGTTTTGCTATCACGTTGCCGTGATGTCGCAAAACCGGCGCATGAGAGGGTTAACCCCTGATGTCGCCAGCGTTTCCCATGAAAGAGCGGTAAGGAAAGGCGTGCGGGTGATGACGGCACCCGGATGGGAAGCGCCGCTCCAGCCTTGCGCCTGTGCGTTACACCTCCGGACGTGAGGCCAGACGTCGAGCCAGCAACGTGCACACGAAAAGCTGGATCTGGTGATACATCATGAGTGGCAGCACGACCGTGCCGACCACGGACATCGGAAACAGGATATTGGCCATCGGCACACCGGTGGCGAGCGACTTCTTCGAGCCGCAGAGCATGAGCGAGATGCTGCTTTCTTCCGAAAAGCCAAGTGCGCGGCCCATCAGGCGCGACAGGAGCAGAACCAGCCCCAGAAGCACGATATCGAGCCCGGCGGTCAGGGCAAGGTCAGGAAGCGATACGCGATGCCAGATCCCTTCCACCACGGCATGGCTGAACGCCGTATAGACCACCAGCACGATGGAGCCGCGATCGCTGAGCGAGAGGAGTTTCTTGTTGCGGTGCGCCCAGGCCCCGAGGCGCTTGTGCAGCAACTGCCCGATGCCGAAGGGCAGCAGAAGCTGGGTTGCGATATCCACGATGGCATGGGCCGACCAGATATTGCCTTTCTGCACGATCAGCCCAACCAGAACAGGCGTGGCTACGATACCGAGCAGGTTCGACAGCGTGGCTGCACAGATCGAGGCAGGCACATTGCCTCTCGCGATAGAAGTCAGCGCAATCGAGCTCTGCACGGTTGAGGGCAGGCAGCACAGAAAAAGCACCCCATGCCACATATCGGGCTTGAGCAGACCCGGCATGAGGGCATGAAGCACAAGGCCCAGCACGGGAAAGAGCAAAAACGTGCAGGAAAGCACGCTGCCCTGAAGCCGCCAGTCACGTACGCTTTCCAGTACGGCCTCGGGCTTGAGTCTTGCGCCCTGCAGAAAGAACATCAGGGCGATAAGCAATGTCGTCAGTTTCGACAGGATGACCGCCACAGGCCCCGAGCAGGGGAGGAAGGTGGCCAGCACGATGGCGGCGATCAGACTGAGCAGAAAGGGGTCGAGTTTGCGCATGGTGAGCGATTTCCACCGCAACACCCGTCTTTGGCAAGAGGGAGAAAACGCCCCGGCCATCTGGAGGGAAATGCAGGTCGTGCCTGTTGTGCTTCAGAGTAGCGCCGGGCGCCCGCCTCCGGAGCTATTGTCCCAAGCCTGAACCGTGCAACGCGTAAGGCTGGAGGCCTTGAGAATGACGGCTCTGTAAGGTTCGGTCGCAGACAGGAAAGGGTCATTATTGTGATCTTTGTGTATAAATATATATTCTCTATATTATGATTGTAAAACATAAAATTTATCATGTTTATATTTTAGATATTATTTGCTTATCGTGTGGGCGATATTACGAAAAGACAACTATTCTGCTGGTGATGTGTCTTTGCGGCTCTGGTAAGAGTGAGGGCTTACTCCTCACCAAGATATTATCGACAGCCCATGATCAAAAGTATCCCCGGTTTCTTCAAGGTCTCAACGCTCTTCGATCTGTTCGAGGAATGCGCCATGCTGATTCTCACGCTCTGCGTCATGGCCGTGGCGACGCTTGGGCTTGTGCATGTCGTCTATGCTGTTTTCGAGATGGTGCGCTCGGCAACGCTGGTTCCATCCAACCCGGCTGTCCTGCAATCGCTGTTCGGCCTTTGCTTTACAGTGCTGATTGCGCTGGAGTTCAAACATTCCATTCTCGTTGCACCGGATACACCCTCTCACAGCCTGGTCAGGATGCGTTCCGTACTGCTGATCGGCATGATGGCGACCGTACGCAAATTCATCGTGCTCGACCTGAGCGCGGTGGATGTCATGGGGGTTCTGGCGCTGTCGGCCTCGGTCCTGTCTCTCGGTATCTGCTACTGGCTGGTACGCAGCCGCAAACCTGTTGCTGATAGTGCAGCACCCGGCGTCATGCTTCCCGGTGCTGTCGCGACCGTTATGCCACCGGGGGCCGGTCATCCCGGTTCGACGCACGAGACAGTCTGAGCCTTTCCATCGCCGCGATGCGGCCAACCGGCCCTCGATATGCCGCCTCAGACCTGTTTCCTATCCATGCCATGCAGCCCCGAGTTCCCTATGCGAGGCAGGGTGTGCGAAGGTTGTTCTCACCCGGATGTCCGATCCCGGGCAGGGTAGGGGATATGAGCTTGCGGGCGCAGGCCGTGACACGCAGAGGCGGGCAGAGGGATTGATCGCCATGACAGGAACGCCTCCTGACAAGCCTGATCGCTTTGGTGACGAGGTTGTGCCCGGCAAATGTCCAGATGACCGTATCACGATCCTCTCGACCCGGCTTCTGGCCAATGACTGGGGCGTTTTGACACGTTACACGCTGAGCTATCGACGCAGGAACGGCACGACTCAGGTCTTTACGCGAGAGACGTATGATCGTGGCGATGGGGCCGCGATCCTGCTTTACGATGACGAGAGGCAGGTGGTCCTGCTTACCCGACAGTTCCGATTTCCAGCGTATGTCACAGGGCATCGTGAGGATCTGATTGAGGTTTGCGGTGGCCTGCTCGATCACGATGACCCGGCCACCGCCATGCGCCGTGAGGTTGGTGAGGAAATGGGAGTCGAGATTGGTGAGATAACCCCCATAGGGTGCTATTATATGAGCCCCGGATCGGTGACCGAGCGCATCCATTTCTTCACCGGGGCTTACAGGCCCGGGATGCGTATTGGGCCGGGCGGCGGCCTGGAGGGAGAGGGCGAGGAAATCGACGTGATGGAAGTCGCGTTCCCTGAAGCCCTGCGCATGATCGATGACGGACGTATTCTGGATGCCAAGACGATCCTGCTTTTACAGCATGCGGCAATCAAGGGGCTTCTGAGCGTTCGAGGCGCAGGGCGATAGGGTGGTTTCCGGCTCGGCGGCTGACCCGATGATAACGGACCAATGTGCATATCCTGACACAACCCTGTGATGGCCTGTCTTAGCTGCTGACAAGCAAAAGATGATAACTTACAAAACGAAAGATAGGTTTTCGTTTTGAAAGATTCTTGATTATGTCGATGGGCGTGAACAGCGCGACTCTCAAACGCCGTCTGGGAATTGTCGATGCCGTAAGGCGCGCCGGATTCATACGGACCGAGGCGCTGGCGAGTCAGTTCGACGTCTCCATGGTGACGATAAGGTCAGACCTTGCCTATCTGCAAAGTCAGAATCTCGTCATCAGAACAAATGGCGGTGCCCAGCCGGCTCACGATTATGCTGTCGATGCGCCTCTGGATGAGGGGCCCACCCTGTATGAGGCCCGGGCCCTGGCACGTGCTGTCGCCTTCAGGCTCAAGCCAGGGCAGTGCGTTTTTCTGGACAACACGCAGGCCGCTTCTTTCGTGCCGGTCTATGCGACAGCCGAAAACCTGCGTTTCGTCGTCAACAGCTTCGAAACCTACCATATGGCGAGCCGGACCAGCGATGCGGCGGTCTCGTTGCTTGGTGGCGAGTATGACCGGCTGGGATACCCGCTGATCAGCCCCGCTGCCGATCATGCCTTGTCTTTCTATGATCTGGATCTTGCGGTCATTTCGGCAGCCCAGATCAGCAAGCGGGGTTTCACCTGTCTCGATCAGACAGGCAGCTGTCTGGAGAGTGCCATCATCCGGGCGCGGCAGGTCTTTTTGCTGGCTGACCGTCTCGATCGGGCCGATGAGGATGGTCATGTTCTGGCCTGGCGCAAAACCATGTCGGTTCTGCATGGGGGCACACCGCCCGATGGCGCGGTGCTGTGCGAGGACTGGTCGGTTTTTGCAGATGACACCGCACCCTCCGGCTGAGCACCCCGCTGGGCCCTTTTTCTTACCTTCTGTTTTCCCCTTCGATGGATAACCGATCATGGCATCCAGTTTTCTGATGGACCAGTCCCCGGACGCGCCGCGTTGCATCATCACAATCGGTGAGATTGTGGTCGAGATCATGGCCGAGACCCAGGGGACGGGTTTTCTTGAACCGATGGCCCTCAAGGGGCCTTACCCTTCGGGCGCACCGGCGATCTTCATTGATCAGGTCGCTCGTCTGGGTGTGGAGTGCGGTATTGTCTCGGCGGTCGGGCGTGATGATTTCGGCACGCTCAATATCGAGCGCCTGAGGCGTGATGGTGTCGATGTTTCCGCCATTCTGAGCGTGGACAGTTTTGCAACAGGCAGTGCGTTTGTGCGCTACCGGCCCGATGGCAGTCGCGATTTCGTCTATAACATCCGCCAGTCTGCCTGCTCGCAAACGGGCCTCCACGAGGCAGCGCGTGGACTGCTCAAGCGCGCGACCCATGTCCATGTCATGGGGTCCTCACTGTTTTCCTTCCCGATCATCGATGCCGTGACGACCGCTGTGCATCAGGTCAAGGCGCAGGGTGGAACCGTTTCATTCGACCCGAATATCCGCAAGGAGATGCTCGACATCCCCGATATGCGGGCAGCCCTGCAATTGATGCTTCAGGAATGCGACATCTTCCTGCCAAGCGGTCCCGAACTGCTCCTGTTCAGCAGTGGCACGACGCAGGAGGCCGCCATTGCCGAGATTCTCGACATGGGCGTTTCTGAAATCGTGCTCAAACAGGGCAGTGAGGGCGCGACCTGCTTTTGTGCCGACAAGACCGTCCATGGTGCGCCGTTCCCGGCGCAGGAAATCGACCCCACAGGCGCGGGCGACTGCTTTGGCGCGACCTATGTCACATGCCGCCTGCTCGGCAAGTCGCGCGAAGACTCGCTGCGCTATGCCTGTGCCTCCGGGGCAAGGGCTGTTTCGTTTTTCGGCCCAATGGAAGGTACGTCCGATTTCGCGGCGCTGGACCAGCTTATTGCAGGCCAGAACACGGGAGAAAAAGTATGACCGGATCGCTCATCTCGACATTGCGGGCGCGTTTCGACCAGGGCGACAAGACAGCTGTCACCTCGGTATGTTCGGCTCATCCGCTCGTCATAGAGGCCGCCCTTCTTCATGCGGCATCGCGTGGCAAGGCTGTGCTGATTGAGGCGACCTGCAATCAGGTCAATCAGGATGGCGGTTATACCGGCATGACGCCCGTCGATTTTCGCGATTACGTATACGGTATCGCCGATCGGCTGGGCTTTGCGCGTGAGCAGATCATTCTGGGCGGGGATCATCTCGGTCCCAATCCGTGGAAGTCGCTTCCGGCAGAGCAGGCCCTGCAAAAAGCCTCCGACATGATTGCGGCTTTTGCCGAGGCGGGATTTACCAAGCTGCATCTCGACGCCAGCATGGGTTGCAAGGGTGAGGCCGAGCATCTGCCCGATGCCATCGTAGCTGAGCGGGCCGTGATGTTGGCCAAGCGGGCCGAATCCGTCGCACCGGGGCGGCCCGTCTATGTGATCGGTACGGAAATTCCTACACCGGGCGGGGCGACCGAAGCCCTCGATCACGTTACGCCCACCACACCGGACGCAGTTCGTGCGACCTATCAGGTGCATGAAAACGCCTTCCGCGAGGCGGTGCCGGAGGCCTGGTCGCGCGTGATTGGCATCGTGGTGCAGCCCGGTGTGGAGTTTGGCCATGAAGATGTGGTCATTTACCAGCCCGAGCAGGCCAGCGCGCTTGTTGCCACATTGGCGCGTCTGCCGGGACTGGTTTTCGAGGCACATTCGACCGATTATCAGCCGGGCACGGCGCTGGCACGACTGAAGCAGGACGGGTTCTGTATCCTGAAGGTCGGGCCGGAGCTGAGCTTTGCCCTGCGTGAAACGCTTTACGGGCTGGATGCCATACGCGGCTTCATCGACCCTCAGGCAGTGTCGCTGGTCGGGACGATGGAAAAGACCATGCTCGATGCGCCCGCCAACTGGCAGAGCCATTATCATGGCGATGCGATGGAGCAGCGTATCCTGCGCCATTTCAGCTATAGCGACCGTATTCGCTATTACTGGCCCGAACCGGCCGCCGAACAGGCCGTGACAGCGCTGATCCAGTCGCTGGAGCAGGTATCCATTCCTGAAACCATGATCAGCCAGTATCTGCCCCGGCTTTTCGAACGCGTGAAATCGGGTGCGCTTGCCGCCGAGCCTCGGGCTCTTCTGATCCAGTCGGTTCGCGATGTGCTCGAACGTTACGAGACGCTTTGAATCGTGTGCCTGGTGCGGGGACCTGGAGAAACAAGGCCCCCACGCTAGGCCAGTCCGACCTGTCTGAATTTACCTGACTCAATTTACCCATCCGTCATCATCCGATGACCATAGGAATCACGACATGAATGCCACCACCGCCCCTCAGGGCAAGCCATTGCAGGATCGTGTTGCGCTCATTACAGGTGCCGCACGCGGTATCGGCCGCGCTCTTGCCGAGCGCTATGCACGCGAAGGTGCGCACGTTGTTATCGGTGACCTGAACGAGGCAGGTGCGATCAGCGCCGCTGCCGAACTCGGTGCCGATCATCTTGGCGTTGCACTCGATGTAACCCGACAGGATTCCATCGATGCCGCGCTGGCGGCGATTATCGCGCGTTATGGCCGTATCGATATTCTGGTCAATAATGCCGGTCTGTTCGATCTCGCTCCGACTGTCGAGATCACGCGCGAAAGCTACCATCGCGTGTTTGCCGTCAATGTCGAAGGGCTGCTTTTCACGCTTCAGGCGGTCGCACGCCAGATGATCGCGCAGGGTCATGGCGGCAAGATCATCAATTTCGCCTCCCAGGCCGGGCGCCGTGGTGAGCCACTGGTGGCTATCTACTGCGCCTCGAAGGCAGCCGTGATTTCTCTTACCCAGAGCACCGGCCTCGATCTCATCAAATACGGCATCAACGTCAATGCCATTGCACCGGGCGTGGTCGATAACGAGCACTGGGATGACGTGGACCGCCGCTTCGCCCAGTACGAGAACCTGCCTCTTGGTGAAAAGAAGCGGATCGTCGGCGCATCGGTACCGTTCGGGCGTATGGCGCGTCCTGACGAGATCGGGGGGCTTGCGGTGTTT
Source organism: Asaia sp. HumB (assembly GCF_030263835.1). NCBI lineage: Bacteria > Pseudomonadati > Pseudomonadota > Alphaproteobacteria > Acetobacterales > Acetobacteraceae > Asaia > Asaia sp. HumB. Next base: position 1,291,539 of record NZ_JARPML010000002.1, on the reverse strand, counting down.
CTGGCCTCGAAGGATGCCGATTATATCGTCTCGCAAACCTATAATATCGATGGCGGCAACTGGATGAGCTGAGGCGCGATTGTTCATCGCGCCTTCCTGAGCGCATGGGGTGGCTTGTGTGCCCCCCTGTCAGCGTTCAGCCCGGTCTGATTTTTCTGGAACACTGAAACGACATGCTTCGTGTGTGCGGGCCGACAAGGCCCGCGCCATGCGGCGGGCTGCGCCCATGCTGTCGAGCCGGTAACGATCCCGATCGTTGCCAGGCCTGGGCATGAAGGATGGCGCGCGCCCTGAAGAAGGGGAAAAAGAATGAAAAAGCAGAGGCAACCCGGCATGGGTGATACCGATCGTGCTGGCATCGAGGCGATTGTCGAGCAGACCTCACCGGGGCGGTCCGCATGGCTCATTCTCGCGGTGGCCTCTTTTGCCGCCGCAGTATGCGGCGGGCTTTACGGCTATGATACCGGCGTGATTTCCGGCGCGCTTTTGCTCATGACACGTGAGTTCGGGCTGTCGCACACGCAGCAGGAAATCGTGACGGCCTCCATACTGGCCGGCGCAGTCGTGGGGGCGCTGGTTACGAGCTGGTCATCGGAGCATCTGGGCCGCAAGAAAACCGTCCTTGTCGTGTTGTTCCTGTTCGCCCTGGGGGCGATTTTGTGCTCGATGGCCCCGAGCATCGGTACCCTTGTCGCTGCACGTTTCCTGCTGGGCATCGCGGTAGGTGGTTCCACGCAGGTTGTGCCCATGTATATCTCCGAATTATCGCCAAGCCGGTACCGTGGCACGCGGGTCACCACCTTCAATGTGGCGATCGGGGTCGGGATCGTTCTGGCAAACATCGTTGGATATTATTACCACGATGTCTGGTCATGGCGCCGTATGGTGTCGGTCGCTTCCATCCCGGCAGGTCTGGTCTTTATGGTCATGCTGTTCATGCCGGCCAGCCCGCGCTGGATTGCCGAAAAGCGAGGCCTGACAGCGGCAGCGCGTATTCTTGAACGGGTGCGACATACGAAGCTCGATATCCATCAGGAGCTTACCCAGATCGAGCGTATCCGCCAGTCGATCAACCCCGAGAATTCCGGCTGGGCCGGGTTGGCGCAGCCTTGGGCACGCCCCGCCCTAATCGCTGCTCTTGGGGTGGCTTTCTTCACGCAATGTGGCGGGCTGGAGATGATGATCTATTATTCTCCCACCTTCCTGTCCGATGCCGGGTTTGGAAAAAATGCGGCCCTTCTGGCCAGCGTCGGGGTGGCTTTCGTTTATGCCATTGTCACCCTAGCTGGGTGTTTTCTGGTTGATCGCGTCGGGCGTCGTCGTCTGATGCTGATCATGATTCCGGGCTCGGTCATCAGTCTGATCGGGCTTGGCATTTCGTTCATGTCGGGCAGTCATCAGGGTTTTGGCGCGCTTGCCACTGTGGCTTTCCTCCTGCTTTTCATGATGTTCAATTCGGGCGGTATCCAGATCTGTGGCTGGCTGCTGGGGGCAGAGCTGTTTCCGCTTGGTATGCGCGGCCCGGCGACGGCGCTTCATGCGGCGATGCTCTGGGGCAGTAATCTGCTCGTGACCGGAACAGCACTCACTCTGGTGCAGGCAGTTGGCATTGGCGCAACGATGTGGATCTATGCCGGAATCAATTTCCTGTCCTTTGTCTTCGTTTATCGCCTTGTGCCGGAAACGGCCGGTTTGTCGCTGGAGGATATCGAGGGCAATCTGCGGGCGGGCAGTTTCAGCCCGGGTAGAATCCGCAGGATCGACAAGGCTATCGTTACCATTGGTCCGCAGAGATCAACGACTATAAGCGGCAGGGCTTGAGAGCCGGTCCGATTCCATAGGGTCCGGATTTTTCTGGTAGCTTGTCGCACTGGATTATCGTGCAAAGAATTGGGGGCTGTAATGGGTTTTTCGGCGCAAACAGGACGGGTTGTCAGGATATGTGCGGGACTCTGCATGGCGACCTCTCTGCCCTTGAGCGCGCAGGCTGCCGACACAGCTTTCGCGCCTGCCGATCAGGCGAGGCTGGGCCAAATTGAAGCGCAGATAGGCGCTGAGGTCCCGGCGCGGCCTGTCGACCCGGCAGGTTTCACGCATCGTATCTCGACGGTTTCGGCGCTGTTTCTCGGGACGCCCTATATCGCCAATACACTGATTGGTGGTGTCGACACACCGGAGCGTTTGGTCATTCGTTTTGACGGGGTCGATTGCTACACGTTCATCGATCTTGTGCGCGCACTTTCGCTTTCCAGTAACGAGGCCGGGTTTGTCGCAGCGCTTGAGAAAACCCGTTATCGCGATGGTAAGGTTACCTATCTGAACCGGCGGCATTTCCTGACAGACTGGGTGGCGCTTGCACCGCATAATGCCCGTGACATGACGCGCGATTTGTCATCGCAGTCGCATGTCACGCGCAAAAACCTGAATCAGCGTGATGATGGCGGGGTCTATATCAAGGGGCTCGCCATTCACCCGCGTGATATTGCATGGCTGCCGCCTGAGGCGCTTACCCCGCAAATTGCCAGAAAAATCCATACAGGCGATGTGATCGGTATTTATACCGCCCTGCCTGGTCTGGACGTAACCCATACCGGCCTTGCTATCTGGAAAGACGGGACGCTCTGGTTCCGTAATGCCTCATCGCTCAAGGCCAATATGAAAGTCGTGGATACGCCGCTGCAAACCTATCTGAAGGGCAAGCCGGGCTTTCTTGTTCTGCGTATGCCCGAAGCGGAATAACGGGCGTCATATCGTGCGCGAGGGATGGGGCCAGGAGGCCTGATATCTTGTCTTGCAAGACCGTCAGAGCGTCTCGTTTGTCTGTGCGTCAGGCGTGATCAGTTCGCAAATCCAGTCCTCGCCCTGCAGGGGGACGCCAAACAGATCATGCGGTGCGGTCGCAACGCAGGAAAAACCGTTTCTTGCGTAAAGACGACGGGCATTTTCGAGCACAGTATGGGTCCACAGGATAACGCGCCGGTAGTGCTTTTCATGGGCGAAAGCGAGACATTGCTGCACAAGTGCATCGCCAATGCCTCGCCTGCGGGCAAACGGCTCGACATGCAGCAATCGCAAACGGGCAACACCATCGCCTTCATCGGTTAGGAAAACGGCACCGGCCATGACCTGATCGAGATCGGCAACCCAGCAGGCTTCACGTGTCGGGTCGAACCCGCTCAGAAAGCGTGATGCCGTCTCGGCAATCAGACATTCAAGCTTGTGTCCCCAGCCATGGCTTTGTGCATACAGCGCTGATTGACGGGAGGCGATAAGGCTGACTTCCCCGGGTCGGGGGGCACGCAGGGTCAAAGACGCGTCGGCTGATGGTGCCAGCAGAAAACGTGCATGGGTGAGCGATGTCACGAGGTCGTAGCGCGGAAAGGGGGTCGAGGGCCGCCAGCGTGGTCCGAATAGCTCCCTGAACGCGCTCCTCAAGGCCCGAGAGCATCTCACGCCCGCCTGGGGTAAGTGTAATCGGGCGTAGACGCCTGTCATGTTCAGGGCAATCGCGATGGATCAGGTTACAGCGGGTCAGGCGGCCGATCATGCGGCTGAGTTGCCCCCGGTCGATCTGCAGGGAGTTTTGCAATGCGGCGGCGGTTACGGGCGTGCCCTGTATGTGTTCCAGACGCGCAATCTCGAAAATCAGACGCGCTTCGGCGAGGGTGATGTCCGACCCTGCAAAATGCGCATCCAGCGCACCGACATGCTGGACAAAAAAGCGGTTGAAACGCCGGACGGCCTCGATTGCGTGATCCATGATGTCTGCCTGAAACGAAATAACCTGAACCTTGCCTGCGCCCCTTCCGATTTCCCGATCCACACGGCCTCGGGGAGAATGCGATTCCAGGGACCGGACTTACCGTAAAGTATGACCCGGGTGTCAGCCAGGCCAGTTGCAATACCGCGATTGAGGTAAGCGTGACAGGTGGATTGATGCATGGTTGGCAAGGGTACTATCGATGCTCAAGGCGACGCGTCGTCGCATGACGTAAGCGGATCGTTGGTTACCGGATTATGAGGATAACGCCTGCCTCTAGCAGGTATCAGGTGTTGATGAGAAGCCAGAGGGCCGCGTGATTGAGTGTATTGGGGAGATCACCGTCGGCGAGCTCAGCTATGCCGGGCTTGCTTATGGTGTTGTAGTTCTCGACGACATATTCGTCTGGATAGGCACCCCTGGCAGCCAAGTCAGCGACCTGTCTCATCAATAGATTCATGAAGGTATCTCGTGAAGCTGCACCCGGGGACAGAATGGCAGTGGTCCACAGATTGGAAGTCTTTGCCCAGATGATCTCATCGGCAATGAACGTTCGATACGCCTCCGGTTGATGGAAATAGAAGTCGACCGGAATATCTGCCGTAACACCGCCGCCGAGGCGGCAGGCTTCTCTGAAAAGACTCCAGTATGGGGCGCTCGAGAGCATACCTCGCACATATTGTCCGTGATTTGGAGTGACAACCGGCGCCAAAGAAATAAAACCGTTTTCGCGGGCAATTGTCGTGTAGTCGCCCCACGTATTCCATTTGTTGATATTGACGTGCCCGCGGCGGGGTTGGAAGCGAAAAGAAGCATAATCCCTTTTCCACTCGTGGTCGAACCAGTGTTTAGGGTCAGGCCAGCCACCTAGCTCAATGTCTGGGCTGACGCCTGCTGCCCCACTATTTGCGATGACGGAACGTCGTTGCGCATCATTCAGCCGGAGCCACGCCGAGTTGTGGATGTAAAGTTTGAAACGAGAATTGCCGCGCAATCTGGCAAGCGACGCGGGATCGGTTAGCTTATCAAACCCGGGGAGACCACCCAAGGCAACGATCGGGTTCTTGCGTGCATTCGTGCGGCCTTGCGCGTTAACTATTCCTGCCAAGCCCGTGCAGGCCGCGCCGCAGAAAAGGGATCGGCGCGGGATCAGGGGGCGGCGTGAAGCGCGTTGCTTCATCATGGCTAGGAACCTGCCGTCAGTATGGTGGCTTTTTGACGTTGCCCCATCGCAGGCGCGTGGAGATCGTGAAACGTACGCCCCTCGCGGGCAAATGCCGGATGGAAGAATGGGTCATGACCCAGAATATTCTTCCAGCGTCGCTTCATGGCGCGTTGTTCCCGGGCAAATCGCGCGATTTTCTTGGGGCTGTCTTCAAGACCGCGACTGATAGATTCATGGTGTTCCGCCACGAAGTCCGGGGTGAGTATGATTTTCCACCCAGCCTGCGTCGCCTTGATACACAAATCAATGTCGTTGAAGGCGACAGTGAGGTCTTTCTCATCGAAGCCCCCAATAGCGTCGAAAATGTCTCGACGAATCAGAAGGCAAGCGGCAGTCACCGCAGAGACCTGATGCGTGATGAAGCCCCGGGCGCCATAGCCCGGGAAATATTCTGATTCATGAGCGAAGGCGTGTCCGGCCACACCTCCAAAACCGAGAATAACACCGCAATGCTGCACAGTCCGGTTTTCGAACAGATACTTACCCCCGACGATGCCCACTGTAGGATCGATAACCATCTCCCCCATCAGAGTGTCGAGCCAGTCATCATCGCTGACGAACAGGTCGTTGTTCATGAGGATAAGGTTCTCGTATTCTTTCGGTACGATAGATACTGCGAAATTATTGATTGCTGAGTAGTTAAAAGGTATGTCGTATTCGAGAATTGTTACGCGACAATTAGATTTTACTTCATCTGCAAATTTGGTGGCATCTTGTGTGGTTGAACCGTTATTAACGAGAAAAATATGAATGTCATGGCGTTTGCTATGTCTGAGAAGGCGTTCCACGCATTTGCGCGTGAAGTGCATCTGATCCTTGTAAGGGATGACAATGGCAACTTTCTGCTGCGGCGCGACATCAGCCTGCACTCGATAAAAAGTGCGAGGCCCATAGCTATAAACCGTTGCTGCAATTTTTCGTCGATGAAGGTGGGCTTGAACAGCGCGGACACCAGCTGCGATTGCGTAAGGCTTAGCCTCGATGGAGGATGCGGTTGAAGAACTCGTTTTGCGCCAGTGGTAGAGGACGGCTGGCACATGCACGATGCTGCGTGGTGAGCAGAACTCAATGCAGCGAAGCAGAAAGTCATGGTCCTGTGCACCGTTGAACGCGCTATCAAGTCGCCCAGCTTTATCCAGGATGTCCCTGCGGATCATAGTCAGGTGATTGATGTAATTGACACCAAGCAGATATCGGTAGTTCCAGGCCGGTTTAAGCATCGGCTCAGAGAGGTTTCCCGCATCGTCGATCTTGTCCTCATCTGAATAGATAAGGTTGGCATGGCCTGTACGGTCAGCGGCAACCATGACCTCGATTGCGTGGGGAACAAGCAGATCATCATGATCGAAGAAAGCGACCCATTCACCGGTCGCCATGTCGAGGCAGGTATTGGTCGTCTCGGAGATGCCCCGATTCTCACTATTCACGACGAAGCGAATGCGTGAATCGCTCTGGGCAAGCTCTGCCATGACATCGATTACGGCCTGATCCTTGCCGCCGTCGTCACAAAGAAGAATTTCGATATCCTGATAGGTCTGGTTCATCAGGGACAAGATGGCCGAGCGGAAATGCTCGGGGGCGGGGCGATACACCGGGCAGACAATGGATACCAGTGGGCCGCTGCGACGTCGCCGTCGACTACGTTGTTGGATCGATTGCTGGTGCAGGACGAACCAAGGCTCATAGTTCGTGATACTTAGTCCGCTCGTGGGGATCTGTGCTGTTGCAAAGTCTCGCACAGCTGCGATCTTATCCTGAATCTCTTTGCGGCTTCGACGACCAGCTCTGCGCAGATGCTCCGAGCAGTCATCCAGCATGGCGGAGATGCGTGCGATCACGTTGCCATAACTACTGTTATCCAGGTCGGCGGTGATCGGACTACCGTTTAAATCGATATCTTCGGGCATCAGGCTGATGCGATAGGTTTTTGGAGGTCCTTGGCGAAATTCGAGCGGTATCTCAATCGCGAAGCCGCAGTGGCGATCAATATCGTGCGCGGCAGCGACGTCGGGTCTGGCTATGTTTGCGATGCCGGTTGCTACGATCTGATTGTTGTGTGTGATCTTGATATGCTGGCGGGTCTGGAAATGTCCCGGACGACAATGTGGTGCGGCTGCAACCCAGCCTCGCAGGCAACCATCAGCCGGGCTGTCAATCATGCTGATCACCTCAGGTGCGCCGTTGACCTTGAATCTCTTGGACTCCAGCCGCCGCTGATTGTGAATGAACAGTATTCTCTGGCCATCGGTGTCGGTTACCGTGAGGGTATGTGGGCTGCCATCAAGGTATCGCGACGGCATTAGCATATGGAAGCCAACTTTCTCGCGGCGCAGTTCCGTGGCAGCCACATCCGGTCGAATATCGGTGCAGGAAATTTCCGGTAGGGCTTGGCCATCAATACGAAAGATCAGTCCGGTGGGCTCTTCATGCTGCGGGTTGTATGCCCAGCCCCGAATGACAGTCGCACTTACTTCATCAATCGTACACTGAACTGGCGAGGTGAGCGGGAGGGCACTGCCATCTGTCGGAACCGACCTGTAAGTATAGCCCAGCTCTGTCAGGCGTTGATGAACCTTGCGCGCTGAGGCAAGCGCACGGTAATCAGGTATCTCACTGGCATCGTTGCCCTTAAATGTTTCCCAGTCGCGAGCTTGGCCACCAGGCTGCCTGCGTGCAAGACGGCGTGTCCAGTGCTCCCGACTGCGGATGATATAATGATGGATACGCCAGTCACCCTGTACGATCGTGCCTGGTGCCACCACTCCTTCGGTCATCCATTGAACAGGTCTGCCATCGACCGAAACAGCGGGTTTCTCGGTCACGACATAGTGGGGGTTGAGGACGCGTCCAGCTTTATTCGGGCGGAAAAATATCTTCACGTGTTGATTGACGCCACGATCGCCGGCGCCGCGTCCCGTGAAAGCTTCCAGCACCAACCGGCCTGCGCTACTCTCAAGATTGGATGAACCAAACGTCATCCAGTTAATCGCGAAGGCGTCTTGATCTGCATGTCGGTCAAGCAGATCGTTGAGCTGCGCACCTGGCGGTGGGATGAGGAATTCGTCGCCGTCCAGGAAGCATATCCATTCTGCCCGATCGCGCCATTCTGTGATACAATGCGTATAAGCGGCACCTTGTTTGGTCAGACCCGGTATCGGCGCGCGGTTATTCTGCCAGAGTATCCGCTCAACCGGAAAATGCTTGGCGGCATCCTCAATGACCTCAGCCGTGCCGTCGTCACTCTCGTTGTCATAGATGACGATCCTTTCAAAGCCGATCAGGCAGTGATGCGCAATCAGTTCAAGCAGATCCTGCCGTTCATTCTTGATGATAAGGCAGAGAAGAGAGCGTATGTATGGTGGGGTCGGGGCAGGGGCGGTCATGGAAAGGCGAGCTCCGGTTGAGCTGAAGCGTTGGCTGCGTAATGCCTGCTGAGTGCGATATCTGGGCTTTAGGGGGTTGGTCGTCCGACGCTTTGGTAAAGGAACCCGTGCTTTGCCATGGCCTGCGGATCCCAGATATTGCGCAGGTCGACAATCGTGTTGCCGTGCATGATCGAGCGCAGAGTGCGCGGATCAAGGGCACGGAACTCGTTCCACTCAGTCAGGACAACCAGAGCATCGGCTCCGGTTGCCGTCTCGATAGCATCTTTTCCAAAAATAACATCTGCGGGTAGTAGTGGCTTGGCCGCAGACATGCTGACAGGATCGAATGCCTTGATGGTCAGGCCTTCCTCGTGCAGTCGATGGAGGATCGGGATCGACGGCGCATCTCGCATATCATCGGTGTTTGGTTTGAACGCGAGGCCAAGAATGGCGATGGTACAACCTTGTTGCCTGGTGTGGCCGATGGCTTCCAGGATGCGCTCAGCCATCGAGTTCTTGCGCTCCGTGTTAATCTGAATCGTCGCATCGACCAGCCGCGACGGCACACCTGCATCGCGAGCTATATGGCTCAGCGCCAAGGTGTCTTTAGGGAAGCACGATCCACCAAACCCAGGACCGGCATGCAAAAATTTAGTGCCGATTCGACCGTCCAGTCCGACGCCACGGGCAATGGCGTGCACATTGGCGCCGGTTTTTTCACACAGATCAGCCATCTCGTTGATGAATGAGATTTTCATCGCGAGAAAGGCGTTGGCTGCATATTTAATGAGCTCGGCCGATTCGAGATCGGTGAAGAGGATTGGCGCCTCAATAAGGTAAAGTGGGCGATATAGGCGTCGCATGATCTCTTCGGCGCGCGACGTGCCTCCTGGTTTGCCGGCCTCAAGGCCGATCACAACGCGATCGGGGCGCATGAAATCGCCGATCGCTGAGCCCTCACGCAGGAACTCCGGATTTGAGGCAATATCGAAATCAAGGTCAGGACGCGCCTCGCGGGCCAGCTTGGCAAGTTTTTTCCCCGTTCCGACAGGAACGGTCGATTTTGTGGTAATGACGATATAGTCGGTGGCAGCATGAACGATCTGCAAGCATGCTTCGATCACTTTAGTAAGGTCAGCCCGCCCGGTATCCTCATCCGGAGGGGTGCCCACAGCGATGAACGCTGCCGCAGCACCGGCTACGGCATCATTCACACTGTTGCCAAAAGAGAGTCTTCCAGCTGCGACGTTTGCGGCCGCCATCGATTGTAATCCAGGCTCGTAAATCGGAATTTGACCGCTCTGAAGCATGGCCAAGCGCTCCGGATGGGTCTCAACAACGCGGACTTCGATACCGAATTCGGCGAAACAGGTAGCGGTTACCAAACCGACGTATCCGCCGCCAATGACTGCCATATGCATTGCAGCCTTCCTTTCTTCTGAGAAGGATCTTACTGGTGCTGGCATGAACATGCTGTCAGTCGCACTGCGCAACAGTGACGCATCATGCCTCGATTTATTGGCGTAGCACTCTAAAACACAGGAAAAGATTTATTTTTGTATAATATACTAATAGTCTTTAGTTGATATATACTTAGCATCATACATATGATCAAACATGCAATGACTTATACAATATATGAATGTGCACTGGATACGCAGTCTTCAATTATTATATATCTCGAAAGCGCAATACAATTATTACTTAGGATATTTTCTGTCTCTTACTCTATTTGCCAAGATAATAACGCATTGATCTCCTTTTGGTAGATTTCTGGCTAGCATACGTTTGATTTTTTGATGGCTGGAGTTAGGCGCAATCTCCAAAGAAGCTCGGTAGGCCTCTTTAAGAAATTTTGGATGTTGGTACTCGTCTTTGGCGTTGCCAAATAATTTGTAAGCCATGAGTGATAGGTGCAAAGACTTCTTATATTTCTTTGCGATGTAGAAACGTTTCACGACTTCATAGACGGAATCGCACGACGCTTTGTGCGGGCAAATAAATTTGTCCAGGTTCAGTCTGACTTTTTTCATCTCGTACCGATTCCAATAAGTTTGGAAACGGATAACATTTTCCCTGTTTGTGTCAACAAGATAAAAAGTTGCCTCTTGGGGATAATTTAAGAAAAAACTGCTAGAATCGTTGATATTTCAGCATCGTTGATAATTAAACATGTGTGAAACCCAAGATGTGGTCTATGTGAAATCATTTGAAGCAAATCTTATTTCATAAGAGCTAACTCTGTTACAGCAAACGGCCTGCGATATTATTTTTTATCCGATTCAATTCGTTTCACGTCTTCAGGTAACACATGTCGAAATGGAAAGAAGGAATCGTCTCATCTGAGCGCGGTGCAGTCTGCATGTCGGGCACGGACTGGTCCTTCACCCAACGTATTCATGTGGTCATTCATGCTGTTCAGTGCTCGAAATGAGAGGCAAGGGGGCATTTATCGAGCTTTGTTCGAGACATGATCTGTGCCCGAGCCGACCGGAATGGATATTGGGAGATCCGGGCTTGCTCGGATCAGGCTGCGACACCTCTGCGTGTAAGCAGTGTGGCTTGTCGGTGTCACCTGACCCGCGAAACCTGACTCACAAGACATTAATGAATTGACAATGATTCGCAATCGCACAAATTCAGCGCCAGTTATTGGCCCACCATTATGATGTTGAATTTGAAACAATGCGCAGGATCACCGGTCTTGTCGCCCTGGCTCTGGCAGGCGCGACCTCTCTTACAACCGCACAGGCAGCAGACACACAGCCGCAATCGATCCTGCGGACAAAACCGACGCCCGCTCAAAAGAAAAAACCTGACGAGATCATTGTCGTCTCGGCCACGGGCCTGTCTCAGGCAGGGGCAACCACCAAGACACGCACCCCCATTATCGAGTCACCGCAGACCATCTCGATCGTCACGCGTGAGGAAATCGAGCTGCGCGCTTCTCCCACCATTGCCGATGCGCTGTCCTATATGGCGGGTGTGCAGGCTGAGCCCTCGGGCGTGGATAATCGCGTGGATGAGGTTTCCGTGCGCGGCTTCGGGGCAGGCGGCTTTTCGTCCAACAATAATTTTGTCGATGGGCTGCGTCTGCCTTCCGGCGGGCAATGGACACGTACATCGTTCGATCCGTTCGCTCTTCAGCAGATCGAGGTGCTGAAAGGGCCGTCTGGCGCGCTTTATGGCCAGACCGCGCCGGGCGGGATCGTCAATCTTACCACCAAGCGTCCGACCGAGAAATCGCATGGCGAATTCTTCCTTCAGACCATCGGCTATACCAAGCTTGGCAACTGGCAGGGTCAGGCCTCGGGTGACGTCTCCGGCAAACTCAATAAATCCGGTACGGTGCGAGGACGGATCGTTGCAGTGGCCCGTTATGGCGGCACACAGGTCAATGATGTGAATAGCGGGCGGTATTATGTCTCGCCCAGCCTGACCTGGGCCTATGCGCCGGGGTCGAGCTGGACGCTGCTTTCGCAGTATCAACGTGATACCGGTGGCTCGACTTTCCAGTTCCTGCCCATGACCGGCACGCTTGTGCCGTCCAAGGGGCGCTATATCCGTAATGACGAAAACATAGGCGAGCCCGACTGGAACACCTTCGATCGCACACAGGTGCTGACGGGGTCATTCCTTGAGCATCGCTTCAACAATATCGTCACGCTGCGCAACAACACGCGCTACACCTATCTGGATAACCTTTATCGCTCGACCGTGCTTTCGGGCGATACGCTGACGAAATGTACCATCAGCATCAAGGGATGCGTGCCCTATCAGACCGTCAATCGACGGGCTGTCGAAGGACGCGGGCGCTCTCAGGGTGTGGCGACAGATACCCAGCTCGAGGTCAGGGCCAGAACAGGCATGGTGCGTCATACGCTGCTGTTCGGCACGGATTATTTCTACACAAACTGGGAAAGCTCGCGCGATCTGGTCAATTCGGCGCTTGTGCTGCCCCTGCTGAATATCTTCGACCCGGTGGCGCGTGGCACGACCGGTTACTCGGCCGGTCTGGCGCCGCAGGTCTATGGCGCCACGGAATCGCAGCAGAACGGTCTGTATTTTCAGGACCAGATGAAGATCGAAAATCTCTACATTACGGTCGGCGGTCGTCAGGACTGGGCGCGTGACAATACCCTCAATATTCTGACTAAAAAGCGCTATCTGAACGATAATGACCGCTTTACATGGCGTGCAGGGGCTGTTTACCGCACCAAAATCGGTCTGGCGCCCTATTTCAGCTATGCCACGTCCTTCCAGCCGCAGGTGTCAGATCCTTCGACAGCGCTCGACAACAAGCCTTTCAAGCCGACGACAGGCGACCAGTATGAGGCCGGGCTGCGTTACCAGTACGGAAAAAGCATCTACGTCACCTTTGGCGGGTATCAGATCACGCAGCAGAATGTGACGACCCCTGCGCCGAACGGCCAGCTTTGCGGCACGGCCACATGTCTTGTGCAGACGGGTGAGATGCGTGTGCGTGGTCTTGAACTTGAAGGCCGTGCGACCCTGCCCTGGGATATGGCGGTTATTTTCACCGGCACGCGCAGCGCTGCCAAAATTACGGAATCGAACACGGCTTCGCAGATTGGCAATTATATGCCTCAGGCCCCGAAATGGATGGCCTCGCTTTTTGTCGATCAGCGCCTGCTGCATGGACCGATGCGCGGTGCCGGTTTTGGCGGTGGCGTGCGCTATACGGGCCATTCCTATGGCGATACGGCCAATACGCTCTCCATACCCGGCTATACGCTCTATGACATGTTCCTGCGCTATGATTTCGGCGTGGCGCGGCCACGCTATAATGGCCTCTCTTTCTCGCTCAACATGCGCAATATCGCCAATAAGCGCTTCGTGGCGACCTGCACGGCGGTCTCTGCCTGCTATTATGGTCAGGGCAGAAGCCTGACCATGCGTCTGGAATATCGCTGGTGAGCGGGGAAAGCCTGTCGGGCCTTGCGGGATTTTACCCGGCCTGTCTGGTCCTGGCCGGGTTTTGTCTGGCCGTGGCCGCTGGCGCTGCTTTCTACCTCGCCAGTGGGCAACAGCAATGGTGTCGGGTGCGTCCCCCATCGCGGCCCTGCCTTGGGGCGGGCGCATTGTTCTCGTTACTCTCGCTGGTCGGGTTTGTGGCAGCGACTGACTGGCTTGTCGGGGTTTTCATGACAGTGGCGCTGCTGATGCTTGTGCTCAGCCTGCTCCCCCTTGCGGTTGCGCTTCATGCGCGAAAGGGCGTGCGCCCATGAAGGGGGCGAAGCTCGATAATCGCCGCTGGCTCGCCAAGACGCTGGCCGGTTTGATTCCCGGTGCTGCACTGGCACTGGGGGCAATGGTTCTGGCCGGGCATCTCTGTGGTGCCACAGGCAATCCGATGATGCTCTCATCGCAGTTTCTCATGTGGGGGGCGGCGCTGCTCTGGGTGATCTGTCTCAGCCTGTGCTTCCTGTTTCGCTCAGGCCTGGGGGCATGGTTTGGCCTTGGCTGGATTGCCTGTCTGCTATGGCTGGCCAACACGCTGCTTGCCGGGTTTTTCGGGGGTGAGCAGCCATGAAACTGCGCGCTGATATCGTGGCGGTCTATCGTGAGGTTCATAGCTGGGTCGGTGTGGTGGCAGGGCTCTTCCTGTTCATCGCCTTTTACGCGGGTGCCATCAGCATGTTCGAGCCAGCGCTCGAATCCTGGCTGACACCCCGGCCCGACCTGCCCGCCCCCGTTTCCATCGAGCATGTGCCGGATCTGCTCGACAAGGCTTTTGCCGTCTATCCTGAGGCTCGGCGCCAGTACAGCATTGTTGTCAGCCCCGATGCCACCCATCCGGCGCGTCTGGTATGGCCACTGGGCCAAGGGCATCATGGCCACGGGTCATCGGCCATGATGCTGGCGGCGCTCGATGCGCAGGGCGGTCTTGTAACCACAACGCATAAACCCTCGCCCGTCGCCCAGCTGATTGACACGATTCATCAGCGCATGGGGCTACCCTTGCCGCATGAGCCCGCCATGATCGTGATGGGGTTTATCGCGCTGGCCTATGCGCTGGCTCTGGTGTCAGGGACCATCGTTTTCATCCCGGCCCTGGCACGGGCGCTTTTTGCCGTGCGGCTGGTGGGGAGCGTCAGACGCAAATGGCTGGACCTGCATAATCTGCTCGGGTTCTGCTCCTTGCCGTTTCACATCGTCATGGCCCTGACATCCGTTGTCTTTGCTTTCCACGACGTGATTTTTACGGTGCAGGGTGAGTTTCTCTCCCATGCCCAGAGTTCAAGCGCGCATGGTCGTCATGGTGCGGGGCATGGCGGTGGGCGGGGCATGGGTGGCATGGTTGCACCGCTTCACGCGGGAGAGGGGGCCGTGTTGTTGGCTCCGGCAGAGATATTGCGGCATTTGGCCCAGACCGCACCGGGTTTTGTGCCTGACACGCTCGATTATTCCACGCGCCCTGGTGGGCCGCCCGGTTCAGGCCCGGTCTTGCGCGTTTCAGGGCATGATCCCGCCCATGTCATGCGGGGTCCCACCAGCGGGTTTGCAACATTCGACCCCTATACGGGCCAAATCCTGTGGAGCGCTTATCTGCCGGGGTACCAGTCGGCAGGGTTTGCAGCGCTGACCAGTTTCTTTGCCCTGCATTTTGGCAGCTACGGGGGGGCGCCGATACGCTGGACCTATCTCGTTCTCGGTTTCGCCGGCGCGTTTCTGTTCTATACGGGCAGCAAGCTCTGGATTGCGGTGCGCCGACGTAAGGAGAAGGCGACGGGGTGCCTGACAGATACGCGCGGAACCCGCTTTCTGTCCCGCCTGACGACCGGTTGCTGCACGGGCTGCATGACAGCCATTGCCCTTCTGCTTTGTGTCTCGCTGGTGCTTCCCCACCCCTTGAGTGAGGGCGGAGCATTCCGGCTTTATCACGGTGTGTTCTGGGTGATGATGCTGGGTGCGTTGCCCTTCGCATGGGGTGAGGCCCTCATGCTCTGGCTGGCTACATTCGCTCATGCTGCGCTGGTAGCCATCGTTCTGTTCAGGGGCGGACAGACCGATGCCGTCAACTGGGGCGTTGCTCTTGTAGCGCTCGGCCTGACAATCGTGTTGATGCGGCTGGCCCGCCAGGGGAGCGCGGTGCGCCCTGCCTAACAGGGATAGCGCCCTTGGGCTCGCGGCGCCTTGTTACAGGGCTTATTTGTCGAGTGAGGCGATCTTGCGTTCAACCCAGTCGCGCGCAGGATCCCCGCCCCAGAGAAGCCACGCGATATAGCCGGCAGAGGGGTCGCTATCCGATCCCCATTCATGGGTCTTGGTTTTCTGGTCCGATTTATGGCGGGCGAAGAAACTGTGCATGGATTTGAGGTCGCTCTCATCCAGATCCTTCTGTTCGGCCAGTTGCTCGGCGCGTTTGACACCGGCTTCTGTCCCGCCGCGATTGAATTTCTCGCGCAATTTGAGACCGTGGCGCGCCGCCGAGGCCATTTCCTTGGTCGGGTGAAAACTGCTTTGCGTCATGATCAAGATCCCTCCTGCCGGACGGGCGAAACGCCTGCCCGCTGGCAAGAGAGAACTCGTCCGGCGGGGAGGAAGTTGCGCCTTTGCGTGGTCCAGCCCGATGCGGGGCGTGCAAGGCTCAGCCTCGGCGCCTTTGCCGAGCTGGATGGGGGGATGTTTCGCAAGCGACTACGAAAAAAGGCCCGGATTGTGGGTCCGGGCCTTTTTCAACGTGATGTCATGCCTGCACTGATGACTGGCGCCGACCGCCGGTATCAAGGGTTCGGCGCCTCGTGATCGGCGGTGACAATTCAGGCTGTGGCAGCGCTCGTCAGCATGGCGGTCAGGCGCTGCGCAAAACCGGCGGCATCGGGCAAGGTCTCGCCATCCTGAATACGGGCGACATCCAGCAGAACGCGGGCGAAATCGGCCACGCTCTCACCTTTCTCCACCCGTGCTGCGAGATCACGGATGAGCGGGTGATGCGGGTTGATCTCCATGATGGGCGCTGCGGGGGGCATGCCCTGACCCGAGCGACGCATCAGGCGCTGCATCATCAGATCGGGACCGCCTTCGCTCGTGATCACCACGGCGCTGCCAACCAGACGCACCGTGCCGCGCACATCCTTCACGTCCTCGCCGAGGGCTTCCTTGAGCGCAGGGGTCAGTTTCTCAAGATCCGCAGCCTCGCCTTCCGGCGTCGGGGCTTCGAACTTCTCAAGATCGCCGTGAGCCTGATTGATGGATTTCAGGGTCTTGTCTTCATAGGAAGATAGACGATCGGGCCAGAAACCATCCACCTGATCGGAGAGCAGCAACACCTCGATGCCACGGGCACGGAACCCTTCAAGCTGTGGCGAGGCAGCCAGCGCCTCGGCGTTTTCACCCGTCAGGTAGTAGATCGATTCCTGACCCGGCTTCATGCGCGTCAGATAGGCATCGAGCGTGGTCGGATCGTCAGACGCCGTGGAACGGAAGCGCGACAGGGCAGCGAGCTCCTGACGATGCTCGGAATCCTCCCAGATACCTTCCTTGATGATCGGGCCGAAATTTTCCCAGAACGTGCCGAAGGATTCGGCATTTTCCGTGTCCTTGGCGCGGTTCTTGATTTCGGTCATCACGCGCTTGGTCACGGCCTTGCGGATGCGCTGCAACACGGGGGTCGATTGCAGCATTTCACGAGAGACGTTCAGCGGCAGGTCTTCGGTATCGACAACGCCCTTCACGAAGCGCAGCCAGGCCGGCAGAAGCTCGGCCTCGTCGGTGATGAACATGCGGCGCACATGGAGATGCACCTTGCTCTCACGCGACTGCTCCATGAAGTCGAACGGGCGCGCACCGGGAATGAACAGCAGCGCCGTAAATTCGGTCGTGCCTTCCGCGCTCCAGTGCAGGGTTGCATAGGGCTCGTCGAACTGATGGGCAACGTGGCGATAGAACTCGGTGTACTGCTCGGGCGTGATGTCGGATTTCGACTTGCGCCACAGGGCCGTGCCTTCATTGGCCGATTTGTCTTCCTCACCCTCGCGCAGCGTGATCGGCCATGAAATATGGTCGGCCCATTTGCGGATGATCGAGCGCAGGCGCCAGGCGTCGAGGAATTCGTCGGCATCGGTTTTGACGTGCAGGATGATGTCCGTGCCGGGCTGCTCGCGCGTAGCAGGCGCAATGGTGTAGGCACCCTTGCCATCAGACGACCACTGCCACGCCTGCTCGGAGCCTGGCTGGCGCGAAATCACGTCCACCTTGTCGGCCACCATGAAGGCGGCATAGAAGCCGACGCCGAACTGGCCAATCAGGCTGGGGCGGTCCTCCGGCTTTGCGCTGTTCAGCTTCTCGCCAAAAGCGCGTGTGCCGGAGCGTGCGATCGTGCCGAGATTGCTCGCCAGATCCTCGCGGCTCATGCCTGCGCCATTATCGCTGATGGTCAGCAGGCGGGCATCCTTGTCGGGGTGGATGCGAATGGCAGCGTCGGCCGGAAGAGCCTTGGCGGCATCGGTCAGCGCCTCGAAACGACGCTTGTCGGAAGCATCGGCGGCGTTGGCCACCAGCTCACGCAAAAAGATCTCGCGCTCGGAGTAAAGGGCATGAACCACGAGATCGAGCAGACGCCCGACTTCTGCGCTGAATTCATGCTTTTCGGCGCCCTGGACCTGATCTTTTTCGGTGTTTTCGGTCATGGAGATCCCTCAAGACTGTGATGGTGCCGCAAGGGCACCGATTTGCAGGGAGAAGTAGAAATGCTGCCGTCTTTTTTCAAGAGAGGCTGGCATGGAGAGGCAGGACGTATTCACGCGTGAGAGGCGCCAGAATCAGGCCTTGTGCTTCTTCGGGGGTGACCCAGCACGCCTCCTCGATCTCGGCGGCGATGATGATGGGGCCGGACCAGGGCAGGGCGAACAGATTGGCGCGTACGACATGGCCTGGCTCGTTGGCCGCCGGGGCTTCGATCTGCCTGATGAAGTGGCACGAACGCGCCTCTGGCTGGATGCCCAGCTCCTCGTCGATTTCGCGTAAAAGCGCCGCCAACGGGGTCTCACCTGGCTCGATCTTGCCGCCTGGCTGCATGAAGGCCTGCGTACCCCGTTTACGTACCAGCAGAAGACGGCCCGCCCCGTCATGCAACAGGGCGGCGGCGATGGTGATGACAGACATGGTTGTTTCCCGACTGCCTCAGCCGGCGTTGTCGCCCAGAATGGACAGGCGGCCATCGGGCAGACGATGGGCCTTGAGGGCCTCGTAACCCGGCACAGTGGGATGGGGCACATCCACTTCATGGGTATGGGTGGCTGTGATTACCACCACACTGGCGCCTGCGGCCTCGCCTGCCTTGATCCCGGCAGGGGCATCCTCGAATACAGCGCAGTCTTTGGCATCGAAGCCCAGACGTTGCGCGCCGAGCAGGAAGCAGTCAGGGGCCGGTTTGCCATTGGGGGCGTCTTCCGCCGTGATCAGGATTTTCGGCAAGGGCAGTCCGGCAATCTCGATGCGTTTGAGCGCAAGCTCACGCGAGGCTGAGGTGACGATGGCCCAGCGATCGGCGGGCAGGCTGTTCAGAAATGCCGTGGCACCCGGAATGGGGTCGATGCCATGCGTGTCTTCCAGTTCGCGGCTGGTAATCCAGTGCGCTTCGGCGACCGGATCGACGCCCGGCAGTTTCTGACGGCGTATGGTTTCGACGGTCTGAACGCCATGAATCGTGGGAAGAAATTTCTCGACATCCAGACCGTGCTTCTGGGCCCAGAGGGTCCATACGCGCTCTGCTGCGATGATGGAGGTCAGAATTGTGCCATCCATGTCGAACAGGAAGGCGTCGAAGGCTTTACCGGGAAACAGATCGTGCGCGGCCAAGGGAGTTCTCCATCATGAGGGCAGGATATACAGGGCGCAAACCCTGCATGACCTGTCCAACGCAGGCAAGTTTGCGCCGGATCAACTTATCGGCTCATCCCGCCGTATCGACTGCCAGTCGGCCAAGGGCCGGGTCATCCGTGAAGAAGCCGTCCAGTCCCATATCGAGATAGCGCTTCACCTCTGCAATCATGCCTTGCGGGTTGCGGGCGTTCAGCGCGCCCCCATCGCGCAGTTCCTTCGGCAGGAAATAGTTCTCAGGGCGCGCCGTGTAGGAATGAACCAGCAGCCCGGCTTCATGAGCGTCGGTGATCAACGATGTGGGCGTACCCCACGAGCCGTCCGGTTTGCGCGGGATCAGATCGGTATTGGACGGGCCGATCACATCGGCAAAGTGGCGTATCTCGCGCAGGCCTTCCGGCTTCATGAAATCGCCAAAGCTTTTTGCATCGCTTTTGCCCAGCAGATCGGGCGGTGTCTGGTCAGGGCCACCCATCAGGAACATGACCCGCGCCTGGGGGTTGATGGCGCGCGTCTTGTCACTGATCGCTCGCAGATTGGTGGTCTCGAAAGACTGGAGTTCCAGAGGGGCCTGGCGGGTATATTCATGCGCTGCGAGGGTGCGCAGGAATGTGGTTTCCGGGTCCAGACCGAGGCTGTGGAAATGGGTGGAGTTCTTGATTTCGGGGATGAGTCCGAACACCTTGCCACGCGCGGCGGATTCACCGGCCACGAAATCGATCACTTCTTCAAAGGTCGGCACATCGAAATGCCCGTCATAGCGCGTGTTATGCGGGCGAAGCTGCGGCAGGCGCTCTTTTGCCCGCAGGGTCTTGAGTTCGGCGAGGGTGAAATCGGTGGTGAACCAACCGGTCTCTTTCTGCCCGTCAATGGTCAGGCTGCGCTTGCGGGCAGCAAATTCGGGGCGCGAGCCAACATCGGTGGTATCGGCAATATTGCTCTCATGGCGCACGATCAGCACGCCGTCTTTCGTCATGACCAGATCGGGTTCGATATAATCTGCATCGTCTTCCATTGCCTTGGCGTAAGAGGCCAGCGTGTGCTCGGGCCGCAAGGCAGAAGCCCCGCGATGAGAAAAGACGAGTGGTTTTGGCGCCAGAGACGGGGCCGCGAAGGAGCGCGAGGCAAAGGCCGGCGCGCAGAATCCCGCAGCACCAAGAGTGAGAGCGTGACGACGTGACAGCAAATCGAACCTCCTCAGGCCCGCTCCCGCAAAAGACAGGCGCGGGAGGAGGCATTGTGAAAGAAGGACGACGCGGCCCTCTTGATCGGGCAGCGTCGTTCCTGTGTCGGGCTATGTTACCAGTTGGCGCTCAGCGTCAGGAAATACATCCGCGGTGCGATGGGATAGGCCGTGAACTGACCTGAAGTCTGCGTTGTGCTGACCGTGGACCAGCCACGCGTATTGGTCAGGTTGGTGATGTTTCCCTGAACGCGCAAGGCAGGAATATGGGGGATACCGTGAATGGTGTAGCCCGCATTCATGCTGAACTGTGCGGTCGGCGAGGCCCAGAGGTCATTGGTATAGGTGGTGTAGCGCTTACCCATGACGTCACCGATGAACTGGCCGTAGAAATTGCCCCAGTTCGTGGTGGCAACGAATTTCTCGGTCCAGTCCGGCTGACCCGCCACATTGCGCCCGGCAATGCGGATGGTGGACGTGCCGGAGTTGTAATTGTCGTTATAGACCGACTTGTTATAGCTCAGCCCGTTATAGATCGAGAAATGTGGGCCGAACTGCGCGGTGAAGGAGAAATCCATGCCATCCGTTGTGACCGAGCCCACATTGGCGAGCGTGGTGGCCGAACCGATGATGGAGGACAGCGATTGCGTGGTGGCAATGGCGACCAGACGGTTCGAGAAATGCACATGATAATATTCAGCCTGTGCCGAGATATCGGTCAGCGGGCCGAGATTGACATGGTGATGGGTACGCAGGCCGGTCTCATAGGTCCATGAGGTCTCGACCTTGCCGTTCTTCTTGAAATCCTCGAAAGCGGCCTGGCTTGTGGCACCCCAGGGGGTGGCATTGCCGTAACCGGCGCTCTGATAGGAGCGCATATTTTCCTGAATATTGGCGAACCACTGCTCGTTGGGCGTGATGTTCCACAGCGCACCGAAAGACGGCAGGAACGGCTTGACCGCGGCGATCGTGCCGCCCGGTACGGTCACGGCTGTTGCCGGTGAGAGCGATCCTGGCTTGCCAGCTACGGGCAGGGTGCCGTTTGTGTAGACCAGCTCGGATTTGAAGCCTGCCGAGAGGGTAAAGTTTTTCGTCACCTTCCAGCTGTCCTGCAGGTGGGTGGTGAAGGTGTTGGTATAAAAATAGTTGGTGTACTGCTTGATCAGGGCATCCTGCTGGCGGTCATAAGGTGTGGTCGGGTTGTTTGCGTCCAGCGGATACCAGCGACGGGCCTGCGTGTTGTTGTTGCGCTCGTACCAGCCCCCGACCTCAAGGTCGTGATGGCCCAGCTTGTAGCGCAGCGTGGTGATCAGGCCGCCGCGATTATCCCAGTATTCGGTCGTGCGCGTGGCGTAGCCCGAGCCGCCGAACACGTTGCTGAGCTGGCTGGCGCTCTGGTTCGGGAAATAGGCGCTGAACAGTGTGGGCAGACCTGCCGCCGTGATCGGCCCTGCCACAACGCCCTCACCCAGATTGTGATGGTAATAGAGCTTGTTGTCCCAATGCAGGTTGGCGTTGAAGTCGTGCTGCCAGCCCAGATAGGTCAGAAAATCCTCGCGCTGGGCGGCGGAATAATAGTTGCGGTAGTTCAGCCCGGCATTCTTGTAGGCCGCAGAGTTCAGATAGGATTTGGCGTAGTTGAAATCCGGATAGGTGAAGGGGCGCACATAGGTGCCATAGCCGTTGGGCAGCACGATGCCGTCTTCATTGGGTTCGACCTTGTCAGACCAGTCGAAGAAATAGGTGATCTTGTCCTTGCTGCCCTTGTGCACGAACTTCGCATTGACCTGATTGCCGCCCTGATGGCCGGCAAAGTCCCAGGCGCGGGCATCCTGCCGCGCCCATGAGATATAGGCCGAATTGCCATTGCCGAAATTGCCAGTATCGAACCGGGCAAAAGTGCGGAAGGTCGAGAAGCTGCCGAATGTCTGATCGAGCTGACCACCCATTTTCTGCTTGGGGTCGAGCGAGGAGAACAGCAGCGTCCCGCCCAGATTGGAGGTCGAGGCCGTGCCAAGGGCGCCGGAACCGGTCGCGACCGTGGCGTTGCCCACGTTCTCGCTGATCACGGCGCGCTGTGGCGACAGGCCGTTATAGTTGCCATAGGCCTGATCACCCAGCGGAATGCCATCGAGCGTATAGCCAAGCTGGTTCTGGTTGAAGCCGTGAATGAACAGCGAAGAATTCTGTTCGTTATTGCCCCAGGGGTCGGCATTGTTGAACACCACGCCCGGCAGGATCTGCAACGCCTTGAGCGGGCTCAGGCCGGGCAGGATGCGTTGCAGCTGCGTATGGCCCACACTCTGCTCAGAACGCGTGCGACGCGCGGTTGCAATGACTTCTTCCGCCGGCGCGGTGGAGGTCAGGGCCTTTGCCTTGCGCGAAGCGTTCTGGGCATGCAGCTGCGAAACGGGTGCCGTATTGTGATGAACGGGAAGCTTCGCATCTGCGGCGTGAGCGGTGGCGCTCAGCAGGGCGAGGGGAGAGCAGAAGAGAGACAGCGTAAGGGCATGGCGCTGCTTGCGAAGCTTCATCAGTAAACTTTCCTTTAAGGCGGGCTTGAACGCGGCGCACCCTATTCGGAGAGTTCGTTACGGTGTGTGAAGCTTCGGTGATTTGGCCATTACAGAATTATGAAGGCAGCACTGGCTGCTTCTGATCATGGTTCGAAGATGAATTAGCTGCATATCTGTGATGTCTTGCGCTCTGGCAGCGTTGCTTTCAGAACGTCGATGACATGACGCACACGTGAGGGCAGACGGCAGGTTGCGGGCCAGATCAGGTTGACCGGAATGGTCAGGCTCAGGGCGGGAAGAAGAGGAACCAGGGTCCCGGCGGCGATCGCCTGATTTACCATGAATTCAGGAAGCTGGCACAGGCCACATCCCGCCAGTGCTGCCTGAAGGATTGCGTCGCCGTCGCCGATCTGATGATTGGCAAGGGGACTGTAATAGCCCCTCGTTCCGTTTTCCGTCCTGACGGCCCAGCGTGGCGAAGCGTGGTCCGAAAATCCTACAAGACAACGATGCCTGTCCAGATCGGCAATTGTGGCAGGCATACCGTAATTTGCGAGATAGGACGGGCTCGCGCACAAGATCAGTGCCTGTGTGGTCATGCGTCTCGCTACCAGGTCATGCGTATCCCGGATAAGACCGAACCGCAGGGTCAGATGACTGCTCCCCTGCAGGGGATCAATGATCCTGTCATTGAAAGTCGCGATAATTCGTAGACCGGGATGCGTGTTCATCTGGTCGATCAGTATCGGCATGACCACATTCCGCCCATAGGAAGCCGGCATGTCGATGCGTACCGTGCCTGTCGGGCCACAGGTCTTGATCAGGAGTTCCATCTCGCCCTGTTCGAGTTCGTCATGAGCGACCTTGCAGCGATTATAGAAAATCTCGCCATCCCCGGTGAGTGAAACGCCTCTTGAGGAGCGGTAAAACAGCTCGGTGTTGAGACGCGTCTCAAGTCTCTGAAGGCTTTTGCCTATGGCAGATTTGGTCAGGCCAAGGCGTGTCGCTGCTTTGGCAAAACTTCCCTCCTGAACGGTCGCAATGAAAATGCGTATGCCCGAGAAGGGATCACCTGAAGGTTTCGGGGACAAATTCTCTACACCCTGTCGAATAATACGAGACTTACCGTCTGGAGCCGGACACTTAAGTTCCACCCATACATGTCTTGACCATGTTGGAGGAACTCATGACCAGTCTTTTCTCGCCATTACAGCTCGGCACGCTCTCATTGCCAAACCGTATTATCATGGCCCCCCTGACGCGGTGTCGCGCTGATGAGCAGCGCGTACCCACGGCGTTGATGGCTGAATATTATGCGCAACGCGCCACAGCTGGCCTGATCATAAGTGAGGCGACAAGTATCTCTTCCCAAGGTGTCGGTTATCCGCGGACGCCAGGTTTGTGGGATGAGGATCAGATTGCCGGATGGAGAACAGTAACGGACGCGGTTCATGATGCTGGTGGGCGTATTATGGCTCAGCTTTGGCATGTTGGCCGTATCTCGGACCCCGAATATCTGGATGGTGCCTTGCCGGTCGCACCGAGTGCTCTGGCGGCTCAGGGGCATGTGCGCCTGCTCCGGCCCAAGAGGCCCTATCCGACGCCGCGCGCGTTGCATCAGGATGAGATCGCCTCGATCGTCCATGATTATCGCCGGGCGGCTGACAATGCGATAAAGGCCGGATTCGATGGTGTGCATATCCACGCAGCGAATGGTTATCTGGTTGACCAGTTCCTGCAGGACAGTACGAATCACCGGAGCGATCAATATGGTGGTTCCATTGAGAACCGGGCCAGATTCCTTCTGCAAGTCGTTGATGCGGTGACGTCTGTCTGGGGGCCAAACAGCGTTGGCATCCATCTTCGCCCGCGCGGCGAGGAGCATGATATGGGCGATAGCGACCCCGTGACGCTTTTCGAATATGTCGTGTCTCAGCTCAGGGCGCGCGAGGCAGGCTATTTGTTCATTCGTGAAAGTCAGGGCGCAGACAGTCAGCTCTCGCGGCTCAGAACTCTGTTTGATGGCCCTGTCATCGCAAATGACTCGTTCACACCGGCAGATGCCGCACAATACGTTGCGCAGGGAAAAGCTGATGCGGCGGGGTTTGGGCGTCTTTTTATTGCCAATCCCGATCTTGTGCGTCGTCTGCGCGAAGATTTGCCGCTCAACACGCCTGACCCTCAGACATTCTATGTGGGCGGCGCTGAAGGCTACACAGACTATCCGGTCTGGTCCTGAAATTTTTCCATCAAAGAGGAACAGCCAGGTATGGGGCAGTCTGCCTGGCGTGACATCCACGAGAGTCAATCATGACAGGACAGGGAATGGGGGGAAACGCCTCTCTTTCAACGGTCAGCACGATATTTTTCGTGTTGGCACTGGGTACCTTTACCCTTGGAACGGCCGAGTTTGCCGCGATGAGTCTGGTCCCTATGATAGCGCGAGGTTTCGGCATCTCCGAGCCTCAGGCGGGTCATATCATTGTGGCTTATGCCGCAGGTGTAAGTGTAGGGGCACCGCTTTTCGCTCTGTTCGGTGCCCGATTCAGCCGTAAACATCTGCTTGTTGGCATGATGCTTTTCTATGCGCTAGGCAATGCGCTGAGTGCACTGTGTTCCGGGGCGGATTGGCTGTTGGTCTGCCGCTTCGTCACAGGCTTGCCTCACGGCGCCTATTTTGGTGTTGCAGGTCTGGTCGCCTCCTGCCTCGTTCCACCAGAAAGAAGATCACGTGCTGTCAGTCGGGTGATTCTCGGCCTGACGATTGCAACGATTGCAGGCGTACCTGCAGCGGACATCATCGGCCAGACTCTTGGATGGCGATGGACATTCGCAGTGATTGCCTTGCTCTCATTGATCACGGCGGGCCTTGTCGGTTGGTTTGCGCCCCGAGACAGGCCACGCATGGGGGCATCGATAGGCAACGAACTGCGCGCCCTGCGGATGGTACAGGTCTGGTTGACACTGGGTGTGGGGGTAATCGGCTTCGGTGGTATTTTCTGCGTCTACACCTATCTTGCCTCGATCATGGATCATGTTACGCATGTCCCAGCGGGTTATGTCCCGCCGATGTTTGCGCTTTTTGGTCTGGGAATGACAGCCGGAACACTGGTTTGCGGCTGGCTGGCCGATCGCTGGATGATGCCTACCATGGGAGGCGTTCTCATTGTCGGTGCTGTAGCCATGGCCTTTTTCCCGATGGCTGCCCATGCCTTTTTACCTCTGGCCATTGTTGTATTCATGATCGGGGCAAGCGGTGGATTGTCTACCGTTGTTCAGTCACGTCTCCTGGAAGTGGCCGATGGTGCCGAAGGGCTTGTGGCAGCGTTCAACCAGAGCGCGTTCAATACCGCCAATGCGATTGGCCCCTATCTTGGGGGACTCGCGATTTCAGCGGGTGCGGGCTGGACATCTGTCGGGTGGGTCGGGCTGGTCTTGACGCTGGGCGGAGGGGTCTTCTTCCTCATCAGCCTTCTTGTGCAGACGAGACAGGCGGGATCTTCACAGAGCTGAAAAGACGAAAGGCTGCCCGATAACGGGCAGCCTTTCGGTTCCGATGTTCCCGGGGAGGGGAATATCAGAAGCGGTATTCGATACCGGCGCCGACAACTGTCGGATCAAGCGAGTCATGAGCCTTGATGAAGGCGCCCGACCCACGGTCATTGGCCCAGGCATGCATACGCATGAACATCTGCTTGGCATCGACGTTGAAGAACCAGTTGCCGACCAGCTGATAGTCAAAGCCGACATTGACCGACGGGCCACCCGTCACGCCGACATTGAGCTTCTGCACGAGGCCGCCGGCGGGGGATACATTGTGGAACCATGCCAGTGTTGCACCAATGCCCACATAGGGGTTGAAGCGCTTGTGGGGGCGGAAATGCCAGGCCAGCGTGATGGTGGGCGGAAGGGCCCAGGCGCTACCGACATCGATACCACCCAGTGGGGTGTCCTTGGCAGCGACCTCATGACGGGTGCTGGCGGCAATCAGGTCGATCGAGATGTTATCCGTGAAGAAATACTCGAACGTCAGTTCCGGCATGACCTGGTTGGTTGTCTTGACGCGTCCGGGAATGGCGGCGCCATTCAGCCAGAGTTTGCTGTCGCGATCCTGGGGGATGACGCCGAGGGCAGACAGACGGATGATGAAGTCACCCTTGCCAAGGCCGATCTTGGTGCTGGAGCAGGTCTTGAACAGGCCGCATTCATCGCTTGAGGACGAGCGCGGTGCCGCCATGGCCTGGGCCTGCGGCGCGAGCACCATGTTCGTTGAAACCGGCGTATTGACGACCGGAGTCGTCTGGGCCTGAACGGCAGGCGCTGCAACAGCTGCAACGAGACCGGTCAGAAGCGCGGTAGAAACTTTGAAAGAGGTCTTCATCGACGTCATCCGTGATTAAACAGTGACGTTTTCTCACCATGCGCTATGATGCAGCGCCTTGATCCATGTCAAAGATGCAACAACGTTGTTAACGACCGTGGGGAATTGGCAACAGTATATGACGTAATGTTAATAGAACAAGAATAAAAATAAAAACATGAGGGCCGTTCACGCATGGATGCGCAGATGAAGGACAGTATCAGCGCGCTTGGACCCTGCGGCAGTTGCGGGCAATGCCTTCACTGCGAGGCCCGCGCGCGAAGCATTTGTTCCGTTATCGATCCGGATCATATGTCGCGACTTGCGCAGTATTCTCATCGGCTGTCCGTCGCCTCAGGCAAGACGTTCATCCAGGAAGGAGATGCCGCAACCGATTTCTTCATTGTAACATCCGGGTATGTGAAGCTTTTCGCGCTCATGCCTGATGGCAGGCGCCAGATCACCGGGTTTGGGCAGGCGGGTGATTTCCTCGGTTTGGCTAGCGGTGAGACCTATGCCTTCAGTGCCGAGGCTCTTGGTACGCTATCGCTCTGTCGATTTTCCCGTACCGGGCTCGGGATACTGCGCCGGGAATTCCCTGATCTTGAACTGCGCCTGATGGAAGAGGCCTCGCGCGAGCTGGTTCAGGCGCAGCGCCGTATGCTGCTGCTGGGACGCAAGACGGCGCGCGAGCGTCTGGCCAGCTTTCTTCTGGAGCAGCATCATCTCTCCCCTACGAAAGAGATCGTCATTCACCTGCCCATGAGTCGTACCGGGATTGCCGATTATCTTGGTCTTACCATCGAGACAGTCAGCCGCACCCTCAATGCCCTTCAACGCGAAGCCCTGATCACGATCACCCAGGTAACGCAGATCACCCTGCTCAATCTTCCTGCGCTGGAAGTGCTTGCTAGGGGGGGATAGCTTATCCATTTCGCGAAGGCTTCAGATTGCCCAATTGATGCCTTGACGAAGCCATGATGACGCGGGAGAGAGAACGTTTTCCCACGTGAGCCTCATCCTTCAGGAGCGACAGATCATGGACCGTTTCATCATACGTGGCGGCAGACGTCTTGAAGGCGAGATCGTGATCGGCGGCGCCAAGAATGCCGGTCTCAAGCTCATGGTCGCGGGACTTCTGACGTCTGAGCGACTCATCCTCTCCAACGTACCGAAGATCGCCGATATCGAGACCATGCAGGTGTTGCTGCGCCAGCATGGCATTGCCGTCGAGCCGGTCGATGCTGAGGGGCGTACACTGTCGATTGGTGGCCCGATCACATCCGTCGAGGCACCGTACGATATCGTCTCCAAAATGCGCGCCTCCATTCTGGTGCTGGGGCCATTGCTGGCCCGAGCTCATGAGGCCCGTGTCTCGTTGCCGGGTGGTTGCGCCATTGGGACGCGCCCTGTCGATCTGCATCTCAAGGGCCTGGAAACGCTCGGCGCGACCATCCGCCTTGAAAACGGCTATATCAACGCCAGTGCACCCGGCGGTCTGGTGGGCGATCGCATCCTGCTGCCTTTCGCTTCTGTGGGTGCGACCGAAAACCTGCTGATGGCGGCGACCCTTGCCAAGGGCCGCACCGAGATCGTCAATGCGGCGCGCGAGCCGGAAATCAGCGATCTGGTCGAGTGCCTCAACCGCATGGGCGCGCGGATCAGCGGGGCCGGCACCGGCACGCTCGTCATCGACGGTGTCGAGGCGCTGACCGGGGCTGAGCACGCGATCATGGCCGATCGTATCGAATGTGGCACCTATGCCTGCGCGGCTGGCATTACCGGGGGTGATCTGCGTCTGATCGGGGGTCGCGTTCGCGATCTCGGGGCGGTCGTGCGTACGCTGGAAGAGGCGGGCGTTGAGGTGCTGGAAGAGGAGAACGCCATCCGTGTGCGTCGTACAGGGGCGCTCAAGGGCGTCGACATCATGACCGAGCCCTATCCGGGTTTCCCGACCGATATGCAGGCCCAGTTCATGGCCATGCTGGCGGTCGCCGAAGGCGCCTCAATGGTGACGGAAACGATCTTCGAGAACCGTTTCATGCACGTGCCCGAGCTCAACCGCATGGGCGCTCGTATCAACGTTCACGGCTCTTCTGCGATCATCCGCGGAGTCGATCAACTTTCGGGCGCGCCCGTTATGGCGACCGACCTGCGTGCTTCGTTCTCCCTGATTCTTGCGGGTCTGGGCGCACGTGGTGAGACCTCACTCAGCCGCATCTATCATCTGGATCGCGGGTACGAGGCAGTCGATCGCAAGCTTTCTGCGGTTGGTGCCGATATTGAGCGTATCCGTGAATAAATGAAGCTACGCCCCCTGTCTTTCAGGGGGACGAACGCGCGACCGGGGGACGTTGCCCCGTACCCCGCCAGATGGTTTCACCCTTCTGGCGGGGGTAATCTTTCCTTCAGAGCGCTTCTCAGCGCCCTTCCTTGATCGCTGCCGCAGTCCGCAGGCTCAGAGCCATGATGGCAAGAGCCGGATTGGCGGCCGTGGCGCTCGGGAAAATCGAGTGATCGCTGATCCAGAGATTGTCGATGTCATGGCTGCGACCGAACGGATCCACGACGGAATCGTCAGGGTCAGTCCCCATACGACATGTGCCTATCATGTGCGCAGCGCGGTCCATCGACCAGATATCTCTGGCCCCCGCGGCTTCCCAGATCGACGTCATGGTGCGCGCCATGTGCTCATGCATGGCCTGCTCGTTCGGGCCGTAGCTGAAGGTGATCTTCGGCTTGGGCACACCGGCCCGCCCGGTCTCATCGGACAAGGTCACATGGTTATCGTCGCTGGGCAGGCAGTCGCCATGCGCGCCCAGCCCGGCCATGTGGTTATAGCCGCGCAGATAACGCGTAAGGTCATCGCCCCACAGGCCGCGCCCACGGGCCACGCCTGTCGCCCAGGTAAGGGGCATCATGCCGAGCGACTGGATCAGGTACCCCCCGGCGAAATCGGCGTCCTTGGGGCGCATCATGTCTTCAGTGATGGTGAGAGACGGATAGCCCTTGTTGGGACGTATGATCTCATCGAACGTGCCCCAGACCTGCGTAGATATGTGAGCCATATAGTTGCGCCCGACCTGACCACTGCGATTGGCAAGTCCGGTATGGAGCAGCAATCTGGCGGTCTCCACGGCCCCTGCCGCGAGGACGAGAGTGGCGCATTTCTGTACCCGGTCCTTGCCCTCTTCGCGATACACGACGCCAGTGACACGCCCTGTCGTATCGCGCTCGATGCCGTGCACGAAGCAGTTCGGCCTGATTTCGGCGCCTGCCGAAACGGCAAGAGGAAGGTATGTGACATCGGTGCCTGATTTGGCGCCGTTACGGCATCCCTGATGGCAGGCGCCACATCCGGTACAGGCTTTTCTGTCACCCCAGTCGCGCGTGATCAGCGCCGTAGGGCCATCGGCGTTGCGTATGCCCAGAGCATCGCATCCACGCGCCATGGCCTGTGCGGCCCCATTGCGCTGCGGCGGCGGGTAGGCATAACGCCGACTCGGCTCCCAGGGGTAATTCTCTGGCCCTGAAACGCCGATCTCGCGTTCGACCCGCTCGATATAGGGCAGCATGGTCCCGAAATCGAACGGCCAGTCGACGCCCTTGCCGGTTTCGCTATGCAGCTTCATGTCGCGCGGATCGATGCGCGGCATGAAGGCGCCGAAATGCAGCATCGAGCCGCCTACGCCCGTGCCGCTGTTGTTACCGCCAAACGCCATCGGGTTGGCACCACCCGAAAGACGCTCTTCGAGCCAGTAGATCTCGGAAGCCGTTGCCTCGTCTGGCGTATGTTGCTTGGGGTCGAAGCGCGGTCCGGCTTCGAGCGCCACCACCTTCATGCCTGCGCGCGCCAGCTCGGCCAGCAGCGGGGCGCCACCGGCCCCCGTGCCGACGACCACCACATCGACGATGTCATTATCTGCGAAACGGCGTGACTTCATGATCCTGCGCCTTTCTGAGCTGGCTCCCACGCTTCTTCCACACCTTCTCCCATTTCCGAGAAACCCTGGAAGAAACCGTCGCCGCCGTTGAAGATCGCGTCGATGCCAAGCTGAGCCTGGACCGCCGGGTGGGAGATGAAAATCTGCACGCAATCGGCGCGCAGATCTGCAAACCAGGCGCGCATCTGCGTGGCATCCAGTTGCGCGGTTTCGAGCGCGCCCTCGGCCACGGCGTGAATGATCTGATCCTGCTCGGCTGCACCGAGTGCTGCAAAGGCCTTGCCCTTGCTGGAGCGTGCATGGACGTCCAGCCCGCTCAGGGCCTGTTCATAGGCCTCCTGATCGGGCGGCAAGGTCGCAAAGCGCCAGCCATCGCCCGGTGTTCCAAGGCGTGCGTCGATCCGGGCCGCCAGATTGATGCTGGCATCACTCAGGACGCATTGCTGGGGAAGTACGCGGGCCGTTACTGCAACGAGCGTCTCATACGCACTGGCCGACAAATGACGCGGTACGTAATTGGCATCGCTGGTCTGGGCCCGCTCCTCCATGATCTGACGCGTACGGCCCGAGATGCGATCGGAATCAAGCAGAGCCAGATAATCCGGGTCGATAGCGGGGGGGAGAGATGTCTGGCTCATGGTGCGTTCCCAAAACCGTGATGACGCCTCTAACATGCCCGCAGTGTCGAAAGTTGCCAAGCAATGGCTATGCCAAGTTATTGAGAACGCTTCTCAAAAAGGATTTTATGGCTCTAGCCCGAGTCGCAGTTGAGCGGAATCACGGGTGATCAGCAGGCATATTGGGGGGCGATGTCTGGCACCCCGCAGAAGGGACGCGTTCTCTCTTCATGCCTTGGCCGGACAGGACACGCGGGAGCGGTCCGGTGCGGGCAAGGCCTGAGGCAGGGTCCCTTATGAGGGTCAGGCTATCAGAGGCGTGGGGTCGTGACGCCAAGTTGTTTCATGTACTTGCCAGCGCGATCGGCATAGCTCGTTTCGCAGGGCGAGGCGCCCTGAAAGAACAGGAACTGGCAGATACCCTCATTGGCATAGATGCGTGCGGGCAGCTTGGTCGTGTTGCTGATCTCGATAGTGACCTGACCTTCCCATTCAGGCTCGAGCGGGGTCACGTTCACGATGATGCCGCAGCGGGCATAGGTGGATTTGCCAAGGCAGACCACAAGCACATCGCGTGGGATGCGGAAATATTCGACCGTGTGGGCGAGGGCGAAGCTGTTCGGCGGGATGGTGATATCGCCCGTGCGCGTGACGAAGCTGTTTGCCGCAAATTTCTTGGGGTCCACTACAGCGTTGTCGACATCGGTGAAGATCTTGAAATCCTCGCCAACGCGGGCGTCATACCCATAGGAGGAGAGGCCATACGAAATGACGCCCTCGCGCTTCTGGGCTTCGACGAAGGGCTCGATCATGCCCTTTTCCTGGGCCATCTGGCGGATCCAGCTATCTGGCATGATGGGCATCGTGAATCTCTCGATCTGTGGGGAATGAACGGGTTTGCAGGTCTAGCCGCGCAGCGTTGGTCCTGCAAACCGGGGAGGACGGGCGAGGAACCCGGACGCCCGAAATCAGGCGATATGGGTCAGGAATACGACCTGCGACGCACCACCCTCGACGAGGGTCTTGATGGCGTTGTTGAACACCTTGCCATGTTCCATGCCCATATGGGCCTTGAAGGCATCGTCGTCACGATAGGTCTCTTCGACATGGAAGAAATCGGGGTCGGATTCGAGGGTATAGACCACGAAGCGTTCATTGCCGGGTTCGCCGCGCACGTCATCGGCCAGGGCCGTGAGCAGACGGGCGACTTCCTCGCGCTTGCCGGGCAGGGCGCGCATGGTGGCGTAGAGAGCCTTGGACATGAATGGTTCCTTTCAGGAAGAAGAAGTCTCGGTAGAGGGTGCCGGCATGTCCTGATCCTCAGGCGCCTTGACTACGCGGTTGCGCACCTGGGCCTTGCGGCGCAGCAGGTTGGCGCGCAGGGCTGCGGCCTCACGCGCCAGACGCTTGTCGAGATCAGCCTGCGCTTTTTCGGATAGGCTCGGGCGGGATGGTGTTGTCATGGGCAGTATTCCCGAAAATTGTCCGACAGGCAGCTACCGAGCAGCTCATCATAGACGGCGAGCGTGGCCGATTGCATCTGCCGCGTGGTGTAGTTTTCCGCAATGTGATGACGTGCCGTTTCCGATAGCAGAGAGCGGGCGCCCTCGGACAGGGTGAGGATCTGAAACAGCGCGTCGGCCAGTGCCTGGGCATCGTCGGGCGGGATGAGCAGCCCGGTCTGATAGGGCAGGACGGTTTCCATGGCACCACCCTGCGCGGTCACGACCACGGGCCGTCCCATAGCCTGTGCCTCGATAACCACGCGGCCAAAAGGCTCGGGGCGAAGAGAAGGAACGGTCACGACATCGGCTAGGGCATAGGCTGCGGGCATGTCCTGACAGAGCCCCGCGAAACGCAGGCGCTCGCGCAGACCGAGCTGCGTGGCGGTTGCCTCGATCTCCCTGACATAACTGTCTTTCGGATCGGCAGGGCCGACAAGCACGGCAAGCCAGGGACCGGGTAGCAGATGTTGCAGTCGCGCCATCGCGCGTAGGAGAAACAACTGTCCCTTCCAGCGCGTGAGACGGCCCGGCAACATGATGACGGGCGTACCGGGAGGAACCTGCCATCTTTCGGCGAGGGCCTGGATACGGGCACCATTGACGAGGTCGGGATCAAAGCGGGCCATGTCGGCCCCGCGTGGGATCAGGCGCAGCCGGTCCTCGCCTACCTGATAGTCATCACGCAGGCGGGTGGCGATATAGGTGCTGATGGCAATGACGCGCGCCCCGCGCGCCAGCACCGCATTATAGCGTTTCTTGCCCGGGAAACTGGCCTTGTGCACACCATGCCACGTCGTGACGAAGGGCGTACGGGTGCGACGCGTGGCGCGCCACGCCGCCCAGGCGGGTGCTCTGGAACGCGCATGGACCAGATCGATCCCCTCATCACGGATCAGCTGCGACAGGGTGCGGGCATTACGCAAAATGGCGAGAGGGGATTTCTGACCAAGCGGCAGCTCGATATGGCGGGCGCCGATCGAGAGAAGGCGTGGCACGAGGGCTCCGCGCGCACTCGCCACAACGGCACGACCACCAGCGGCAATAATGGCCTCTGCCATTTCCACAGTCCCCTGCTCGATCCCCCCCGTGCCGAGGGCCGGGAGAACCTGAAGGATATGGGGACGAAGGCGTGACATGGGTTGCCGGTAGCATGAAGCGTGCGTCGCAGGGAGGGGAAAGACATGGCACCAGCCAAAAAACCCTACGTTGCGGGCGTTGTGCCACAGATCAGGCAATCAGGCGCTGCGGGTTGTCGTGCGCTGCGCGAGGCGCGGGCAAAAGAAAAAGGCCGGAGAATACCTCCGGCCTTTCCCTCAGTCTGTCAGGGCCCAGGCGATGACGCGCCTGAGCTTTGTTTTAAAAACAGAACTCAGTGCTTGGCCTCAGCCTCATCAGGCAGGGCATAGACAACGAGTTGGTCAGTGACAGGTGTCATCATGAAGTGATGACCACCGGCCATGATGGCGACATATTGCTTGCCGTTGACTTCATAGGTCATCGGGTTGGCCTGACCGCCGCCGGGGAGTACGTCGGACCACACATCCTTGCCGGTCTTGATGTCGATGGCGCGGATCTGGTTGTCGGTTGCCGCCGCCACAAAGACGAGACCGCCCTTGGTGATGACCGAGCCACCGTTATTCGGCGTGCCGATATTCAGCGGCAGGCCGGTCGGCATGTTCCACGGACCATTGGCGCGAGCCGTGCCGAGGGGGCGCGACCACAGGACCTTCTTGGTCTTGATGTCGATGGCCTCGATCATGC
Source organism: Asaia sp. HumB (assembly GCF_030263835.1). NCBI lineage: Bacteria > Pseudomonadati > Pseudomonadota > Alphaproteobacteria > Acetobacterales > Acetobacteraceae > Asaia > Asaia sp. HumB. Next base: position 1,256,458 of record NZ_JARPML010000002.1, on the reverse strand, counting down.
CGTAAGGCGGCTTGTTGCACATCATGCCCGTGTAGTGGTTCCAGAACGGGGTCACGACAATGCCGTAAGGCGTGTCGGCTTGGGCGCCATTACCTTCGGCACCACCACCAGCCGGGTTGTAGGTGGGGTTGTCGATCGGCTTCAGGCCCAGCGCATCAGCCTTCTTGCGGGTGATGAGCTGATCGTACATCGGGGTGGAGTTCCAGTTGGCAATGACGATGCCCGATTGCGGGTCATAGGCCATGCTGCCCCAGTCGCTGCCACCGTTATAGCCGGGATATTCGATATTCGGCTTGTCGAGTGCAGGCGGGGTGAACTCACCAACATAACGTGCCTTGCGGAACATGATGCGGCAATAAAGCTGATCGATGGGCGACATGCCCCACATGTCGCTTTCCTTCAGGTCAGGGAAAGCAAGGCGCGGGAAGGCGGTCGACCAGGGCTGCGTCGGGCTGCGCGGATCATCCGACATGGTGCTGGCGGGCGCAGGCTTTTCAACCACCGGGAATTCCGGCAACGGCTTGCCTGTCGCACGGTCGAGCACGAAAGTCTGGCCACGCTTGGTGGGTACCAGCAGGGCGGGCGTGACCGAGCCATCGGCATGATGATAGTCGAACTTGGTCGCCTGTGAGCCGATGTCGTAGTCCCAAACATCCTTGTGCGCCGTCTGGAAGACCCAGCGCGGCTCGCCTGTCTTGACGTCGAGTGCGACGATGGAGGACGAGACAGCGTTCTCCTTGTCGGTACGCATGGCGCTGTAATAATCGGCGGCCGAGTTGCCGGTCGGGACATAGACCAGGCCAAGCTCGTTATCACCGGTCATGGCAGCCCATGAATTGGGCGTGCCGCGGCTGTAGAACTTGCCGGGCTCGGGCTGGTGATGGTTGTCGGGGTTGTTGACGTCCCAGGCCCAGACGAACTTGCCGCTTTCAGCGTCGTAGCCACGGATCACGCCCGAAGGCGCCCAGCGGCGCTGACCATCGAGAACCTCGTGGTTCACGACAGCGATCCCGTTGATGACCGGGGGCGGGGTGGTCATGGACACAAAACCGGGCACCGATTCACCCATGCCCTGCATCAGGTTGACCTGACCGCCAAAGCCGAAGCCCTCGCACAGCTTTCCCGTCTCGGCATCGACCTGAATCAGGCGCATGTCGAGCGTGGCTTCCATGATGCGGTTATGGCAGGGCTGGCCCTCAGGGATGGTCGAGGAGGTGTAGTAGGTCACGCCCTTGCACGCAGCGGTGTAGGGAATGGACTGGTACTTCACCCCGGCATCATGGCGCCAGATTTCCTTGCCGGTGGCGGCATCGATACGCATCATGTCGTTCATGGCTGAACACATGTAGAGCGAGTTGCCAACCTTGATGGGGGTGGTTTCGGCGGCCCATTTATTGGCTTGCCCCGGACCGGGCTTGCTGCCGGTGTGATAGACGAAGGCGCGCTTGAGCTTGCCGACATTTTCCGGCGTCAGCTGATCCAGCGGCGAAAAGCGCGACTGGTTGGAGTCACGGCCATAAGCGGGCCAGTCCTCACGCGCAGGGGTGCTGTCGATCTGCGGTACAGCAGCCGGGACATCGGCAATGCCGATCTCGGAAATATCGGGCAGATTGGCGGCGTTTACGCCAGGAGCCTGCGGCGCGGAGGGAGCGGGACCACCAAAGCGGCCGGGACCCTGCTTGCGGGCTTCTTCAGGCGCCGTGTGATCTTCACCGGGTGTCGAGTTCGACGGCGGGATCTGTGCGAAAGCCACGGTTGCGGAAATGAGGCCACCAAGGATGGTGGCGGTCATGAGGGCTGGTTTACGCATCAGACAGCTCCGCGGGAAACTGGACGAACCGTATCCTGACGACGCAGGACAGGCAGGCTGAGCACGACGAGAATGGCAATCAGCGTCGGGCCGAACAGGCGCGGCAGCCAGCCCCACCAGTCAAAGCCACATTCGGCAATGGTCCAGACCAGCGTACCAGCCCAGGCGAGAAGGAACAGATAGCCACCCAGAAGGCGGCCCATGGCCATGAAAAGGCCTGAGGCCAGCAGCACGATGCCGCAGATCAGATAATAGGCTGAGCCACCGAGGCTGAGCAGATAGCCGCCACCGCCGACAAAGATCAGTCCGAACAGGACAATGAATATGGCGAGCGCCAATGTCCCCCAGTCGCTGATGCGTCTGGGTCTGGTACGAAACGTCATGAAACCTCCTTGAGACGAACTGCGGAGACTATCCTGAAGGCAAACAGAACAGGGCAACACATATCGGTGAAAATCATGATACGTTCGATGGGATGGCAAGTTTTCTGACCCGAGAACATCTCTTGCCGGATCTTGGCTAGGTGTGTCTGAACCGCACCTGTCAGCAGGGCGTATTCGGATTGTCCTGTAAGGACTCCGTCTTGTTCCGCAGGGCTTTGACCACGGATTGTACTGTTGTGAGAATGGTCTCGCGAAGCCACCTGTGAACCGGGTCGTTGTCCAGCCGCGGATGCCACGCCTGAAAACTGACAAGATCGGGAAGTGGAAACGGAAAAGCGAAAGCTCGGGCCCCGATAGCTTCAAGCGGCAGGCGCCGGATGATGATTTCCGGCAAAGGCAGGATCATGTCTGTTTCACGCATGGTCTCGATCATGGCGTAATCGCTGGGAACCACCAGAGCGATGCGTCTCTCCAGACCGAATTTCTCCGCAAGGACCGCATCAATCGGACCGTGAGCACGTCCCTTGCGGGAGGTGCTGATGTGATCGTAGGCGACCAGCGTCTGTGGTGTGATTTCCTGATCGAGGATCGGGTGTCCCGCGCGGACTACGGCCTCGAACCGGGTCTGGAACAGGGTCTGCTTCTTGATTTCCGGCAGGAGATCCTCGGTGGCACCGATATAGAGGTCTATCGTGCCACGCCTGAGCGCGTCTCCGATGGAATCCTCTGTCTCGGGTGAGAAAACGAGCTGGCAGCGCGGGCAGGACTCCCTGAGTTTCTCGGCGATGGCGCTACCGAAAGCCCCAATAAAAAGGTCACGTGCACGGATCGTGAAATGTGGCGCGATCTGCGACAGATCCAGCTGAGCGCGTGCGCTGACAAGCGCCTCTGCCTCGGCCAGAACCGTCTGCACTCTGCCTAGTAGATCGGCGGCGAAGGGTGTCGGAACCAGTTGTCTGCCAGAGAGTACCAGCAGGGGATCTCCGAAAAGGGTGCGCAGTGAGGCGAGGTGGCGGCTTGCGGCGGCTTCGCTCACCCTGAGCCTTCTGGCGGCGCGCGTAACGCTTTCCTCTTCCAGCAGAACCTGAAGCCAGCGGAGATGATCGAGCGAATAACCGCGTTTGGCTGGCAGGTTTCTGGTCATGGGGGCCGGCCCTCCAGGGATTGCATGGAATGAAAAGGATCTGCCTGACCCTTACGCTAACTGGAAGAATTCTTTTCACGGATTAAGGGTTATTCAGGCTGAGGGGCGAGGCTAGAGACCGGGCGGAGAGGATGTCGCCCCATGATTGCACCCATTAGGCAGACCGCGATGGTTCTGCCATCTCCTGCTGTTACGCCCCTCTTCGGGTTCAGAACAATCATCGGGTGTCTGGGCATGTTGTTGGCCGTGCATGTCGCGGGGTTCAATGAACATGTGACAGAACTTGGCCTGTCCGATCTTCGCGGCGCCATGCATCTGGGTCACGACGAGGGGACGTGGTTCATCTCGATCTACGAGGCCTTCAATATTGCGGCGATGGCCTTCACGCCGTGGTTCTATATCACATTCTCGATCTACCGCTTTGCGCTGTTCATGACGGCAGCGCTGGCCCTGTTGTCCCTGCCGTTGCCTTTCATGACCGATATGGTCCCGATCGGTATTCTTCGTGCCATGCAGGGGCTGAGCGCCGGGTGTCTTCCGCCCATCCTCATGACCGTCATGCTCAAATATCTTCCGCCGCCGCTCAAGGTTTTTGGCATTGGCGGTTACGCCATGAGTGCGACCTTTGGCCCTAATCTGGGCATTCCTTTCGAAGCCCTGCTCTTCGAACGGTTCGGCTGGCACTGGCTTTACTGGGAGGTGTTACCGCTCGGTGCGGTCGCGCTCGCCATGATCGCCTGGGGATTGCCGCAGGACCCCGTCCAGCTTTCGCGTTTTCGCAGCTTCAACTGGCGCGGATTTCTGATTGGCGCGCCCTCCATCCTGTGCGTCGTGACTGTGCTCTATCAGGGGGACCGGCTCGACTGGTTCCGCTCACCTCTCATCACCCATCTGACATTCTGGGGTGGGGCGTTCTTCATCGGGTTTCTGATCCATGAATGGCATCATCATAGCCCGTTCTTTCGTCTGCAATACTGGAAGAGCCGCAATATCACGATGTCCCTGCTGTCACTCGTGGCGGTACTGATCGTGTGTGCTTTGATGAATGAAGTCACGACGACATTTCTTGAGGAGATCAAGGGATATCGCCCCATTCAGGCCGCTCCAGTTTCCCTGACCGTGGCCCTGCCCCAGCTTGTCGTGCTGCCGCTGGTTGCGGCGCTGTGCAACATGCGTCGGGTGGATTGCCGGTGGGTGCTCGGGATCGGCATGGCGCTCCTCGGGCTTTCTGCCTGGCTTGGACTAGACCTGACATCCGAATGGGTGCGCGACAATTTCTATCTTATTCAGGCGCTTCAAATTTTTGGTCAGCCTATGGTGGTCATTCCGGTTCTGATGCTGGCCACTCTCGCGCTCGGCCCGAGCGACGGCCCGTTTATTTCGGGCATGGTCAACATGCTCAAGGGCATGGCCAATGCTCTCGCATTCGCCCTGTTCTCGATCCTGCTGCGCCGCCGCGAGCACTATCATTCGACCATGCTGCTGGATCATCCCCACATGACGCAGGGCTTCGACGGGGCCGATGCGCTGCACAGCTTGCATGAAATGCTTTCAGCGCAGGCGCTGGTGCTCTCCCTGGTCGATATCCTGCTCGTGGTGGTCGTGATCTGCGCCGTTTTCGTGGTGCTGACAGCCATTCTGCCCGGTCGCGTCTATCCCCCAGGGAAGGCGCCAGCCGATTGCAAGCCCACGCAGCCAGACGCCGCCGCGCGGCAGCTCGTGAACTCACCTCTCGCAGCACAGTAACGGAAATCTCCTCATGGCTTACAAGAAACCGCTCCTGTTTGCGGGATGCACTGCGCTTGTCCTGACCGGTCTCGCCTGGAGCGCAGATCGCTTTTTCGTCGGGGATGGGCGTCATCAATCGACCAATGATGCGTATATCACCGCCGATTTCACGCGGGTGGCGCCCAAGGTCGCCGGGCGGATAGACAGCGTGCCTGTTGCGGACAATCAGAAGGTGCGGGCGGGAGACGTTCTGGCGCACATCGAAGACGATGATTATCGTACGGCCCTCGATACGGCTCGGGGCAAGCACCGTGCCGCGCAGGCCGATATCGCCAATCTTGCAGCAGCGCAGCGGCGTCAGTCGGCCCTGATCGACGCGGCGCTTTCCACGATCGAGGCCGATGAGGCCGCCCTGCTTTTCGCGCGGCAGAATGCGGCCCGTTACCGCGCGCTTTCAGCAGGGGGAGCGAGCACGATCGAGCAGCAGCAGGGGGCCGAGGACCGTCAGCGCGAGGCTGTTGCGCGGCTGGCCCGTGACAAGGCGGCTGTGAATGCCGATCGCGCCGGGCTCGCCGTACTCGCTGCAGAAAGCGAGCGTGCGCAGGGTGTCCTGATCCAGACGCGAAGCCTTGTGCGGCAGGCTGAACTCGATCTGTCCTATTGCACCATCACGGCCCCGGTCGATGGGGTAGTCGGGGCGCGCGACGTGCGTGTCGGTATGTATGTCCATCCCGGTACCGGGCTTCTGGCCGTCGTACCGGTGCGTCAGGCCTATGTGATTGCCAATTTTCAGGAAACGCAGATGGCCCGTATGCAGACGGGGCAGAAAGCCGAGATTCGGGTCGACAGCTTTCCCGATGCGGTGCTCCATGCCCATGTCGATAGCGTGGCACCGGCGACGAATGTCGCCTTCGCCGTGATCCAGCCGGACAACGCGACCGGGAACTTCACAAAGGTGGTGCAGCGTGTCCCGGTGAAGCTGGTTTTTGATGACGGGCAGCCTCTGGCACGGCGTGTTCGTGTCGGTATGTCCGTCGAGGCCATGATCGATACGGCCTCGCCGCGAGACGGCGCTCATGGCACCGATGCGCGTTTCGTGTGGGAGTGAGGGAGATGAGACATTTGTCCCGCACGGCAGCGCTGAGCCTTTTCCTGATCCTCGGGGGCTGTTCGGTCGGTCCTAATTTCCATAAACGCGACCCGGTGGCAGCGTCTCACTGGCATGAAAGTGTGACACCCCGGAGAAGCCATCCGGATGAAACCGCGCCGATCGAGGCGCAATGGTGGAAGCTCTACAAGGACCCTGTGCTGACGGCGCTTGAGCAGGATGTGCTCGATGCCAATCTCGACCTCAGGGAAGCGGCCCTTCATTTCGAACAGAGTCGCGCCGAGCGCAGGATCGCAGCCGCGGCGCGTCTGCCCCAGGTGCAGGGCGCCGGCTCTTATGCGCGCGAACGCGCCAGTACGAATGGCATCCTGGGCCTGCTCGGCACGGAAGGGAACCGCGACCCGGCACAGATCGCGGATGGAACACAGGGGTTTGGGCCCGCCGCTGCAGCCGGGCCAAAGGGTAATCCTTCCTTCAACCTGCCCCAATATGGCCTTGGTGCGTCATGGGAGGTCGATTTGTGGGGGCATGTGCGCCGTCAGGTCGAGGCCGCGACAGCCTCCATGCAGGCAATGCGCGAGATGCAGCGCGATACGCTGGTTTCGCTCATGGCGGAGACGGCCCAGAACTATATTGCTCTGCGCAATGTGCAGGCTCAGACCGAGATTACCCGACAGAGTCTGGATATCGCTCGCCACAGTGTCGATCTGACCGTCTTGCGTGTGACCCAGGGTACGGCGACAAAACTCGACCTGGCCTATGCGCGTGGTCAGCTGCATGGTTTCGAGGCCCGTTTGCCGCAACTGCATCGTGAAGAAGTGCATCTTCTCAATGCTTTGGCGTTTCTGATGGCACGCGAACCGGGAACCCTGTCACGGCGTCTTGCAGGTACGGGCAATATTCCACCGCTCCCTGAAACCATTCCGGTTGGATTGCCCTCGCAGCTTGCCGAGAGACGCCCGGATATACGGGCAGCCCAGGCGCGTCTGCATGCAGCGACGGCCACGATCGGGGTTGCTGTGGCTGATTTCTTTCCTCGTATCACGTTGTCCGGCAGTCTGGATGTCCAGGCGCTCCAGTTCAGCGGCCTCGGGTCATGGGCATCGCGTCAGTATGGTTTTGGTCCGACCATGACCATTCCGCTGTTCGAGGGCGGGAAGCTTGCGGGGCAACTTGCCTTGCGCAGGCTTCAGCAGAAAGAAGCGGCCATCGCGCTCCAAAGAACGGTTCTTCACGCATGGGAGGAGGTCGATGATGCCATGGCCGATCTGGGCACAGCCCAGGAGCGCCACGATCGACTGGCTGAGGCGGTCACTGAAAGTGAGACCGCTGTACGGGTGGCGCAGTTGCAGTATGCCCAGGGCGCCGGTGACTTTCTCAACATTCTGACGACGCAGAACGGGCTGCTTGAGAGCCGGAGTGCCCTTTCGGATGCGCGGGCCGATGTCTCGGCGTCGATGGCGCGGCTCTACCGGGCTTTGGGCGGTGGGTGGGCCCGATCATAGCTGAACGGCGTGACGTTTTTTCAGATGCCCCCCGTACACCCAGCCTAGCCTGCGGGAATTGTAATGACGGCGCCGGGCGAATGACTGGTGGCGGCAAGGGCAGCAAGGATCTGCATCATGGTGAAGCTCAGCTTGCTGCGGAAATCGTCATCGCTGATCCAGTACCAGCGGTCCCGGTAGTGCACCTCGTCGTAATTATGCTCGGGTGCGGATTTGCCGGAATGGATCACCACATCGGGGCGTGTCTCGATACCGACCGGGCTGATGGTGGGCAGCGTGCGTCTGGCTCTCACATCCTCCTCGGGCACATCCATCTCATAGGCGATCTGCGACAGCATGGCGAACATGGAGCGCGTGAGGATGGCGATCTGTCCCGGCACCTTGGGATAGGGGCCGTAAACGATTTCGGCCTCTTCAGCATGGGGGTCGAGATGCAGCAGACGGCGCACCTCGGCCTGGATGGTGGTCAGGGCCGGATCCGAGGTGGCGGTCAGAACCAGATAGGCGTGTTCGGGCTGTGTCCCCGCTGGTTTGTTGGCGGAGCCCGAGGGGGGCTGGTCACCTGAAGGTTTGGGGGCATCGGTCGAGATGCGTATGGTCATGGCGCCCTGGATCTGCAACTGGCGCAGATCATGCAGCAGCAGGTAGAATCGTACGGAACCACCGCCCGTAGGGCCAGCGCCAAGAGCGCGGACATTGGACAATCCATCGATCGACTGCGCCGTCAGACGCAAAAGCGTGTCGATGGGCAGGCCGCCAAGACTGAGCGGCATGATGACCACAGGCGAGATGGGCCGGATGACGTTTTCGGCATATTGCTGCCCGGTCTCGGGCTGGTAGGTAAAGGTCGGGCTTTCCTGCAGCGTGGCAGTGCCGCTGCCGAACAGATAGCTTCCTACGCCAGAGGGGAAGGCGTTGAACCCGCCATTGACCGAACGATTGAACTGATAGCCTGCGATGACTTGCGTGGTATCGAGAAAGGTCGGCGGGTCGGCATAGCGTATGCGTATGATGTTCAGCAGCATCGCATGCTTCTCGGCCTCACCCAGAGCACGCGAATAATCGAGCTGATCATGTGACAGGCGTGTCGGCCCGATGGTGATGCAGCCCGTCAGCAGGCAAGGCAGCATGATAGCGCGAAGCGCAGGCAGAAGCGGGAGGAGAAAACGGAGCATGGTCATGGGCGCTTCCGGCTTAGCGTATCCGTGAACAGGGTTGCCAGTCCGGAATGACTTTTTTGCCGGAAATAGAATTTTCAAAGCGGATGTCTCATCGACGCCTTCAGCATCTCATCTCCGGGGGTGGTGTGTGTCACAGGGTATAAGGGACATACCATGTGCAGAGCCTTTTGCCATTCAGGGTGTTTCAGAGGCGTAAATGGCAGCCAGTCCTTCGCGATAGCTGGGGTAAAGCCAGGACCGCCTGAGATGTTGCTGCGTCAGTCTGCTTTGAACAACACGCCTTTCTGACCAGAAACTGCGGGCCATCGGGCTCAGCTCTGCCCAGGCGGCCTCAAAGCTTACTCTGGGGGGAAGGGGATGATGGCTTAGGCGTGCGGCTTCCTCGAACACATCGGCCTGAGGGCTGGGACAGTCATCGACAAAATTCAGGATGCGGGAAGAGGCAGGAGAGGCGGTGGCCATCGCTGCAAGTGTGGCACCGGCGATATCGTCGCGGTGGATACGGCTGAACAGGTGACCGGGTGCATCGACCAGCTTGGCCTTGCCTGAGCGCAGCGTGTCGAACGCCGAGCGCCCGGGGCCATATATGCCGCCAAGCCGCATGATATCACAGGCGATCTGGCGGTCGCGTGCAAGCGCCTGCCAGTCCTGCTCGGCCTGCACACGGGCACGGCTGCGCGACTGACCGGGAGCGACGGGTGCGGTTTCATCAACGCTGCCACCCTGACGGTCGCCATAGACGCCGGTGGTCGAGTAATAGCCGATCCAGCGCAGATGGGGCGCCTCGCGCAGCACGTCTTCATAGCGAAGCAGTGCCGGGTCGCCTGCCTCGGAAGGCGGCGCGCTGATCAGCACATGGGTCGCCTTATGCAAAGCCTCTCCGGCGGCATCGAAAGCGAGCAGAGTCGAGTCCGGCTCGGGCGCGCGTTTCGTACCGGTCACGTGCCAGCCCTGGGCCTTGGCGGGTGCGACAACGGCACTGGCAGAATAGCCCTGACCCAGAATAACGAGGTGAGGTGGCATGAAAGCTCCCATTCGCGCTTGACCGCTGGCGCGATGCCGCGCCAATTCACAAGGTATGAAACATGCTTTTGGTGCCTTGGCGATAGGGAGTGGCCTTTGGGCAGGGGGGGCGCTGGCCTATTCCCCGCCGCAAACCCTTGCGCATTGCCTGGCACCGTTACCCGATACCCCCGATCTGGTGCAGGAAACGGCGCAGGACTGGCTGCATCATGGCGGGGCGCGCAGCGCGCATGAGTGTCTGGCGCAGGCTGATCTGGCACTTGGCGCCTATCGGGATGCTGCGACGGAGTTCGAGGGTCTCGCAGCGCCGGAGGCCCCCCCCGCCATTCAGGGTGGAAAAGGCCAGCAAGGGCATGGCGCGTCGGTGCCGGAAGGGCCTGCCTTGCCCTCGCATGCCGCTACCGCGCAGGACGGGCATGGTGGGGACACCGGTGAGCGTGCCGTTTTTGCCGAGCAGGCGGCCGCAGCCTGGTTGCTGGCAGGGGACGGAAAAGCAGCGGAACGTGCGGCGCGGCAGGCATTGTCGCATGATTCCGGGCCGCTTGGGCGCAGGGTGCTTCTGGCCCGCAGCCTGTCGATGCAGGGGCATTTTGCAGAAACGATCACCGCTCTCGGCGCTCTGCCGGGTGACGGTCTGGCTGTGCCACCAACGGCAGCGGCGGTGGCAAAACCGGAGGCTCTGCCAGACCCCTATCTGGTCGGTGCTTTCGTGGTCCGCGCCACCGCCTATCGGTATCTAGGGCAGAGCTTGAAAGCGATGGCAGATGCCAATCGGGCGCTAGCCCTGTCGCCCGATGATGTCGAGGCCCTGCTGGAGCGCGGGATCCTGAATGTGCGCCTGCGGCAATACGGGCAGGCGCGCCAGGACTGGGACCGTGTGATTACCCTCGCCCCGGACGGCCACGAAGCCTATCTGGCAAGACAGGACGAGGCCGTTCTCGACGCTGACCCCGATCAGGACTGACCTGGCGTCAGCCTCGGTGGTCGGATTTTGTCCCGGTCAGGAAGCCAGTCTGCTTTCGACCATCGTCGTGACATCGTGCCAGTGGGGTGCTGATTCGGCAGCGCCAAGCTGCGTGGTCGCGAGCGCACCGCAAGCTGCAGCAAAATGCACAGATTCGTCGAACGGCTTGCCCAGGGTAAGGGCCGCGGCGAGACCGGCGTTGAAACAATCGCCTGCTGCGACAGTGTCGATAGCCTTGACCGGATAAGGGGGGACAAAGCCTTCCCGACCACCGCTGAGATAATACACCCCTCTTGCCCCCATCTTGACCAGTGCATGGGTGGCACCGAGGGACTGCAATTTGCGCGCAGCCCGCGCAGCGTCTTCCTGCGTCTCAGGGTAGATGCCAGTCAGAAGGCGCGTTTCGGTTTCGTTGGGGGTGACGATATCGAGAGCGCGCCACAGGGCCTCAGGCAGGCCATCGGCTGGGGCGGGGGCCGGGTCGACAATCACAAGCGTTCCTGCGCGCCTTGCGGTCTCGGCGATTTCGATTGTGAGGGCGAGAGGAATTTCGAGCTGAAGAAGCAGCACCGATGCCTGTTCGATCAGGGATCGATGGGCGGCGACATCACTGCTGTCGAGCGCCATATTGGCACCGCCTGCAACGGTAATGATGTTCTCGGCCTTTTCATCAACCGTGATCAGCGCAACGCCTGTCGGGTGAGCGGGGTCCTCTCGCAGGGCTGTGAGATCGACGCCAAAAGGGATGAGAAGCTTGCGCGCCATGGCACCGAAATTATCGGTGCCGGTGCGGCCCGCCATGAAAACGTTCAGCCCGCAGCCCTGTCCGAGACGCGCTGCGGCAGCGGCCTGATTGGCTCCCTTGCCACCAAGCCCAATGGCGTAGCTTGCGGCATGAACCGTTTCGCCCGGATGGGGGATGCGCTCGGCGCGGGCGGTGATGTCGATATTGACGCTGCCGAAGGAAAGGATGTGGGAAGGATTGTCGGACATGGGGGGTTCCTGCACCGGATTCTGGTCCTGCTTGCGGGGCGACACGGGTCCGGGCATGGCCTGACGCCGGGAGAGCAGACAGATGGCGTATCATCGCAGCGCGCCCTCGGCTAGGATGGCCGGATGTTTCGTATACTCGTGATCAAGCTCGGCGCGCTGGGTGATTTCGTGCAGGCCTTCGCCCCCTTTGCCGCCATCAGGGCGCGCTGGCCCGAGGCAGAGATCACCCTGCTGACCACCACGCCGTTTGCACCGCTGGCCAAGGCCAGCCCGTGGTTCGATCACGTAACCGTCGATGCGCGACCGCGCTGGTCGGACCTGCGTGGCGTGATGGCCCTGCGTCGCACCCTGCGCGGGCATGATCTGGTGATTGATCTGCAGACATCAGGGCGCAGTACCCGGTATCAGCGTCTGGCCGGGCAGAAACGCTGGTGCGGGATTGCGCCGGATGGGACATTCTTTCACGACAACCCCTATCGTGATGTCATGCACAGCGTGGCGCGACAGCGTGATCAGCTGGCGCGGCTGGGTGTGTCTGAATTGCCCTGCACGGATCTGGAGTGGCTGGGGCGTGGTGGCCCCGATCTGCCTGCCCCCTATGCGGTCATCGTGCCGGGGGCGGCCCCTCATCGGCCCGCCAAACGCTGGCCGGCCCGCCATTATGCGGCTCTGGCGCATGAGCTGCTCGCATCGGGCCTGCATGTCGTCATGATCGGCGCAGCCAGCGAATCCGGTTTGGCTAAAACGATCAAGGCTCAGGTGCCCGCCATGCTCGACCTGACAGGACAGACGGATCTGCTGGCGCTGGGGGGGATCCTGGCGCGCGCCGCTCTGGCGGTTGGTAATGATACAGGCCCGATGCATCTGGCGGCTGCGATGGGTTGCCGGTCTCTTGTTCTGTTTTCTGGTGAAAGTAACCCGCGTCTGACGGCGCCGGTCGGGCGCGCGCCAGGTCAGGTGCGTATTCTGGCCGTTGATGATCTGCGCAGGCTTGACGTTTCCAGGGTTGCGGCCTGCCTTAACTGGGGCCATTAGAACAGCTCAACTTATCTCTTACGCCAGGAGCGCATCTCCATGCCTGCCATTACCCTGCCCGATGGTTCCGTTCGCACGTTCGACGGTGCCACGACTGGCACGGCAGTCGCGGCTTCGATCGGTCCCGGTCTGGCGCGTGCTGCCGTTGCGATGAGCCTGAATGGCAAGCTGGTCGATCTCTCGACGGCCATTGCCGAGGATTCAGGGCTGCGCTTCATCACGCGCAAGGATGATATCGTTCTGGAGATGATCCGCCATGATACCGCCCATGTGCTGGCCGAAGCCGTGCAGGCGCTCTGGCCCGGCACGCAGGTGACGATTGGCCCCTCTATCAAGGACGGGTTCTATTACGATTTCTTCCGCAATCAGCCTTTCACGCCCGAGGATTTCGAGGCGATCGAGGCCAAGATGCGTGAGATCATCGCGGCCAATGCGCCGTTCGAGCGTGAGGAATGGGATCGTGACGCGGCCATTGCCTTCTTCGAGGAGAAGGGTGAGCGCTTCAAGGCGGAACTGATCCGTGATCTGCCCGAGAGCGAGACCATCTCGATCTATCGTCAGGGGGCATGGCTTGATCTGTGCCGTGGGCCGCATATGCGCGGCACCGGCGATATCGGCACGGCGTTCAAGCTCATGAAGGTGGCAGGCGCGTATTGGCGTGGCGACCATCGTAACCCCATGCTGACGCGTATCTATGGCACGGCCTGGCGCGATCAGAAGGAACTCGACGCCTATCTGCACCAGCTGGAAGAGGCAGAGAAGCGCGACCATCGCCGTATCGGCCGCGAGATGGATCTGTTCCATATCCAGGAAGAGGCGGTAGGCCAGATTTTCTGGCACGCCAAGGGCTGGCGTCTGTACACCGTGCTTCAGGACTATATGCGCCGTATCCAGACGCGCTATGGCTATGAGGAAGTGCGTACGCCGCAACTGGTGGACCGTGCCCTGTGGGAAGCCTCGGGCCATTGGGACAAATATCGCGAGCACATGTTCATCGCGACGGTTGAGGATGAGGAAAAGACCCTCGCCCTCAAGCCCATGAACTGCCCCTGCCATGTGCAGATCTTCCGCCATGGGCTGCGCTCCTATCGCGAGCTGCCGTTGCGTATGGCGGAGTTCGGCGCGTGTCATCGTTACGAGCCCTCAGGGGCGCTGCATGGCATCATGCGTGTCCGTGGCTTCACGCAGGACGATGCGCATATCTTCTGCACCGAGGAACAGATTGCAGCCGAGACGGCGACGTTTGTTGCCATGCTCGATGAGGTCTATCGGGATCTGGGCTTCGAGAATTTCCGCGTGAAGTTCTCCGACCGTCCTGACGCGCGTGCGGGTGACGATGCGACCTGGGACAAGTCGGAGAAGGCGCTCAAGGAAGCCTGCGCGTTGGCGGGTGTGACATTCGAGACCAATCCGGGCGAGGGCGCCTTCTATGGCCCGAAACTCGAATTCGTGTTGACGGATGCGATCGGTCGCGACTGGCAGTGCGGCACGTTGCAGGTCGATTTCATCCTGCCCGAGCGTCTGGATGCTTCCTATATCGGTGAGGACAGCGCGCGCCACCGCCCGGTGATGCTGCATCGCGCCATTCTCGGTAGCTTCGAGCGCTTCATCGGCATCCTGATCGAGCAGTTTGCCGGCAAGTTCCCGCTCTGGCTGGCCCCGACGCAGGTTGTGGTGGCAAGCATCGTGACAGATGCTGAGCCTTACGCGCAGGAAGTGGCTGCAAAGCTGCGCCGCGCCGGGCTTCAGGTTGAGGTGGACGGGCGTAACGAAAAGATCAACGCGAAGATCCGCGAGCATTCGCTTGCCCGTGTTCCTGTCATTCTCGTCGTGGGACGCCGCGAGGCGGAAGAAGGCAAGGTGGCCATGCGTCGTCTGGGCGGCGCAGCGCAGGAAATTCTGGGCCTTGAGGAAGTGGTCACACTTCTGGGCGAGGAAGCCAAGGCACCCGATATGCAACGCTTGCAGGGCTGAAACGCAGCAGACAGGCGCGAAAACCTTGCAATCCCGGTGCTTCGTGACTATGTCGGGCACCGGCCTTCCCGCGAACAAGCCGTTAATTTCGTCACGCTAAGGTGATGAAATTTTTGGCCGTATTGCGCGTATTGAAGTGCCGACAAGCACAAGATCTGAAAACGTCGACAGGAGACGACCATAGCTAGACCACCGATGCAGGCCGCACCCACCCGTGAAGGGCCCCGAGTTAACGAGGAAATCCGTGTTCCTCAGGTGCGCTTGATTGACGCCGACGGCGAAATGGCTGGCGTCATGACAACGCGCGATGCTCTTGCACGCGCCTATTCGGTCGGACTCGACCTTCTGGAAATCAGCCCGACGGCTGAGCCGCCGGTCGTCAAGATTCTCGACTACGGCAAGTTCAAATACGAACAGCAGAAGAAGAAGAACGAAGCGCGCAAAAAGCAGAAGGTTATCGAGATCAAGGAAGTCAAGGTGCGCCCCAGCACCAATGAAAATGACTACCAGGTGAAGCTGCGCGCCATGAATTCCTTCCTGGCTGAAGGCGACAAGGTCAAGGTTTCGCTGCGCTTCAAGGGTCGCGAAATGGCCCATCAGGAGCTCGGCATCAAGATGCTTGAGCGTATCCGCACCGAAATGGAAGATAAGGCCAAGGTTGAGCAGATGCCCAAGCTTGAGAACCGTCAGATGATCATGGTGCTCGCACCACGCTGATACTCGCCCTGTCAGTCATCGCCTATGGAAAAGCCCCGGTTCTCACCGGGGCTTTTTTTTGTCTCGCATACGGAGTCGCCATGACTGGTTCTGCCATTACAGGTCATGGCTGACGGGAGACTCTCTGAATGCAGAGGAGGGCGCGCGGTATTCCTGTGGGCAGGCGTCGTGTGCAGTTGGGCAGGCCCTGCCATGAGCCTTGCGGCGGCGCACCCTGAGCGCCCTCGCAAGGCCTTCCTTGCCATTTGACGGTGCTAAACGATCCGGGGACCATCAGAGGATCGCTGGTCATAATCCAAAATGGGCCGTTTCAGTCACTCAAATCAGTACAGAACTCGGTGAGTGTAACATTACGGTCGGAAGGGATGCTCCGACGGATGCTCATATATTGAGTGTATTGATCGCCGATAACGTCTGTAGAGACGGCTCTTAACGAAGTTTGACATCTGTTACGGCTTTATGTCAGCGATTATGGCGATCTTCATATTTTTTAGGCTGGTTCTATCGAACTATATCGATGATTATAATTTTCTACAAAGTAAATCCCAAGAACAGAGCGGTATCATTCTATGTTCGTGATGTATTTTAAGATCACGTTTGAGTGAGAATTTTGTTTGGAAATTAAGACAATTTAAATGCTCAGGGTGCAGACTAGTCAACATACAGAGCATAAAGTCTATTTTAACGACGAAAGAGGGTCGGATTAACGATGAATACGAACAGTACTGGCTCATTGACCAATATCTACACCGACCCTAGTGTGAGTGGGCCCAACCTGCCCATGAATACCCAGCAGGTTGTGAACGGGCAGATCGTCTATAATGCGTCGTCGTCCCAGCTTGATGGTGGTCAGTCACCTGACTGGGCCATCATCCAGTGGAATCAGGAGACAGCGTTCGATCCGACCACTGGCGACGATACCCGCGTATGGGACCCCAATTTCGGCTATTCCGTCGGGCACTGGACGCAGGGCTCCGCAACATCGGCAGCGGGGAAGACAAGCTATAATGTCTTTAAGGACCCGGATAACGGCCATTACATCTACCAGATGGCCGCACAGGGCGGGAACCTGCTCGACGTACAGCTTGCCGCCGTCAAGGCAGTAGACGGGCAATATTCATTCAATCATCAGATCACAGCGTCGTTCAATCAGGGAATCAGCAATTATTCCGGAACGACCGGCGTCTATCAGGCCGGCATTAATTTCACGATCAATTTCCACAGCTCGACCATGAGTTTCGGTCTGTTCCTGCAGTTTGAGACCGTCGACTACAAGGGCGTACCAGAGACCTATATCTCAATACCTAAATCTCTCGGTGGATCCATTTATAACTTCACCGGTATTCAGGCGGATTACATCAACCCCAAAGTCGCTTCGAATAACGGGGTCATGTATCAGACCACGGTTGATGTGAATCAGGGGCTAATGGCCGCGATCAAGGCCATTGTCGGGCTTTACCCCAACCTCGCCAGCGAGGTCGAGAATCTAAGCAACTGGTATCTGAGCGGTTGCTATATCGGTGTCGAGACGATCGGTACGGGTCAGGCGACCGACGTGACCGGTAATTACAATGTCGAAGACCCGACCATTACCTACGACACCAGCAAGACCCTGAGTTATGCCGACCGTTCGACCACGGCCAAGGTCGTGTCCATGACACCTGAAAACAGCGTAACAACAACGACAACCAGCGAGGTTTCCATGCCCAATCTTATCGTCAAGGGTGTCAACAACACCGTCAATGTGGCGTACACCTCCGGCGATACGGCCGGCATGATGGCGAAGTCCTATGCTTCGAGCATTCAGACGCTGCTGGCGGCAGGAACACTCGATAACAGCATTCTCTCGACTGGCTCGAACACCTTCGTGTCTTCCCAGAAGGCATCCCAGGCCATTGTGGATACCGCTGGCACGTATGGCGTGTCGGGTAATTACACCAATATCGTCGTTGCCTCGACCGATACCAGCACGCTCAATGGCGCCACCACGCTTGATACCACACAGAATACTGCCAATTACCTGAATATCGTCTCGAGCAACCAGTATGGCTCGACGGTCAAGGTTGGAAATAATTCCGGCAGTTTCGCTGCCACCCAGGGCAATAACGTGTTCAACGCCGCCGGCTCGACGGGCAAATGGAATATTGCAACGGGCGCAGGCAACGACACCATTTATGGTGCCCAGGGTACGAACACCATCACCGGTGGCACGGGGAACAACCTTATCTATCTCGGGGGGTCGAACAACTTCGTGAATTCGGTCGGGCAGGACACGATTTATGGTGCTGCTGGAGCCATCGATACTGTGTCATTGCAGGGGGGCAATACAACGGCCTCGCTCAAGACCAATGCGGCCGTAATGGATTTCTCCAGCAACAACACGATCACCGTCGGGGACAACAGCACGGTGTACGGAGGCACGTCCTCGGTGGTCAATGTAAGTTCGGGCTCGGCCACAGTGACCGGCACCCAGGGTGATACGATTTCGGCAACGGGAAATCTTCAGGTCGTGCACGGCAGCAATCAGTCGATCAGTGTGAGCGGTGCGCTGAATTTCATCTCCGGCACCGGCAATACGGCCATCTCTGCCGGAAGCGGTACGATCTTCGGTGCTGACGGACTGACTGCGACGCTGAGTTCCTCCTCGCGCCTTCTGTTTACGGCCAACCAGCCCTACACCACAGGGGCACAGACCATTGACGGCCGCAACGTTGCTGGCGGCCTGTCGGCCTGGACCGGTGCTGGCCAGCAGACGGTTATTGGCGGCACGGCCTCCGACCAGTTCTACTTTGGCACGGCTTTCACTGGTACGTCTGACAGCGCGGCATCGGCAACGGTGACGGGCGGCTCCGGCGCAGGCAATCTGTTCGGTATGCTGAGCAACCACACCGCAGGCAGCTTTACGATTACCGATTTCCGGGCAGCCGATAACAAGTTCTTCCTTTATAACTACAAGCCGTCCTCCTCGGATGCCGCAGCTCAAACCATCCTAAGCACCGCAACGGTGTCGGGCGGCAATACTTCCGTCATGATCGACGGGAATGCCAAGATCACGTTCATTGGCGTCACTGACCTCAAGACAAGCGACTTTACCATCAGCTGATGACCCATTCCCGCATTGTCCGCCTTCTTCCCGACACTACGGGATAAGGGCAGGCAGCGCTTTAACCGGCCACACGAGGGGATCGCCTGGTTCTCCTGTGTGGCCGTATTCATGCCGGGCAACTGAACAAGTGTCCGAGAGGGCCAGTTCTGTGCAAGCGCAGAATACAGGACACGACCCATCTGTATGGGGCCATGATGTCATGTGTCCAGAGAGTCGGTTTTTTGGTGGGGGTGGCGGAGAGAGTGGGATTCGAATCGGTTCCGATTCGTTTTTTCTCCAAGTCACAAACTTGAAAAACGGCTGAAAACTGCGGTTTTCTCAAAACCCTTCAAGTGGGTATGGAGTGGGACTTTGGAGAAAGGTTCTGGAGAAGTCAAGCATGCTCTATAAATGCTTTCTGTAAACTTATTCCTGTTCCAGAGCACTCAAGGTTTGATTCAGGAACTGGCGCAAAACCTGAGCATGATTATGAATCTTGTCATGAGCTCCATAAATGAGCGTGATTTTTTCTGAGCGGGCGAGATTCAATAAGGAAGATATTTCATCATTGCCACGATGAAGCTCAGTCAGATATTTTTCTTGGAATACAGTCCATTTGGCAGGGTCATGGTCGAACCATTTCCGCAAGGCGCTACTTGGCGCCACATTTTTGAGCCATACGGCAATTTCTAAATCAGCCTTTCTCACCCCTCTTGGCCAGAGGCGGTCGATCAAAACTCTAGTACCATCACTAATGTCGGGTGCTTCGTAGGCACGTTTGATAGAGATTTGAGGCAATGATTGTTGCATCGGTCTACCCTTTTCCTCAAACCTATCGAATAACAGTAAACGGCGTAAGGCTTCTCACGCCATTATCCTCTGAATGGTTCTCAGTCCGACCCCATACTCCTTGGCTAAAGCCGTCCCGGTCTCTTCTCCGTAGCGCCTGCGGATAGCTTCCTGGGCTTGTCTGCTGAGCTTGGGTTTCCTGCCCATTTTGATGCCACTCTCCATGGCTCTCTTCCTGCCAGATTGGGTGCGGTCGATGATGAGCGCACGTTCGAACTCGGCAAAGGAGGCAAGGAGGTTCATCGTCAGGCTTCCCATCATGTCATCCCTGATGGTGCCAACCCCCTGGATGGTTATGGCGATACCCTGCTGTCTGATATTCTGAAGTACGGTCAGGATGTCGAGTGTAGACCTTCCGAGCCTGTCGAGCTTCATGACAACCAGCTCGTCACCTGTCTGGAGTTTCTTCAGCAATTTCACGAATTGTGGTCTGTCATCAGATTTCACGGCGCCGGAAATCTTCTCTTTGAAGATGTTGGTCCTTGGGACTCCCAAGGCCATCAAGGCGTCTTCCTGTTCCTGTAAATCCTGTCCTAAAGTCGATACTCTGCAATAGCCATATTTCATACAATTCCCCTTATAGTTTTGGCGGGGAAATATGGCGGTTCATTTTCGGCTGTTTTCTGCGGTTTTATAATACCGCCATATTTTCCAATCTATGGCGGTATTATAGCAGGTTGCGTGAACTTTTTTTGCTCGTCAGGTGTCGAGGATATCCAGAGCAGGCAGAGTCTTTGCGATTTTCATTGTCTCAAGGCTCACAGTTATGACACGCAGGAAGAGTTCCAGAGGATAGCGCGGGTTGTTCATGGTCTCGATGGCCCAGTCATTGGCGTCGTTGACGATACCGCTGGCCTTGTCGGTTTTGACGCACTGACGCTCCACCACCCAATCAAGCGCAGGTTTTCCGTTGACCACATAGTCGTAGGCTTCCAGTGGGATGCCTGTGACTGTGATGCGGTCATTGTAGTGCAGGACGGTTTTGTCCTTGCCTTTGCCATACTTCATCTGGGTGACGCGGTAGTCTTCAGGTGCAGGGCGTGTGTTTCCTGTGTCGATTTTTACCCCTTCGTAGATGGGCTGGGTATCGAAATGGACATGCATTTCTCCCAAGCGCCGACCAGCATCCGAGAACGCCTTGAAAGCTTCAAATGTCTTCACGCGGGGAATGCGGGGCAGTTCTTTCCGTAGGGTATCAGCATAGCATTCTCGATAGTCTGGAGAGTGCAAAAGCCCATAGACGTAATAGAACAGGTCTTCCTTGCTGATGCTTTGCCCAGGATAGGCGTCCTGGAAATGCTTCAGCCCTTCGTCCGTGATGGCATCTTTGCGGGTTAAGCCGTTCGAGGCTTCGCCATTAAAGAGGTCAACACCGTTGTTGTCTTTGTGTAGTTTTGCATCCTCATAAACGAACAGTGGGAAGCACTGGCTTCCACCATCAGGCTGGAGGTCAGAGATGGCGTTTGTCATGGTTGCGAAGAAGCCATCGTCAGGCACGCGCACTTTCACGCAAATGACCAGATTATCTGCCTTTGCATCAGGAAACAGGCGAGGCATTTGATAGACCATCTCGTTCAACCGTCTATTGAAATAGAGCCATTGACGCGTGAATGGTCGATACATGCCTTGAGTGCGACAGCTATCTGAATAAATCAGTTCTTTATTTCTAGATAAATCTTGTTTTAGAGCGCGGCTCCAGCTGATTTTTGTGGCGTCCGAGGTAACAAAGTCACTGACCGCTGCATCTTTAATCTTTTTGTCCGCACTGCGATATGCTTGGTCAAAGCGTACCAATTCAGACATATATACCCCGACCATAGAAATTAAGTTTTCTTGGAGTTCTGTATTGGAAAAATTCCAGCACCAAGAATCCCTTGCTGTTACAACGCCAAGAGAGAATTTTGAGAATAATGGTGTTTCATTTCCCTTCTTCACTCCGATAGGCATAAAATTCCCGAAGCTGTCGTCTCTCTGACGAAGCCAGTCACCATGCTCATCTGGCGTGATGTTCTGCCATAGGTCCGCATCGCTTAGGCCCTTGATGCTGACCAGCTCTTCAATCTTCTTCAGTTTCTGTTCGCGGGTCAAATAGTCTCCGATGTCATGGAACAGAATGCGCCTCTGTTCCTTTGCTTCCGGGTTTTTCACCAGAATGGAAATGGCAATCGGAGCACGGCTTCCTGCATCGAAGATTTTTCCACCTTCCTTGCGAGATGTTTCGCCTGACGTCCTTTGATTTCCCCGAAGATGGAACACATGGATGCTTGAGAACTCTTCAGCCAAGGACTTCCGAAGACCATCTGCTGTATTGGATTCGAGGAAACCTGCGTTGGTTACGAAGCCCAGAACACCACAGCTTCCTATGCGGTCGGAAGCCCAACGGATGGCGCGGACATAGCTGTCATATAGGCCCTTGGAGAGCACCGCCTTTGACTGCTTGGCGTAAGTCTCTCTAATGCGTTCATCCAGAGCTGGGTATTCGACATTATCGTTATTGTCGTTTTCGCTTTTTTGTCCCACCGAGTAAGGCGGGTTTCCCATGATAACGCGGATATCGAGTTGCTTTTGTTTCTTGATGCGCTTGTTGTTGTCTTCCAGCGTGGAGCCAATCAGGTCATGTTCTTCATTCAGTCGGAAGGTGTCTGTCAGGCAGATACCCTCGAAAGGCTCATACGTACCGTCCATCAGGTCAGAGAAGGTCGCCTCGATGTTGATAGACGCAATGTAATAAGCCAGCAGGACGATTTCGTTGGCGTGAAGTTCATGCCTGAACTTGTGGAGCATCTGCTCCTTCGTAATTAGACCACTCTGAAGCAGGCGGGTAATGAATGTCCCTGTGCCTGTGAAAGGGTCCATGATGTGGACGCCCTTGCTCCCCAGAGTCTGGCCAAACTCGCTTTCGAGCACGTCATTGATGGAGCGGATGATGAAGTCCACGACTTCCAGCGGGGTGTAGACAATTCCGAGGCGTTCTTTCAGTCGTGGGAAAGCCTGCTGGAAAAAGCCATCATACAACTCTTTGATGACCTTCTGCCGACCATAGGCAGTATCAATGCCAGAGGCGCGTTCACGCACATTGGCATAGAAGTCTTCCAGCGTGTCCGTTTCCTTGTGCAGATTGTGCTTGTCCAGTGCATCCAGCACAGATTGCATGGCCTTCGACATAGGGTTGTCAGAGACAAAGCTATGGCCTGAAAACAGGGCCTCAAAGACAGGACGAGTAATGAGGTGCTGGGCCAGCATCTCAACGATGTCTTCCCGGCTGATGCTGTCATTCAGTTCAGAACGGAGGTCAGACACGAACTGGTCGAATGCATCACGCGCCAGAACATTCTCAGGGTTGTCGAGGATGGTGGTGATACGGGTGATGTGGGTCTGGGCAATCTTTGCAATATTGCCAGCCCAGTCCTCCCAGTGGTGACGGTTACCTACCTTCTTGACGATTTTAGCGTAGATGGCGCGTTCGATTTCCCCGACCTGGAACTCCATCTTGAATTGCTCATCGCTCGGACGATGGGCGTTCTTGCCAAGATTATAGGAGGAATGTGCTTTCTGAGCTGTCCCGGTTGTCAGTGGCGCCGTCTTATTGGCAATCTTCTTTGTGACGGCGATGACTTCCATACGAGACGTATCGGGTTTCGCTTGCAGGTCCATCTTGTTGACCATGCTGTCAAAGCGGTCATCATGTGAGCGAAGTGCTTGCAGTACCTGCCATACGACCTTGTAAGGCTGGTTATTATCAAGCGCCTGCTCGGGGGGCATTCCTGAAGGAATGACGACTGGAAGAACAACATAGCCTCGCGTCTTTCCCGGCGCTGTCCGCATCACGCGACCGACTGACTGCACCACATCCACCTGAGAATTACGGGGGGTAAGGAACAGGACGGCATCAAGTGCAGGAACGTCCACTCCTTCAGAGAGGCATCGGACATTCGAGAGCACCCGGCAGGTCTTGTCTGGCGTCTCCTCCTTCAGCCAAGAGAGCTTGGCTTCCTTCTCACTGGCATTCATCCCGCCATCAACGTGTTCTGCTTCGCAGGTCAGGCGGGCTTCAGGCTCGATGCCGTCCTGAAGTTGATATTCTTCGACTACCTCCTGAAACATATTGGCAATCTGAACGGAGCTGACCTTGTGACTACGTCCTTTATAGTCGGCGGAGATAACCTGACAGAAGGCCACAGCCCGTTTCATGGGTTCCGGGTCGTCGATCCCGTCCTGTGACATGTCGACTTTAGCCAGTGCCTTCCAGCACCCGACAATTTTGGCGGCATCATCGACTTTGAGGCCGTTTTCTCCGTCGTCCAGTAGTTTCTGAAGTCTTTCGCTGACGATGCCCTCATCCACAGCCAGCACGACGACCTTGTAATCGACCAGAAGTCTGCGTCTCACGGCCTCGGAGAAGGTGATGACGTGGAACTCAGGACCGAAGATTTTGGGATTGTTCATGCCATAGACGATGGCGCCGTCGCTCTCCGCCTTTTCCTGTGCCACATCGCCATAAATGCGCGGGGTGGCGGTCATGTAGAGACGTTTTTGGCCTTGGAGATAGGCTTGATTATGAACCCTTACGAAGGCGCTGTCATTTTCTTCGCCTCCGAAGGTTACGCCAGTCGTGCGATGAGCCTCATCGCAGACAATCAGGTCAAACGCAGGAAAGCCGAACTCTTTCTGGGCCTGACTGATGACATCAATCGAATGATAGGTTGAGAACACCACTGTCATGTGTGTGGCATCGTGGCGCTTTTGATATTCGCTGGCCAGACGTTCGGGGTCGGTCGTCGCCGGATAACGCAGTTCGTGGATCTTGACCTTGATCTCGTCGTCCTCGGACGCCTTTTTCTTGCCTATATCGCTGTCTGAGCAAACGGCAAAACTATGCAGAGGCACCTGACTTTCCTGTGTCCACTCTGTCAGCGACTGGGAAAGCAGAGAGAGGCTGGGGACAAGGAATAGAACGCGACCGCCAGCACCGACCTGTTCCTCTGCCAGCTTCAAACTGGTGAAGGTCTTGCCTGTTCCGCAGGCCATGATGAGACGGCCACGGTCATGCACGGTAAAACCGGCGAGTGCCTTTTTGACCGCAGTTTCCTGATGTTCGCGAGGCGTCTTTTTCTTGCGAATGACAACGGGCTGTTTAGGTTCGTATTGCGCCCAGTCGATGACGCTGGTTTCGAGGTCGAGCAGGTCAATTTTGCTGACAGGTGGGTGTTGGTCTGCAAGCGTGGCTTCAGCGTTGCTGTTCCAAAGATTGGTTGTGGCTACGATAACGCGATGAGAGAACCAGCTTTTGCCAGAAGCCGAGAAGAAGGTATCGATGTCCTTCTTGGTTATCCTATGGTCCGGCGCATAGAACTTGCACTGGATGGCATGGAGCTTCCCTGTTCCACGCTCTCTGGCCACGAGGTCAATGCCTGTATCCTTTACGGGATACCCTTGCTCCTTGGCCCATTTCTTGTAAGGCCACACCGTATCATAAAGGTCTGCATAACTGGGTTCGGTTCGAAGGTAGCAGACAATCAGCTCTTCGAAATAAGTGCCTTTCTCGCTCTCCGACACCGATGCATGGCGGAGGGTATCCAGTAGTTTCGCGAGAGCAGACATGGCCAAAACCTTACAGAGAACGATTAGCTGTCATATCCTGTAAGGAAGAGAACGAAAACTACCAGGGTAGCATCGGTGCGCTTCCTTCTGATATTTCTTTTCTCAGCAGGGGGTTAGGGGGTCATCGCCATACTTGATATCGTTGAGTAAAAACTTCCCATTTCTTATTAAGCGGAAGTTTTTTGACGCGAGCTTTATTGAAATAATCGTTGATTTTTTCTCTCTATAGAGAAATATGTTTTCACCGCCATCATTCCAAGAGACTTTGATATCACCCAAAGCGTAGTCGAAACCGTCATCGCTTTTATAATGGCACAATTGTGCCGTATCAATATCGTTTGGGTATAGTACTTTTATCGATTCCAATCCTTCTCTGTTGGTAAGAATGATGTCATCACTATTGGATGAATAAGAGACCATAGCTATCGTTATGGAAGTTAATGCGGATATGGACGGAATATATATAATCATCCCCAAGGCGGGAATTAACAATAATCCCAAATACAAATAATAACTTTCAAAATGTCTCGTTTGTACTGTAAAATATATTATATTTGCGAGAAGGCCGAGCAAAAGCCCCCACAACATTATTGCCTTTTGTTCATCATGTGCGTTGGGGTAGACAAAGTAGGCTAGAAGAAGAAATCCCGCCGTGAAAATAAGACAAAAACTGATAAATGCTTTGTCGTTATTGCGTATAAGAGCTCTTTTTATTGCGAGGCTTCTCGCAGATGGAATCATAGTGCAAGACATTATTGTATAATAAAATATTGGCATTAAGGAAAAAGCACTTACCAACTCTACAGTATACGAAAATATGGAAAACGCCGAAAATATGAAAACCATCTGTATGATTGATATAGATGGAATTATATAGTTGAGTATATTGAATCTTATTCCATATACCAGTACAAATATCCCGCTGTAAATGATGGAATTAAATAATACTATAGTAGTTATATGTTTTATTGCGCCCGATGTGTTGGCTGTCAAATTATTGACTTGTGCGAATATAGCCGCACTCCTCGCTCTTCTTTCGGAGTAGTTTATCATGGCCGTTCTTTCGGTTGGTTAACTTGCTTCGTGACTATTTGGGAAATATTTCGTCCCAAAAACACCTGTTTTGGGAATAGTCCATTTTTGCATGGCTGTGAGTCCGGTCATGCAATTATGGGACAGGGTTTGTGATACGGTTTTCAGGAGTTCATGGCGCGCCATGCTGTCATCTTGGAGACGTGCAGGAGCTTCGCCACCTCTCGTGCTGACAGCCCCTGAGCCTTGAGACGTCTGGCCTGAGCGAGGTCTTCCTCGGGCAAGGAGGGACGCCTTCCCAGACGTGTTCCTCTGGCCTTCGCCGTCTCCAGCCCTGACAGCACACGCTCTCGGATGATGTTGCGCTCGAACTCCGCAAAGCCTGCAAGGAGCAACAGGAACAGCTTGCCTCCGGCGCCTGACGTATCAATGCCGAGGTTGAGGATACGCACCGCCACACCTCGCTTTTTCAGCACATCGATGAGAGTCAGCACGTCCAGTGCGTTACGTCCCAGCCTGTCCAGCTTGGCGACAATCAGCGTGTCTCCTGCATGAAGCTTGCGCACCAGTCGCTTGAGCGCCGGTCGCGTCTTCCATGAGGTCGCCCCCGAGATGGTCTCGGTCACGATGCTGTCCTCGTTCACGCCTTCACGGAGTAAGTCCGTGACCTGATTGTCTGTCTGTTGTCGCGATGTACTTACCCTCGCATAGCCATATTTTCCCATATTCCCGTCCTGTCATTGCGGGACAGCTTTTCGGTACGTCTGCACCCGGTTTCGCCATCCTCCCATTATCGTAACAGAATCAGGTATTTACGGGATATCCTGGGGGCAGGTTCAGCACTGCACAGGGTGTGTGACGGCCTCGTTCTTCCCTGAATGAGCGTCTGTTTTTCCCCTGTTTATCGGAGGGGATGCACCCGGCATGGATGTCGAGATTTTCGGTCGCAAGGTCTGGATTCACGGAATCCAGGGACGGGTCAGCGGTTTGCGGTCATGGACCGAGACCCACACCACAACCTCGGGAGGACAGGTCAGGGATTGCGGACCTGGCGGTCTTCAGGTGGATGCACCACGGGTCAATGTCCATACCACCCATCACCAGAGCTTCTGGGTCATCGCGCCTTCTGGGCGTGAGTGGCAGGGCAGGGGTAACTATCCCTTGCGAGAGGGGCAGGAAGTGCGTGTTCTCTGGGCGGGGCTCGATGGTCAAACCACAACGGGTCATGTCGTGATGCATAACCGGACGCTCCAAAAGTTCTGGACCAATCCGGTGGATTTACCTCGTGCGCTGACCTTCCATGGCATCAAGCGCCTGACCCTGAAATATCTCGCCGTGCTGGCTGTGGTGTTCGGCGTCTCCTTGTACTTCCCCCTCACATATAGCGACGCTGGTACTGGCGCCTTTTTCAAAGGTCTGTTTGCGTGTCTGGTTCTGGTCGCTATCGGCGCCATGCATCGCATGCGGATGATACGGGATAATCAGAGCGAAGCGCTCGCCGTCATTCAGAAAGCCGTGGCGAATAACCCCAAGCTTCAACAGTCGCTTTCGGCCTGACGCACAGGGGCTGGCTCGGCAGTTCCGGCGCCTCGTGAGTCGTCTGCCTTCTGGGTTCTGCCTGCACGTCCCGTCTTTTGCTCCTCCACATCATAAGGAATGACATCTCATGAGACCCTTCGGTTCTCTGCTCTCCTTGCTCATGCTTGCAGGTCTCACCGCCTGTGCGTCTGCTGGTGATGCGTCGATGAAAAACCTCACCGCCTCTGAGGTCGAGAGCGCCATCCATGATGGTGTCACGACTGGTGATGAGGTCCAGCGTCGTTTCGGTGCGCCCTCGGAAATCTCTCAGGAGAACGGGGCGACCATCTGGAGCTACGCCTATACGTCTGGCCGTGAGGATAACCTCTCCCTGGCTCAGGAGGCTGTGGGTCTCGGTTTCATCGGCACACGGACCAATAATGAGAGCAAATCCCTCGACGTCACGCTGAGGAACAACATCGTTCAGTCCCATCGCTTTGCCATAAAGCATATCAGCGGTGGTAGCGGGGTGAGGCAATGACCATGAAGCACGCTCTTGCCCTCCTCGTCCTGACGATGCCTGTCACGGCTCAGGCCCAGACCATGACCGAATGCATGCTGGCGCGTAATCAGGGCATGATAAGCCCTGCCTGTGGCAAACTGCTCGGCCTGTCAGACAGGTCAGCCCAGCCTCCCGAGGATAATGGCGGGGTGCATCTGAAGCAGACGCTCTCCTACATGCCTCTGGGCAATCGTCTGGGGAATGCCAGTATCCTCGGCCTGTCTCTGGGTATGACGCAGGACAAGGCCACGCAGATTCTCAGGAGCTGGTGCCTGCGTGACCCGAACATCGTGAACACGGCCATCTCCACCACCTACAAGGGCGCGAGTGTCGAGACGCAGTTCTTCCCGAGGCAGATGCAATGCTCCAAAGGCGATGACACCATCGAGATAACGCTCTCTGCCCCTGTGATGGGGTCTGTGGTCACGCAGATAGAGCGGAATGTCTCCTTTGCTCCCGACAGCGCTCCGACCTTTGCAACATTGCAGGAGGAAGTCGTCGGGAAATATGGTCTGCACCTGCCAGCTCCCGGACCCTATGGGGAAGCCAGTCGCCAGCTCTATGCCAATATGGCGGGGCAGGAAATCGAGGGTGTGATTCACGCTGTCTCGCCCCGAAGCGAAAACATTTCGACCTATGACGTGCCGGGAGAGACAGGGCTGTTGCAGGTGCGTCTCCAGAGCGTGTCAGGCAATCCGGCCAATATAGGCCATATCAGCTTCGACCTGCACGACATGCGGGCCGAACGCATGGTGGCAACCGAATTGCTGAAACAACTCAATGCATCCGTCGATGCAAAACTTGGCAAGGCGTCATCGCTGAAGCCGGAGCTTTGACGCTGTCATCCGGGGGGAATTATCCCCTCGGCTAACTTGTCCCCTCATACAATGCCCATGATGCCAGACAGAGAAGGGCGGGGACTGGCTGATGTGGGACGGGTTGGAGAAGGCGTATGGGAGGCGTTGCGTGGTCTGTTGCCTCCGCCTGTGCCTGATTGCACATCACGTGTCTCCATCGCCCCTCTGTCTGCTCTTTGACGCAATGTGGTGACACGGGCCTTGGCAGAGAGAAGGTTGATGCGGGCAATCTGCATGACCTCGTTATCCTGCGTGTCTCCGAGATAGGCCAGAACCTCTTTCAGGGCCTGTTTCTCCTTCAGATAGTCCTTCACCTCGGGTAGGTTCATCCAGTCACGGTGTTTGTGTTCGCGACTGCGGACAATCCAGTCCGCCATCCATTTCATGGCATATAAGAAATTGCTGTCGTCGCTCATATCCAGCTTGCCGATATCGTGTCGGTGATAGCCTAACGAGTTCAATGCCTCATCGAAGACGGCTCTGGCCTTGCGGGCCTCTGCTTTGTGCCATGGCGTCCATAGGGTGACACGGGCCTCTGCATCCAGCCAGTCCTGTCTCAATCCAGCTAGACGCTTCTCATGGCCAGCCCTGATATACGCTGTATCACGCGATTTTGGGTCGGGATGAGGTTCGGCAGGAAGATGAGACCAGCGGGACTGGAAGCTCTCGACTAGCTCGGTCAGTAGGCCAGCAAAGCGTTTCTGGTCATGGAGATGGTCTCGGAGTTGCTGTTCCTTTTCTGCCTGCGCTTCGTTGAAGTCGATGACGGCCTGAGCTTCCGATTGTGTCATGCCCCTGGTGATACTGGCGCGTGTTTTCGCAGATGAGTTTGGTACGGCTCCAGTTCCAGCAACACTCCCAGCGGTGGCGCCGGTTCTCAAAACAGGCTGTGATATTTTTCTCCCACTTGCTGGTTCAGGGGCTGTGCTGACGGAATCCTCGGAGGGTTTGTATGGGTCCGGTGAAGGTGTTCCATGCTCATCATCAGAGGGGTCAACGGGGGTTTCCCCCTTGCCAGTTGGGTCTCGTGATGTGTCACGCGGGCCAGGGCTGGCTATGTCTTCCTTATGTCCCTGACGTATCGCGCTCTGCTCAGATGTTTCATGGCCAAGAACGAAGGCGCTGAACTCTGATTTGCGAACACCAAGCAGGCGGGACAGTGAGCCCACGATGACGCCGTGTTCGTCTTTGAGAAGCACCACACCAGGTTTCCTGTCTCCTGCCATCAGGGACCAGCCTTGCGAGGAAATCGCACTCTGGAAGGCCTGCCAGTCTGTGCTCCCGGCATAGAGGTCACGCACTCGATATTTGATGTCGAACGGCTTCCCTCCCTGTCTCTGACTGCGTCTGGATTGCGGGTCCGAGAGGATTGAGTTTGGGAGAGAGCCTTCACAGAGCACCTGTAATCTCTCGCGGTACTCCTCTGGAACGGCGTGATACACAGCCAAATTGTGGCGTCCCTTGGTCAGCTCCAGTCCGTGCTTCAGTTCGAACAGACGGGCTACTTTTTCCTGTCTTTCGTAGCGGTGTGACACATCTAGAACCTTGCCTGTCTCTGCATTGGTTGTGCGGACCAGAATATGACAGTGGCGGTTATCGGCCTCGTTATCATGGCGTGTCTTGGTGTGAATGACCGCAAGGGCGACATCGGACGCTTTGAATCCGAACTCCTGCGCCAGCATCGTGATGCAGTCGGCAAACTGTTCGGTCGTCAATTTCTCGCGTGATGATATCTGAAAGTGCTGGACAGCATTGACGCGACCGAAAGCCGTGGCATCCGCAATGCAGTCGTCGATATCCTGACGTCTGCCTTTCCATGCATGGATGCGTTCATTATCGCAGGTCTTCTCGACGAGATGATGCCAAATGGCGCCAGAACCGGATGACGTTTGGATGGGGTTGCTCTTGAGTATCATCTGACCCTCCCCAGCACGCGATTGATGCGGACCTTGAGGTCATCGATGTCCTCGGGCAGGGAGGAGACAGGAACCTGTTCGCCATTGTTCAGCCTGCGGGCAATCTGGTTCAAATTGTTACCTATCGCTGACAGCTCCTGACGCAAAGCCAGAAGCTCTTCAGCAATAAGGCTTCCGCCTGCCATTTCATTAAGCAGAACCCGGCGACACCAGTCTGAAACCCTGCGGGTGCCTGCCTTGCGTTTTATCCTTGCCTTTTCGTCGGGTCTGACCCGGATGTGTAATGTCTCCGTCTTCATGATGTGTCCTCGTTTCTGAGGACTATTGTGACACGGGATTATGCAAGGGGGGCGGGTGGTTGGGTCAGCCCTGCCACTTTGTAGAGCATGCCAATGCTTGCAAAACGAGATGCTCTTGAGCGCCTTTCTGCCTCAAGCAGAGCCGGATACCATGTTCCGGGTTAGTGAGAAAAATTGTCTCTTGAAGCAACGTTGCCAGTGGCGTCACCGGGCTTGCCTGTTTTCACCGGATTACTATCCATATAGGCGGACCCAAATCTGGTCAGGTCGGTTCCCGTGATAGGGTCCTTACGCATTGCCGATGTGTCATCGGGGTCTGGACCATGAGTTATGTCGGTTGATGGGGTGTCCTGGTATCCGGGAGGTGGATGATATTTTCCCGTAACCTGATAGGACTCTATGCTTTTCATATTCGTGTCGAAACCTTCTCCCTTCCTGAGGGCAGGTGCAGGTTTCGCGTGCGAAAGGTGAAAGGGCACGAAGAACGACATGACTGAGAGGATGGATGCCCATTGCTTCAACCTATGTGTCTCCAGCCTGTCAGGAAGTCATCTCCCCATGCATCATGAAGGAGGTAAGCCGAATACTGCAAGTCCATGACGATAAGGATTTTGCCTCGGTTGCAGGAGGAGGCTGTCCAAGGGAGCCTATACACTCGCAAGCCAGACCATAAGCTCGAACACCTTCTTGGTTCTTATATAAACAAGTTGGAACAGGACCAGAGTGAGAGACTGTGTTCTCCTGCTTCGGCGCCTTTGAAATCATGGAATCCCTAGATGTGTTTGTCTCCCTGAAATCCTTCACGACCCTGAAATGAAGGGTATGCAGGAACATGGTTTGCAGTTTCTGGGTATCGGTTCCGGCATAATGGAGATCGGGATGGCGAGCTGACAGCCTGTTCAGTCTCTCATCAGCAAACCCACGCAAAAGCAGAAGGACAGCCCCTCCGAGTGTCTTCTGCTTCATGAGCTGTCTGGCTCTGCTGATACGCCATTCAGAGAGGGTGCTGGTGTCCTTGCCCTCGAACACACCTCGGTAACGGCGCTTGATGTCTTTCCTCAGTCCGATGAAGGTCAGGCTGGTTTCAGGCTTGCCATGGTCCTTGGTCGTGTAATGTGACGCTCTGGCGACATCGCGGATATCCTTGATAGCCTCATCTCGTCTGTCGCATTCGTTGGGGAACGCATCGAGTATCTGTTCCTCGACCCATGCCCTGTGTTCAGGTGAGACATAGAGCTGGATATGATAATGCGGTGTTTCATCCTCATGCAGTTCCAGCGCTGTCATACCCAGCAGGGGAATATCCCTGTCCCGGGCTTTGCGTCTGACACGCTTCCAGCGTCTGACACGCTTCCAGCGTCTGCTGATTTCAGTCTTGGCCTGTTCATAGGAGCAGTTGCGGTATTCCCCCGGCAGGGTGAGGGTCAGGAACAATCCGGCGTAATCGAGGAAGTTGACGGCGAGGTCATGAATCCCATCGGCTATGGCAAGATTTACCGCATAGCTCCTGCGAAGATGGAACTGGCGCAAATCATGAGCTGACAGGCTTTGTTCGGGGTGTTCTGCATCGGGGATGATGATGAAGTTTTTGGCGCTTGCGGTTCTGGCGTTATCGAAGTCCTGCTGAACCTCGTCGTGTTCCGGACGCAGACCGATAGCCCTGCGGAGATTGCGCCGTAATCTGTTCGTCTTGCGTGTGAAGACACGCCCGGTGATTCGTCTGAGTTCCCTCAGCTCGGCGTGAGATTGGGAGAGAAGGTCGAACCCTGAAACCAGTTCATCTGGCTGTGTTTCAACCCATGCAATGACCTCACGGGCGACCTGTTCAGCCTCTTCGTAACAGGCGAGAAAGATGCAGTTTTCTGCGGTTATTCGTGTGATTTGGTCTTTGTAGAACCCATGCAGGGGATACAGCCTGCGCCAGATGTCTGGTTTGTCGGTCCTGATATAACTCTCTATCTCTTCATATTGCACATCATCCTACGCATTCCCCACACAAATGGAGATGCGATAAATGATGTATACTCTCTGTCAGCGGTGCAAATCATAGCGTTACTCCTTCGTGCAGCCGGTCTGGGTCAATTTCTGGCTGTAGGTGGGAGTATAGCACCCAGATAAGCGTATTTGTTTATATGGTGAATATTTCCATCGGGTACCGGATGTTTTCCACGACCTCGTGGAGATTCTCGGTGTCGATGCCTGAAAGGTAATTCAATGTACCCATGGATTTATGGGAGGCTTCATGCCCCAGCAGAGCATCAATCCACACCTCTCTGATGTCTGCTTTGACATTTCGTAAACGTGTCGAGACTGTATGGCGGAAGCCGTGAAACGTTACGGCTAGAGGAAGGCCAAGACTGGTTTTGTGTTTCGAAAACTCATTGGCAAATGTTTGGCCACGAGAGCGAACATCTGACCCTCTAAGTTCGGAGAAGAGATATCTCTCACCCTTCTTCGTGTAATCCATTATGCCGAATCTCATCAGCTCTGAATGAACCGGGACGACCCGTATGCCTGCCGGAGTCTTGGGCTTCCATCCGTCGTCATGAGGGCCAATCACAAAGCAGAGGATGCCATCTTTTTCGATAATATCCTCGTTGCGGAGGTTGGCGATTTCTCCGAGTCGCATGCCGGTGTAGAGAGCCATCGTCACCATGCCCCGAAACGTTCTTTCGCTGATGGCGGTTCGTTCCCATCGCGTCGTTATGAGGGTCGTCAGTTCCTGCTCTGTCCAGGCGCGTCGGATAACCTTCTGGGTTGTATCGAAGTCCCAACCTTGCCACGGGTTGCGTGAAACAACCTCACGACGAACCAAATCTGCCCATGCCGGAGAGATGCGGGAGAAGTGATTTTTCACTGTTTTGGGAGCAATGGTTTCCAGCTCTTCGCTTAGAACCCTGTCAATCTCCTCCTGAATAGAGAGACCTTTGCGCCCTCTGCCATGAACGGTGGGGAGGGAGAGAAGCGCATCCCTGAAATCACCCACGGTGCTTCCGTTGATGTCTCTGACATCCATATCACCAAAGCAGGATATGAAGAGTTGCAGGGTCTTCTTCGCGTTTTTGATGGTATGACTGCTGACTTTCTTACCCTCAAGATGTTTGGTCACGACCGTTGAGATGGGAAGCTTGGCTTTGCGAATCCCTTTGGGGCGCGTTTCTGGCTTTTCCTCGGGTAAGGCGGAAGGCAGAGGCTGTGCGGTTGGTCTGGCAATCTCGGAGATGATACTTTTGAGGTCATCAATCCGCTCTTGAAGCATGTTTTCACGAAGGCTCACACGAATAGCGTGAAGGTCCAGTATCTTCGATAGCTCCTCATAGGCAGAGACCATCTTGTCTATCTGGCTTTTGGATCTCGTGTGGTCCTGGAGCCTCTGAAGCAGATGCTCGGCGCGAGCAAGTTCGGCTTCCTTACGCTCTGCGAGAAGTATGGCTTCATAGGCTTCTGCCTGCTCTTTCAGGAGCTGAGCGACTTCAGCGGGAGTCATAAAGGGGGCTCTCTGGAACAGGATTGATGTCTGCCCATAAAGGTAAGACGCACGTCCTTTGGCTGTAAACCTCTCGGCGGTATGAAGGCTGAACCAAAGCTCACGCTTGCCCACCACATCGCGTATTGCGACCGGGACCACCCTGCGAAAATGGTAGTGGCTTTTTACAAGACGAAGCAAACACGCTTCTCCAAAGTGGAGAAGAGTTTTGGAGAAAACCCGCTCTCGCATATGCGAGCGGCATAATTTTCTTGTTTTTCAAGGAGTTAGTGGCGGAGAGAGTGGGATTCGAACCCACGGTACGCTATTAACGTACACACGCTTTCCAAGCGTGCGCCTTAAGCCGCTCGGCCATCTCTCCAGCGCGGGCGGACCATATCAGTTTTTATGGGGTGCGCAAGGGCTGCGATACGGAGTGCGGGCGTTTTTGACGAAGTTTCGTATCAGCGAGGCTGATTTCTGGCCGGGCGCGGTCTCGACGCCGGATGAGACATCCACGAAGCGTGCGCCACTCTCGGCAATTGCCTGGCCGACATTGTCAGGAGTAAGGCCGCCAGCCAGCATCCACGGGGAAGGCGCGAGCCAGTCACGAAAAACGTTCCAGTCCATACGCAATCCATTCCCGCCAGGATTGGCTGCCGAGGCTGGGGCGCGTGGTTCGATCACGAGCGCGTCCACGTCATTGGCACGAGGAAGATCGTCCTCCGTCGTAACCGGGCATGAAAGCCAGACCGGCCGTCCGAATTTCTCTCTTATGGCAGAGGCACGCTCTGGCGTGTCGTAAATTTGCAGGACATCGAGCGCGCACGCATCAAGGGCCGCCTCGATAGCTCTGTCATCCGGTTTGACGAATAATCCGACAAGATCGGGCGTGGCACCCTGATGTCGCGCCAGGAGGTTTTGTGCCGATGCGGGCGTGATATGGCGTGGTGAGCGGTCATAAAATACGAGGCCAATCCAGTCAGCCTGCGTCGCGCAGGCGGCCTGAAGGGCGAGTTCGGTTGTGATCCCGCAGATCTTCACGCCCACTGGCGCCTTACCGTCAGGAGCGCCCTGTTCAGCCCTGCCGGGCTTCATGCCGTGGCCAGCTCGGCCTGGATCGCAGCCGCAGCAGCTGCGGGATCGGTGGCCTGGGTAATGGGGCGGCCAACAACAATCCAGTCTGCCCCTGCCTGCGCGGCCTGACGGGGTGTCATGATGCGTTTCTGGTCATTGGCCTCTGTCCCCGCAGGGCGGATGCCGGGCACGACCAGAACGGGCGCGTCACCCAGCGCATCACGCAGGGGGGCAATCTCCTCGGCCGAGCACACGAGGCCGTCCGCCCCTGCCGTCATGGCCAGACGCCCAAGACGTACTACCTGCTCACGGGGTGTGGCGGGCACACCGATTTCCCGCAGGGCGGCCTCATCGATGCTGGTCAGTACGGTCACGGCCAGCAGTACCGGCCGGTGGAGCGGCGGGTAACTCGCATCGATTGCCTGTCGTGCTGCCGCGATCATGGCGGTGCCACCGCTGGCATGGATTGTCAGCAGCGACGCCCCGATCGGGGCGAGGCTGCTCAGGCCCTTCGCGACCGTATTAGGGATGTCATGCAGTTTGAGATCGAGGAAAAGCGGATTGCGGCCTGCGACCTCACGCAGGGCGGAAAAACCCTGGGCATAGGTGAATTCCATACCAAGCTTGATCGCATCGACATGACCATCGAGCGCGCTCGCCCAGTGACGCGCCTGGTCCAGGCTCTGGGTGTCGAGGGCGGCGATCAGGCGGGTACGTTTCATGAAACTGTCTCGATACAGGGGCTTGGAACGGGGCAGGCCGCCCGGATGGGGAGGCCTGGTCAAGTCAGGGGGCAGGCGGAACGGTGCTGGTCTGGGTCTCGTAGGGCGCGCGGCTTGGGTCAGTTGCGATCGTCAGGCGGTCAATACGCTGATGAAGGTCAAGCACCTGCGTTTCAAGGGCACGCACCTGCTGCTCGGCCTTGCGGGCTCGTGAGCGCTGCTTGATCTCGCCGATGAACATCACGAAACCGCCAATGAGGAAGCTGGCAACGCCTGCGCCCAGAACCAGCATCCCGACCGAGAATTGCCAGCCATAGGACACAATCCATAGAGGCTGTGCATCGGGGTTGCTCAAAGCAAAAGTGATGAGAATGACAAGAAAAACGACGATAACGAGCAGGCGAACCATCACAAAGACCCCTTATTTCCGGGTTATCGGCGCAAGAATTTCGTGCCGCGCATTCATCGTATCGCCTTAGCCCGGGTTCCTGTCAGCGGCAAGGTTTGTTGCTTTTTCTTGACCCCAAGGCAGATGGCGTGGTGGCGTGGCAGGCCGCTCATGGTCCTGAGGGAGGCTTAACCCCATCATGTCCCAGCTTATCATGTTCCGACCGCCCCTGCCGAATACGGATCGGTTATGGGCCGTCATGGCCTGGCAGGGGCGGCGCAGTCGTATCGCC
This sequence comes from Asaia sp. HumB, assembly GCF_030263835.1. NCBI lineage: Bacteria > Pseudomonadati > Pseudomonadota > Alphaproteobacteria > Acetobacterales > Acetobacteraceae > Asaia > Asaia sp. HumB. Next base: position 1,219,229 of record NZ_JARPML010000002.1, on the reverse strand, counting down.
AATGTGCATGCCACGCGTGAGGCCGCCCAGGCCGATTGTGAGTGGCGCAGCCGTCAGGTTCACGAATACCGGCATTTTCTGGCTTCGGAGCAAAAGGCACCGCTGCGTTACGATGTTAGGCAAATCGGTCGTGCTGAACTGCCTCGAAGCTGGTCGCCGCTGCCGGCTCTCGGATTCCTGCGTAATCAGTCTTTTTGACAAGAGCGGATCAGCCTGTTCCCGGGCGGGAGCGTGCAGGGGCGTTAGCCGGATCTGTTTTAAAATATGAACAGAGCCGTGGTTTGGTCTGGTTCATCTGGTCTTGATCGCCAAGTCATGACAGAAGCACTGGCGCGCTATGCTTGTTATTGGCAAGCATAGTCATAGAAAGACATCAAAGGAACGAGACGTCATGTCAAAAAGTGAGAACAAGGAGCAGTCTGGACGTGCAGATCAGGCTGCCTTGGAGACATTGCTCGTCTCTGGAATGCAGTATCTGAAATCTTCCACGATTGCTTCTGTCGGGGCCCCCGAAGTATTTTTCAATCTGCCTGCCAGACCGCATATTGGCCTGCGTATTGATGTGAATGCCCGCCAGCTTGCCGAAGATCAGCCGAATTTCGAAGTCAGCCTGGCACTCCAGGGGCTTGGTTATCGCACGGCCCCCACGCCCGAGACGCCTGAGCCCGAGACGCTGTACAAGATCGAACTGGTGTATTCGGGTATTTTCACTGTGCAGAATGCCAGCCCCGACATGCTGGAGGAACTGCTTCTGGTCGAAGCGCCGCGTCGGCTTTTCCCCTCTGCACGCCATGTGCTGCTGAGCCTGATCCGTGAGGCGGGTTTCCCGGTGGCCAATATCCAGCCTGTCGATTTTCATGCGCTCATGCTGAGCCGCCGCGCCCAGTCCTGAGACACGTGCGCCCTGATAAGCCCGGACCGGAACGATGACACAGACCCCCGATATCCCCTCTGCGTACGGCCCTGGCGACGAGCCGCGCGCCCATGTCCCGCTCTGGGCCGTTTTCGATCCTGACTGGTATCGGGAGCGCTACCGGGATGCAGTAATCGGCATGGTGGGCAGCATGCCGGATGACCGGGGACTTTATGAGTTCTGGCTACGTGACGGGGCTCGTTATGCTCATTCGCCCAACCGGTATTTCGATGAAATCTGGTATCGCAGGGCGCATTTCGATGTTGAGAACGGCATCCGGATGGGGGTGTTTGACTCCGGTTTTCAGCATTATTGCGAGACGGGTCATCGCGGCCGCTCCTGCCACTGGCTGTTTTCAGAAGGGGGATATTTCAGCCTCAACCCCGATCTGACCCCGTCGCTGGTGCGTGAATTGGGCTTTGCCAATGGCTACGACCATTATCTGGCGATTGGGCAGGTGGAGCGGCGTGCCAGTTCCGCGTTCTTTGTCCCCGATCTGCTGCGTGCAGGGATCTTCCAGAATCGCTTGCCGTTCGATCCGGCTACGGGGGAATTCTCCCGTCTGCTGACAAGCACAGATCTCGGAGCCCTGCGTACGTCCTGGTATTTCGATCCGGTCTGGTATCTCGACCAGTACCCCGAGGTCTCGGCGCAGATCGCAAGCGGGGAATATGCTTCGCCCCTGCATCATTATCTCTCCAACGAGACACCTACGGCCTACTCCCCCACCCCGTATTTCGATGAGACTTTCTATCTCGCGCGCTACGAGGATGTGGGCAGGCAGGTCGCCGCGCGTGCGCTTCGGAACGGCTATGAGCATTTCGTGCGCTTTGGTGTATTCGAGGGACGTCGTGCGACCAAGGAGATCGCTTTCCCCCCCTTCTCCTGTGACGGTGACATGCCGGACTGGAAGGCGATCTGCGACAACCCGTACACGGCCTTTGTTAAGCGCGATGGCGAAGCAAACGAAGCGGACATTCCGGAGCTTCCCTCACTGCGCGCGCTGGCATCCCTGCAGGCCTTGCGCGGTGAGAGTCTGTTGCCGCTTCTCGCCCGGACACCGCTCGATTTTCGCTATGTAGGCCAGCCTGCCCTTAGCGTGATCATCAATGCCCCTGAAACATTCCTCGATCTGATCCAGACGCTTGCGTCGCTGCACGATGTCAATTGCGGGGCAATGCAGGTCATTCTGCTCAGTGGTCATGCGCGGGATGAAACGGCCAATGTCGCGCGCTACGCCTACGGTCTCGAGGTAATTTCCTCCGAACAGGGCAATCTGCAGGGGGGCTGGCGACGGGCTGGCGCTGCGATCGCAGCACCTCAGGTTCTTTTGATCGATCCGGGTACCACACTATTTGCCGTGGCACTGAACACAGCTATCGCCCGTCTCGCGCAGCCGGGTGTCATTGCTGTCGCACCGCAGATACTGGGACTGGATCTGCGGGTCGTCGAGGCCGGTGTGAGTGTTGCACGTGATGGGAGTTGCACGGCTCATGGTGCGGGTGAGGACGCTTTTGCCCCGATCGTGAACTTCGTGCGTACTTGTGACGGTGTCGGGGGCGGCGCCCTGCTGTGTCGCACCAGTGTACTACGTGCCATACCCGCAATCGATGACGGGCTTGGTGCGCTGCGTATCGCCGCGCATTCATGGGCTGGCCTGTGCCTGACCCTGCGCCAGATCATGCGTTCCGGTCGTATAGTCTACGATCCTAATTTTCTGATTCGTGTGCCTGAACGCGAGATAGCCGGCGAGGCGCTCGTAGCGCAGGAGGCGTTGATACTGCGTCGCCATTTTGCAGAAGTGCTTCGTGGAAATCAGCCGCATCGCCCTGGCAGTGCGATCATGTTGCACAAGCCGGTTCGCTGGGGGCAGCGCATCCTTCTTGTCAAAAGGGCAATTTCAAGCGCTCAGCCCACGCAGCGCGAGCGCCTGCAATCCCTGTGCCGTGCTTTCGTGGCGCTCGGTCTGCAGTCTACGGTTTTTGCCCTGGATGAGCAGCGCCCGCATACAGAGACGATAAGCGCCACTCTGCCTGACGAAATCGAACACCTTCAGGGGGGTATTGAGTGTTTGGGGCAATTGATCGAGCAGCGCCCGCGCGGCTTCGATCAGATCTGGATCATGGGCGGCCATACGCTCAATGCCGTGTTCCAGCTCTTCAATGACAAGGCCGCCCTTCTGCCTGAGGAAGGTGTGGTTCTGGATTTGCGGTCGCTGGATGCTGTCCAGGCCCGGTTTGACGCCCGCAAGGTGCAGGCGGTTCGCGACAGAATTGACGAGGCCGATTTCGATCAGGTACTGGCGGATGAAGTCGCCAATGCCTGGTTCTGCCAGGACATTGTGGTTGCCGACGTGGCTCAGGAGCAGGTGCTTGGCAAGGTTGGTGTCACCGGCGTGACGATTCTTGGGGATGATCTGCCCCTGCATGACAGTCCGGACTTCGATAACAGACACGGCCTGCTTTTTGCCGCTCAGCCCGCGACGGCGCCGGGTTACAGCGCAACCTTTCTCAAATGGTTCGTGCGCAACGTCATGACGCGCCTCAACGGGCGTCTGGCCGAACCGGTCAGACTGGTTCTGGCCTGTGAAACCACCCAGTCGCATGATCTATCAATGATCACGCATCATCAGAATGTCGCGCCATTGCGTGATGGTCAGGCAGATTTCGCGGCACTCGCTGCGCAATGCCGCCTGTTGATTACACCCGATCAGGTTGAGGGCCATGTGGCATTCGACCGTCTTGCCGCCGGAGCTTGCGGACTGCCTGCCGTCACGGGCGGTGAGGCAGCATTGCAAGGCGCCGCGTCAGCGCTGCTCGATCCGACAGCGTTTGCAGAGGCGATCATCACCCTTTATCAGGATCGGGAGACGTGGCAGCGTCTGTCCGATGAGGCGAGGCAGCAGGCACGAGCGATGACGACCGTCTATCGCGATACGCTTGCCTCCTTGTTGCGACAGAGCTTGGTAAAGGAAGAGATGCGTGACTGACAGCACGGCAGCGGTATTGCAGCAGGTCGACCGGGATCTGGAAAAAAGTCTGGATCGTCTTTTTGCCTTCCTGCGCATACCGAGTGTTTCGGCCCAGCCGAAACATGCTGCCGATTGCAGGACCGCCGCCGAATGGCTGCGTGAGGAGCTCTCAGCCCTCGGGTTCGATGCCAGCGTGCGTGAAACAGCCGGGCACCCGATGGTTGTGGGTCATGAACAGACAGCGTCATCCGGCCCGCATGTGCTGTTTTATGGCCATTATGACGTTCAGCCCACGGACCCGCTCAATCTGTGGAAGAGCGATCCCTTCGACCCCGCCATTGTGACCGAGGCCGATGGCCGCAAGATCATCGTGGCGCGTGGTGCATCGGACGATAAGGGACAGCTGCTCACCTTCATCGAAGCCTGCCGTGCCTGGAAAGCGATCAAGGGCGATCTGCCGTTGAAGATCTCGATCCTGATCGAGGGTGAGGAAGAAAGCGGCGGGGCCAATCTGATGCCGTTCCTCAAGGCCAATGCCGCAGAGCTCAAGGCCGATGTGGCGCTGATTTGCGACACCGGCATGCCCGATCGGCGCACGCCGGCGATCACGACGGGGCTGCGTGGGCTGGTTGGTGAGGAAGTGGTGATCGACTGCGCCACGCACGACCTTCATTCAGGCATGTTCGGCAATGCCGCGCGCAACCCCATCGAACTGCTCTGCAAGGCGCTGGGCAGTGTGCGTGACGACAAGGGCCGTGTGATGCTTCCCGGGTTTTATGATGGGGTGGTGGCACCATCCGACACGGTTCGCGCGCAGTGGCGAGCCATTTTCCCCGATGACGCGGCGACACTTGGCCCGGTGGGGCTGTCGAGCGCTGCCGGTGAGGATGGCTTTACGGCCATCGAGCAGATCTGGGCCCGGCCGAGCTACGAGATCAACGGCATTTCAGGCGGGTATGAGGGCGATGGTTTCAAGACCGTGCTCCCCGCCCGGGCAATGGCCAAGGTTTCGTTCCGCTTAGTACCGGGGCAGAACCCGGAGCGCGTGCGTGAGGCGTTCCGCGCCCATATCCGATCGGTCCTGCCGGTGGATGCCAAGGTCAGCTTTGCCGAGCATGGTGCATCGAGCGGCTTTGCCGTGCCGGAAGAAGGGCCATTTCTGCAAACGGCCCTGGCCGCGCTGGGCGAGGAATGGGGTGTTCCTGCCGTATCGATCGGTTGCGGTGGATCGATTCCTGTCGTTGCCGAGGTCAAGGAAGCGCTCGACATGGACTCGCTTCTTGTCGGGTTTGCCCAGGATGACGATCGTATCCACTCGCCTAACGAGCAATATGGCGTCGAATCCTTCCATAAGGGAATTCGCTCTTGGGTTCGTATTCTGGATGCCTTTTCCACCAAGTGACCCTTGAGGGGGGCATGATGCTGCCTGCACTCACGATGGGCGATCCCGCCGGGATTGGCCCTGAACTGACCGTCAAGGCCTGGGAGCAGCTCAGAACCCAGGGCGAAGGGTTTGTGTGGATCGGTGATCCGGCTCTGATCGAGGGGATCCCCACGCAAATCGTGGACGAACCTGTGCAGGCAGAAGCGGTATTCCCCCATGCCCTGCCTGTCCTGCCCGTGTACCTTCCCGGCCCTGTTTTGCCGGGTCAGCCAGATTCCGCAATGGCAGGTCAGGTGATCGCCTCGATCGAGCGCGCGACCCGGCTGGCGCTTGAGGGGCGTGTCAGTGCCGTCGTGACCAATCCGATCAGCAAGGCGGTGCTGAAAGCTGCCGGTTTCGGCTTTCCGGGTCATACCGAATTCCTGGCCTCGCTTTGCGGCGTGCCGGGTGAGGAAATCATGATGCTGGCCTCGCCACAGCTGCGTGTGGTGCCGGTCACGGTGCATGTCAGCCTGCGCGAGGCGCTGGACAGTCTGACGACGGATAAAATCGTGCAGGTTGGCAAGGCACTTGCTCAGGCTTTGCGCCGTGACTTCGGGTTTGAGGCGCCACGTATTGCCGTGGCTGGCCTGAACCCTCATGCGGGTGAGGGCGGGGTGATGGGCTTGGAAGAGCAGGTCATGATCGAGCCGGCCATCAGGATTCTGCGCGAAGCTGGCATTGATGCCAGCGGTCCGTATCCGCCCGATACGCTTTTCACGGATCTTGCACGGCCACTCTATGACGCGGCACTGTGCATGTATCACGATCAGGCCCTGATACCGCTCAAGACGCTCGACATGGCCAGCGGTGTGAATGTGACACTGGGCCTGCCCATTGTCAGGACATCGCCCGACCACGGGACAGCCTTTGCGATTGCAGGCAAGAACAGGGCCGACCCGACGAGCCTGCTTTCAGCCTTGCGTCTTGCGCGCGATCTTGGCGTGAGACGTGCCTCAGGCAAGGAAAAAAGACCATGATCCGACTTGGCGTGAATATCGATCACGTGGCGACCGTCCGTAATGCCCGGGGTGGCACGCATCCTGATCCGGTCGGGGCAGCCCTTCTGGCAGCCATGCATGGCGCTGACGGCATTACGGCCCATCTGCGCGAGGACCGGCGCCACATACGTGATGAAGACATGCAGAGGCTACGTCGTGAACTGACCGTGCCGCTCAATTTCGAAATGGGCGCGACGGAAGAAATGGTTGGTTTGGCCTGCGCCTTGCGCCCTCATGCCTGTTGTCTTGTGCCCGAGCGACGCGAGGAAGTGACGACCGAAGGCGGCCTCGACGTGGCAGGTCAGATGAATGATCTACGCGCCAAGGTGGCACGGCTGAGAGACGCCGGTATTCGTGTTTCGCTTTTCGTCGACCCTGACCCTGTCCAGATCGAGGCTGCCGCCGCAATTGGTGGACAGGTGGTGGAACTCCATACCGGCGCTTATGCCCATGACGACGGCGAGGCGGAGTTCCGGAGGCTTTTTGCAGGTGCGCAGGCCGCCACGGCGAATGGGCTGGAGCTCCATGCCGGTCATGGGCTTACTTACGCCAATGTGGGACGGGTGGCGGGTCTGCCCGGGCTGAAAGAGCTCAATATCGGACATTTCCTGATTGGAGAGGCAATCTTCAGCGGATTGCCCGCCGCGATTGCCCGCATGAAGCAGGAAATCGCGACCGGAGCGCTGTTCAGGGCCGTGGTACGATAACCGGCTTTGATTTGTCGGTGTAGTTCGGCACGGTCTCGCCGGACTGCTTGTTGTAGGTCGCACTCGTGCTCTGATTAGGCGCCGCAGGGGAGTGGAAAGCGGAGACTGGCCCGAATGGACCACCGCTGACTTTGCGCATGCTGGCCTCGGGCTGTCTGGCGCACCCACGGGTGATGATCGAGCAAATACCGTCGGAGCCGATGATCTCGTCATCATCACCGGCGTAATGGACCTCGGAGACCCGGTCATGGTCGAGGCGGATGATCGCCTTACAGGTCGTGCCTGCCCCGCCGAGGGTGACCTGCGTCATGTTCAAGAGTTGTTGAACTGGGATGATGGTTGAATCGCTTGCCGTGGGCAGGTTCATGGTCGCAGTATACTGATAGATCTGCGTGGTGTCGTTCAGGGTCTTGGTTGATGCCGGAATGCCGGCACAGGCCTGAAGATCGTTCGATGTCATGCCAATCATGGCAAGCTGTGCCCTGTGGGCTTCGCGAGAGTCGAAATAGCCGCAGCCAGTGAGGCCCACGAGCGGTAGAACGCCGAGGGCGAGACGCAGGGTGGAAGTCAAAGATTTTCCTCGATGCGAAAAGGGAGCAGGGAACCCGGAAGGGTTTCGTTATGACAACAGAACTTGAGGGAAGAAGTTCTGTGTGCCTGCTCACGCCACGCGATTCAACGCCTGGAATGTAACCTTAACGCATTTAAACATGCCTCGCGTTGCAACGCATAGACAATGTCGTGCGTCGCCATGACCATGGGCGCAACCTGATGCTTCCAGCGTGCTTCGCCAGCACCGCATATGGCGCGGCCTGAGTAAGGGCTGCGCGAAACCGGCGACAGCACTGCAAGCCCTGACAGCGCATCATTCTGGAGTCTTGCCCGCAGGGCGTGCTGCATGGCGGATCGCTCGAACCGGGGGGTATAATCGAGCAATGCGCGCAGCGTGGCCGAGCTCAGCGCCGGGTCATTTGCTGCGATATTCTGTTCCACCTTGGCCCAGTCATGACTGAGCGTAAGCGACCATGCCACGGCACGGGGGCCGTCGCTTGAAATCTGTTGCGAGAGCGCTGATCCGAAATGGGGCGGCACGGCAGCAGCGAGGCTCGACCCGGTCGAGGCAAGCGCGAGAAGCGCAAAGGCAAAGAGGATGCGGCGCATGGTTCTCCCTGTCTTGAAAGTGCCGGTTCAATGACGAAGGCGTGAACCGTGCCGATCAATCATGGCAGCATCGTGGCCCAATCCGGAATTTTCGACATGCGTTAAAGGTGGTTTCACAGGGGGGCGGGATGTTCTACAGATCGCACAACCTGCCAAATTCCAGGAGTTATCATGGCTGCTATTTCTGCTTCGGAGCTGTCCCGTCTGCAAACGACCCTGCGTCGTCTGCTCGGTTCCCTGCAACTGACGATCAATGCCCCGGCACGCGCTGGCCACACGGTTGAGCTGGCCGTCAATGGCGAAGTGATTGGCACCGTGCACCGGGATGATGATGAAGGCGAGGTCTCCTATGCCATCCACATCACCGTTCTCGAAGAAGACCTTCCTCCGGCCTGATTAAGGGCGTTATCGGGGACGTGATACCCGGCATCGGCTTTTCTTTCTGCAAGGTCGTGCATGAAAGGCAGGCCGTGTCCGTCCCCAACGGGTCCTGACCTTACAGGCAGGCGCAGGGTCACTCCCTTTCCGAAAGATGCCGGATTACCCCGGAGCGTATGAGGGCGATGCCGAGAGGGCAGTGACGCCCAGCATTTTCCTGCCTCAGTTTGGCCTCTGTCCCCACTCACATTATGCGCAATGTCTGAATCATCAGGGCAGGGTTCCCGGCAACGGCAGCGCCTGCACGGTCTGTACGTATGAAAAAAGCAGGTCGGGGTAGCGTATGTGCAAGCAGGGTGCGGAGCCGGGTACTATGCCGCCATGTGCTTGCGTAGCAATGCACGGGCCTGGAAAGTAAGGATTGTTTGTCCATGGCCGATGCAAGGCTGAATTCTGTCGCCGTTATCATCCCTTTCTACAATGGCGCGAAATATATCGAGCGGGCGATACAAAGCGTCCTGTCGCAGACTGTTCCCGCCGACGAGTTCCTGATCATCGATGATGGATCGAGCGAGGCGGAGCGCACCGCCCTGGCTGAAATCGCTGCGAGATCCGGTGTCACGGTGCATCGCAAGGAAAATGGCGGGCAGGGAAGCGCACGCAATCTGGGCGTATCGCTTACTCAATCGGCCTATATCTGCTTTCTCGATCAGGACGACTTCTTCCTGAAGAGCCATATCGAGTTGCTGCTCGAACAGGTCAGGACGAAAGACCCCCATTTCGGCTGGGCCTATGGTGAATTGATGGAGGCCGATGAGGAGGGGCATATTGTCGCCACCTCGATCGCCGCGCGTTACAGCAAGCACCCCAAGATCTCGATTGAGGATCTGCTCGAGCGTGACATGCATGTCCTGCCTTCAGCCTCGATCATCAGCCGGACAGCGTTCGAGGCCGTGGGCGGTTTTGATCCTCAGTTCATGGGTTATGAGGATGACGATCTTTTCCTGCGGATTTTCCGCAAGGGCTATACAAACTACTTTTTCCCGCAAGCTGTAACCGCCTGGTGCATCAACAAGAACAGCACCTCGTACAGCATCCGCATGAGCCGCAGCCGCATGCGCTATATCAGCAAGCTTTGCGGCATGTTCGACTCGGATCCTGAGCGACGCAGCGTGTATGTGCGTGATCTGATCTTTCCGCGCTTTTGCAATCTGATTGCCGGGGAGGCTTTCAAGTCGATCTATTTTTCGCGCTACGAGCACGAAAAGCGCATGGCGCAGCATAGCGACGAACTGGTGGGGATGCTCGATACCTTCGCATCTCTGGTGGCGGCCAATACGCGGTTACGCCTTGAGGACCGTCTCAAACTGCGGCTCTATCAGCTGTGCCTGAGACAAAGGTCGCGCCGTATGCTGGTCGTGCCCTACACGATTGCCCGTGTGCTGCGCCGTCTCGGTTTGGGTTTTCGCGCCAGGCGGTGATCCCGCCGGCGTATAGGAAGTCACCGTCTTGGGTTTGGTGGCGTGCCGAGCGCGATAAGACGGTCAGTCGGCAGTGTCAGGCACAGCGCACCCTTAGCTGCCGCCGGTAAAACCGCGGCAGCGCAGAGGGCGTCAGACTGCCTTGGGAAGATCCAGCTGGGTGATCTTCCAGTGCCACTGCTCGAATTTCATATGCACGATGGCCGGTTTCTGGCCAGGCGTCGTGACGAGCCCGGCCTCGAAGTGCAGAGGCGACACGAAATGAGCCGAGAGCCTGCTGTAGAGTTGGCTCATGCTCAGGGAAGCCGCAGGCTGGTGTCCTGTGACCATCTGGGAGGCGAAGGTCATGAGCAACTCAGGCGTCAGGCGGGTATCGATCGCATGTGAGACGGCGCTGGTCGCGAAAGATGAGCCGAAATCCGGCAGATCGTCAGAAGCTGGTGGCGGTCCGATCAGGGCGTCGATCGCCTCGGTTTTCAGGCTGGTCGTCAGCGCACTCCAATCGATATGCTGGGCAAGGGTCGTCGTATCGTGCGTGCGCAGGGCAGAGGAGAGCGACCAAAGCGCCAGATAAGGCGAGAGCGCATAGATGCAGACGACGGCAACCATCAGGGCGCCAGCGATATGAGGCAGCTTCCTGCTGGATGGCCATGACAGCCTGTCCGGGAACGTTGCGAGTTCTACGGGCATTCCTGCCGGGGGCGATCCTGCGGGGTCTCTCATTTCTTTTCTCTGCAACTGGCGAAAGGGACGTGAACACGCAGCCTATGCGTGCCTTTATCGATCAAGCCGGTAACAAGCCTGGTTCCGAATGGCAGATGCCTCTGTTTTCTTCACTCAACATCACTATGCTATGGGATCACGCAGGCTTTTGTCATCTAAATCCTGAAAGCCGATGAAGTTTTCTTTCCAGCTCGGATTCCCTCTTCGCAATGTCGTCCATCTTGTCTGATCTGACCTTCACCGACGAGGAACTGCACCGCTATTCACGCCATATCCTGCTGCCCGAAGTGGGCGCATCAGGGCAGGCAAAGCTGCGCGACTCGTCAGTGCTCGTGATTGGTGCAGGGGGGCTCGGAAGCCCGCTGTCTCTTTATCTCGCCGCGGCGGGTGTCGGTCGCATCGGGCTGGTGGATGATGACAGGGTGGAGCTGAGCAATCTGCAACGGCAGATCCTGTTTTCCACGCAGGATATCGGGGGTGGAAAGGCCGAGCAGGCAGCTGGAAGGCTCGGCGGACTCAATCCGGGTATTGAGGTCATACCGCATGACCTGCGGGTGGATGCCGATAATCTGCCCTCACTTGTCAGCCAGTACGACCTCGTTTGTGACGGCAGTGACAACTTCACAACCCGATACGCGGTGGCTGATTGCTGTCATGCCTTGGGCAAAACGCTCGTTTCGGGCGCTGTGCAGCGCTTTGAGGGGAGCCTTTCCACCTTTGCTCCCCAACGTGGTGGCCCCTGCTATCGCTGCCTTTATCCCGATGCCGATGAAGACGCGGCGCTGAGCTGCGGTCAGGCGGGCATTTTCGGCGCTGTTACGGGGGTGATTGGTACGCTGATGGCGACTGAGGCCCTGAAGGAAATCCTGAATTTGGGGCGCAGCATGAGTGGTCGTGTTCTCATCTGGCACGCGCTGGAGGCGAGTTTCCGCAGTTTCGAGCTCCCAGCCGATCCCGACTGTCCGTGCTGTGGCCGAGGGGCAGGGTCCGAGAGCGGGATTGAGGGCGTATGATGCGTGTCATGGGCATTACTCTTGCGGATCGCTCGTTCGAACGGGCTCATCACGCTTTTGTGCTCGCCGCAGGGGCTCTGGCTTTGGGGCGCGAAGTCGTCCTCTTCGGTGGGGGGCTGAGTGTTGCGGCGTTATGCCGGGACTGGTCCTCGCTCGACGACGTGGGGCTCGATCAGATGTTTCAGTCGCGCGGGGTTGCTGGCTTCGAAACGCTGCGTTCCGCCATTTTCGAGCTGGGCGGTGAGGTGCTGGCCTGCGAAGCCGGTATGAAGGCCTCAGGTCTGACGCAGGCCGATCTGTGCCCCAGCGTGCGTATCTGTGGGGTGACGACGTTTCTGGAACGCACGATCGATGCCCAGATTCTGAGCCTGTGAAGCGGCCCCCCTCTTGCCCCGAACGCCACAACTTGGCACCCATGCACCCATGAAGACATTCCGCATCGTCTACGGCATCGGGCTGGCGATTCTGCTGCCGCTTGGCGCACAGGCAGAAGCCGCGCCCCAGACGACCAAACACGCGCCTCACCATCACAAACATGGCGCGGCGCCAGCTTCCGCCAGTGGCAAGAGCTCAGCACACGGTGCTTCTGCCCATCACGGTAAAACGAAAGCGACCGCGGCAAAGGCGACAGACGGAACGACCGCGGGTAGCCGCAAAAAGCGCAAGGCCGCACGTGCGGCGGAGGAAGCCCGGGCGGCTCATGCGCATCATGCGGGCAAGCATCATGTGCGCACGGCCGCAGGTGTCGCTGCCGGTGCCGCTGTAGCGGGTGCGGCGACAGCTGCCGCCCAGCCTGCCACGCCACCTGCCAGTGACGATGCGGCCGCAGCGGCTGCCGCCGCACCTGATGCACCGCCGCAGGACAAGGGAACCAATACGGGTCTGCCCTTGCCGCGCTTTGCCGCAATGCGTGCCGACAAGGTGTTCATGCGCAAGGGGCCAGGTCAGCGCTATCCGATCGAATGGGTCTATCATCGCCGTGGTCTGCCGGTTGAGGTCGAGCGCGAGTTCGATGTCTGGCGCCTGATCGAGGATTCGGATGGTATGAAGGGCTGGGTCCATCAGGCGACGCTCGTCGGACAGCGCACTTTCGTGATTCCGGGGCAACCACCCGAGGGTCATGCGGCCGCGGTGGGTGAGGCCTCGGCCAAAGCAGGCGACGTGATTGGCAAGGCCGATGCCCGCGTGCTGGGCTATGTGCCGAACGAGACCGAGGCACGCCAGCGCCAGGGCGATACGCTGCTCTACAGCCAGTCGGATGAAAACAGCGCTGTCGTGGCTGTGTTGCAACCCGGGACAGTGGGCACCCTCAAGCTGTGCCCCCAGGGGTCAACATGGTGCAAGGTGGTGGTCAAGGGCTATACGGGATGGCTTCCCAGACGTGTGTTCTGGGGGCTGTTGCCAGGAGAGACGCTTCAGCCTAGCTGAAGCTATGATATGCAACGTGCAGCAAATGGATCGGAGATCAGTATGACGTCCTCACCTCAAGCAGCTTCGGCTCAGGGTATGGGAGTGAAGAAAGAGGCCGAACAGCGCCGCACGAAGATCGTTGCGACCCTCGGCCCGGCCTCCTCCACGCATGAGATGATCCGTACCCTGGCGCTGGCCGGGGCTGACGTGTTCCGTTTGAACTTCTCGCATGGCTCGCATGAAGACCATGCCAAGCGTCACGCCACCATCCGTGATGTCGAAGCCGAGCTTGGCCGCCCACTGGCCATTCTGGCCGACATGCAGGGGCCCAAGCTGCGCGTTGGTACCTTCGCCGAGGGCAAGGTGGAACTGATCGAAGGTGCACGCTTCCGTCTGGATCTGGACCGTACACCGGGCGATGCCCGCCGCGCCTGTCTGCCGCACCCCGAGATCATGCGCGCCGCCGAGCCTGGCAGCCGCCTGCTGCTCGATGACGGCAAGATGCGTCTGCGCGTGATCTCCTGCGACGAGACGCATATGGAGACCGAAGTTGAAGTCGGTGGCTGGCTGTCAGAGCGCAAGGGCGTGAACGTGCCTGACGTTGTGCTGCCCATCCCGGCCCTGACCGAGAAGGACCACAAGGACTTCACTTTCGCGCTGGACCTTGGCGTTGAATATGTGGCCCTTTCCTTCGTGCAGCGCCCCGAGGACGTGCAGGAAGCCAAGGACCTTGCCAAGGGCCGTGCCTGGATCATGACCAAGCTCGAAAAGCCGCAGGCCATGGAGCGTCTGAGCGACATCATCGCGCTTTCTGACGCTGTGATGGTGGCGCGTGGCGACCTTGGTGTCGAACTCCCTGCCGAGGAAGTGCCGATCGAGCAGAAGCGCGCCATTCGTGAAGCGCGCTTCCAGGGCAAGCCGGTGATCGTGGCCACGCAGATGCTGGAAAGCATGATCACCTCGCCCACGCCGACGCGCGCTGAGGTCTCTGACGTCTCGAACGCCGTGTTCGACGGCACCGACGCCGTGATGCTCTCGGCCGAGAGCGCTGCGGGTAAGTATCCTCGCGAAGCCGTCGAGGTGATGGCCCGGGTGACGCGTCGCGTCGAGAATGATCTCGAATGGCGCATGCAGGAAGAGGCCCTTCGCCCTGACAGCGACGGCACGACCGGCGGTGCTATTGCTGAAGCCGCCTGGCATGTTGCCCAGTCGGTCTCGGCTGCCGTGATCGTGGTTTATACGCAGAGCGGCCGTGGCGCCCTGCAGATTGCCCGTGAGCGCGCCGATTGCCCGGTTCTGGCGCTGACGCCGGATGATGAAACCGCACGTCGTCTGAACATGGTCTGGGGCGTACGCGCCATGTCTGTGGGTCAGGAAACGCCGGTTTACGGTGTTGAAGGCGTGGTCGATCAGGCGGTCGGTCTGGCCGTTTCCGAGGGTTACGCCGAGAAGGGTGACAAGCTGGTTCTGCTCGTCGGCCTTCCCTTCGGGCAGCAGGGTTCGACCAACACCCTGCGTGTTGTCACGATCTGATCAGGGTCAGGTGCGGGGCTCTGCCCCGCGCCGGGGAAAGGGCGTAAACCCTGTATCCCGATTGGTACTGGTAGACTCCCGAAGGACGAGTGTCCGTCGGTGGCGTGTGGGGCTAAGCCCCACGACTGCCAAATGTACGAGCCCAACACTCCGATAAGAGCCACTCCCCTCAGGACCTGATTTCTTCAAACAGGCTCCCAAAGGACGACCGTCCTTTGGTGGGGTATGGGGCAGCGCCCCATGACTAAGACCCACCATTCCCTTCACTTGCCAGCAGGCGGAGGCTCAGGCCTGACGATTTTCGAGCAGGGAACGTCGGATGCGTCGACCGCGTGAAATCGTGTCGACGATGGTTTTTTCGTCGCCTTCGCGAATGGCCTTAGCCATGGCGGCGGCGTCCTGGCTGAAACGGTCCAGAACGCTCAGCAGGGCGTCGCTGTTGTTCAGGAAGATGTCACGCCACATGGTCGGGTCTGAGGCGGCGATACGGGTGAAATCGCGAAAGCCCGAGGCGGCGAAGTCCAGCACTTCGGCACGCATGTCTTCTGCCAGCGTATCGGCAGTGCCGCAGATGGTGAAGGCGATCAGATGAGGCAGGTGGCTGACCATCGCGCAGATCGTGTCGTGATGATCGACATCCATGATCCGGATACGGGCGCCCATTTCTCGCCAGAAAGCCGCAAGACGGTCGATGTCGGTCTGCGGCGCGTGGGGGTCCGGCGTCAGGAGGCACCAACGATCCTCAAACAGGCTGGCAAAGCCGGCATCCGGGCCTGAGTGTTCGGTACCGGCCATGGGGTGGGCCGGGATATAGGCAATATCGTCGCGCAGATGGGGTGTGAGGGCGTCAACCACGCTACGGCGCGTCGAGCCGACATCGGTCAGGATCGCGCCCGCCTTGAGGTGAGGCATGATGGCCTCGGCCACCGGGGCGATAGCCCCGACGGGTACGCAGAGCATGACGCAATCAGCATCGGCGACAGCCTTGGCGAGATCGGCTGTGATCTCGTCGCCGAGATCGAGGGCGCGCACCCGATCGAGCACCGCGGGGTCACGATCGGCGACGACGAGGTGATTGACCAGACCGGGACGCTCGCGCAGCCGGCGCAGGACGGAGGAGCCGATCAGACCGGGACCGATGACGCAGAGCGTCTCGAACAAGGGCGTGGTCATGAGGCTTCGCTCCGTGAGGATGTGTCAGCGTAATCAAGGGTCGTATCGGCGGATGTCGGGCGTTTGGGCTGACGCAGGCGGCGCATTTCGGAAAGCTGCCACAGGGCCATGACAGGGATGCCGATGGCGATGTCACGGCCACGACGCAGCAGCGACAGACCCAGCGAGATTTCGGCATCGACGCCGAAGAAATAGCCGAGCGCGACATAGGCGGCTTCCTGAACGCCCAGAGCGGCTGGCACAAGGAACGAGGCGGACATGAGGCCGCAAACGACACCCTCAATGGCGATGGCGCCGACAACACCGATATGGGCGCCCAGCAATTCGAGTGACAGCCAGGTGATGGCGGCACCGCCGAGCCAGCAAAGAAGGTGGATGGTGGCACCCAGAGCGATGCGACCGGGGCGTGACCAGAGCTGATCGAGTTCGGCCTGGAAATTGTCCATGTTGTCGATCAGTGAGGTACGCCAGCCATCGGCAATATGACGGCCCAGAAAGCGGGCGGCATAATGGATGGCAGCCCCGCCACGCTGCTGTGTCCAGATGAAACCGGCGATACCGAGCGCCAGAAGCGCCATGCCGCCCAGAACAGGCCAGGTGAACCTGTTGGTGCCCGCATGGTCGAACAGGCAGGCGAGGGCGATGATCACGAACACGATCTGACCCAGCACCTCGGTCGTGATATCCACGATGTTGGTGGCGACAGCAGCAGGCCACTGGAGCGGGCCGAGTCTGCGGGTAAGGGTAGGGATGCTGCATGTGGCGCGTATGCCAATCACCATGCCGCCAAGCTGGGAGAAGGGCAGGCAGTTCCCGGCGGCGTCACGCACGGCGCGTGAGGCAATGGCCCGAAAGAGCCCGAGCTCGGGACAGGCACTGAACCAGGCAATGCCGAGACCGATATCAACCAGCGCCTGACCACCGACGATGGATGCAAAGCCCCCTATGCCGATACGCTGCATGGCGCTGAAAACATGACCGATGCCAAGCCAGGCCATGATTCCCGTAAGAAGGGCAAGGCCCATGAGGGCGAGAACAAGGGTGAGTGTTTTCAAGGCCAGTCGGTTCCGAACGTCGCAGGGTTGCGGAGGCGCATTGTCTGGCCAGGAACAGGCCCGGCAATGCGGGAGGTTGGACAAAGCTCCTGCGGCAATTTGCGAGTATGTGCGCTGTCGAGTGCTCGCGGCTGTCTACACCAGACAGTCAGTTTTCGCTACTGCGCGGCTCAATATGACGAAAAAGCCATCAGGCGCAGGTTGCTTGTCCTTGCGCGAGCGGTATGGTGCGGTATCGATTTGCAATAAATGAGAGCATCAGGGCCTATCATGGGTGAATACACGCTGATTACCGGCGCGACCGGCTTTGTTGGCTCGGCAGTGGCGCGTATTCTCAAGCAACGGGGCCATCGCATCAGATTGATGGTCCGTGCCGGGGCCGATCTTTCCAACCTTGAAGGGCTCGATGCCGATCTGGTGATTGGCGACCTGACGGCCCCCGAGAGCTTCGGACCGGCGCTGGAAAACTGCCGCTATCTCTTTCATGTGGCGGCGGATTATCGCCTTTGGGTGCCGGATCCGGCTGTGATGATGCGGGCCAATGTCGAAGGTACGAGGCGGCTCATGATGGCGGCACTCGATGCCGGGATCGAGCGGGTGGTTTATTGCTCATCCGTGGCGGCGCTGGGGCTGACGAAGGATGGCAGCCCGGCCAATGAACTGACGCCGGTGACCGAGCACGATGTGATTGGCGTGTACAAGCTCTCCAAATATCGCGCCGAGCAGGAAGTGCTGAAGCTTGTGCGCGAGCGCGGTCTGCCTGCCGTGATCGTGAACCCTTCCACCCCGGTTGGACCGCGTGACATCAAGCCCACGCCCACCGGACAGATGATCGTGGATGTCGCGTCGGGTAACATGCCGGCCTATGTCGATAGTGGCCTGAATATCGTGCATGTGGATGATGTGGCCGAGGGTCATGCTCTGGCGCTCGAAAAGGGCGTGATTGGCGAGAAATATATTCTCGGCGGCGAAAACTACATGCTGGGCGATCTTTTTGCCCTGATTGGCGAGGTCGCCTGTGTCAAACCGCCCCGGATAAAGCTCAAGCAGTCATGGCTGCAGCCGGTCGCTGTCGTATCCGAATGGATGGCGCGAGGTTTTGGTATCGAACCCCGTGTGACACGGGAGACCCTGGCCATGTCGAAGAAGATGATGTTCTTCACCTCGCTCAAGGCTCAGGAAACGCTTGGCTATGCGCCACGTCCGGCGCGTGAGGCGGTGGCTGACGCAGTCACCTGGTTTCGTGAACACGGACGGATTGCCACGAAATGATCAGACATTTCATGGCAGCCTCGGCTCTGGCGGCATGGGGTAAACTGCTTTTCGGGCATGGGCGTTTCTGGCGTACCGGCGAGCGTCTTGCGCCGGGGACCGGAACGACGGGACTGAAATCCGGTGAGAAAATCTGGCCGGATGTGGCCATTGTCGTGCCTGCCCGAGATGAGGCTGAGTCGATCCAGGCCTGTGTGGCGACGCTGGTGCAGCAGGATTACCGCGGCAAGCTGAGCGTGATTGTCGTGGATGACGGCAGTACCGATGGCACGGGCGATCTGGCGCGTCAGGTCGCTGACCCTCATGCACGTCTTACCGTACTCACAGGCAAGGCACGTCCCGAGGGATGGAGCGGCAAGCTTTGGGCCGTGCATCAGGGGGAATGTCTGGCGCGAGAAAAACTCGATGCCAATGGGTTCGTGCTGCTGACCGACGCCGATATCCTTCATTCTGCCCTTCATCTTGAGACGCTGGTGGAAAAGGCAGAGCGTGACGGACTCGACATGGTGTCTGAAATGGTCGTGCTGAACTGTGAAAGCGCGGCAGAACGACTGCTTGTGCCAGCCTTCGTCTATTTCTTTGCGATGCTCTACCCTTTCGAGAAGGTGAACGACCCGGCCTCGCCGGTGGCGGGAGCTGCAGGCGGGACGATACTTGTCCGTCGGTCCATGCTTGAGCGTATCGGCGGGGTCGAGTCGGTACGGGGCGCACTGATCGATGACTGCTCACTGGCTGCCGATATCAAAAAGGCGGGTGGCAAGCTGTATCTGGGTCACAGCATGCTGGCATGGTCGATCCGCCCCTATCGGGGGGCTGGTGATATCTGGCGGATGATTGCACGTACGGCTTATGTGCAGCTACGTTATTCCCCGATCATACTGCTTTGCACTGTGCTGGGGATGACGCTGGTCTGGCTGGCACCTGTTTATTTTGCCCTGTTTGGTCGCGGGCGAGTTAGGGTCATGGGGGGCGCGTCGCTCTTTCTGGCCGTGATCTCCTTCCTGCCCACATTGTCGCGCTTCAAGCTCTCGCCGGTCCGTGCACTGGCCTTGCCGGTCGTTGCTGCCTTTTACATGGCCGCGACCCTTGGATCGGCCGTTGACCATCACCGTGGTCGGGGCGTGCAATGGAAAAGTCGTTTCTATACCGAGGAGACACATGCCTGATGAATGTGATCGGCAAACAGGCTGATCCCGTCTGGGGTGAAGCCGATGTGACTTCGGCCAAGTGCGCGGCTGACGAGAATTTTCCTGTCGGGTCGTTGCTGTTTGCCAAGGGCAACAGGGCGCATGTCACGGCCTATTATAATTTCGCACGGGTTATCGACGATATGGTCGATAACGAGCAGCTCTCTTCCGAAGCCAAGATCGCTCGCTTGCGTGGCATGGAAGAGGTGGTCCGTGGTGAGCGTGAGGCGCCCCAGCGGGCAGATGCCCAGACGGCCGTTGTTCTGCGCCGTCATCTGCTCCAGACAAATGTGCCGCTGGAGACAGCCACAGACCTGATCACGGCATTCTGTCAGGATGCTGTGAAGAACCGCTATCAGAACTGGGATGAGCTGCTCGGTTATTGCCGGTTCTCGGCCAATCCGGTGGGGCGCTTTCTGTTGCTGCTGCATGGTGAGCGCGCGGAAACGCTACCCTTGTCGGATGCGCTGTGCAGCGCCCTTCAGGTGATCAATCATCTGCAGGATGTAACGGCGGATCTGAAGAGGCTTGATCGCTCCTATCTGCCGCAGGACATGCTGACGGCGGAGGGTGCCAAGGTGGAGGATGTTCTGCTGGCGCGCAGCAAGCCGGGGCTGCGTCGTGTGTTCGATCATCTGCTGGACGAGGTCGATCATCTCAATCGACAGGCAGCGGCTTTGCCGGGTCTGGTGTGCGATCGTCGCATGCGGGCTTATTGCGCTGTGGTCGTCACGCTCTCGCATCGTCTTGCTGCACGTCTGCGCCGGGAAGATCCGGTCGCAGGGCGCGTCAAGCTGGGCCGTATTGATGCCCTGCAGGCGCTTTTGCGTGGGGTGCTGGCCCTGATACGCTAGACGGTATCATGCCGGTACGGCTTGCTGGGGAGTGAGTCACTCTGGCTTTACCAGGCGGCGTTGCACATGATGCCTGTTCTTCGAAGGGGGCAGGGGTGCAGCTTATGAGAAGTACGGGTTTTTTGCGGTGAGGCGGGGCTTTGCCCCGCATCCCGGAAGGGGGCTTGCCCCTTTCATCCCGGTCTTTCGACTAGGCGCTATTGGGGATAATTCCCCTGCAGGCTCATGGGGCAGGGCCCCATGAGGAAACACTTCAGGCCAGGATCTGGTCGAGCGCGGCGCAGAATGCTTCCATGTCCTTCATGGAACCGACACTGACGCGCGACATGGTGGGCCAGATGTCCCAGTTACGGCCGATTTCGACCTTCTTGGCGGCGAAGGCCGTCTTCATCTGAGAAGCAGGCTTCTTCCAGTCCACGAGGAACATGTTGGCCTGGCTGCCGGGCACGATACGGATATTGCGCTTGGCCAGATGATTGAAGGTCATGCTGCGGGCAGCGATCATTTCATCGCGTCGCGCCTTGATGGCGTCGGCCTGGGTCAGGCTGACAGCGCCAGCGGCGAGGGCCACGATGTTCAGCATGGAAATCATGTTCGGGCCGTCATAGCGCATCATGCGCTTGTGCAGGTCCGGACGGGCGAAGGAGAGACCCAGACGCAGGCCAGCCATGGCGAACATCTTGGAGAAGGTGCGCAGAACGATCACGTCCTTGCCCTGCTTCACTAAAGAAATCGCGCTCGGCGCACCCGAGAAATGGATATAGGCCTCGTCGACAATGATAACGGAGCCAGCAGGCTTGTTATCGGCCAGCCAGGCAATGTCTTCCAGCGGGGTGACAGTGCCGGTCGGGTTGTTGGGCGAGCAGATGTAATAGGCGCCCGCATTGGGGTCAGCCTTGAGCATGGCGCGGACATCGGTGGCGTAGCCGTTATGGGCCGAGAGCGGCACGCGCGTCAGCTTGATCTTCATCCAGTCGGCGGTACGCCAGGCTGCTTCATAGGTCGGGTTGGCCGTGACCAGTCCGCGTTCGGGTGAGCAGAAGGTCACGACCGATCGACAGAGCGGATCGCTTGACCCGGGCCAGGGCAGGATGTGCTCTTCGGAAATGTTCTCCACGGAGGAGGCGGTACGCAGCAGGGTTGAGCGCAGGTGATCGGGCTCATAGCGGTTGCCGAAAGGCACCTGGGCCTGACCGGCGGTGACGGCGCTCGGGAACGGGCCGGTCCAGCACTCATTGCTGCCGATGCGGATCATGTCGGGGTGGCCCACGAACGGGTCATCACCCGGTGCCTTGATGGCGGCGAAGGCAGATGAGCCGAACTGGGTCAGGGCGGCGCTCATGCCGAGCAGGCTTGTCAGGCGGCCAAAATGACGACGTGAATATCCACGTTCGAGCAAATCTTCCTTGGCTTCCTGGGTGAGGGGCGCGGTCATGAGCGTGTCTCCGGTGGCTTTGATACCGGCAAGGTGACGGCTATTCGTTTCGCTTGTCAAATCATTTTCGATACGGAATTGCGTCCTGTCGGTCAGTATTCGTTCTTTTCCCCCTTGAGGGGGATGGAAGTCGGAAGATTATTGCCGCCTGCGTAGGAAAGGATCAAGATTGTTGTTGTGTCGCCCGAGACTCCACGATGGGCATCGTTCACACTTTCTGCAAAAGCCTCGCCCTGATGGAACACATGGCTGGCGCCGCTGGCCTTGTCCTGGATCGTGAGCTGGCCCTGCAGCACATAACCTGCATTGGGCACCGGATGGGTGTGCCAGGGCAGAGCCGTGTGGGGCGGTATGGTCAGGCGTATCATGCTCAGCGTCGGCGCCCCGGGGGGATAGGCCGTATAGGGCTTGCCGTTCCATGAGCGGTCGGCCTTGAGCAGATGATCTGCGTGGGCCGAGGCAGTTTCCTGTGCATGGGACTGTCCTGCCGCGAATAGCGAGGTCGCGGCGACAAGGGTGAACCCGAGCATGGTGCGTGCGCGCCGGCTGATGGGTGGTCTGGCGATGGAGAAGGACATGGGTCAGGGCTCCGGAGGATGGGATAAGTGATGCGAACTGAACGTTTGCCAGACGGCATGGATTTTGCTGTTTGACCTTTTGCAGGTAAAAGGCGCTGCACTTGGATGATACAGGGATGAAGCGGTGAGCGGGTTTCAACAGGAAGCGGTGCTGGGTTGTTCCACGGCCGATCTTGAGCACGTCCGTGCCATTGTAACCCGGGCTGGCACATCTTTTGCCAAGGGCATGAAGATCCTGCCTGCCGAGAGGCGTTTTGGCATGTTCACGGTCTATGCCTTCTGCCGCGAGGTTGATGACATTGCCGATGGCGATGTGCAGGTGCCCGATCGTGCCCTGGCCCTGAAGGAATGGCATGCCCGTATTGATCGCCTGTATGAGGGCGAGACGCGCGATGCCCTGGACAGGGCTCTGGTTGCGACAATCACCCGCTTTGGTTTGCGCAAGGAAGATTTTGCCGCGGTGATCGATGGCATGGCCATGGATGCCGCAGGCCCGATCGTCGCCCCCGACGAGGCAACCCTCGACCTTTATTGCGATCGTGTTGCCTCTGCCGTCGGGCGTTTGTCCGTTCGGGCCTTTGGTGATTCATCGCCTGAGGCGGATCGCGTGGCGCATCATCTGGGGCGTGCCCTGCAGCTGACGAATATCCTGCGTGATATTCAGGAAGATGCCGATCGCGGTCGCCTTTACCTGCCGCGCGAATTGCTCGTGCGTTACAATGTGCCGACTGACCCGCAGGAAGCGGTGTATGCCGTAGGGCTCGACCCGCTGGCCCGTATTCTGGCCGTGCGGGCAAAAGATCATTTCCGTGAAGCAACACGCGCGATGAAGCGATGTGACGGTGTCGCCATGCGCCCTGCACGCATCATGGCTGCCTCCTATCGCCCCATTCTGACAGCCCTGCTGCGCCGCGGGTGGCGTCATCCGGACCAGCCTGTGAAAATCAGCAAGGCAGCCCGTATCCTGCGCTCTCTCATTGCCTATTATCGCTGACCCATGACGCATGTGCATATCATCGGAGGCGGGCTTGCCGGTCTCTCTGCCGCAGTCGATGTGATCGGTCGGGCCGGCGTGACGGTATACGAGGCGGGGCCAGCCTGTGGCGGGCGGGCGCGTTCTTATTATGACAAGGCGCTCGATGCGCGTATCGACAATGGCAATCATCTGCTGTTGTCTGCCAACAAGGCGAGTTTTCGGTATCTCGGGCTGATCGGGGCGGAAAAGACCCTTACCGGACCCCGAGCCCCGATATTCCCGTGGTTCGATCTCGAAGCGGGTCTTGGCTGGACGCTGCGCCTGTCGCGTGGCCGGTTTCCGTTCTGGGCGCTGTCCAGGGCGCGTCGGGTGCCGGGCATGAAGCTTGGCGAACTGTCCATGCTGGCCCGTATTCTCAAGGCGGGTCCGGATGAGACGGTCAGTGCCTTCATGGGCACGGGTATGCTGACCAATCGGCTTGTCGAGCCCTTCGCCATTTCGGCCCTGAACACACCTCTTGAGACCGCCAGCGCGTCGCTGCTGGCTGCAATCGTGCGCGAAACGCTGGCCCTTGGTGGTGAAGCCTGTTGCCCCTGGTATCCGGCCGAGGGACTTTCCGAGAGTTTTGTTGATCCTGCCATCGTCCATCTGGCCCGCCTGCAGGGCGAGGTCCGGTGTGGCACGCGTGTTTCTGGCCTCGATGTGGCACAGGGCCGTGTCACCGCCCTGCGTATCGGTAGCGATACGGTAGCGCTCGGGCCGGAAGACAGGGTGGTATTCGCAGCCCCTTCCCCCGTCGCACGTACGCTGCTCGGGCCGCATCTGCCCGGTTTCACAGCGCCCGATGCCTATGAAAGCATCATCAACGTGCATTACCGTCTGCCCGCGCCTGTTCAGGCACGAGGGATGCTGGGCAAGGTCGGTTTCGTCGGGCTCGTGGGTGGTATTGCGGAGTGGATCTATCTCAAGGGCGAGATACTTTCCGTCACCGTAAGTGCTGCGAATCGCTATGCGACCCATGATAATGAGGCGCTGATTGCGACGATCTGGTCGGAGATCCGCCAGTCTGTCGGGCCCGTTGTGGTAGGTGGACTACCCGAGGCCGTGCCGCCTGTGCGGCTGGTCTGTGAGAAGCGAGCGACTTTTGCCGCAACACCGGCTCAGGACCGCATGCGGCCAGTTGCCCGTACCGCACTGGGCAATCTGGCTCTGGCCGGAGACTGGACACAGACAGGGTTCCCTTCGACCATTGAAGGGGCAATCCGTTCAGGCGTCGAGGCGATCAGGGTTCTGGATCTCTGATCACCTGTATGCAGACAATGCTGTCTGTTGCGCAGAAAACTGTGATACGGGCATCTGTCATATCAACGACACATTCAAGCTGGGAAAAGGACAAGGGCGGACAATGTTGATCTATTCCGACGTTCTGGAGCGTCACGAAGCCGAAATTCCGGCCGAGGCGGATATGGGCCAGGTGCGTCAGGCTATCGATTCAGCCCATGCCGCCCTGTCGAACCGGCAGAATGATGATGGCCACTGGGTGTTCGAGCTGGAAGCCGATGCCACGATCCCGGCTGAATATGTACTGCTTGAGCATTATCTCGATCGTATTGATGACGAGAAGCAGGCCCGTATCGGCAATTACCTGCGGCGCACCCAGGGCTCACATGGTGGCTGGGCGCTTTATCACGATGGCGGATTTGACCTCTCTGCTTCCGTGAAAGCCTATTTTGCCCTCAAGGCGGTTGGTGACGATATCGAGGCGCCGCACATGAAGCGCGCCCGCGAATCCATTCTTGACCGGGGCGGCGCGGCGCGCGCGAACGTGTTTACCCGTATCCAGATGGCGCTGTTCGGTGAAGTGCCCTGGCGTGCGACGCCGGTCATGCCGGTCG
The DNA here is from genome assembly GCF_030263835.1 of Asaia sp. HumB. NCBI lineage: Bacteria > Pseudomonadati > Pseudomonadota > Alphaproteobacteria > Acetobacterales > Acetobacteraceae > Asaia > Asaia sp. HumB. The sequence goes on along the minus strand of NZ_JARPML010000002.1, from coordinate 1,194,090 downwards.
AGTTGATGCTGATGCCCAAAGCGGCGCTCTTCTCGATGTGGAACATGTCGTACTGGTCGCGCAGCGTGGTGGCGCCCATGCTCGTTCTGCGCACGCTCGAGCCGCGTGCGATCAACCCGCGCAATATCCATATCCAGGAGCTTTTCATCACCCCGCCTGAGGAGGTGAAGGATTGGATCCGTGGGCCTTACCGCTCGATCTGGGGGCATGTGTTCAAGAAAGTGGACACCATGCTTCGACCGATCGAGCCCCGTTTTCCTGCGGCCTTGCGCAAGAAGGCCATCAAGGTTGCACTCGACTTTATCGAGCCCCGCCTCGGTGAGGGCGGTCTGGGCGCGATTTACCCGGCCATGGCCAATGTGGTGATGATGTATCGCGGCATGGGCGTGCCCGATAACGACCCGCGCGTGGAACTCGCCTGGAAGGGTATCCAGGAATTGCTGGTCAGCAATGGTGATGAGACCTATTGCCAGCCCTGCGTTTCGCCTGTGTGGGATACAGGGCTTTCGGGTCTTGCGCTGGCCGAGGCATCATCGGGTCCCGATGCGACACGCCCTAAGGAAACGCGTGAAGCCCTCCGGCGCAGCATGGACTGGCTCCGCAAGCGCCAGATTCTGAACGTCAAGGGTGACTGGGCTATCAACTGCCCGGATGTGCGCCCCGGAGGCTGGGCGTTTCAGTACGAAAACGACTATTATCCTGATGTGGATGACACAGCCGTTGTCGGCATGCTGCTTAACCGCGAGGACCCCGAGGGAAACCAGGAGGCCATCGCACGCGCCCGCGAGTGGATCGTGGGTATGCAGAGCACCAATGGGGGCTGGGGTGCGTTCGATATCGACAATGATCTCGATGCGCTCAATCATATTCCCTTTGCCGATCATGGGGCTCTGCTCGACCCTCCGACAGCGGATGTCTCGGCACGATGCGTTTCATTCCTCTGTGAACTGGGTTTCCCGGAAGACCGGCCCGTGATCGAGCGGGGTCTGGCCTATCTGCGTCGCGAACAGGAGCCGGAAGGTTGCTGGTTTGGGCGCTGGGGCACGAATTACATCTACGGCACATGGTCGACCCTGTGTGCATTCAATATTGCAGGCGTGCCGCATGATGACCCTGCGGTCGAACGCGCCGTGGCCTGGCTTGAGAGCGTGCAGCGTGAGGATGGCGGCTGGGGTGAGGATTGCGCTTCATACGAGGGTGCGACACCGGGAGAATATGACAAGAGCCTGCCGACGCAGACAGCCTGGGCCATTCTGGGGCTCATGGCCGTCGGACGTCGTGAGACACCGGCGGTGAAGCGCGGGATTTCGTATCTTGTTGCCCAGCAGAACGGTCAGGGTGAGTGGGAAGAGCAGCCCTATAATGCGGTCGGTTTCCCCAAGGTGTTCTATCTGCGTTACCACGGGTACAAGCAGTTCTTCCCGCTCATGGCGCTTTCGCGTTTCCGTAATCTCGGTCTGAGCAATTCAGGCCGCGTCGAGCACGGTTTCTGACATGCTGGGTGTGTTGGCCGGGCTGGAGGCTGAAGCACGCCTGATCAGGCCCCATGTGCCGCAGTCACTCGTTGCGCTCAGCGGGGCAACGCGTGACGGCGCTCTGCGCGGGATTGATCGGCTGCTGGCCGCAGGGGCGACGGAACTGCTATCTTTCGGTTGCGCGGCGGGTCTGGCGCCCGATCTGATGCCGGGAGCGATTATCATCCCGCAATGGGTGATGGTCGACGGGCAGCGCCTCAAGACCGATTCCGGGCTTTCAGGGCAATTTGGCGTGGGGCGAGACGGGGTGCTGCATGGCGGTATCCTCCATAGCGACACGATTGTTGCGACGGCGACCGAGAAAAACAGCTACCATGCCCAGACAGGCTGCCTGGCCGTTGATATGGAAAGCGGTCTTGTGGCGCGCACCGGCCTGCCTTTTGCCGTGCTGCGCGTGGTCTGTGATGATTCCCGGCGTGATCTGCCACCTGCAGCGCGGGATGTGCTTGATGGAGGGCGTATCTCTACCTTGCGACTGCTTGCCAGTCTGGGGCGACAGCCCGGGCAGATACCGGCCTTGATGGCGCTCGGTCGTGATGCGGCGAAAGCACGGCGGGCCATGGCAGGATTCCTATCCGGCCTGTCCTGAGCAGATTTTGGGCCAGACAGTGCGATCTGCATGGAATGTCGGACGACTCGTTTTGAGTCATCAGGGCTCAAGGTGTGGGATACGCCCATGCAATAAATAATTGTATAGTTTCCGATTGTGAAATAATTGGAAACAAACGTTAAGGGTGGCGATACCGGGGAAGTTTTGCATCACGCTCCCGGTATCGCCACCCTTATGAACGATAATACTATGGCCGAAAATAGGCACTGATTTGTAAAGGCATCTTTTTCCAGTTTTTTTGGCGCCGTTTCATTGGCGCGCTTCATCCTGAAGAAATTCAGGATGTGATAATGTCGGTCAGAAAACAGCGTTCAGACTATTGATGCCTCTGTATCGTCTTTCTCTGCCGCTCAGGGGAAGTTCGAAGATGCGTCTTGGGCGCTAGCGTTAGCAGGCCAGGCCGATGGTCTCTCTTGGGTCACCTGTTGCATTCTCGACGTTCACCAGGTCTCGTTAGAAGCGGTAATGTTATAGATAACAAATTTATGAGATATGGCTGTTTCGTCTGGCCCCTCGTTCGTCACCTGTGCCATGGTTCTCTAATGAAGGGATGATCCGGCGTCCGGGCCGGACGTGATCGGGTTGTCCCACGGCTGCTGCAACGTCACAGGTCATCCGGGCCTCTGACCCAACATGCCGATGAAAGTCAGGCAATGTAATGTCCCTAAGCGCTGGTTAAGGCCGATTGCTTCTCGGGAAGGCTGTCGAGCGCGTCGTGCAGAACAGTCGGGGCAGTTCAGGGCCGCTTTCAAAGGGGAAAAATTCCTGATGAATATGCCCGCTTTCTGTTTTCAGACCGTACCGACAATCAGGATGGAATGGGGAGGGATCTCTGGCCTCGGGCAGGATCTCAAAGGCAGGTTTTCTGTGACCTCCGTGCTTCTGGTGACGGATCGCGGTCTGGCCCGTTCAGGCTTGCTGGTGCCTGTTATCGCTTCTCTTTCCGCCGCCGGTCTGAAGATCACGCTGTTTGATGACGTCGTTGCTGATCCCCCTGAGTCCGTATTGCTGGAATGTGTGGCCGTCGGTCGAAAGGCCGCAGTGGAACTGGTGCTGGGGTTGGGCGGCGGGTCATCGCTCGACGTTGCCAAGATGGCTGCGGTGCTGCTCGGCACGACCCATCAGCCTCTTGCAGACATGTATGGTGTGGATCGTGTCGAGGGCAGGCGGTTGCCTCTCGTCCAAGTGCCGACCACTTCCGGGACGGGGTCAGAGGTGACGAATGTGGCAGTCATCACCCTTGATGGAACGCGAAAGAGCGGTGTGGTCGCCTCGCAGCTTTTTGCCGATTATGTGCTGCTCGATGCCGAACTGACGCGTGGTTTGCCGCCTCTCCAGACCGCAGCGACCGGGCTGGATGCGATGGTCCACGCCATTGAGGCCTATACAGGCAAACGACGCAAAAATCCTGTCTCGGATCACCTCGCCCGATCGGCCCTGCGTTTGCTGGGCAGGAATCTGGTTACAGCATGCCGGGAACCCGAGAATCGCCCTGCGCGCGAGGCGATGTTGCTCGGCGCCATGCTGGCCGGGCAGGCCTTTGCCAATTCACCGGTTGGTCTCGTTCACGGCATGGCTTATCCGCTTGGCGGGTATTTCCATGTGCCGCATGGTTTGTCCAACGCACTGATGCTTGCTCATGTGCTCCGGTTCAACATGCGTGAAGCGGCCAGGCTCTACGCTGAACTCGGCGATGATCTTGGCGTGACGCAGGGCGTTACATCCGCCGAAAAGGCAGAGACATTCATTCGCTTTCTGGAAAATCTGATGGATGAAAGTGGTCTGCCGCGTCGTCTGCGCGATGTCGGGGTCACCGAGGAGTCGCTGCCCGCTCTGGCCGCGGATGCGATAACCCAGACCCGTGTTCTCGTGAACAACCCTGTCCCGATTACTGAGAATGAGATGATCGGGCTGTATCGTCAAGCGTTCTGAAAAGCGCAGAAATCTCGTTCTGTGCCTCAGGCGGCCGGAGCGAGATAACGTTCCACGAGGCCGATGAAAAGTGCTGCGCCGGGGAGGATGTTGTCGTCGTTGAAATCGAACCCGCCATTATGGAGCGGGGTGCCGTTGCAGCCCTCGGTACCATTGCCGATGAACCAGTAGCAGCCATTGGGATGCGCCTGCAGCATGAAGGCAAAATCCTCGCTTCCCATGAAGGGCGGGCTGTCATGGCAATGATCCGCTCCGAACAACGCGGCGGCGGTGCTGCGGGCAAAGTCGATGGCCTTGCCGTCATTGACCAGCACAGGGCTGCCATTCAGATGCTCGACCATGGCTGCGCAGTCATTGGCGGCTGCCGTATTGGTGGCGATGTCCGTAACGCGTTTGAGAACCAGCTGGCGGACTTCATCGGTCATGGTGCGGATGCTCAGAAGCAGCTCGGCCTTGTCAGGGATGACATTGGCCGCACTGCCGGAATTGAGCGCACCAATCGTGACCACGGCAGGCGCGAAGGGATCGACATTGCGCGAGACGATACTTTGCAGGGCCAGTACCAGCTGGGCAGAGGCGACGACCGGATCATGCGACTTCTGGGGAAAGGCACCATGACCGCCCGTACCCTTGAGCGTAATGCGAACGGTATCCGAGGACGCCATGCTGGCATTTTTATGGAAATAGAAATTACCGCTGGGGAAGCCGGGCATGTTGTGCTGGGCAAACAGGATATCGCAGGGGTATTTCTTGAACAGCCCGTCATCGATCATGCGGCTTCCGCCACACAAAAGTTCTTCGGCAGGCTGGAATATCAGATGCAAAATACCATCGAAGGGCTTTTTTTCGGCAAGATAGCGTGCGGCGCAAAGCAGCATCGTGGTGTGGCCATCATGGCCGCACATATGAGAAACGCCTGACTGGGCGCTCTGCCAGGGCAGACCGGTCTTTTCGAGAATGGGGAGCGCATCCATCTCGGCACGCAGCCCGATAACCTTGTTGCTGGTTCCATGGCGCATCGTGGCGACAAGACCAGTACCGGCAAAGCCACGTTCGATCGTATAGCCCCATGACTGGAGCTTTTCAGCAACGATATCGCTGGTGCGTTTTTCATCGAAACCGAGCTCAGGATGAGTATGCAGATCATGCCTCAGGGCAACGAACTCATCCTTGAATGACGCAAGATCCTTGAGAAGGGTAGACACGGTGGCAGCCTCTTTCATTCATGCGGGCCTCTGGCAATGGGGCCCTGCTTGACTGAGTCAACGATTATCGAGGCAGAGTGGTTGGCGCTGGCGGGGTATCACAAGATGACGATCCGCAAGTCTGCGCCGGTTTGCCGTGCCGACGGGATGGCGAGGGCACGGCACACACAGCACATCCTGTGGGTGGGCTGTGTGATGACTGAAGGCCAATGGCTGATCAGGTCTGGTATTTAGCCCTGACCGAGTCCCGTTCGGCTGATCAGGATGAGATAGAACAGGAATACGGCATCGAGCCCGAGCACCATTGGGGTGAGGCGGACAAACTGCCGCGTGACGACGAGCATGAGGGAGTAGAACAGCAGCCCGAGCGCAAGGCTGATCATGAAATTACCGGTGAGCACGGCAATGAGCAGCATGAAGGCCGGCGTCAGCAAGGCCTCCTGCGAATGGTTGGCGGCCTGCCCCAGAGCAGAAAGCATCGAGAGGCCGACGAGGATGAGCACCGGTGCGGTAGCCTCGGGGGGAATCATGACGATGAGCGGCCACAGCACAGAAGAGGCAGCGAAAAGCAGCGCCACGACCAGCGCTGTCAGCCCCGTCCGACCGCCAGCCTCGACCCCCACAAGGCTTTCCACATAGGCCGAGACCGTGCTGGTGCCGAGCGCTGAACCGATGATGCTGGCAGACCCGTCAGCCGCAAAAGCGGCGCGCCCGAGCAGGGTGGTGCCATCAGGCTTTGTCAGACGTGCCCTGTTGGCGACACTGTACATGGTGCCTGTCGCATCGAAAAAGTCGCTGATCAGGAAATAGAGCGTGATGGGCAGCAGCAATTCGAGATGGGAGAAGAAATCTCTGAAGTTGAACGGGAAAAGCAGGTGGGTGGGATAATGGGGCCACTCGACCACCTGGCTTGGCAGGCTTGCCATAGGATGGCCGTTCTTGTGCACGAACAGGCTGACGAGGGTGACTGCCAGAATGGTGATGAGCATCCCGGCAGGGACGCGCATCACCATGAATACACCCGCCAGAAACACGCCGAACAATGTCAGCAGCACTGATGGGTCGCTGAGGGCGCCAAAATGAAGTCCATCGCCTGCCGGGACAGCAAGCCCACCTGTCACCATGCCGATACGGGCAATGAAGATCCCGATAGCGACCTGAATGCCGAGCACGATCGGTTCGGGAAAAGCCTGGATGATGCGATGCCGGAGTTTCGTTACGGATAGCGCGGTAAAGGCCACGCCTCCGAGCAGCACGATGGTGAACGCCGTGCGCACATCGACATGCATCTGTTTGACCACGATCTGGGCAAAGATCGCATTGCTGCTCATGGCGGGGGCCAGCGCAATGGGCATATTGGCAAACAGGGCCATGAGCAGCGTGCCGCAGATGGCTGCGGCAATGGTGGTCATGATCATGTCATGCTGGGCGAGCCCGGCATTGGCCATGATGGCGGGGTTGACCGCCATGATATAGGCCATGGCACCGAATGTCGTGAGACCAGCCAGCACTTCACGCTGAACGGTCGAGCCGCGCTGACCGATACTGAAGCGACGTTCCAGCCAGGAGGAAAAGGGAGAGGCAGACACGTAGGGCGGGCTCCAGGCAGGAAAGGGGCGTCGCGTTCTTCTAGGTGGGCAGGGGGCGTGACGACAAGGGGTATGAGGCGTCTCTCCTTGGTTCCTGCATCATAACCGGCGCATCCTGTTTCATCTCACGGCCGGGATGCCATTTAGACAGGCAGACCGGCGGGCCAGTAGCCCGCTAGCAGGGCGGTTTGACGATCGAAGTTACTGGATCGCACGATAACTGTCCCTCAGGCCGCTCTGCAGGGGGGTGAGCGTGCCATCATTGTTCTCAGGCAGCAGGCCAAGAAGCATCATGACCAGTGGATAGACATCGACATTGTCGATGGTGGGCAGGGTCTTGTGCGGAACGAAGGCCGGGCCTGCTGCGATGAAAGTGGCCAGCATGTCCGGGGCCTGGTTGTCGTAGCCGTGCCCGCCTTTCGAGATGTGATCATGGGCATCGCGGGCAAGCGTCCAGCCATTTTCAGCCAGGCAGAGCCAGGCAGGTACGCGTGGATTGGTGCCGTAATGCAGCCGGGGCGGGATCTGAGCCTTGGGCCAGCAGGTTACGTGCTCATGAGGCGCGGACAGGGCGCGGGCAAGCTCGCGTTCATGCCCCGGAACAGGATTGATGCCGGCATAAGGGCCTGCTGTGACCACGTTCATGGCCTGCGCCGGCGCAAGAGCGGCAAGGGAAATGACGCGTTGGGAGCTGAGCGCCGTCATGCCGTGATCGGAAACGATAATGAGATTGGCCTGGACGTGACGTTGTTTCAGGCCAGCGATCAGGACTCCAAGCGCGTCATCGACTTCATGAATGGCCTGTTTGGTTTCGGGCGCAAAGGGGCCATCCACATGGCCGTGATGATCGACCCCGTCGAAATAGAGCAAAGACAAGGCCGGGCGCTTTTCAGCCGGGCGGTCGAACCATGAAAGGACTGTCCCGACGCGCTCTGCCGGTGTGATCTTATGGTCGAAATGGTACCAGATTTCGGGGCGCGTGTTGAGAATGGGGACATCCGAGCCCGGCCAGAAAACAGAGGCACTCATCAGACCATGCATCTGGGCGGTGACCCAGGCCGGTGTGCCGTTATTCCACCATCGTGGATCGTCGACGCCGGTATGATGCCCCACACTGAAGGTCTCGCCGGGGATATCCGGGTCCGTCATGGTGTTGCCAACCACGCCATGATGGTCCGGGCGCAATCCAGTGACCAGCGTATAGTGATTGGGGAAGGTGATGGACGGGAAGGAAGGGCGCATCGGCGCGAACACACCCTCATCCGTCAGACTGTCCAGTACCGGCGTGTCGTCATGATGGAGGTAATCGGGCCTGAAGCCGTCGATTGAGACCAGGATAACAGGTGGCAGGCCGCTCTGGGTGTCTGTCTTGGCAGGTGTGGCGGGAGCCTCGCAGCCAGCCAGACATAACAGAGCGGTGAGGAACAGGGATTTGCGCGCCATCCATGCAGACTGGCAGGATGGCGCTTGTTGATCAATCGTGATGATGCGGGTGACGCCCGATATCACGCTCCTGTCTCAGTTCTGCTTCAGGCGTTCCTTCCAGACAGAATGGATCTGCTTGCGGCTCAGTCTCTTGCCCTGGGGCTGTGACGCGGGGGCATTGGGCTGGACGGTTGCAGCGCCAGCGCCGGTCGTGCTCCCCGGCTTGATTCCGGCAGCCGGGTTGGCATTGGCCTGACCCAGGGCATCCTCACATGCACTGCCCTTGCCGACACCGAACTGGATGGTGGGCAGGAGGGCCGCCGGAGGGAAAGCAATGGCCAGCCCAGCCGTAGCAGCGGCACGACCGATGATTTCGGCCCCCGGCATGATGGTCGGGCTTTTGATCGCGCCGCTGATATTAACTCGCCCGGGGAACGAGAGGATGTTGAACGAGGTCGAGCGGGTCGTGACGTGATAGTCCAGTGTCTCGTTGCGCAGATTGACGGTTCCGCCACCCAGCGTGCGGGTATTGTTTGTCATGAGCAGCAGGGAGTTGGTGCTCAGGATACCCTGACGCAGCGGCATGTCCGCAATGAAGCATTTCAGGTCGGAGCGCTGGGGGATGCCGAGTGCCGAGAGAATGGCACTGCCCACCTTGAGCCCCATGAGGTCGGGCAGAAGCGCAGAGACATCACCACCATGATCGACCACCAGCGTGACGCCACCATCACCATGGCCGAGGAGCGAGGCAATGGAGTTGCCGGTTGCGGCAAGGGTAATATGGCCACCAAGCGTGCCCTCACCCTTGAAGGTTTCTGTAGCCTTCATCAAACGCTGGATCGACAGGCGCGACACGTCGACCTTGAAATGGGTCTTGAACTGGCCATTCGCGACGGGATCGAGCGCACCGGACAGGCCCAATGTGCCGTTGCCCACGGCGAAATTGAGCTTGTTGATCGTGATCGCACCGTCCTGCACAACGATATCGGCCACGATATCGTCAAGTGGCATATCCTTGTTTTCGATATGGTCGCCCTTATAGACGAGATGCGCATTGACCGAGTTCAGCTTCGGGACGTTGATGGGCGTCGAGGGAAGGATACGGTCGCTTGTCGCGGCCTTCTTGCTCTCTTCATGACCGGGCTTGGCTCCAATGAACCCGCCGAGATCCTTCAGATCCACATTGTGCGAATGCAGGTTGGCATCGACCGTGATGGGCTTGGTTTGAGGATCGACAGCAATCGTGCCGCCGATATCCGATGAACCCATCTTGCCGGCAAAATTGGTGAAGCGGATATGGGCCGCCGTGTAATCGAGATTACCCGAGATGCTGTAAGACGGCGTTTGTGGGATGGGAATTCCCGTCAGGGCGTAAAGCAGCGACATGTCAGGACCTGCGAAATGCAGGACGAGTTTCGTGCCCTTGAAATGCAGGGGGTCATCAACCGAGCCGCGGAGCGTGACATAAGTGGGTCCGTTTTCCAGTCGGGCATCAATAGGATAGGGACGGGTGGAATTGGTGAGCGTCAGGAGCGAGCCACCCACAATATGGCCGGAGATCGGTGCCTGCGCATAGCGCCCCTTCAGATCGACGACGATGGTACCATCCTGATCACCCTTGGCCGGCGTCGTATGAAGCAGGACATGCATATCCGTCTTCAGCTTGGCCATGGCGACGCGGATATCGCCATCGGTGATCGTCACCGTGCCGATTTTGGGCAGAGGGGTAGATTGCTGCGGCGATGCGGGCTCGGGCTTGGCGTTCGGATCGGTGAACGTATAGTTATTGCGCCCGTTGGCCAGCGCGACGATATCGCCCTTGGGCGTGTCGAGCGCGATCAGAGGCACCTCAAGCCCTTTATGGGTAATGTAATGCCAGACATTGACGGCCACCGTCGCTTTTTTGGCGCTGGCGAACAACTCTTTTTCTGACTCGAAACCTTCGGGCTGATGGATCTGAAGGTCATCGACCGCGACTGTTGTCGTCAGGCCAAGTCGGACATGCAGGTGAGCAATGGTGACGGGACGGTGCAGGGCTGCACTGGCACGCCGGTTGACCAAGGGTACGAACCAGTCCCAGTTCCACAACAGAATGAGCAGTACGAGAATGACTGCAAGTGCGCCTGATATGATGGCAAGCGCTCTGTGCACAGGGCGTCGCCGTGGCGGGTTCGGGGGGTTTCCGGTTTCTGCCACGGTCTGTGCCTTTCTGCTGCCTAGGGACGCCGATAAGAACAGAGGAGGCAGAAGGGCGTATCGTCGGAGCCGTTTTCCCGGCACCCGCGATGCAACAACCAACACGCCACCCCTGTCCGGGGTGATCCGTTGATTACGAGATTGGCAGAAAGGAGTTCCGGAGAAGCCTTATGGCGGCTTTGTCAGGTAGCCGGGAAAACCCGCTGGTCAGTCGCCCGGGATTCGCGTTTCGGTCTCAGGCCTGGGCGAGCCACGGCGGAATCAGGCCGGGATAACGGGTCTGGAGCAGCCCCCGCTTGGAGGTGGGCAGGTGGGCAATGGCACAGGCTATGGCATCGGCCTGAGGCGCCCGCAGCAGATCGAGCCCGAGGCAGAAATCATGAAGCGTGTCGCCATAACTGCGCAGGGCATGGAAGGGGCGGATGCGCGATAGGATAGATTGCGCGGGTGTTACGGGCTGGGGGGTGAGCCTGAGCGATGCCGTCGGCTCGAGCGCCATGGCGCCGGTTTCGTCACGCGAGAGCCATTGCGCACTGGCTGGGAGGAAGAGGGCCATTGCCTGCGCGTCATCATCGCATGCGTCTGAATGGACGGGCACCCAGTGGGTGAGGAACGCACCCGGCGCTGTGGGGGCTGTGTCGATGGCGGAGGGCAGGAGAAGGAAGCCATTCGGCTGAGACAGATCGTCATCCTGACGGGCCTCGACATGCTCCATGACGAGCAGGACCTGCTGCCCCTCACTCGTGACGTCACCAGCCGGAAGGAAGGTCAGGCGATGCGAGAGGGGATCATAAGCCAGTGTCTCACCGGCCGATGTGACGAGTGAGGCAAAACGCAAGGGACGTGGCGAGGTCATGCTCTGATGACTGCGTATGCTCAGCGAGGTGTCAGGCATGAAGCTCAGGCTGTTCTCCTGAATATCCTTGCGCATGCGCCAATAGAACGTATCGAGCATGACCCGCCCGAGACGGGCCGCGTATTCGCGAGTAGCCGCCAGGAAACGCCGGGGTTCGAGATCCTCGACCTCGTTGCGGTTGAAATGCGACCACAAATCGGGTGTTGCCTGACCTGGAGTGGGGAGTCGGGCAAGGCGGCTGGTGTAGTGTGTCAGATTGCGCGTCAGGTAATGCAGGATACGCGCACCCTGCCAGTTTACCGGGGCCTCGGGGTCGAACAGGGTGCCATCGGCCCGGTAATAACGCTCCGACGCAATAGCCCAGTGACAACCATCGATGAACTGCCCGGTGAAGCAGTCAGGGCGAATGAATGTCTTGCCTGGACGATGATCCGCGAATTCCAGCGGCGCACGTCGCGTATAGGCAGAGGTCGGCGACTCGGTCGGGCGGGTAACATGGCCGTTGGAGCCGAAAATGGACCAGTTGAGAAAGATGCCGTCGGCCTGATCGAAGCGGGACAGAAAGCTGCTCATATCGGGAGCGGATTCAGGAGAGACGTATTCGTCGCTCTCGAGGCAGATCACCCAGTCGAACCGGTTCCGGCAGGACTCGATGGCAAGGCCGTAAGCATCGGATCGACGCTCGGCGTAAGAGGATTTGTCGTCAGGGCGAGTGCGCTGCGGCTCGACGGGCAAAATAGACGCTGCGCTCTGAATGACATCCCATGTGCCATCGGTGGAATGATCGTCAATCACGATCAGCGCATCGAAGCCGACCGCCAGATGATGGGCCATCCACCAGCCGATATCGTCAACATCATTCTTGACGAAAACGATCGCAGCAGTGGAGGCCATCGGGGAAATCCTTCTTTTCTTGTTATTCCTGCGGCAACCCTGGGAAGGGTCAGGGAAGTCTCAATCCATTTTCAGCGCGGCGAGGAAGGCGCTCTGCGGGATTTCCACCTTGCCGAACTGACGCATGCGCTTCTTGCCTTCCTTCTGCTTCTCCAGAAGCTTGCGCTTGCGCGAGATATCGCCGCCATAGCACTTGGCCGTCACGTCCTTGGACAAGGCACCCAGTGTCTCACGCGCGATGATGCGTGAGCCGATGGAGGCCTGAATAGCGATCTTGAAGAGCTGGCGGGGGATCAGATCCTTGAGCTTACCGCAGATGGCACGGCCACGCGTTTCAGCAACGCTGCGATGGGCAACGAAGGCGAGGGCATCGACGGGTTCCTGATTGACCAGAATGGAGATGCGCACAAGATCACTCTCCTCATAGCCATCGATCTGATAGTCGAAGCTGGCATAGCCGCGCGTCAGTGACTTGAGGCGGTCATAGAAATCGAACACCACTTCGTTGAGCGGCAGGCGATAGACAGCCATGGCGCGGTTGCCGACATAGGTCAGATCCATCTGGATGCCGCGACGTTCGCTGCAAAGCGTGAGCACGCTGCCGAGATATTCGTCCTGCACCAGAATGGTGGCCTTGATCCACGGCTCCTCGATCTTCTCGATCTTGCCGGGGTCAGGCATGTCTGCCGGGTTATGCAGATCTTCCTGCGTCCCGTTGGTCAGGTGCATCTTGTAGACCACGGACGGCGCGGTTGCGATCAGGTCGAGATTGAACTCGCGCGACAGGCGCTCCTGGATGATCTCCAGATGCAGCAGACCAAGGAAGCCACAGCGGAAGCCGAAGCCAAGGGCCGCCGAAGTCTCAGCCTCGAAATGGAACGAGGCGTCGTTCAGGCGCAGCTTGGCGAGCGAGTCGCGCAGCTTCTCGAAATCATCGGCGTCGATGGGGAAGAGACCGCACCACACCACAGGGATAGAAGGCTTGAACCCGGCCAGGGGCTTGTCGGCAGGGGTACGATCAAGGGTGACGGTATCACCCACCGCCACATCGGCCACCGTCTTGATGGCGGCATTGATATAGCCCATCTCGCCCGGGCCAAGGGTTTCGACTGCGGTCATCTTGGGCAGGAACACGCCCACCTGATCGACGTGATAGGTCGAGCCAGCCTGCATCATGCGGATCTTGTCGCCACGCTTGAGCGTGCCTTCCATGATGCGCACGAGAATGATGACGCCGAGATACGGGTCATACCAGCTATCGACCAGCAGAGCCTGGAGCGGCTTGCTGGCATCGCCCTTCGGTGGGGGCAGACGTGTCACGAGGGCTTCAAGCACGCCTTCGATGTTGAGGCCGGTCTTGGCCGACACCTCGACAGCGTCATCGGCCGGGATGCCGACCACTTCCTCGATCTGGGCGCGCACGCGCTCGACATCGGCGGCAGGCAGATCGACCTTGTTCAGAACCGGAACGATCTCGTGATTGGCGTCAATCGCCTGATAGACATTGGCCAGTGTCTGGGCCTCGACGCCCTGCGAGGCATCGACCACCAGAATGGAGCCCTCGCAGGCGGCAAGGGAGCGGCTGACCTCATAGGCAAAATCGACATGGCCCGGCGTGTCCATGAGGTTCAGGATGTAGGTCTTGCCATCCTTGGCCGGGTAGGTCAGGCGCACGGTCTGCGCCTTGATGGTGATGCCGCGCTCCTGCTCGAGCTCCATATTGTCGAGCACCTGCTCCTTCATTTCTCGTGCCGTAAGCGCACCGCAGGCCTGGATCAGACGGTCAGCCAGCGTGGACTTGCCGTGATCGATATGGGCGATGATCGAGAAATTGCGGATCTGGGAGAGGGGCGTGCCGGTCATGGCGCGATACATAAGCGATTGCGCCGTTCTTGTCATTGGGGAGAAACCGCCGCCATACGATTTCTCCCTGACGTTTCATTGCCTGTTCAGGGCTGCTTTGAGGCCTTCAGCGATCGGTCAGACGGAATTCGATGCGGCGGTTACGGGTATAGGCGGCTGCCGTATTGCCTTGGTCGAGCGGCTGATAATCCGAAAAGCCGGTCGCTGCGAGATGATGCGGGTCCACGCCCTCGCGGATGAGCACCTTGACCACGGTAATCGCACGTGCGCTCGACAGCTCCCAGTTGCTGGGGAAGGCGGTATGAATGGGCTGCTTGTCGGCATGGCCATCCACGCGCAGAATCCAGGGAATATCGGCCGGGATCTGGCTTGAGACCTGCTTGAAGGTACGGGCCAGCGCCGCAATTTCCTTTTCACCCTCTGGCGTCAGATCGGCGCTGCCCTGAGGAAAGAGAATGGAGCTCTGGAAAACAAAGCGGTCACCAACAATCTCGACGCCTTTCTGGTTTTTCAGGATATCCTGAAGGCGACCGAAGAACTCTGAGCGGTAGCGCTTGAGCTGATTGACCTTGTCGGCCAGCGCCACGTTGAGCTTGTTGCCCAGATCCGTGATCTGCTGGTCGCGTGCCGTGACATCTTTTTTCGCGATATCGAGCGCCTGGCCGATGGCGAGTAATTGTTGGTTGAGCTGTTCGAGCTGTGATTTGAGTTCGGCAATAGTGGCCTGATCGGATTGCGTGGCCTGACCGGCAGCGGCGAGCGCCTGCTCCTTTTCAGCAATGGTGCCATTCAGCGTGGCAAGCTGCTGTGTGAGCACATCAGCCTGACGCTTGGCACTGTCGCGATCGGTCGTGAGGCTCGCCACCATCGAGCTGAGCTGCGTGTTCTTGGCCTCAGTCATCGACAATGTCTGCTGCAGGGCAGCGAGTTGCTGGCGCAGGGCATCGAGCGAGTGGGTGCGTTTGCTCAGGGCCACGGACAGGAATTGCTGGCCCAGCACAAAAACCAGCAAAACGAAGGTGACCACCATGAGCAGCGTGGAGAGGGCGTCCACATAGCCGGGCCAGGCATTGAGTTCTCCGCCGTGGGAGCTGCGTCTTGAGCGTCGTGCCATGAGAGCCGCCTCGCCTTATTGCGCCGAAGGGGGGATGACCGTTGACCCGCCGGGGCTGGTGGCGGCGATGGTGCGCGCCAGAACGCGCAGATCATTGCGGATCTCGCCAGCCATCTGGGCACGTCCACTGTGAAGCTCGTCGATCAGGCGTACGATATGGCCCTCGATTCGGCTGAATTGCTCGCGGCTGTCCTTCGCATCGTTAAAGGCTGTCGTGCCAGGTGTTGCGGCCTCGCCGACATGCTTGAGGAACGGACCGAGGAGGGCTTGCCCTTCCGCCACACGGTTCATCATCTTCTGGTTCGACTGGAGCAGGTCCGTCATGGCCTTGAGGCGCTCCTGCAGCCCGTCCATGACCTGAAGTTGCTGCATGCGGCTTTCCTCGCTGCGCGAGACGACATTCTGCAGGGTTTCGAGATTCTCGGCTGTCTGTTCCAGCAAAGCCTGCACATAGGCGGGCACTGAGGCATCGCCTCCTTCGATCAGGGTGCCGCCCTGCTTGGTGATACCGACCAGCCATTCCTCGACTTCATTGAAGAACCGGTTCTGGGCCTGGCCTGCGTTGAGATCGAGGAAGCCCAGGATGAGCGCTCCCGCAAGACCGAACATCGAGCCCGAGAAGGCGGTGGACATGCCCTTGAGAGGTTCGGCAAGGCCGGTTTTGAGCTGGCCGAACATGGCGTCCAGATTGCCATCACCCACGCTCATGCTGCCAATCACCCCGGCAATGGAGCTGACCGTGAGCAGCAGGCCGTAAAACGTGCCAAGTAGACCCAGATAGATGAGCAGGCTGGTCATGTAGCGCGAGATATCGCGGGATTCGTCAAGGCGGCCCGAAAGACTGTCGAGCGTGGCCTGAGCCGACTGGTGCGACAGGCTCAGCCGACCTGTTGCCGTGCGGGCCGCGAGATTACGCGCCAGCGCGCCAAGCAGGCGAGGGGGCTGGGGCTGGGCAAGGCCGGTGCGGTTCACACGCAGCTGATCGACCCATTTCACCTCGGGCATCAGACGCAGCACCGTGCGCAGATTCCACAGGATGCCAATGACCAGCACACCGAGAATCAGTCCATCCAGCGCCGGATTGGCAAAGAAGGCGGCATAGAGCGTCTTGCTGAGCAGGGCGGCTACGGCTGCGACGAGGACCAGAAAGATCCCCATGCGCAGGAGGTAAAGGGTGGGGCGGGTCATGGCGTGGGGGTCCTCGATGCGGTTCCGAACTGGGCTTCAGAAATCGGGGCCGGTACGGCACCCTCGGCGACGATGTCGAGACGGTCTGCCGGTGCCGTACCGGGCTTTGCCAGACCGGTGGCACGCGGATAGATGCGCGTAGTAGCCACGCCTTCGCGTATCAGGATGGAGCGCACGACCAGTGCGCGGGCAAGCGCAATACGGCGCGGGGTGGAAAGATCCTCATTTGTGCCGCTGGCCGAGGCCCAGAGCGTGACACGCAGGGTGGGCTTGCCTGCCAGCACCCTGGCTTCATCGCGCACAGCGTCGATCATGGCCTGACTCATGCCGCTGCTATTGGCATCGAACAGCACACGCAGGCCGTTTGCCTGCTTCTCGACCTTGCCCTTCGATGCCGGGTCGGGCTTGACCTCCTCAGGCGGGACAGGGGGGTGAGTCGGTACGGTCACGCCGGGCGGCGGAATGACAACGGGGCGCGGGGGCTGGGCGGGAACATCCGGTGGTGCGCCGACGCGCTGTGCTGCAGGGGCGCGGGGTGTTGCGGCCGGTGCACTCTTGCCGGGCAGATTGCTGTTGGGTGCCGGGTTGGTGGCCGAGGACGTAGCCGGATGGGACGGGGCAGATTTGCCCTTGGTGGCGGAGCTTGTATCCGCTTTACGCTCGCTCTTGTGGTCTGCCTTCTCGGTCTTGCCTTTGGAGGCTTTCTGGGAATTCTTCTGCGATGCTGATTTCGCCGCAGGCTTGGCTGCGGGGATGGCATCATCATTGGAGGTGACCTGCGCCTGTACAGGCATCGCGGTCAGCAGGGCAGCCGGAAGACCGGCCGAAAACAGGAGGGAGAGGAGGATCGGCCGTTTCATGACCGGGTGATCCTAATCGCGCTCCCCCCGCGCTAGCAATGGGGAATGAGATCTCGTTATCCCGATGGTTCCCACGCTATCCGGTTTTATTTGCGGAATAACCGGTTTTCGTAGCCTGCCCACGCCGGAGCGCGGGCAGGTTGGGATCTCAAGCCTTGCGGGTCAGGGCGTCGAGCACGATCTTGCGGATCGGTCCATGCAGGTGGCCGTTACCGGCGACCAGCGTCACGTCATTGTCGAGATCGGTGATTTCCAGACCCTCCGGATCGGTCACGTAGCCACCAGCCTCGCGCACGATCAGCAGACCGGCCGCGCAATCCCAGGGCTTGAGGCCGATTTCCCAGAAGGCTTCATAACGACCGGCAGCAACCCAGGCGAGGTCGAGCGCTGCGGCACCGAAGCGACGGAAACCTGCGACATGGGGCATGAGTGCCGCCAGTGTGCGACCGAACGGCAGACGGCGATCGGCGGGTGTCTTGGCGAAGGGAATGCCGGTGGCGATGAGCGATTCGGACAGGTCACGACGTGCCGAGACGCGAATACGACGCTCGTTCAGGAAGGCACCAATGCCCTTCTCTGCCCAGAACATCTCATTGGCGGCAGGATTATAGACCATGGCAGCGGCAATTTCGGTCGAGCCATCGGGGTGGCGACGCTGCAGGGCGATGGAAATGGCCCATTGCGGAATACCATGCAGGAAGTTCGATGTGCCATCCAGAGGATCGACGATCCAGCGCCATGTCCAGTTCTCACCGCCCGAATTGCCGCTCTCTTCCATCAGGAAGGCGTAGCCGGGGCGAGCACGGGCAAGTTCCTCACGGATTGTCTGCTCGGCACGCAGATCGGCCTGCGAGACGAAGTCACCGGGGCCCTTGATGCTGACCTGAAGCTGCTCAACTTCGGCGAAATCGCGAAGGAGACGCTTGGCTGCTTTTTGCGCAGCATTCTGCATGACGGTCATATGCGGCGAGAGACGCATGGCAATAATCCTGATGAGAAACTGTGAAAGAGCAGGGTAGTCGTATTGAGGCCAAGCCCGGCAGGCAGGCTTGGCCTTGCGGGGGTGCAGCGTGGCTGCGCCCCCGTTTCAGAGGGTGATCAGGCCTTGGCGCGTTCGACGTAGGAGGCGTCGTCCGTACGGACAACCACGCGCTCACCGGCTTCGATGAAGGGCGGCACCATGGTCTTGACGCCATTGGACAGCATGGCGGGCTTGTAGGACGAGCTGGCCGTCTGGCCCTTGACCACAGGATCGGCCTCGGTGATTTCGAGCGTGACGTGCGGCGGCAGGGAAACGCCAACCGGGTCGCCTTCAACCAGCTTCACGTTCAGCTCCATGTTGTCCTGCAGGAAGGGCAGCTGGTCGCCGAAGATGTCCTTGTGCAGCATTACCTGCTCGAAGGTTTCCGGGTCCATCAGGACGATGTTGTCACCATCCGTGTAGGAATAGGTGTAGTCCTTGTCTTCCGTCATCAGGCGCTCGACGGTGTCGGCGGTGCGCCAGCGCTCATTGGTCTTGTTGCCTGTGTTCAGGTCGCGCATTTCGACCTGGATGAAAGCGCCACCCTTGCCCGGCGTGATGATCTGCTGCTTGAGAACCGTCCAGCGACGACCGTCATGCTCAATAACCTGTCCGGCGCGAATCAGGTTTGCCTGCTGCTTCATGGAAGAAAGATCCCGGGAATCGTGATGTGGATACGACGGGTCTGTGCCGCCGTGAAAGGCGGGGTTCTAACGAAGCGGGCGCTCAAGAGCAAGCAAGATGCATGGTCTGCCCTCCGGGATGCCGCGCTGGAGGCGCTGTGTGCGACCTGGTTGTGTATTTGCAAAGTGACAGCTAGAGCGCAGCCATGCGGTTTCGATCTTCTTGCGTGTTTGCCCTCTCCGGGCTGGGTCTTGTTTTCTGGGGTAGTTCCGGCGCCTCGGGCTTTGCGGGCCTGTCGCGCGCCTATGCCGAGGCTCCGGCTTCAGCTGAACAGACGCCAGGCACGGTTGCGTGCGCGGCAGATTTCTCCGGTGGAATTGCGCCGACCCTGACGGCACCCGCCCCCACAACGCGCAATACGTTTCTGTGCAACACGGATTTCGCTGTTCTCGTGTCCGGGGTCACGCATGAACCTGTCTGGGTGGCAGAGCATCTTACCCGTGACGAGATACGCCATGCCCAGCATCAATTGCGCGAGGGCAAATTTCACGAGGAAACACGCCAGCCGGAGGCGGACAGGGCCCGTCTGGCCGATTACCAGCGGTCCGGGTTCGACCGCGGGCACATGATGCCGAGCGGTGATGCCCCCAGCCGGGCTTCACAGCAGGAGACATTCTCGCTTGCGAATATGGTGCCGCAGACACCTGACCTCAATCGCGGCCTCTGGGCCGGGGTCGAGAAGAAGGTGCGCGAGCTCGTGCTTTCAGAGGGTGAGGCCTATGTCGTGACGGGGCCAGCCTATCGTACGCAGACCCCTGCCCATATCGGACCCGGTGAACTGCCCGTGCCGACCTCGACATGGAAGGCGGTCTATCTGCCGTCCCGCCAAGCGGTGACGGTTTATGTGTGCAAGAACACTCTCTCGCCATCCTGCACGCAGGTTCCTGTTGCGACGCTGGTCAGGGTGACAGGGGTTGACCCGTTTCCGACCCTGCCAGCCTCGATGCGTGAAACGATCACCCGCATGGCCGATCCCGAGACACAGCCCTATCGTGTCTCTCCCGCACTTCGCCGTTTGACGATGCGGGTGCTCAAGGGGCTGATAGGCGAGATGTTCTCCGGTTCATCCCCGCTCTGACGGGATGGCGGGCAGAGTGTGGGTGTTGCCCGCCGGGTCCTGCACGGCGCCGGGCTGCGTCTTGGGGTGGTAGTAATCCGGCCCCAACGGCACCTTGCCCGCACCGCCCGGGATATCGAGCACGTAGGTTGGCCAGGCGAGGCCTGTCACGCGGCCGCGCAGGCGGGCCAGCAGGGCACGCCCCTCATCGATCGGCACATGGAAATGCGATGTGCCGGGGGCGGGGTCGAGCTGATGCAGGTAGTAGGGCTTGATGCGGGCGGTAACGAACGCACGAAGCAGGGCCTCCAGCGCTTCCTCGGTGTCATTGACACCGCGCAGCAGGACCGACTGGCTGAGCACCGGTATCGCGCGACTCTGGATCTGCCGTATGGCGGCGCGAGCCTGACCCGTCATTTCGCTTGCATGGTTGGCATGGAGCACGATCCACAGGGCGCGATCGGTTTCGAGAGCGTCCAGCAGGGCCGATGTAATCCGTGCGGGGTCGGCCACAGGCACACGGCTATGGATGCGGATGGTCTGGATATGGGGCATGGCCGACAGCGCCTCGATAATATGGCGCAGTCGACGCGGGCTCAGCATGAGTGGGTCCCCACCCGTCAGGATGATCTCACTGATGGCGGGGTGATCGGCAATCCAGTCCAGTGCCGTGTTCAGGGCCTCGTCTGAGAGGAGTCCACCGTCCGGCCCCACATGCTCGCGCCTGAAGCAGAACCGGCAATAAAGCGGGCAGACCAGCAAAGGCTTGAGCAGCGCGCGATCGGCATAGCGATGAACGATACCTGGTACGGGAGAAAGGGCGTCATCGCCAATCGGGTCATGCAATTCCCATGGGGCGGTCTGAAGTTCGGCAGGAGTCGGGACAACCTGTCGCCCGATCGGATCATCCGGATGGTTGATCAGATCCAGAAAGGCCGGTGGGATGGCTGTGGCGAACTGGCTGGAGAGAGCCTCAAGCGCCGAAGCCTGATCCGGCGGAACGAGTCCAAGCGCAATCAGCTGCGATGGCGTGCGCACGACAGGGCGTGGCCCGGCGTTGCGCGGTTCGGCGGGGGGATTGACCTTTTCTGGCATCAGGGGGCTGTACTTCAGGCACAACTGTTTTCGCAACCGGAGAGCGCATATCATGGCGGGACGAAACGCAATTTCAGACAGGCTGCCGCTCTTGCAGCGTCGCGCCCTGCTGCAACGTGGTGTGCGTGCCTTTTTCGACGCCCGCAATTATCTGGAGGTGGAGACGCCATGCGCGGTGCCTGTGCCGGGTGAGGAGGTGCATCTGCGCTGCTTCCGGACCGAGCTCGAGCGACCCGATGGCACGACAGAGCCGCGCTACCTGCACACCAGTCCCGAATTTGCGATGAAGCGCATTGTGGCGGCTACCGGGCTCGCGGTTTTTCAGCTGGCGCGTGTCTGGCGCAATGGCGAGCAGAGTGCCTTGCATGCGCCTGAATTCACCATGCTGGAATGGTACAGGCCCGGGGCGGGGCTCAACTCCCTGATGGATGAAACCGAGGCGCTGTTGCAGCATTTATTGCCGCCCACCCTGACCTGCGGCGATACCACGATCAGAATTGACGCGCCTTTCGAGCGACTGACGATGGCCGAGGCGTTCAGGCGCTATGTCGGGGTCGATCTGCTGGGTATTGGCAACGACGCCGCCCGTCTGGCGCAGGAGGCCGGCACGGTCTTGCGCGTCGGCGAGACATGGGAGGATCTTTTCTTCCGATTGCTGCTGGAGCGTATCGAGCCGCATATCGGGCGTGATCGACCGACTTTCCTGACGCATTGGCCTGCGGCGCAGGCAGCGCTTTCGCGACGTGACCCGGAAGATCCGCGTGTGGCGCTGCGTTTTGAGCTCTATGCCGCAGGAATCGAGTTGGCCAATGCCTTCGAGGAGTTGACCGATCCGGTGGAACAGCGTGCGCGCTTTGTGGCGGACAGGGAGCGGCGGATCGCTCTGACGCCGGATCAGGACTGGCCGCTCGACGAGGCTTTTCTGGCTGATCTGGCGGATCTTCCGCCGTGCAGTGGGATTGCATTGGGGTTTGACCGGCTTGTGATGCTGGCAACCGGCGCGCCGCGCTTGTGTGACATTGTGTGGTTTTCTTAAACCTTATGATAGCAATGCACCTTTTTGAGGGGCAAAATCGTTCTCATGGCCTACAGTGGCGCCAGCTTCGAACTGATCCGGCAGGCGGCTTCAGCTTCGGAAAGGGTATCAGGATGATGAAGAAAACAGTTTTTCTGTCGTTTGCTGCGCTGCTGACCCTGTCGGCATGCGATGTTCCGACCGTTCAGCAACGCAAGGTGCTGGATTCCATGATCGGCAAGAGCGATGTGGATGTGTTGCGGACTTTCGGCGTGCCCACGCGCACCTATCAGGCCAGCGGTCATGACTTCCTCGCCTATATCGACAACGAGACCAACTACTCACCGGGTACTGGTGGCTGGGGTTGGGGCTGGGGTGGCGGCCCGTGGGGCGGCTATGGCGGCTGGGGCGGCGGCTGGGGTGGTTATGGCGGCTTTGGCGGTGGCTTTGGCGGCTTCCCGCCCAGCTATTACAATACGACCTGTCAGACGACTTTCGAGCTGACCAATAGTCGTGTGGTCGGCTGGACCATGCGTGGAGATGGATGCTGAACCTTATGTTGCCGACTAGAACAAGAACAATAAGAACACGGGTGTTGGGCGGGGCAGTGATGGCTCTTGCTCTGGCCGGGTGCGAGAGCAGGGCTGCCCAGGACCCTCTGTATATCAAGGGTTCACTCTCCGCTGTGCAGATGCCGGCTGTGAGTAGCAGTCACATGTACCACGCCTCGACCAAGAGCGAGACGTCGAGCCCGGTTGCCTATCAAGAACCCCCGACTTTCTCGTTCAGCGACAGGCCGCTGCTGGACAACATATCGGCGTCTCTGGAACTGGCCGACTACCGCAAGGCCCTGCGTCAATCGGCCATGTTCGCCCGATTGGGCCGGAACGGGCCCTTTACGGTGTTCGCCATCCCCAACGAGCCCTTCGAACGCTATGCAGCGCAGGTGCCGGGTGGGTTGATGAACCCGCAAAACGCGACGACCCTGCGACAGATACTTGGTTACACGATCGTACGGGGCAACTGGTCACCAGCCGGACTGAATGCCACGATGAAACGTCTGAAGAGTGACCGCATCGCGCTGAAGACACTTGGCGGAGATGCGCTCACCCTGCAGCGCGACGCGTCGAGCGGGCAATTCACGCTGGTGAATATGACCGGTCGTGTCGCCAGAATCTGGCTTAATGGCGCCCCGCAGTCCAACGGGACGCTTTATATCACCCAGGATATTCTTCCGCCGCGCGGCTGACGATATCGCTCAGTCTTGCCCCGGCTTCGTCGGCATCGACGAAGCTGAGGGGGACGGCGAGAAAATCGACATTGGCCTTGAACATGGCGATTGCCTGTTCCTTTGTCTCAATGTCCTCGGCGATGACCGGCAACTCCATCATCTGTGACCACCATGCGGCCAGATCAGGCGCATTGGGGGCTATGGCGATATAGTCAGCGCCCAGTTCGCCTGCGCTCATGGCCTCGTCACGGCTTGTGCCACAATAGACGCCAAGTTGCAGATCGCGCCCCAGTTCTTCACGGGCAGTCAGGCATTGGGCCGGGCTGCTGGTGAGGTGCACGCCGTCGCAACCCAGCTCATGCGCTAGAGCCGGCAGGTCGGTCAGGATCAGGGCCGTGCCGCTGGCCTGCACGGTCTCGCGAATGGCATGCACACAGCTTCTGGCACGGGTCTCATCGGTTGTGGACAGACGGAGGGCGGCGGGGGTCCAGCGCTCAAGCACTTTCGCCAGATCGGCCAGCTCACGTGACGGGTCGAAATCCGGCATTGTGACCAGATAGAGTTCGCAAGGCAGCATGGTGGCAATCCGTCCGATAGGGCGCTCAGGACTCTGGCGCGAGATATTGGTGAAGCTGTCCAATCCGGTAAGCGTTATAAGGCGGCCTGCCAAGAGCGAGTGCAGCGGGGCGTGTTGTCAAAAGATGGCCACCGCACTGCCGTGCAATATCGCGCACGGTCTCGATAGAGGGGGCATCTGCCGTGCATATCACCCATTTCTGACCCTCCCGCAGGGCGCAGGCTGCGAGTGAGGCGGCGTAACCAGCATCGAAAATCGTGGGTACGGTAAGGCCCTCGGTCAGGGCGCACCACCACGGAAACCCCATGATGGGCCCAAGCCCCTCACCGGATATGACTGCATAGGGGACGCTGAAACCCGACTGGCTGAGGAGCGGGAGGAGCGAGTCATCCGAGAGAGCGACAATCCTACGGGGAAGATGTTGCACCGGCTTCATGCTTGACCTTGTGACATTATGAGAGCTTCTCTAGCACAAGCGGAAACCCGGTGTGGATGATGAGGCCATTTTGACGGATCAGACCGATAGCGCCACAGGACAGGCAAGACCTGAGGACCGGATCGAGCAGGCGCTCGATCGCATCGCCTATGCTCTGCATCATCCGCAGGCGAACGCGCCTGAGCCCATGGACTGGCAGCCTCTTGCGGCCAATATCGAAGCGCTTCGGCTGCGGGTACGGGACATGATCGAGTATCTGGCTGATGAGGAGGCTGTCTGATCATGGCACAGGTTTCCATTCGACTTAACGGCTATTCCTATACAATTGGCTGCAAGGATGGCGAGGAGCGCTATCTTCAGGATCTGGCCAGGCAGGTTGAGCGGCGTATCGATCGTGTGCGCGGGCTTGGCACGCAAGGTGGCGAGTCATGGACGCTCGTCATGGCGGCGCTGTTCATGGCGGATGAATTGCATGATCTGGCCAAGGAAATTCTGCCAACCACCACGAATGAGCGCGTCCAGCGTGCCGAGCGCATCATCGCCGAGAATGAATCGCGCGAGCAGAAGCTTAATTTGCTGGCGGAGCGTGCCGAAGGCATTGCAGCCGAGCTGGAGAGTGCCTAGTTAGTGTCGGGTGGGACTGCCGGGTACGTCAGGCAACTCAACCCCTGGGCCGATAAGCACTTCCTTAGGGAGCTGGCTCTGTCGTGATCGTGGTCATGATATCTGGCGCCCACCTGCGTGAGCAGGTCCGGGAGGGCTGAAAGACCGACGGCCATGGTGGTTCCACACATGAATATCGATCAAGAAAAGCAGGCTCTGCGCCGCATCATGCGACAGCGCCGGATCGAACGCCCCATCTCCCCCGCTGGAAACACGGCCCTCAACAATAATCTCGCCATGCAGATTCTGGCTGAGCCAGATCTGGGCCAGATCGGTTGCATCTGGCCCCTCCCTGGTGAGGCGGACCTGCGCGCCTTGTGCCATCTGCTCTTCAACGCCGGGCGGCATGTGCTGCTGCCTGAGACAACGCCCAAGGGAGAGCCTCTGCTGTTTCGACGGTGGAGGCCGGATTGCGAGATGGTGGCGGGGCGCTTTGGAACACACCATCCCGATGGCGATTACGATCGCCCTGATCTCGTGCTGGTGCCGCTGCTGGCGTTTGATCGGACATTCAATCGGCTTGGTTATGGCGGGGGGTATTACGACCGTACTCTCGACGCGCTGAAATGCAGGGCGTTCGGCTTTGCGCTGTCATGGCAGGAAGTGGCTTCGGTGCCCGTGGGCGCGCATGACGAGCCCCTCGACCGGATCGTGACGGAGCGGGAAATTATCAGACAACAGGCCGGGGAAGGCAGAGCAGGGTGAGACTACTTTTTCTTGGGGATATTGTGGGGCGTTCGGGCCGTGAGGCGGTCATGGCGTGTCTGCCAGCGTGGCGTGAAACCCTGAAGCTCGATGTCGTGGTGGTAAATGGCGAAAACGCCTCACATGGCTTTGGGCTCTCCTCTGCTATAGCCACCGATCTGTTCAAGGCGGGGGTCGATGTGATCACGCTGGGAAACCATGCCTGGGACAAGAAGGAGCTGCTGCGCGAGATCGACGCGGAGCCGCGTATCATTCGGCCGCTGAACTTTCCGCCGGGCACGCCGGGGCAGGGGTCCTTCGTGATCGTGCTCCCCAACGGGCGTAAGGTGCTCGTGATCAATGTCATGGGGCGTCTTTTCATGGACCCGCTTGATGATCCCTTCCGGGCCGTCACGGAGTGCCTGTCGCGTCACAAGCTTGGCATGACCGCCCATGCCATTATCGTGGATCTGCATGCCGAGACAGGAAGCGAGAAAATGGCATTTGGTCATTACCTCGATGGCAAGGTCTCGCTTGTGGTGGGTACGCATACCCATGTGCCGACGGCTGATTATCGTATCCTCTCGAAGGGGACGGCTTACCAGACCGATGCAGGCATGTGCGGCGACTATGACAGTGTAATTGGCATGGGCAAGGAAGCCTCGCTCTATCGCTTCGTACGCAAGCTGCCGGGTGAGCGCCTGCAACCGGCCGAAGGTGAGGCGACCGTGTGTGGGGTTTTTGTTGAGACGGATGACCGGACGGGGTTGGCGGTGAGGATTGAGGCGGTTCGCGTTGGTGGTCATTTGAGTCCTGCGTTTCCTGTGGTGTGAGTTTTTTCCTTTTTTTTGGACTTTTTT